>DATCJY010000062.1:0-49374 GCA_036562565.1 Flavobacteriales bacterium | reverse complement strand
TTGTGGCTTTGTCACCCACCTTGGATTTTACTTCCTCCAGAATGGGTTTCAGTGTTTGGCATGGGCCACACCACTCTGCAAAGAAGTCGATAAGAACCGGTTTTTCGCTTTGAATAATCTCTTTGAATGTCATGAAAATGTAGTTTCCAGTGTATGCACAAATTTCGCGATAAAAAGGCAACGCAAATGGTAACGAATGTTACACCCAACTAGACTAGGCCATTGGCCAAAAAGCCTCTTCAATGTGCTCTAGACGAAACTCCCTTCCTGATTTGATAATTGAAATAATGTCAAATCGCGGCTCCTGATAAATATCATATTGATGAATGTAAGCATCGGCTCCGGCACAAATCTTCTGTCGTTTGGCTTTGTTCACTGCTTCCCATGGTTCACCAAAAGTATCGCTATAACGTAGCTTAACTTCCACAAACACAATGACATCAGCCTTCTCGGCAATGAGGTCAATCTCGTAACGCTCATATTTCCATTTGCGTTCACGAATGGTGTAGCCCTTTTGCTCGAGAAATGCAGCTGCCATGGCCTCACCTTCATCACCTTTCTCTTTGTTTTTTTCTTTTCCCTCTTTCATGAAGAACAGAATAATTTTGCTCAAAATTTATTTTCACCGTGAGTCGTTTATTGGTTGTTCTTGCGTTGACCTTCGCTATCCAGTCGCACGCACAGGAAAGGCTTGGAGGTTTAATTCCTACCGGTAATTCAAAGAAAGGAAATTTGTTTGTAACCTGGGGCTACAATCGTGCCTATTATAACCGCAGTGACATTCATTACAAGGGCGAAGGATTTGACTTCACGCTCTTCGATGTAGCCGCTGAGGACATGCCTGAGAAATTTGGAAAAGTCTATTTTGATCCCACACAATTCACGGTTCCTCAGTTCAATTTTCGCCTTGGTTATTACATTAAGGACAACACCGCACTATCCTTGGGCTGGGACCATATGAAGTACCACATCATTCAAACCCAAGTGGTGGGAATAGACGGCTACATTGATGCAGAGAAATACATCGCACCCAATTATACCGGTACGTTCAACAACACTTACATGCTCTATGATCCGGGCTTTATGGATTATCACCACAGCGATGGATTCAACTTTATTCGCTTGGCTATTGAACAGCGTATTCCATTCTACGAATCAGCAAACAAAAAGCATGTTTTGGCCATGAATGCATCGGCTTCAGTGGGTGCAATGTTGCCATGGACAGACTTTACTTTTTTGGGCGAACATCATCGGAACAAACTACACTTAGCAGGTTATGGAGCCAGTGTACATGCAGGTTTCCGCTATGAGTTCTTCAATTATTTCTTCTTGCAAGCAACGGCACAAGTGGGTTGGGCCAACCTCACCGATATCATGCTGGAAGACCACTTGCCAAGCCGTGCCAAACAACAAATTACCTTCATAGAACGCTCTTGGGCATTGGGTGGTTATATCCCCGTGAAGAAGCAGAAGCAACCGAGTGTGGAGTAAAATTGAGCTCCTTTCCGTTGCACCAACTACGGTTGAGCATGATGAAAGACACACAGCAGAACCATAGACATCAGGTCTATTCATTCTTCTACTTACTTTCGCCCTCGTGAAAATTTATACTGGTTTTGCCGGCCTACAGAAGCTCAAAAATCCCGTGGTAACCATAGGGACATTTGATGGTGTGCACTTAGGTCATCGCAGCATCATCCAACAATTGAAACAGCTTGCCGAAGCCGTAGATGGCGAAACGGTCCTACTCACGTTTTATCCTCATCCGCGCATGGTGCTCCATCCGGATGATCACAATATTCAGTTGCTCAACACTCCTGAAGAAAAGGCAGAACTCCTGCGAGAGGCAGGTATTGAGCACTTGGTCGTTTATCCTTTTTCACTCGATTTTTCACGCATATCTGCATATGATTACGTGCGTGATTTGCTGGTGACGGGCATTGGGGCACATACAGTTGTGGTGGGATATGACCATCGCTTTGGTCGCAACCGAGAAGGCGACCATAGTACGCTCGTGGAGCTATCGGAAGTGTTTGGCTTTGGCGTGAAAGAAATTCCGGCTCATGAAATTGACGACATCAATGTCAGCTCCACCAAGATTCGTCAGGCACTCAAGGAAGGCCGAGTGAAAGACGCTGAAAAATACTTGGGCTATAAATATCGCCTCACCGGAAAAGTAGTACAAGGCGATGGCAACGGTCGCAAATTCGGCTATCCTACAGCCAATATTCAAGTAGACTATGCGTTCAAGCTAGTACCCGCTTACGGAGTATATGCGGTGAATGTGCATGTGAATGGTCAGGTACATAAAGGTGCTTTGAGTATTGGCGTGCGCCCAACCGTACATAGCAACTCCGCAGCGACCATCGAAGTCTTTATCATCGACTTCAATCAAGACATCTACGGACAGACCGTTACTCTTGAATTTGTTGATTATATACGCGAAGAGAAGAAGTTTGGCTCGATTGATGAAATGTTGGTTCATATTGCCAACGATGTAGAGCTGGCCAAAAGTTTATGCTGAGATTTTTGAGGTACATAGCTATTCTGGCGTTTGTTGCAATACAAGCTCCTTCGCTCTATGCACAACAGGCAGAAATTACTTCCCATGATTCTTTGCGCATTTATCGCTCCTTAGACTCCGCTCTTGAAAATCCAGAAAAAGTCTTCCGTCTTCACCTCGTAAAACTGAAGCTACGAGAAGTGCCTTCAGAAATATTTCAACTCAAGAATCTGCGGGAGTTGGTTTTGGATAAAAATAAAATCACGATGATTCCAGATGAGATAGCGCAGCTGGAAAACCTCGAAGTGTTGAGTTGCAGCCACAACCAGATAGACAGTATTACACCGGCCGTGCTGCAACTGAAACAACTCACGAAGCTCGATTTATCCGACAACCTCATTGGTATGATTCCGGAAAACATTGATCATCTCACAGAGCTTCAATACCTCATCCTGTGGGACAATCCTATTTATTACTATCCCAACTCATTGGGTGAATTGAAAAAATTGAAAGTACTGGACATCCTCAACAACCAGCTCAACTATAGCACACGTGACCGATTGTTGGGTTCACTTCCACATGCGAAGGTCATCTTTTCACCACCGTGCAACTGTGTGCCTGGTATGGAATAAAAATTTTACTGTTTGAAAGCAGCGGCAGAATTATGCTGCGTGTCTAAATGAAAATCCAATCCAGGGAAAACCAAATCATTCCTTTTGCTCACTCGCTATTACTTACTTTCAGAAATGAAAAAGCCCATGCTCTGGCTGCATGGGCTTTCTTATATCCATTAGCGTAAGCTTAATAACCGAGTTTCTCACGAACGCGTTTAAGCGTAGCCTTTGCCACTGCCCTTGCTTTCAAAGCACCAACAGCAAGTTTCTCATCAAGTTCTTTAGTGTTGTTCATGTAATAATTAAACAACTCGCGCTCTTTGGCAAATTCAGTGATGAGTACATCCAACAATTCCTTCTTGGCATGTCCCCAACCATAACCACCGGCTTCAAGTTTTGCTTTCATCTCAGCCGCTCGCTCAGCCGGTGCAACCAATTTGAACAATTGATAAACCACACTGTTTTCAGCGTCTTTCGGGTCTTCCAACGCAGTGGCATCGGTAACAATCTTCTTGTTCACTACATCCTTCAACTCCTTTTCACTCAAGAAAATATTGATGAAGTTGTTGTAGCTCTTGCTCATCTTTTGTCCATCAGTACCGGGCACCACCTTCACCGCTTCATTCACTGAAGCTTCAGGAAGTACAAATGTTTCACCCATTTTATTATTGAATGAGCTGGCTATATCCCTGGTGATCTCAAGGTGTTGAAGTTGGTCTTTTCCCACCGGAACCACGTTGGCATCATACATCAGAATATCGCACGCCATCAAAACCGGGTAAGTGAACAATCCACCATTGACATCGCTCAAGCGGTTGCTCTTGTCTTTGAAGCTATGTGCGTTAGCCAACATCGGATAAGGCGTGAAGCATGACAAATACCATGAAAGCTCCGTAACCTCCGGAACATCGCTTTGGCGATAAAACGTATTTTTCTCGATATCCAAACCAAATGCGAGCCAAGTAGCAGCCACCGCATAGGTGTTGTAACGCATGGTTGCTGCGTCTTTGATGGTTGTAAGAGAGTGTAGATTGGCAATGAAGAAAAATGCCTCTGTATCGGGGTCATTGCTCATTGCAATAGCAGGTTTCACTGCACCAAGGATGTTGCCCAAGTGAGGCGTACCGGTACTTTGAATACCCGTAAGAACACGTTTCATATATTATTCAGATGATGTTTTGAAAGTGCAAATAACGTGGCTCCATGGCGCGAGTGCAAACCGTTATCTAGATTTATAACTTTCTGTTTTCTGAGCTTTGGTGGAATAAGCTAACATCAGAATCGCTTTAACAATCCTTTGTCAGAAATGAAATGGCTACCAAAATTTTAATCCCCATTTACAGTTCTACCTTCACAAGTTGTAGCAATTCAATCATACAACAGCGGTGAACAAGATTCTCAAGCGCATACTCATCGGCCTATTGAGCATTGTATTGCTCTTTGGTTCAGGTGTTTTCATTGTACTGCGCTACTTTGAGGAGGATGTTATCGCCCTCGCTAAAGAAGAGGCCAAAAACTATTTCGTTACCGATGTGAGCTTCGGCAAAACTGGTCTCACCTATTGGAAAACATTTCCCAATGCATCCATTGTTGTGGAAGACGTCTATATCCCTGAAACGTTTAAGACGGGCGACACGCTGTTTTATGCCGATAAAGTTTTTTTGGAATTTGGGTTGCTTGATTTGTTCCGCGGCAAATACAGCATTCATGCAGTTAAAGCTGATAATGCGTTGGGAAGATTGAAGGTAGATGCCAAAGGCGCTGACAACTGGCATTTTTGGAAAACATCGGATGATAAGAGTAATGATTTCAAACTGGAGCTCCAACGCATTACTTTAAACAATACGCGCTTTTCACTTGACCATAAGAAGAACGAATTCTTCATGCAGCTCAACGCTGAATCCGCAGTCGGAAAAGGAAATTTCTCCAGTTCACAGTTCACATTGGATGTCAGCCTTGAAGGCCGTTTACATCACCTCAAAAGCGGCAAGGAAGACTATGCCATTGACAAAAACATTGAGATTAAAGGTCAGCTGGATGCCAACATGGAAAACGCTATTTACACTTTCAAGAAAAGCAAACTGAAAGTGGAGAAAATGCCATTCATCATCCATGGCATCGTGAATACATCCGAAAAATCAAGCATTGATTTAACGATCAACAGTGATGACCTGAACCTGAAAGAAGTTGTGGCCAGTCTCAATCCCACACAACAAGCCAAACTCAAAGACTACCATGCAAATGGCTCGGTAAGAGCAGAGATAAAAATCAAAGGAAATACATATGGCAAGAATGTTCCTGTTACGGATGTACATTTTGTGGTGAACGATGGAGTCTTGCGACACAAGCCGAGTGATTTGAAGTTTGATGACCTCACATGTGAGATGCGCTTCGTTTCAGGTGAAAAAGAAAATACGCTTTCGATACGCAGCATCAAATCCAGACTGGAAGCGGGTTATGTAGATGTACAAGGCATTATCAAAAACCTAAATGACCCTGTGTTGGATTTATCGGTCAATGCACAAACTGATTTGCAAAACCTCAAACGCTTCTTTGCTTGGGATACATTAGAAATATGCAGTGGGCATATAGCAGCCCATGCACGCATCACAGGCAATCTCAAATACATTGAAGCTGACAGTGCCTACAACTGGAAAGCACTGAACACTACCGGCACAGCCCATCTCAAAGACGCAAAGGCCAAACTCAAGAACTCCAATCGCTTCTTCTCAAAGGTTGACAGCGAAATCTCATTTGACAATCGGGATGTAAGCGTAAAGAACTTCTCAGGTGAAGTAAACGGAAGTGATTTCACTATCAACGGTAGCATCAAAAACCTCGTCCCATTTCTTACCACAACCAACGAGCACCTTTACCTGAATGCAAAACTCCATTCGCGATTGCTTGATTTCACGAACCTTGTGGAGACCTCCGGTTCCACATCCAACAAAACAGAGTATTATTTTGAACTGCCTGAGCGCATTGATTTTGCGCTGAACACCACCATTGATAAATTCATATTCCGCAAGTTCGAGGCGAACCAAGTAAAAGGCATTGCCACTCTTGATGGATTCAAACTAACCATTGACCCCGTATCGTTTCAAACTGCTGATGGGACATTCAATGCACAGATTGCCATGTCCCAAAACACAGACAACAACTACAAGTTGAATTGTCTTGCAACGCTGAAGAACATCAACATCCAAAAGCTCTTCACTGCCTTCGAAAACTTTGATCAAACCTTCATTACCGATGCACATTTGCGGGGAGTAACCAATGCCAATGTTCAGTTCAGAACAACGGTTTCCAAAGCGTTGGAGATCAATCCTGCCAAGGTGGAAAGCCTTATCGATATATCAATAGACAACGGTCAGCTCATCGGGCTGGAGTCATTGCAACAGGTAGCGACCTATGTGAAAAACAACAAACTTTCTGCACCATTTGTGAATGCGGACAAGTTTGCTGAGCGCCTCAAACACATCAGCTTCTCCCGAATGGAGAACGTGATTGAGATAAAAAACAACACCATCATCATTCCGGCTATGGACATCAAGAGTAGTGCACTGGATATATCCGCGCGAGGCAAACACACATTCGACAACAAGATTGATTATACGATAGGGTTCAATCTTCGAGATGTATTGGTGCGCAAAGAGCGCGAGTATGAGGTAGCCGATGACGGACTTGGCAAAAAGCTTTTTGTATACATGCGCGGCACCATTGATAATCCGACATTTGGAATTGACAAAGAAGTAGCGCGGGAAGTCCGTCAGCAAGAGAGACAAGCTGAGAAACAGAATGTAAAAGCCCTACTCAAAGAAGAATTGGGTCTTTTCAAAAAGAACAAAGACGTAGGAAGTTACAAAGAAGAACCCGAACAAAAGCCCGGCAGCAAAATGACCATAGAGTGGGAAGATGCCGACCCGGCCCCCAAGAACCAACCCACTCCTCCGGTGAAACAACAGACCTCTGAACCTCAAAAAACAGCGGATGACAAGAAAAAGAAAACACCCAAGTGGCTTCAGGAGCGCGAATAAAAAATGAATTTAATTCATTGAAATAAAAAAGGTTGCCGATATCAGCAACCTTTCCTTTTGTTGAGGTCCCGTGCGGATTCGAACCGCAGTACGAGCTTTTGCAGAGCTCTGCCTAGCCACTCGGCCACAGGACCATTCTCACAAATCTACCGCCTTAAACGGGGCGCAAATATAAAAGGGTTTCGGTTTATACTTAATTTTTTTATTTTTATAATCAACAACAAGAAACATTTCCCCCTTAATAAATTGGCTTACCTATGCACCAAAACAGCTTTGGAGCAAACATACATTCGCCCTTGAATCAAAGTATATCTGCATAAAAAATCAAACAATTAAAATTACGTCCCATGAGTAACAAAGTGTATGTAGTGATCATCGCCCTCCTCCTTGGTGTAGTGGCATGGATGGCCTATTCGATGAATAATAAGGATAAAGAATACGTCTATATAAAAGAAGAATATGCCAACCTCGATGAAGAGCGAATGGCTTTGGCTGTTGACTTGGAAGCGATGAAGCTCAAGTACGACACCATGACTGTAAACAATGCAGAAATGCAGGCTAAAATTGATGAGCAAGAAAACCAATTGGCTGAATTGCTCAAAAAAGTAAAGAACAAGGATTACGATATCAACAAGTTGAAAGCTGAAGCAGAGACCTTGCGCAAAATCATGAAAAATTACATCTATCAGATTGATTCTTTGAACCAATTGAATCAGCGATTGACTGCAGAGCGCAATGCTGAAAAAGAACGCGCCAACTACGCTGAAGCGCGTGGTCAAGCATTGGAAGGCGAGTTGAACCTCACAAAAGAAATGGTGAGCAAAGGTTCAGTCCTCAGTGCAGGTGAATTCCAAAACACAGCCCTTTTTGAAAGAAACAGCGGAAAACAAGTTGATACAGAGCGCGCTTCTAAAACAGAACTCATCAAGTCTTGTTTCAAAGTACGCAAGAACAACATTGCGAAACCCGGACTCAAAAAAATCTATCTCAGCATCATTGGTCCTGACGGTAAAACACTTACCGGAGCGTCTTCAGGTTTGATTACCGTTGCTGGTGAAGACATTGAATACAGCGTCACCCGCGAAATCGACTACCAACAAGTGGACACTGATGTATGTATTTACTACACTGCGCCATCAGGTTACGAGTTCAAGAAAGGAACATATAAGATTTTCCTCTATGAGGGAGGTCATCAAATCGGTCAATCCGACATTACGTTGAAATAATCGTCACAACTCAAAAGATATGTTACGGGGTGGTTCCTATCGGAACCGCCCCGTTTCTTTTGGATGTAATTTTGGTGCATCTAAAAGCAATTGCAGAAACACAATGAATGAAATCGTAAACAAAGTAGCTTCCAGTGGCCTTATTACCATTGACTTGGAAGAGCTATACCCTGCAGGCGAGCGTGTCGTATTCGATATCAAAGACCATCTCTGGCAAGGTCTCGCCTTGAAGGAAAAAGATTTCAGAGAATTCATCAAAAGCAATGATTGGGAGCAATACCGCGACAAAATAGTTGCCATCACTTGCAGTGCGGATGCCATTGTGCCCAACTGGGCCTATATGTTGGTGGCTTCCAAGCTCATAGGAATCGCGAGCAAAATCATATTCGGTTCACCGGAAACGGTAGAAACCATCATCTTCCGTGATATGATACAGCAACTCCCGTTGGAAGCATATCGCGACAAACGCTTGGTGATAAAAGGATGCAGTAACAAACCGGTTCCACCATCGGCCTATGTGGAATTGGTGACCCGATTACAGCCCGTAGCCAAAAGCATCATGTTCGGAGAACCATGCAGTACAGTACCTGTTTTCAAGCGCTGATGGGGGTAAATTGTTGACAAATTTTGGTTCCATAGCTAATTTAGAATTGGTTCAAACAACAACCAATTTCTAAAGCATTCAGTCCATGGGCATTATAAAACTGGATAAACAACAACGGGATGCTCATTTTTTTTAGTCCCAATCCACATTGAAGGGGATTTCGTTACTAAACTTGCCGCTCAAAATATTTGAGCCAAGATATGTCTGGACACGCACAAGCAGTCGATACGAAAACCCTATGGGGTGGAGGTCAATCCCCATTCGGTATTAGCTATGGTAAAATGATGATGTGGTACTTCCTGGCGTCAGATGCGCTGACCTTTGGAGGTTTACTTGTTGCATACGGATTTATCCGTCATGCTTCAGCTGATCCATGGCCTGTTGGAGAACAAGTTTTCCAAGCTCTTCCATTCTTGTCAGGAGCCTATCCTCTGATTTACGTGGCAATCATGACCTTTATCCTTATCGTATCGTCTGTTACGATGGTACTTGCTGTGGAAGCAGGTCACCGCATGGATAAGAAAGGCGTTATCAAATGGTTAGGACTCACCGTTTTGGGTGGTCTCATATTCCTTGGCTCTCAGGCTTGGGAGTGGGCTCACTTTATTCACGGTTCAGGTGGAGGATTCCAAGTTAATCAACCCATTACTGTAAACACCACCAGCCCAGAAGGTGAAACGCTTCCTATGAGCCTTAAGACAGGCGATTGGGTACACTTCCCATCTGAGCTCGGCCATGCTTATGAGCACGCTTTGGAGCATGGTGACAAGATTGAAGTTCGCAACGGTAAAGTGGTTATCACTTCCACTGCACACGATAATCACGGTCATCATGGTCACACTCACGGAGCGGAGCACGCTACTGCGACAGTAAAAGAATACGACCTCGAACTCATACTCAATAAATATGTGTTGGAGCGCATTGACGGTAAAGACTATGCTAACATGAAAGTTACCGGTGCCGATGCGGAGAAACTCATGAACAGCATGGTAGAGCACTCAGTTGTGTTCGGAGCTAACATGAAGAAAAACGAATACGCAGTTCAACAACAATACGCTAACTTTTTCTTCTTCATCACCGGTTTCCACGGTTTCCACGTATGCCAAGGGGTGATCATCAACCTCGTTGTTTTCATCATGGCATTGAAAGGTGTATTTGAGAAGAGAGGTCACTACGAAATGGTAGAGAAAGTTGGTTTGTTCTGGCACTTCGTAGACTTGGTTTGGGTATTCGTATTTACCTTCTTCTACCTCATTTAAGGAAACAAAAAAATTAGAACGTAACACATTACAATAACGATGGAAGAAAGAGACGATTTAATAGTTAACGAGAGCTATGCGTTGAATGCCAAGCATAGTGAAGAAGAAGGTGTGACTATCCGCAAAAAAATCTGGATGGTGACCGCCATTCTTGCTGTCCTCACAATCGTTGAAATTTTCATGGGTGTATTCTTCAAAAGAAACGGCACCTTTATGTGGGAAACCATCAAACTCGGATTCATTATCCTTACCTTGGTGAAGGCTGCATATATCGTATTGATCTTCATGCACCTTGGTGATGAGCGCAAAAACCTCAAGTATGTGCTTCTATTGCCGTACTCCCTGTTCATGCTTTATCTGATTTTCATCGGGCTTTATGAGGGTCTTGCAGTTCAAGGTCTACACACATTCTTAGGTTGATTGAGGAATTAAAGGGACAATGTCTAATTCTAATAAATGGAAAAAGTACATCGGCTTAGGCGGTGTACTTTTTTTGTTTCCACTCTTTTGGTTATTGTTCTTTGGTTTTGCAGGCAAGCACAATTTCAAAACACTGCCCTACTACGGACCGGAGAGTTTACAGGGCACTGACACCAGCGCCTACACACTGCCTGATTTTGCGTTTACCAATCAGGATGGAATTGTAATTACCAAAGATTCGCTCAAAGGCAAGATATGGCTGGCTGCTTTTTACAACATGGCAGATTCTCATTTGGTAAAAATCACCGAGCGCTTGCTCAATGTCGACTTCAAGTACAAAAGCGAACCCGATTTGCGCATCGTAGTATTCAGCACCGATTGCGATATCGACCATCAAGCCGCTCGCGCAGAATACATCCGTGCCAGCGCCAAATACCACATCTATCCCCATAAGTGGGATTACCTTGCCGGTGACCAAGAGGCTATGCAATCCTTTATCCGAAACGGTTTTCTGATTACAGATTTGAAGACACAAGCAAGATTTCGATTGGTAGACGAAAATGGCCAAATTCGCGGACTCTATGGCAACACAGAATACCATATTCAAGATGCCATGGAGGACATGGCACTGCTTAAAAAAGAATCTGATAAAAGGAAATACGATGAACGAAAAAGGAATAAGGCTAAGAAATAGTCTTTTCTCTGTTGTGGTAATCGCAATATTGGGATTCGGCTGTAGCGATTCAAAACCTGAAGCTGGTGCTTCGCATACAAGCGAAACCTTGCCTTATCTAGGCGAACCCGATATCCTGTTGGGCACTGATGCCAATGGCGTTACTTATGCCGACACTATTTACTACACCATTCCCAAGTTCAGCTTCATCAATCAGGACAGCATGGAGGTTTCGCACCATACCTATAAAGGAAAAATCTTTGTAGCTGATTTCTTCTTCACCACCTGTCCATCAATTTGTCCTATGCTGAGTGCACAAATGGTGCGTATCCAGCAAGAACTTAAAAGCCGCGGTTGGAGCGACAAAGTGTGGTTGTTATCCCACACCGTTGACCCGCAACGCGATACACCGTCAGTGCTAAAAGCTTATGGTGACCGTCTCGGAGCCGACTACAGCAACTGGAACTTTGTTACCGGCAAAGCCGATGACATCTATTATCAGGCTGAAGACGGTTATATGCTCACAGCATTTCCAAGTGATACTGCACAAGGTGGTTTCTTCCATACCGATAAGTTCACACTTATCGATTCGCAAATGCACATCAGAGGATATTATGACGGAACTTCCACTGAAGAAGTAGACCGCTTATTACTCGATATTGAGAAATTGCTCAACGAAGAAAAAGCTCACTCAAAATAAGACATCAATTATGACCCCTGCAGAGAAAAAAGCGCGCCTGTTTATCATCATTGCATCACTTGCTATCCCGATTGTGGTATCGATTCTCTACTTCATGCCCAAGCTTGAGGCAGCCAACAGCGGGCTTCGCTCTTTTCTCAATCAACTTCCAATGCTCAATGCCACGATCAATGGCACCACAGCCGTTGTTCTGGTAGCTGCGTTCATAGCTATCAAGAAAAAGAATATCAAACTGCACAAGAACCTGATGACCTTAGCACTCGTCCTTTCTGTCATCTTTTTGATATTCTACGTGAGTTATCATTCCACCACCGACAGCACAAGATATCCGCACGATGCGCCATACAGGGGATTATACATCTTTGTTTTGTTGACCCACATATTGCTTTCTGCCATGGTAGTACCGTTTGTATTGGTTTCTTATACCCGGGCATTGGCTGAGCGTTTTGACAAGCACAAGAGATTGGCCAAAATCACATTGCCCATTTGGCTGTACGTAGCCATTACAGGGGTAATCGTTTATTTGATGATTAGTCCATACTACAACTTCTAAATCACTTAACTTTGGCCATCATGAAAAAAGTCATCTTCATTACTGTCCTTTCTTTAATATTCTTGTTTTTGTTTGCAGACTCGGCAGAAGCACAATGCGCTATGTGCCGCCAAACAGCTGAAAAAGCAGCACAAGAGAACAAAGGAATTGGTGAGAGCCTCAATACAGGAATTGTTTACATAATGATTGCCCCCTATATTCTGCTGGGGACACTGGCATTTGTTTTTTTCCGCAAAAAAATTGCCGCTTTCTTCCGCTCCTGATTAGATTGTAAGGCCCATTCTTGGAAAATTATCGGAATGGTGCGATATTTGAAATCCTGTACTCCTAACTTTTGAATTAGATTAAAGTAGTCACCGATGAAATTGTACCATAAAGTTATAGGTTTAGTTGTTGTTGGATTGGTAATCTTTTCATCACCTGCTATTGCACAGTTTACTACCGAAAAGGCAATCGATTCCACTCGAATGGAAATCGAGGACCAAAAGATGCGATTGCTGGTATTGGATAGTAAAACCAAGAAAAGCATGGAAGCCGATGTGCGCGTAAGAGGTTTGAATCCTCGAAAAACAGTTGTGTTCAAAAACCTCAGCGATACAACGCTTTCACTGAAGAAATACCGTATTTACACTGTTTCTGTTGTCAAGTCGGGATATATGTATCACACGCATACCTTCTGGCCTGATGAGTCCAGTGAACACATTGAGCGCATAGAATTGCGCCCAATAGCCATTGGCGCCAAAGCGAGCCCTGATATCACCTTCCTAGGCGATGACACGCAGATTTATCACAAATCAACTCCCGCTTTAGAAGAACTGGTAGAATTCATGAAGCTCAATCCTACAGTTCGCATTGCAGTGATTGGTCATGCCAATGGCCCTGCCGGAAAAGACCAGAAGAGCAGTTCCTTCTATAAGAAGGCAACTGAGAAAAGAGCACAAGCGGTAATTGATTATCTCGTGTCACATGGAATTGCCAAAGAGCGCATGGAAGCACGCGGAGCGGGAAATACACAAATGATATATCCCGACCCAAAAACAGACTGGCAAGTTGAAGCCAATCGAAGAGTTGAAATAGAAATCATTGAAAAATAAATCAGATGAAAAAAGGCTTGTTGGATTAACAAGCCTTTTTTCATGGAGCTCAATATCCTTTTGTCAGAGCCATTGACCATTGAGAAAAAAACACATGCCCACTCAACCTCAATACTCCTACGTTTGCTTAACAACTATCTTCACAAAAACAACTATGACCTTACGGCTCATCATGTGTCTTCTTAGTATGGTCCCATTGTTTTCCTTTGGACAACAATGGTCGCTTGAAGACTGTATCAAATACGCCCAAGAACACAATCTCGCGCTCAAAATGAGTGAGCAGAACATCCGCCTCTCTGAAACTAATGAAATGACAGCATGGGCCGGTCTCTTACCATCGCTCAACGCGCAAGCCGGACACGGCTATAACTGGGGGCAGCGAATAGACCCTTTTACCAACCAGTTCGCATCCTCTAGGATTCAAACCAACAACTTCGGGATTTCATCCAGCTTGACACTTTTTGGAGGCCTTCAGCAATACAATAGCTGGCGCCAAGCCCAAGTCAATACGCTAATAAGCGAAAAAGATTTTGAGAAAGCGCAGAACGATATGGCGCTCAATTTGGCATCAGCATATTTGAACATCTTGCTCAATAAAGAGTTCATGGAAATAGCCCAACGCACATTAGAAGCCACTACAGCGCAAGCTAACCGCATCGCCAAACTCTACGAAGCAGGTCAATTGGCACAAGGAAACCTGAACGATATTCAAGCACAACAAGCCGCAGACCAAGCCAACTACGTAGCCGCACAAAACAATTTCACCTTGGCAAAACTCAATCTCATGCAACTGCTGCAGCTCGACCTGCACAATGCCGATAGCTTTGATATTGTATACCCTCAAATTGACATCAACACAGAAATCACAATACCGGACAGCCCGAGCACCATCGTCTCCTCAGCAGTACAACATTTTCCGGAGATAAAGAGCGCCCAACTGAAAGTTGCTTCAGCAGAACTCGGTAAAAAAATCGCGCTTGGCAGCTATAGTCCAACTATCAACGCTAGCTTTTCTTACGGAACCGGTTATTCCGGAGCGGCTATGATAGCAACCGGGCCCGGCACACCTGTGAGCTATCCCATCGGAACGGTTGCCGGTTCAGGCGACATGGTGTGGTCAATTCCACAAATGGTTTATGGATATGAAGTAAAACCATTCAAAGACCAATTGAACGACAACATCAACAAGCAATTATTTTTTACGCTAAACATTCCGCTATTCAATGGTCTAAATGCGCGTGCAGCCAATAAACGCGCAGAAATCAACGCCATCAATGCCGAGCTACAACTTCAGCAAACCAAACAAAACTTAGAGCAAGCTATCTACAAAGCGTATGCAGATGCCGTTGCAGCATTATCCACCTATCAATCCAGTTTGATTAGTGTGCAAGCCAGTCAAAAATCCTATGACTGGGTAAAGGCGCGCTATGAGCAAGGAAGCGCCACTGCCGTGGAATACAACGATGCACTGATTCGATTGCAAAACGCTGAAGCCACTCTTTCACGCAGCAAATACGAGTACATTTTCAAGTTGAAAATGTTAGAGTTCTATGAAGGTAAATCCATTCGATTGAATTGAACATGAACAAAAAATGGAAACGCATACTCTGGATTGCAGCAGCAATTCTAGTGGTCCTTCTCCTGATAAAGGCGTTGGGCAAAGGCAATGATGCCAAAGAAGTAACTACCGAACAGGTTACTCGCAGATACATTCAAGAAACCGTTTCTGCCAGTGGTAAAATCCAACCTCAGACCGAGGTTAAGATTCAGTCCGAAGTATCCGGACAAATCGTGGAATTGCCTGTGAAAGAAGGCGACTTGGTTACACAAGGTCAGCTTTTGGTGAGAATCAATCCCGATTTATATACCTCGGCATATAACAGAGCCATGGCAACATTGAACAGCTCCAGAAGTAGCCTGAGCAGTGCAAAGGCACGACTCGCCCAAGCTGAAGCACAATTCAATGTAGCCGAGCTCAACTACAAACGCCAGAAGAAGCTTTATGACGAAGGTGCCATCTCAACAGCCGAAATGGAAAATGCGCAGAGCTCATATCTCACTGCACAAGCTGAGGTAACAGCTGCCAATGAAAGTGTCGCCAGCGCACAGTTTGCGATTCAAAGTGCGGAAGCCGGAGTGAAAGAAGCTTCTGATAACCTCAAACGAACAACAATTCTCGCTCCTATGACCGGTACTGTTACCATGCTTTCCAAAGAGCTTGGTGAAACCGTATTGGGCAACAACATGATGAGCGGTGATATTATAATGAAGATATCCGCTTTGAATACCATGGAGGTAAATGTGGAAGTCAACGAAAGCGATATCGTAAGAGTGAAAATGGGAGACACCGCTACCGTTGAAGTGGATGCCTACCGCAATGAAAAATTCAAAGGCGTTGTAACAGAAATCAGCAACAGCGCAATCAACGCAACTGGAGCTGCAGTAATGAGCATGGACCAGATCACCAACTTCTCAGTAAAAGTGATGATTCTGCCGGAGTCTTATGCAAAATACATTGAGGGAAAACCTGAGAATTTTTCACCGTTTCGCCCCGGTATGAGCGCCACTGTAGACATCATTACCGATAGAGCTGACAATGTTTTAAGCATACCCATCAAAGCCGTAACGACTCGCAGCGACACCATGTCCGTATCACCATCGCAGCGATACAAAGCGAAAATGGAACAAACTGCCACAACTTCATCCACATCAAGCAGAAACGAACCTTTCCTTGTTGTTTTTACGACTGATAAGCAATCACAAACCGCTCAATTGAAAGTAGTGAAAACCGGCATTCAGGATGACACCTATATCCAGGTGTTAGAAGGCTTGGAAGAAGGCGAGCTCGTCATTACTGGTCCTTATGATTTACTGGCCAGAACCTTGCGCTCCGGAGACAAAGTGAAGGTGAAAACATCGGAAGTGAGCAAATAAGTATGACCTTTGCCGCTTATGTGTCGCATCCTGCTGATAGAGACTTCTTCCAAGAATTGTTCTGTTGGATTATCCGTTGCCGGTCAATTGGTATATCACGTGGAGATGAGTGCGGAAGGATATATCCATGCCGAAAAACTGCACAGCTTCATCAAAGAAGTGTTGGATCACACCGGCACTGAAATGAATCAACTGGATGCCGTAGCGGTGAGCAAAGGTCCCGGCTCCTATACCGGATTGCGCATTGGCGTTTCTGCGGCCAAAGGCTTATGCTTCGCGCTAAATATTCCGTTGATTGCCTTGGATACAACATGGATGTTGGCATGGCACGCCCGACAAGTGCAACCCGATGCTCAATACTTCTTATCCATGATAGATGCAAGGCGCATGGAGGTGTATTATGCGCTCTATGATGCAGAGCTGACCTTAATAGAAGACATCCGAGCACAAATAGTAGACAAAGAGTTCCTCAGCCGATTCACACCCGAAGCGACCGTACTCGTTGGTGATGGGGCACAAAAGTGCGATACTTTGATGCCGGGTAGTTACCGAATTTTGCCTATCTTTCCCTCAGTTACAATGATGGCCCAGGGAGCAACTCACTGTTATAACCAAGGTCTATTCGAGGATACCGCGTATTTCGAACCATTTTATTTGAAGGATTTCATTGCCGGTATACCCAAGAAAAACGTCATTCAATAACACACCGGGAATTAAAATTCCGGTTCTTGAAGTCCAATTAAGATAAAAAATTTGAGAAATCTTTATACGTAGAACTACGCATTTTCAATACGTAGTTCTACGCATGGCCGTGATTTTATAAGGGTTTCGTAAAGTCCAACTACGACCTAACCTCTAATGGGTATTGCATGGAAATCAAATAAACCCCAATATTTGTCTTAGTAAAAGAGCTGAAAAACTAAAAACTATCTGACTCTTTTCACACACTATCCATGACAAACGAAGAGCACAACAATCAATCGTGTAACGACCCGGCAGTATGGCAAACGGTATTGTCGACCCACGAGATTAGCAAAGAAGAATTTGAAAATCGATTGCAGAATTATTTTGGAGGAAATCCTCCAACAATGCTAAGGATGAGTGGGGAAGCGTTATGTGCTTATCATGAGAATTGTGAAGAAAAGAGTTGGCAATACGACCCGAAGGCAACAACCAATGATGAACTTGATTTAAAGTTGGAAGCAATAAGGGCCACCCATCAATACAGTTTGGCTTTGTTTAGAGGACTGGCCTATTGGAACAATGCCGCGAGCTATGAGTTTTCTCTCGGCCTTGATGAAAGAGGGAAAAAATCGGTCGTATTTGTAGCCTACAATGGACTTGATGTAGCAATTTATTACGGGAATATTTCAAATTTAATGCCTTGAAAATTAGCTACCTCAAGCTCATATGGAGTTGAAACCGATTTTGATGATACTATCGCTTTGCTCACCGCTATTTGCCGCGATATTAGGGAGGCAAGCGAGAAATCACCCAATGTGGTATTACGCAATTCTCGCAATACTTATAGACTGGAGTACATCAGTTATGAAGGTCTACTTTAACCAGAACATTCAATGGGCCGGGAATCTATTCCTGGCCCTTGAAATTTTCTTCTTCGCAGCCTTCTTTATCAACTTCCTAGCTGCCAAACCCCGATGGTTTTATTGGTTAATCACCTTTCTACTGCTCTTCTGGTTTTTGTACGAAGGAGCTGAATCGCGCTTCATGGTATTCAATCGCTTTGGAGCGAGTGTTCTGTGCATCACTTATAGTGTTCTGTGTCTCATCTCCTACTGGAGAATACTGAGACTTCAGAATTATCACTTCATTGAACAGTCCGGAGCATTCTGGATTATCAGTGGGGTTTTTATCTACGCTTCCACCAGCAGCATTGTATTTGCACTTCCTGAAATCCTCAAAGACGAAACCGCTTTTAACGTCAATGTTTGGTGGTACTTTTACATCCTTATCAACATCATTCGATACGTGTTAATAGGTATTGGTCTTCGTCTCTATGCTAAATATGGAGATTAAACCCTTCTTTATCATCATGCTCATTGCCATGCTTGTCATGGCTATTGGTGTGATATTATTTGTGGTGCTTTATCAGCGAAGAGTCATCAAACATCAGCTCGACTTAAAGCTCCTCAATGCACAAAAAGAGCTGGAAGTACTCAAAGCCTCCATACAAAGTGAAGAAGAAGAACGAAAGCGCATTGCCCAAGAATTACACGATGATGTTGGCGCAACCCTTTCCAGTGCACGTCTTTTTCTCAATGCCGATGTCAACAACATCACGGCAGAGCAAATCATTATTTCCAAAAAGCTCATTGATGACAGCTTATCAAAAATCAGGATGGTGAGCTACAAACTCCAGCCCAATACATTGATAAACCTTGGGTTGCAATCCGCTCTTGAGAATATGATTGAAATACTCAATAAGAGCGGTACAATCAAAGCGACATTTGAAGTTTATCGGGATATTCCGCGTATGGAGAGCTACGCAGAATTACACGTGTACCGTGTTGTTCAAGAGCTGCTGACGAACATTACCAAATACGCCAATGCCACTCATCTCACACTCACCCTCAACCTAGATAGCCGCATACGCATCATTCTCATCCATGATGGCAACGGAATGACCAATGAACAATTTGAAGAGCTCTCTAAATCACCTAAAGGACAGGGACTTAAAAACATCAAGAACCGTCTGCGCATCGTCAACGGACAAATCGAGTTTTTGAAGATAGAAGATTATTATCGAATTTTGGTTTTCATACCTCTCCCGAATGAATAAATCGAAGAATCCTATTCGATTCGCTATTGTAGATGACCACCAAATCTTCAGACAAGGTCTGAAGATGATTCTCCAACCTTATAAAAATCTATCATTCGTATTTGAAGCAGAAAATGGTAATGAGCTCTTGGATAAATTGGCAGAACATGAAGTGGACATTGTGCTACTTGATTTATCCATGGAGGGGATGAATGGACTCGTTGCCACCAAGTTCGTAAACGAAAAATATCCCAACACACATGTGCTCATCCTATCGATGCAAGATGAGCCCAACATGATCGCCCATGCTATCCAACAAGGGGCTAGCGGCTATATTCTGAAAAATTCAGACCCCAAACAAATTGCTCTTGCCATGGAAACCATCATGGAGAGCGGTTATTATTTCAACGAGGTAGTTACACCTGCTTCTTATAAAAAGATATTGCTTGAAAAGCACAAAAAACCTTCCTTCAAAACCTTAGCAGATCTCACGGAGCGAGAAATACAGGTATTGATCCTGTTATGCGAAGAAAAGACTTCCCAACAGATATCGGAAGAAATACATCTCTCACCCCGAACCGTAGAAGGCATTCGAACTAGCTTGATGGCTAAAATTGGTGCAAAGAATCTTGCAGGACTTGTTTCATTTGCTTTTCGAAATGGATTGGTTTAATCACCGATACATACTTGCAATAGCAGAAGACCGTTATCTTCCTGTGTATTTTAGCAATCTCTAAAAATTTCGTTATCATATGATGAGGAAGGCTTTGTTGATATTGATGGGTATAGCCATGTTATCATCTCGCTGTCGGGATAAACAGCAAGGCCTTGTTCCAAATGTACCTTTTGAACGCACCATTAATGTCTTGGCACCTGAGTTCTTTGATCTGCAAGTACCGGGTGGTTGGGTATATCATACAGGCGGATCGCGAGGCATCATCATCTACCGCAAAACCGAAAACGAATTTGTAATCTTAGAACGTCATAGCCCCTACCGTCCTGAAGACAACTGCGCTGTAGTGGTGATGGATGATGGGGTCATCATACAGGACCCGTGTTCCAATTCACAATGGCTCATCATGGATGGGAGCATTGTAAACGGTCCTACAGCCTATCCACTTAGAACCTACGCCTATTCCTACCAAGAACCTTATTTATATATCTACAATTAACGGACACATATTTTATTTATGATAAAATCCTTTGTGGTAACCGGTGCAGGTACAGGTATAGGAAGAGCAACCGCTATTGCACTCTCAAAAGTACCCGACACAAAACTCATTCTGGTAGCAAGAACAGAATCCAACTTGAAAGAAACACTTTCACTTTTGGACCGGCCGAGTGAACATCTCTACTTCGCAATGGACATCTGCGACAAATCCATGTGGCGCAAACACCTTGAAGCCGCCAATGCTAAATCCCTGAACATTTCAGGCGTGTTTGCCAATGCTGGTTTAGGAGGAGAAAACATCTATGGCGATCAAGACAAATGGCACAAAATCATCCATGTGAATCTCACCGGTACCTATACCACGATACAGGAGTTGTTGCCATATTTGAAAAGCTCCACTGAAACATATCGCAACATTGTAATGACCTCATCTTGTCTGGCAAGATTTGGTGTGCCCGGTTACACGGCTTATTGCACCGCAAAAGCAGGACTCTTAGGCCTTACCAAGGCATTGGCTTTGGAATTGGCTAGTGATAAAATATTGGTCAATGCCATATTGCCGGGTTGGGTAGAAACAGAAATGGCTAAGACCAGCATTCAGCGATTAGCCAATTTGCAAGGCGTTCCATACGAACAAAGCTTTGCAGAACAGATGTCTTATGTACCGCTCAATCGTATTTCTCAACCAAGTGAAATTGCTGCGTTGGTAAAATTCTTACTCACCAATGAGCAAACATCCATCACCGGTCAGGGCATTGACATTAACAACGGTTCTTTCATGATTTAATTCACCATATGCGCAGAATCTATCCATTACTTCTCTGCATTTTGTTGAGCACAACCTCCTCGTTTGCTCAAACTTCCAATGCAGACAGCAGCATGATTGCTTCCATCTATTACGAGATCTTGAACCATTCGCAAGCGTATAGCAATCTGCAATATTTGTGTAAGGAGATTGGTAACCGCTTTGCTGGCTCCACCAATGCCGATAGAGCCATAGAATGGGGAGCTGAAGCATTGCGCCAGACGAATGCGGATAATGTATTTCTAATGCCTGTGAATGTTCCACATTGGACACGCGGCAGAATTGAGTATGGTTATTTTGATTCCAACGGAGTGCGTACCTCCGTGCAATTAACTGCTCTAGGAGGTTCCATCGGCACGGATGGCAAAGACCTCACGGCCAAAGTTGTAATGGTAAAATCCTTTGATGAGTTAAAGCAACTCGGGCGCAAGAACATTGAAGGAAAAATCGTCTTCTTCAACAAAGGGATGGACCCGTTTCTCATCAACACAGGTGCAGCATACGGTAGGGCCTATCCAATCCGCAACAATGGAGCTGCTGAAGCAGCTCGATATGGAGCCGTAGGCTGTATCATACGCTCGCTGACTACCGCAGAAGATAAATTTCCACACACCGGAGGAATGCAATACAACGATAGCATTCCCAAAATTCCCGCTGCCGCTCTAAGCAGTGTAGACGCACAAGCTTTGGCCGCTGCGCTGAAAGAGAATCCTGAACTCACTTTTACTTACTACTTATCCGCACAAGCGTTCGAAAGACGTGATCAAGCAAATGTGATCGCTGAGATAAAAGGAACTGAGTTTCCGGATAAATATATCGTGGTTGGTGGTCACCTTGATTCATGGGACATTGGTGAAGGCGCGCACGATGATGGTACCGGCATAGTTCAAAGCATTGAAATTATCCGTGCGCTAAAAGCCTTAGGATATAAACCCAAACACACCATTCGTGCAGTATTGTTCATCAATGAAGAATTCGGCAATGACGGTGGTGAGACCTACGCCCGTATGGCTCGTGAAAAAGGTGAAGAACACATAGCAGCCATCGAGTCAGATAATGGAGGATTCACACCTATTGGATTCAATACAGATATCACCGATGAACAATATGCCGTGCTGCAGAGATGGTTACCGCTGATTGAACCATATAACCTCACCCGTTTGCGCAGAGGTGGAAGTGGTGTAGATATTTCACCATTGAAGAACGGAAAGACCGCCTTGTTCGGGTTGTGGGTGGATACCAATCGCTACTTCGATTATCATCACTCCAACAACGATGTGTTCGAGAACGTCAACAAACGGGAGCTCGATTTAGGCGCAGCCGCAATGGCCTCCCTCATTTATCTCATCGACCAGAAAGGTTTTGAGTGATAAGCCACAGTACTCATTAAGATTGTGGACCGAACCACTTCATACCGCTTTTCCAAAGCATGGAGATTGCCATGTACAACATTAGCAAGGCGAAGAAGAATTTGATTTTATACTCAGGAAGTTTGAGTGCACTGCGCGAACCGAAATAGCTTCCGACTATAAATCCGACTGCAATGAGCAAGGCATAATTGAAGTTGACGTGCCCGGCTTTGTAATAATTCATCACACCAAGGATACCGACCGGCATCACCAAAACGGCCAGTGTGATACCTTGAGCCTGCATCTGATTGAGGTGAAGAAAATAGATGAGTGCCGGTACGATTACAACACCGCCACCAATACCGACAAATCCGCTCATCAATCCGGCCATGAGTCCGACAAGTATCAACACGATAATTTGTGATGTGGTCAAATCCATTTTCATTGAGTATAAAAATTTGCCGGGCTAATGTAGAACATTCGCAGTTACAGGCCTTCGAGCTATCCAATTGTCTTGATTTCAATTCATTCTGAATAACGAACACACCACTTTTTTGATGCTTGAATTCTGCTACTTTTGGCACAAATTCAAAACACGAAATACAATGACTTTTCCTGCAGATTTAAAGTACTCTAAAGATCACGAATGGGTACGTGTTGAAGGCGACATCGCAATAATTGGAATTACAGATTTTGCTCAACGCGAATTGGGCGACATCGTATTTGTAGAAATTGAAACGCAAGGTCAAACGCTCGCAGCACATGACATCTTTGGTACCGTTGAAGCGGTGAAAACTGTAAGCGATTTGTTCATGCCTGTTGCAGGTGAAGTACTTGAAGTGAATCCGGACCTTGCAGATGATCCCGCTGCAGTTAACAATGATCCATATGGCAAAGGCTGGATGATTAAAGTGAAAATGTCTTCTCCTTCAGATTTGGACAACTTGATGGATGCCGCTGCATATGAAGCATCTCTTTAAGATTTTTCCAATAAGAAAAAATTGAATAACACCACCATAGCAATAGCCGCCACCTTCTTGTGGGCGGCTATTGTTTTTTGTCTTCACGTTATAAAAGTCGATCTTCCCAAAGATGAACCGCTCCTGCAAATTCCGCATGCAGATAAGTTGGTTCACTTCTCCTTGTTTGCCGTTATGAGCTTCTTGGCGGGAAGGTGTTATACTACCATTAGCGCATCTAAGATTACTTTCTCTGCTTTTGTAGTTGTACTGATATGCTGCGCGGTTTATGGAGCTCTCCTTGAGTGGATACAAGCCTACCTTACAACAGAACGCTCAGGCGATATTTGGGACTGGATGGCTGATTTGGCTGGAATCATTACCGGGCTCATCATCGCGCGCAGTCCTTATCTAAGATTTTTCTTTGACCTTCAGAGAAGGGAATCGCTCTAGCAAGTGATTCAATACTCTTGCATGTCTTAGCTCATCATTTCCTTGCACCACATAGTAGGGGTTATTATCACTTTTAATATGTTGTTCATAGAGCGCATACAATTCATCACGGTTGTGCTCATCTACACGTAATGGATCATACTCCCAAGGAATATCAGGTTTGCAGAGATAATACAAGTCAAACCAATGAGATTGTTTGAGTTCCATGATTCTTTGATTCTTCTCACCAAAGACTACGCGATGCCAAATGTCCAGGACATAAAAATCCGTATCGCAAATGAGCACATCCGCCCTTTGAGACAATGCTTCCACAATACGTTGATGTGTTACCTCAGCACAATGAACCACCTCATCACTGCTGTATTCATAACCTATAGGCTTAGCCTCAAGGTATTCACGTGCATATTCAGGAAGCAACAAAGCACTCTCTATACGAGATGCCAAATACTCAGACAATGCTGTTTTACCGCTGCTTTCAGGACCGGTGATGGCAATACGAATCATCATGTAAATATGCCTAGTTTGAAATATCCATCACAAGCCATGATGAAATAAAGAACGAACATTGCTGTGCCTAGATACATTCTCCTACGCAGGTAAACATAAATAGATAGGCCATTAATTAGAATAAAGTACAGCCAGTTCTCGTGGACATAATTCACCATCACCCACATGCCGATGATACCAAACACAGTGATGAAACTATCGATATAAGGCAGCTTGGCATCGGTATTTTTCTTGAGGTAATGACCGGCCAATGCACTAAGCAGCATGCCTGAAAGCATATAAGGTAAATGCTGCATGAAAGGCCAATGTTCTTGGCGCCACTCGCCTCCCCATGTGAGCCAACCATAGATAGCAAAGCCTATATAAAATACTTGCAGCAGGGGTTCAGCATATAGCTTTTTGCGATAGCAAAGCAAAACGAAGAGAATCGGGCCGATGATGCCAAAAAAATAACACCAAACATCTCCTCGCAAATAAAACAAGGTATAGAGCAGGTTGAATACAACTGCCGCTACCTCAAGGAGGATATTGATGCGGTTAAACTTGTTGGGAGGTGCTTGCGTTGTAATCATGTAAAAACGCAAAGAAAGCGGTTTATGCGTTCTTCAGAGACTCTCGGATTTCCTTCATGAATTCAGAAGGGAAAACGAAATCATTGATTTCCTTGTTGTCGGTGTGCAGGATTTGGCGCTTGTCACCGCTCCACCACATTTGGCCTTTGTATATAAAGTTGATGTGGTCTCCAATTTCAATCACTGAGTTCATATCATGGCTCACAACCACTGTAGTCACATTGAACTCGTAGGTGATTTCGCGAATCAGGTTATCGATAACAATTGCAGTTTGTGGGTCCAGACCGGAGTTTGGCTCATCGCAGAACAAGTATCTTGGATTCATTGCAATTGCTCTGGCAATACCGGTTCGCTTCTGCATACCTCCTGAAATCTCACTTGGATAAAGCTTATTTTTTCCTTCGAGATTAACGCGTTTTAGGCAGAAATTGACGCGGTCATCCATCTCTTTTTGCGTCATATTGCTGAACATGCGCAGCGGAAACTTCACATTTTCCTCCACTGTCATTGAGTCAAACAATGCAGAGCCTTGGAAGAGCATTCCCATTTCCTGACGAATTTCCTTGCGTTGCCATTTATCAAGCCCGGTAAAAGGACGACCATCAAAAATGATTTCGCCACTATCCACTTCTATGAGTCCTACAATACACTTTGTCAAAACTGATTTGCCAGAACCACTTTGCCCGATGATGAAATTGACCTTGCCGGGATAGAAAGTAACGCTCACGTCTTTCAAGACGTGATTAGTACCAAATGACTTCGATATGTTTTTTACTTCTATCACAGGAGCAAGATTTGGGTGAGCATATAGTTGGAAATCATAACCAAGATGATACTGTATACCACTGCTTGAGTACTGCTTTTACCAACCTCCAGTGCACCACCACGCGTATAGTAACCGTGGTACGAACTCACGCTGGTGATGATAAATGCGAAAACCAACGTCTTAATCAATGATGAGAATACGTGCCACAAGTCAAAATAATATTGCAAGCCATATTCGTAATCGCTGAGTGAGATGACTCCTGCGGCAGTACCCGCCATTGCTCCGGCTGCGATACCTAGAAACATGGAAATGATAACCAAGAACGGGAAGATGAAAACTGCAGCAATAATCTTAGGCAGAATGAGATAGCTCGCTGAATTCACACCCATGATATCCATGGCGTCAATTTGTTCACTGATGCGCATGGTTCCAATCTCAGAAGCGATATTACTTCCTACCTTACCTGAAAGAATCAGACAGACAATTGTAGACGAGAATTCCAAAATCATGGTTTGACGTGAGGTAAAACCAATGGTGAACTTCGGAATCCATCCGCTATCGATATTGGCTGCAGTCTGCAAGGTTACAACCGCCCCCATAAACAAAGAGAGGAGAGCTACAATGCCCAGCGATTGAAGACCAATTTTATCAATCTCTTGAATAATGAGTCTACGGTAGAGGCTGAGACGTTCCGGTCTGCTAAAGACCTGCCCCATCAGCATGACGTATCTACCGATATGTGTATAAATCTTAACCAATCGAGGCAAACTTAACGGTCAATCCTCGCCTCACATTTTATAAGTTTCAGGAAAAAGATGACAACAGGCGGTTAATAGCTTTTTCAGTCGGCTACTTATTGCGCCATCCTCTGATGAATTCATTGATGAAAGGCACAGCATAGGAAGCTACCAAAGCGATACCCAAAAACAAACGACTTCCCCAAGTTCCTGGTCCGGGCCATCCTGTAATGGTATAAAGAGCAAACTTCATTAAGAAGATGGACAATATCATGAGTACGAACCACATAACCAATTGCCAACGGAATCTTCCCTCTGCCAGATCAATCATATATCGAAGCATGGGTGAGGCACATAAAGCCCAGCCAACAACTCCCAACAACAATAAAAAAACCTGAACTGCGATATGTTCCATACTCCGATAATTGTGAGCACGAATTTATATTCGCAATTCAATTTCTTTAGAGAATGAAAAGAATAGGTGTTGTATTGGCATTTTTCCTACTGGTTTCGGCATTGCCTGCATGCAAGTCATCGCAGAAAGGCATGCCCTACAGTAATTACAACGCCAAACGGAAAAAGAATAAAAACTGCAATTGTCCCACATGGAAAAATGATATGAGTGGGATGCTTTACGAGGTAAAATAATGGCGAAAGACAGTACAGATTTAGAATCCGCACTGAAACCTTTTTTACCGGAAAACTCTTTGGAGTTGGTATGCGAGAAGTTGCGGGAATATCCTCACCATCTTACCATCACCCGACCACGCGCTACCAAACTCGGTGATTTTACGGCTGACCCCAAAGGCCGAAGACACGTTTTGACCGTAAACGGCAATCTCAATCCATATGCGTTCCTCATTACGCTCATGCATGAGTTGGCCCATCTCATCACGTGGGTCAAATACAAAGACACCGTTAAACCACACGGACAAGAATGGAAGAGCGAGTTCAAACAGACACTGGGTCCATTCCTGAGACGCAATGTATTCCCGGAGGATGTAGCACGAGCCGTGCAGAACTACTTAGCCAATCCGGCAGCTGCCACCTGTCGGGATATTCATCTTTCCAAAGCATTGGCGCGATACGACCGAAACAATCATCCGGACGTGAAACTGTTGGATGACGTGCCATTACATGGGCGCTTTGTATATGGCAGAGACAGAAGGGTGTTCATTAAAGGCGAGCGTTTGAAAACCAATTATCGCTGTTTTGAAGAAAAGACCCAACACGAATATTGGTTCAGCCCCCTCACTAAGATTCTACATCTGAAGGATCAATAAAAAAGGCTGCTCGGATGAGCAGCCTTCTTCTTTGTATATGTAATATCCTGTTTAGGATAATTTAGTTCCGCTGCAGTTTCAGGGTTTTCATTTTACCATCAGCCGAGGTGACTTGTACCATGTAAATACCCTTGCGCAAATTCTCAACCGGTAAATCTACAGAAATACAGGGTTCTGAATTGTCGTGCTTCAAGCTGAACAACAACTTACCGGTCAAATCTAAAACATTCACCGTGAAAGATTGTGTTACCACTTCATCAAACATCAGTTCAGCTTTACCATCTACACCAACAATTTTGGCTGTAGATATGGGATGCGACATTCTGTCTGCTTGTGCAGAGGCGGTATGGATGCCTGCAACGAATGCAAATAAGAAAATCAGGAGTAACAGTCGCTTCATATATTATGAGAGTTTTTTTGTTTCTGAGTCTAAAACAAGAACCTTGCCCAATTTGGTTTAAAGATTCTTATACAAATACAAAAGTAAATAGTTTCGGTCAAATAAGGTTCTAATTTTTCCTTAATTAGCTGTTATTCTGTAGCATCGGTCGTCAGAAAGAAGGCATTTGTCGTCAATTGGCCATAAACGGCTGTGCTCTGAATCCCGTCTTGGTGAAGCATTGTTTAAAACTTGGAGGTCGCGGAGCTTCAAACGACCTGTTATTTTGCACAAAGTTTTTAGTCCATGAACGTTCTGATTTTAGGCTCCGGTGGTCGTGAACACGCAATTGCCTGGAAAATAGCACAAAGCTCACTCCTCTCCAATTTGTATATCGCTCCCGGTAACCCCGGAACAGCAGCCTTGGGTCAAAATGTAGACATCAACGTGACTGATTTCAAGGCCATTAAGAAGCTTGTAATAGAGAAGCAAATAGAGCTCGTCATCGTTGGGCCTGAAGCCCCTCTTGTGGAAGGCATCGTTGACTTTTTCCAAGCAGACAAATCACTGAGCAAAGTGGGAATCATTGGCCCCAACAAACAAGCCGCACAGTTGGAAGGCAGTAAGGATTTTGCCAAACAGTTCATGCAGAAATACCAAATTCCAACTGCCAAATACGCCACCTTCACAAAAGACACACTCAAAGAAGGCCAGGAATTCTTGGCAACCATGAAAGCCCCATATGTTTTGAAGGCTGATGGTCTTGCCGCAGGTAAAGGAGTACTTATTCTGGACAATCTCAAAGAGGCTCAAAACGCTTTGAAAGAATTGCTTGACGGGCAGTTTGGAGAAGCAAGTTCCAAAGTTGTGATTGAGGAATTCCTCAAGGGAGTGGAATTGTCGGTATTCGTTATTACCGATGGAGATGCCTACAAAATTCTTCCTGAAGCGAAGGATTACAAGCGAATTGGTGATGGGGATACCGGACCAAACACCGGTGGAATGGGCGCCATCTCTCCGGTGCCATTTGCCTCACCGGAGTTCATGGATAAAATTGAATCGCAAATCATTATTCCAACCATCAAAGGCCTAAAAGCAGAAGGCATCAAGTACTGCGGATTTATCTTCTTTGGTCTCATCAAGGTAGGCAATGAACCTTATGTGATAGAATACAACTGCCGCATGGGCGACCCTGAGACGGAAGTTGTTATGCCGCGCATCAAGAGCGATTTGCTCAATATACTGGATGGCGTAGCACACGGCACTTTATCCGAGCATCATATTGAAACCGACCCACGTGCAGCGGCTACAGTTATGTTGGTGTCCAAGGGTTATCCTGAGAGCTATGAGAAAGGCAAAGAAATCAAAGGGCTTAAAGAGGTAGCTGATAGCATTGTTTTTCATGCCGGAACCAAATCAGGAAAGGATAAAATAGTGACCAACGGAGGACGTGTGTTGGCCATTACATCCTTCGGAACAGACATTCTCAATGCCGTTTCTACCAGCTACGACAGCATTGAGTTGATTCATTTTTCCGGAAAAACTTACCGAAAAGACATTGGCAAGGACATGATGAAATTCCTTGCTAAATCAACGCACTAAGTCAATCCGTTCCAATCAGGGCGTACAAAGATGTTGCTTTGCTTTTCGCGGCCAATCGTGGTTTCAGAGCCATGACCGGGATAAACCGTGAAATCATCCGGCAAGGCATACATTTTATTTTGAATAGAAGCCACAAGGTCTTGCGGATTGCTTCCCGGCAAGTCTACACGGCCGACACTGCCTTGGAACAACACATCACCACCAATGACCAGTTTTTCATCGCGGTGAATGAAAGCTAAGTGACCGGGCGAGTGACCGGGCACGAACAAAATATCGAGTGTCGTATTTCCGAATCTTACCTTATCCCCTTCATCGATGAACTTAGTCGGCAACGGTGATTCGCGGTAAGGAACTCCCCACATCATACTGGCTGACGGAGCGCGCTCCAACATGGCGAGCTCGTTGCGGTGCGTCCAATACTCCACCTTGTAGCGGTTTATAACTGCTTGATTACCCAAAATATGGTCTATGTGGCAATGAGTGTTTAGCAGCAATACCGGTTTGAGTTGCTGTTCTTCAATAAAGTCAAACAGAATCACATCCTCGTTTTCATCGGTCATTCCGGGGTCTACGATGACAGCTTCTTTTGATTCATCCCACAAAACAAAGGTGTTCTCTGCAAAGGCATTGAACGTGAATTGAGCAACTTTCATTTGCGAATAAGATATTGGCGCAAAATACAACCTAACTCAACCTCTCCACGAACTGAACAATTGGTGGGCTTTTGAGCAACTTACAATTTTCCCTAAACAACATAATTTCATTGAAACCGTTGTGCATAAAACCGTGTATAAGGCCCCAATGGAATTTGGAAACAGTTTTCTATAGGCTAATATTTTCGCAAAGTGATGAGCTTTACTCTACATAACAAGGATATCCGTACGCTTATTGTCACTTTAATGATAGTATGTATAAGCGCGCTCGGACGAGCTCAGGATTGTAGTGATGCAGGTGATAATGTCTTATGCGTTGACAGTCCTTCTCATGAAATGACAGACCCCAATTCTCCTTTTGCTTATGGATGTATGGCGGTATCGCAAAGTTATTTCTATACATTCCAAACCAACTCTGTAGCATCGTCCAAGTCCATCAGAGTTACCGTTACCAATGAAGGCTGTCGCGACTTCTTGGGGCAGGATTCCATCTATGTCATGATTGTACGTCTTCTAAATGGAGGTGATCCTTGCAATCCGGCACATTATTCCAACCCAATATGTTTTGGTGACAGTGTCAACAGTTTCAGTTTTCAGCTTAATAACCTCTTGAATAGTCAGGAGTATTTGATGGTTGTGGGTAGCAATCATGACCCGAACTATGGAGATTGCCCATTCTCTGTCCAAATCACCGGAGATGCCTTGAGCCTTGTTGCAGGAGTAAATCCTTTGCGTATAAATCTGGGCGACCCGGCACAATTATATGTGGAAGGACAAGATGAGGGTTCAGTATTGCAATGGACTCCCGCTGAATTTCTTGATAATCCTACCTCCGATACACCAATTGCATTACCGGATCAAACAACTGTATTCACGGTGACGGGAAACGTGGGCAATTGTATAGTAACTGATATGATAACTGTTACAGTGGCACCACCATTGGATATTTATAACACTTTCACCCCTAACGGTGATGGGATTAACGAAACCTGGAAAATCGGACGGATAGAAAAATTTCCTAACTGTTTGGTTCAGGTATACGATCGCTGGGGACAGCTGGTATTCAAATCCATTGGATACTCCCAACCTTGGGACGGCACCAACAAGGGTAAGGAATTGCCTATGGCTGCCTATTACTACGTGATTGAATTAAATTCATTAGATGTCAAAATACCACCCATTACCGGGGTAGTAAGCATAGTGCGTTAAAATGAAAAGAATCCTCTTCATTATTTCATTGATTGCTTGCATCGCTGAAGCCCGGGCCCAGCAACTACCGCAATACTCACATTTCGTGTACAACTATTTGCAGTACAATCCTGCTGTAGCGGGTACAGCACCTTGCTTGGACATAAAATTCGGTTTTCGCAGACAATGGACCGGTATACCCGATTCTCCTCAAACCATTTTTGCCAATGCACACGGAAAAATCGGAGGTAAAAAGAAGTCCGGTAATTTTCACGGTGTAGGTGCTATCATTGAAACGGATCAAGCGGGGCCATTTGCTTACTCTGCACTGAATTTGCTCTATTCCTATCACATGAAAGTTTCCCGTAAGTATATGTTCTCAACGGGAGCCAGTTTAGGTTTTAGCCAATACCGAATTGATTACAGTAGCATACGTCTGGAAGATCAAGCAGCTGAACCCTTGATTACAGGTGCTATCAATGATTTTATTTTCCCCATCGTCAACTTCGGCTTATGGTTATATCGCGATACCAAGTTTTATGGGATCTCTGTTCGATCCATTGGTACACGTGAAGTAGATGGCGTAGAAGAAGGAGGAAAAATTCAAGCACACTGGACATTTGCTAACGGATATGCGCGCAAACTTGGCGATGATCTCACTTTCAAACCGGCATTTCTATTGAATTATGTAGCCAAGAGTAAAGCTTCATTGGAATTTCAGGGCATGATGGATTATAAAGAAAAGTTCGCTCTTGGAATAGGTGCACGCTCAGGCCACGGTTTCAGCGCTTTGATGAAAATAACTGCCCTGAACTATGTGTCAATTGCCTATGCATTTGATATCACAGCTAACAAGCTGCGATACGATGGCAAAAATTCTCATGAGATAACCATCGGCATCAGAGCATGTAAAATACCTAATCCTTTGCATGTGCCTTGCTCAGCTTACGATTGATAAAGTCGTTCATTTCTCTTTCATTCTTCATTACAAAAGAAGTTGTTGATCCAGTGATAAAATGAAAAGACCGGCTCGTTAGCCGGTCTTCTCCCTTAATTAATTTCACTTGATCTCTCTCTTGATGAAAAGAGATGCTTTTAGTTATTTACTAACCATCATTCTTTGAGTCACTACTCGTTCTCCATCTCTGAACTCTACCATGTACACGCCTTGTGCCAATGGTTGTGTGAAGTTCACAATGGTATTCAATGATCCTTCTGCCGTGTAGCGGTTCGTGTATACTTCGCGACCCATGCTATCCATGATGCGCACATACACTTGGTTGCCTGTTATTCCGGTTACGTTTAAGTTCACCAACTCTCCATTGTTCGGATTCGGATATACATTGGCTGTGATATCGTTCAACTCTGACAATGCTACTGAACTTGCACCATTGTTATCAAGTGCCATCGCTGGAGAGCCCGCTGTTTTCTTAACCGCTATCACATACGCAGGACCATAGGTGCCCTCATATCCACTGAAACGCGGCTTCCATCGAACACTCCAGTAACCTACGTTCGGGTTGGATGACTCCGGCAAATGATTGAAAGCATAGTTCAATGAAATACCGGTGTTCGGTGAGCTGATGGTGCGCTCAAACTTACCTGCTTCGTTCGGGTTGTCGCCTGCACAATTGGATACAGGAGTAAACTCAATTCGATAACCGGTAACTGAACACAAACCGCTTCCGGAAATGACCTGATTGGTCAACAACGCTGTGCGAGCCAATTGGGCGCCACTGCTGCAGCGCTGATTGCTGTGTACACCTATCAAGCTGTGATCCAAAATCGTTACTTCACATGTGTTAAAGCCCGGAACCTGTATCATCTCCGTGATTCCCAAACCATTTTCCAATCGATAGTTGGATACCAAGCTCATCGTATAGGTCTCATTGTAGCGCAATCCCAAACTTGCATGCGACAACTGGATATTAGGCGATGTTGTCGTATGAGTGTGCACTACTTCGTTGCTATCGGTGAAGCTGAAGGTGGTGCTGTAAGCAGTATGGTTACCCGCATTCACATAAGAGCACAATGTCTGTGGTGCCATTGGTGAACACTTCGGACGATCCAAGTGTTGCAAGCAGAGGGTAAACGGACCATCCATAGCACCTTCATACATGTAGTTAGCCACGGACAGGAAGTATTGGTTACCCGGAACCAAGTCGCCATAATTCAATATCTCGGTACCTCCGGCTTCCCAAATTGCATCCTCAAAATCCAATAGCTCAAGGTCTGAGTCATATAGTGACAACACACCATCGATAAATACTGATTCAAGTCGGATACTCACACCATTGGTTTGTGCGGTAAAGCGATACCATATATCATTTTCTCCCAAAAATACACTTGGTGTTGCTCCTTCTGTGGTACCATGTACTTGAACGCAGTTCGGATAAGTATTCTGCGCATTGAAAATAACCGGTGAGCTGGATGAGGGCTCGTCATTAGCCGGAGCCGGAGGCTCGGACAACTTCACGATGATAGTATATGGATCGAATTGTTGTGATGCCGAGTAACTATAATAACGGATGTAGTAGGTCTGACCTTCTACCAAGCTTATACCTGAGATTAAATCCGATGTATCGTATTGATCAGCGCAAGCCACATTGGTACCGTTACAAGAACCGGTACGCAGGTCAATCACCCCATCGATACCTGTGGCAAAAATGTCCACCGGTGCACCGGGAGCTACGAAGCTAAACCATACATCATCATCTGCATATCCTGTGAATGACCCACATGCAATTGCCGGCATCGATTGTGTGGCGCTCACCACTGTACCGGTATACGGCTGGCCAAGTGTCAATGCGATAGCGTTCTCACAATCATCATTAACAGGTGGAGGAGGTGGAGATCCAACACAGATAGTGAAGGAAGATGCAATGGCAGGTGTTGATGACGTTGTCCACACACGAACATAATAAGTCTGTGAAGGAACAAGACCTGTAGCATTGAGTGCAGAAGATGTCACGCAGTTCACTTGTGAAAGCGATCCACAGCTTCCGCTATAAAGAGCGATTGCCATCGCATTACCATCGGAAATGTTGGTTAGCGTAATACGATGCTGAGAGTGGGTCGCAGTAAACTGATACCATACATCATCATTGATGCCGCTTCCACTACAAGTTGGTGTAATTGCAGATTGTGTAGCGCTTGATGTCGTACCATTCGTTGTTACACCACAGTTATAATCAGGGTTCACTGTGAGTACTGTTGCAGAAACACATTCATCATTAGCCGGAACTGGTGGTGGAACTCGAAGACAAATTTTGAATTGAGAAATTACTCCATTGCCATAAGTGTATGCGCGCAACAAATATGTGCTACCTCCTGTGAGACCAGTAATTATGCCTATTTCAGGATCATAACAGCCCAAGCTGGATCCATCACAAGTAGAAAATACTTGTAAGACTCTATCTGTGCTGCCGGAAATATTGGTGTTCTGGTACAACAAACTTGAGTATCCAACCGGAACAGTAAAGGTAAACCACACATCATCGTCCGCAGTTCCTGTACATGATGCAATTCCGGAACTTGTAGCCCACTCGGTATTTACTGTAACAGAGGCACAGGTTGAGTTGGTAGAAATAGTCGGAAATGCGATTGGGTTGGCGCAGTTGTCATTAGCCGGTGGAGGCAACGGTGCTCCAACACAAATATTGAAGGTAGCAGAAATACTTGGTGAAGAAGAAGATGTCCATACTCGAACATAATATTGTTGTGAAGGCACGAGCCCTGTCAAATCTAAAGTATTAAGACTTGAACATTGCACTTGTACTAATGCTCCACAACTACCACTGTAAACAGCCATAGCCATACCCGTGCTACCGGAAACATTAGTCAATTGCAAACGGTGGTTAGTATGGGTTGCTGTAAAGCGGAACCATACGTCATCATCTATACCGATAGCACTACATGAAGGAGTCGGTGCACTAGATTGTGATGATTCCACCGTTGTACCAGATACATAGGTGCCACAACCATAGCCTGCATTCATTGGAAGTTCAATAGCACCGGCACAATCATCATTCACAACTTTTGTTTTGAATGTGAATGGACCAATCCAAGTACTTACATCTTCTTCACAAATAGACTGAATATAGAACTCATAATCCGTAAACGCACTTAATGCACTAACCGATAAAGGTTTCGTTACATTCGGATGGGATGGTGCTCCGGTAGGAGCTCCACCACCAGCAGTTGTTACATGAACATTCCACAATTCTTCCTCACATCCAATGTTCCAATCAAATACTGCACCGCTACTGGTAATTGAAGTAACAACACCCGCTGTTGGAGCAGGACATGGTGGTGGAGGGGCAATGGTCACTTCATAGTCTTCGGTTTCGCCATAACCATAGCTCATACAAGGATCGATGGTTTGACCGTTTTGATTCCAAACATCTCTCACACGCATGCGATAAATTCCCGGTTCAGGAGAACATGGAAGCGTTATTGTAAATGTTGTAGTATTCTGTGGGCTAATTGGTAAACCACCGGTACCCACACCAAATGTTCCATTGGTGTAACCGATTCTCTCTTCTGGTGTTTCAAATATTCCGTTTCCGTTAAAGTCAATCCATACAGCTACGCCTTGACTACCGTAAGTACCGATAGAAACTTCAATCGTATAAGAAGTACCAGCATTCAACGTTGCTGTGTAATTTGTTTGACCAGTGAAGAAGGTGTACGCAGGGTTGGTTTGTGCTATTCCAGACTCATTATCCAATGTTGTACCTAGTATACGTACACGTGACAACAAGTCTCCTGATGTCTTTCCTGTGGTATAAGTCGGTTCACATGGCAGAGTTTGGAAGCTAAATGGTCCAACCCAAGCACTATTTCCGGCACCGCAATTAGCGCGGAGGTAATAAACATAATTGGTTGTTTGGCTCAACGATGTAAACTCGTAAGAGTTCTCGGTGATACCAACAACGTTTGGTATACCTGTTGGAGTGAGTGGTGCTACGCCATATTCTATCTCCCAAGATTCAACTGCAAATCCAGGGTCATCCCAAGATGCTGATGCAGAAGTAAGAGATGCAATAGTCGTAATATTAGTTGGTATAGGACAGCTCGCTGGTGTTGTAAACGGAACAGACGACCAGTAGGAAATCTCTCCATCACCACAATCTGTTCTCACCCAAAAACGGTATGTTGTTTCAGGTGTCAAACCAATCATGTTAGAAGAAGTTGTTGCCGAAGTACCGGAAAATGCCGGAGAAGGATCTCCTCCATTACCACTGGTTCTGATTTCCCAAACATAACCTTCAGGAATTCCTGCCACTGAAGGTGCACTCCATGAGAAAGTTGCTCCGGTGGCGGTAAGGTTGCTAACAGCCAAGTTAGTTGGAGGATAGCAGCTAGCAATCTGGAAATTATCAAAAGCTAGGTTGTAGTCACCACTTACCCTTGTGGCTTCAATACGAAGTTTAATATACTGACCAGTATATGCAGTAAGATTGTACTGACGTGTTTGCCATCCGGTAGTAACACCATCATTTACCAATGTTTCGAGCGTTGTATAGGTCGCTCCAAAATCCGTTGACAACTGAACCGTAAAACTTCCTGAACCTGCTGCAGGAGGTCCATATGGAGAAGAATAGTTTGAAAGCTTATAATCAAATGACAACACAGCATCAACAGTCAGAGGACCTACCAACAATGCAGTAAAGCTTCCAGAAGTAGCACCTGAATACAAGTTTTTATACATATAGTAAGTAGAAGCTCCACCATTATTGGTTCCAGAACTGGAGTTGGAAACACTGAATGATGTCACTGACCATCCGTTAGGTGTGCTGCTCACCGAGAAGGTTTCTTGCCATGGCATGGCAGCCCATACCGGTGTACTAAACGATGTTGAATTCACCCAAATGCTTTCTTCATCTTCACAAAGAGAGCGAACGGAGAAAACATATCCTGAAGTATTCGGGGTCAACAAGGATGAAGAGGCCGTTGTACCGAAAGTTGTACCTGAATCGACAACATTGTTACCTGAATCTCTTAACACCCATTCATATCCATTCACGGGAGCTGGAGAGGCAGCTGCCCAACTGAAGTTAGCTGAATTAATGCCAACAACAGAAGCTATCGGATTTGATGGCGCATGACAAGTAGTCAGTTTCATCTCAATATTATCAATAGCTGCAGGAGGATTATTACCTGAGCCACTATCGTTACGCCATTCGAATACCAATCGGAAGGTTGTTCCCGCATAAGCAACAGGTATTGGCAATATTGCATGAGTATAGCTAACCGAGTTCATGAAGTTGCCGCCAAGCTGCACTCGTCCGTTCGGAGCAGTACCCGTAGTTGTAATTTGTGTACCAGGAGTTGGAATAAAACTGGTAGGTACAACGAAAACACGGAAGTAATCACAACAACCGGCTTCAGCAACACTTTTCCAATCAAACTCAAGCGTGATAGCCGCAACTTCGGCTGGAATAGTAAAATCACGATATACCTGAACCACTGAAGTACTGGTGTTAGTATAGGAGTTAGAAACGCCATTGTTATTAGATATATAAAGGGCTTTCGTTCCTCCATTATTAGTTGCTGTACCAACGGCCCATTTATTCACCTGTGTGCCATTCATGAACGTCCATTCAGTCATGTCGGTTTCGGCATCCTCCAAGTACGGATAAGAGCTAACTGGAATCTGAGTTGTGGTGAATGCCGTAGAAATCACCCACTCACTGTAATCCTCGTCTTCTATACACTCTGATCTGACAAATACGTAATATGTGGTGTTTGGTGAGAGTGTTGTTACAGTTGTTGAGGTACCTGCAACTTCAGTACCGGTATCAGATGCACTTGAAGGAGGTGTGGAAGAGGTGCTCACTACATACTCATACCCGAAATCTGGTGCCAAAGCAGGAGCACTCCAAGATATATCAGCACTTGTAGATGTCACATTCGTAACAACTACAGCTGTAGGGGTCTCACAAGAAGGTGTTAGTTCTACCTTAATGTTGTCGACCATCAGATTGTTCTGGTTGGCAGCGGAGTATGCGTGGAAACCGAAATAATAATCCCCATCACTTACAGGAGTGAAATCAATAACAGCCAATTGAGGAGTAGATCCGGTAATTGAAGGGTAATCAGCAATAACAGTTGTCATTCCCGCAACTGTAGCTGTAGTTCCGTAAGCTACTTTTAGTTTTTCAGTGTAATTGGACCCCCCGTAGTTATATGAAATTCTGTATGAAACACCCCCTTGCAACGTTACCGAGCGGGTGAAAAACCAAGTATTGGCAGCATTTGAGGAATTCCAACTATATTGCAAACACTTCGTGTTAAAACCAAATCCCGCCGATGAGACTGTCTTCCAAAGACTACCGCTACCCGCCTGAATAACCTGAGTACAAACAGGAAGTTGTGGCACCGTCACTGACTCAAAGTCTTCGATGTACGGAACTGTTGCAGGCGCACATGGAGTAGTGAATGCAGATGAAGCTATCCAATCACTCTCATCCTCGTCTCCACAAATTGATTTTACGTATAATTTATATCCAGAAGTGTTTGGGGTCAAAGAAGAAGCAGAAGCCGTAGTTCCACTCGTTGTTCCAGATGCAACCACGTTATCACTTGCGTCTCTAACCTCCCATTCATAACCATTCTCGGGGTTGGAAGTAGATGCCGACCAGCTAAAATCTGCTCCGGTAGCTGTTATGTTTGAAACAGACAAAGACAGTGGAGGCAAACAAGCAGGTGGTTCTGACACTTCAAATTGAATTTGGTTAATGGAGCTTGTTACTGCAAAAGCTGTAGGAGGGGATGAAGGGTCCGGATTATTAGTGTCATTTCTATAATAAATACCACGATTGCTAGCCGTAAACGCTCTAAAATAGACAAGCGATCCATACCCGCTCGTGTTTTCATCTACAGCCACAACAATATTATCCGTTCCATTCCATACAAAAGGACTTGAAAGTGTGATTTCCATCCACGAACCCGGAGCAGGGAATGTGACCTGCCCACTGAAAACCTCGGTCATCGATGAACTTGGAATCCAGTCTGAAGTACCGGAGAAGGCGTTCTTAGTAGTATTGCCCATATATATCGTCCAGTCCTGAAAACTTGCAGTTGGAGTGCTGCTACCAGGAGCTATTCCGGAGCTGGTACCATTATAGTAGAAACGAATCTTCGTGATATAAGTATTAGATGTACCATAAACAGCGGAGTATTCTGAACTGGTATAGATCTGCTGAGAATAGTTATATCCATAGTTGGAAACTATAGGTAATGAATTGATGGTGTTGCTTCCGTTGCCAATTTGGTTTGGCTGATCCACAACAAATGCACTTGATGTAGCCCAAACACTGTAGTCTCCGTCACCACAATCGGTTCTTACATGTAAATAAAATACATTGCCAGTAAGACCGGATAAAGATGTTGATGTGCCAGAAACAAACGTTCCGGAAGCAGGAGGAGTAGGGCTATTGGTAACGGCATATTCATAGCCAATTGGAGAGCCGTTAACCGGTGCGGTCCAGCTGATGTTGGCTGTACCAACTCCTGTAGGAGCCGGAGTTAAAGCAGTTGGTGGAAAACAACTTGCGAGTGTAGTGAATGTGCCATTACTTGTATAGCCATTACCTCCACCGGAAGAGTTTGGAATGTGAGACCAAATAGAATTATTGGTACCGTTAGATGCCTGAACCTGCACCTGATAAGTTGTAAGTGGTGAGAGTCCTGTTAAAGTCACCGAATTAGACATAACAGGGTTGCCACTCCAGTTGGTCCAGTTGCAGGAACCCACCGCTCTGTAGCGCACATTGTATTGTGTCGCACCGGCAGGAGCTGTCCAAGTGATGGTAGCACCATAGGCACCAATTCCCGTAACAGCCGAGAAAGTACGAACCGGGGCAGGAGCCGCTTGTGGAGTCCATGTATAGGTTAATCCTGAAGCAGGAACCATCAACGGATTTGAACTGTTCAACACAAGAGAACTAGTATTTGAATTGCCGGTAACTACATCGCTCCACGTACAAGTGTTAGGAGAGCCAGCAGCATCAAGCATCAGGTTGTTTATGTCCGTGGCCCAGTTCGATCCGTTAGTAGGATTGGTTTTCCATCCTACTTGTATGGATTGAGTTAAGGTTGAACCTACGGTAATGTCACCATAAACGAACGAAATCGCTCCGGTAGCAGTATTTAAACGAATCTGGAAATTTAAAATATCCGTTCGGCTGGATTCCGTGAAGTTGTATCTTGAAAAGTTCTTCCATTCGAAGATGTGTTCATCGCCTATGGTACCATAGTATACCGCAGTAGATGCCAAATAAGATGTGTGCAGGTCCGAATTGAAAGGTGCAAGGATTACTCCGGCATTTGAGGTGGATGTATTTAGGATACCTGATTCGGTATTAGAGGAGGGAGCCGCACTGGTATACAACATTAACCAACCGTTTGAACTCATCCTGGCATTAGTATAAGTCACTCCATTGACTGTAAAACCAGGTGTTAAACCGGTAATGTTCTGTTGTCCATTGTCAGCAGCCAATGTTGGCAGAGCATTACCGGTTTCAGAAATAGAATTGTAGCTACCATTGGAAATGGTTAAAGGATAATTGATGGCTAACTGCGCATGCAAATTAACCATCGAAAATCCCACAAGAAACAAGAAGCTGAAAAGCCATGGCACGAAGCGACATGGCACAAGACGTCCCGTGTAATTGATTGTTTTCATAAATAATTTTAGATTAAGAAAAAAAGCGCTCTATCACAGAACACACGACTAAGAGAGAAAGAATCTTTCCTTCAAAGCTTGAGTGATAACAACCGAAATTGAAAAACAAGACATCACGAAACAGCAGCTGAAATGGGCTGGTAGTGAATATTCGTCTAATTAAGGTTGGACCACCTGAGCTCTGTGAGTCAAGCGTTGTAAAAGTAAATGGATTTTGAAAACAATATTTTTTTTAACAAAAAAAATATTGACTTGTACTCCTATCCATTCATATACAGCTACTTTCACTGTGTCTTCAACCTTGAATTCAGATATATATTGAAGATTAACGAACCGAATTCAGATTTAAAATAAACCTTTAAATAGGAATTCTAGCACTTGTAAAAAACTAATCGGTCAACGACCAATCTATTTTTAGATCCCAGTTAGCTCGGAGGTTGATTTTACCGGAATACACATAATACCGCTCTGGTGATGTTAGCTGCTTGATGTCTAATGGATCATAGATACCATTTTGATTGGTGTCATCCAATATGCGCAGGAAGTATTCACCGGGAATTAAATTGTCGATTACCTGCTCTCCGCTGCGAACATTCACTACTTCATAATGCAGCGTGTTTTGTTTATCCAACAATATCAGTCTGCCGTGCTCAAGCGTCTCCGGTAGATTTAGCGCAATGATTAATCGACCAAGCTCTTCATGCCTCAATACACCAAATGAATAACTCATGGTATCCTGTGTAGTGCCAACAACGTTTGTAAATGCATCGGGATAAACTTTCAGTTCATAATTATTTCCGGTTAACCAATCAGCTCTCAATTGATATGCGCCCGTCACACTATCTTGTAACAAATCAAAATCGATATTCACCGAATCCATTTTAAGCTCAATCCTATTCTTATTTGCTAACGTTATAGGCATCGGTGCGCGCAATATCACATGGTCATCCTTCCTGATTTTTTTATGATCAGGTGTCATCAATTTGAATGTTCGTTTGAATGCATCCTGATGATAGAGTACTTGCAATGTATCGTTGAAGTATTGACCAATATGTATGGCCACCTTCTCTTTATCGATAGTTGGTGTGCCTTTAAGCTGCGCATACAACGTATCATCGGTTCTATACATTGAGACGCTGAGCGCATTGTTTAAAGATGTAATGGAAACCTCTTGAAAGAATTTGTCCAAAGCAAACTTGATATTCCCAAGCGAATCGGTTTGGATATCATTGAGGAACAATTTCTCCGGACGAGGTACACTTGTATGAAAAGTAATCTCTAGTGAATCACTCAAAGGATTGTACTTCTTTTGTCCTATACCTAAAGCCTCGCCATCATCCCAACGGTTGTTTGCATTTTGGTCATCCAATGCATAGAGATAGTATTCTCCTTCACTCATATAAGGCATCACAAACGAACCATCGGATTTGGTACGCGTGAAATAGAGCGGAACACTCTTCTTTGCAAATACTGATGTATCATTATCAAAAGCCAATACCTTGTAGTTTTTAGCAGGTACATCATGAAAGTTGTCCCACACCATACCGCTCAACATAAGTGAATCAATGATGTCACCTGTACTGAATACATAAATCAATTCTTGTGCTTTATTGGCTTCGTTCACATCCACAATACCATCACCAAAATTGAACATGTACGTGGTGTTGGGTCTTAGTTCTTCTTGGAGCTCAACTATCACGCTCTTGTTACGCACTTTGATTTTTGGCTTCATGGTAAGGGGTGGAGAGATAACGAGATTGTTTTGGATGTCATTGAGCCTTACATACTCATCAAATGTGAGAACAATGGTCTTACTGTTGAAATGAGTAGAGAACGGTAGGGGACTTGCGGCAACCACCACAGGAGGCACATCATCTTTTTGCCCTCCTTGCGGATTGCGAACATTCGCACAGCCCATCACCATCAGGACGACCGTAGAAAGCCAAAAAGCGAAGATCCTGTTATGCATAATTCAATTTTCCTAAGAGGTCGGCAATTTGCTCCAAATAATGTTCATCGACTTCTGAAAAATCAGCAAGATGTTCACTGTCTACATCCAACACCCCGATGATTTCATTGTTCCTGCGAATGGGAACGACCAATTCGGATTTTGACTTTGAGCTGCATGCAATATGACCCGGGAAATTGTCCACGTCATCCACGCGAATCGTTCGGCCTTCTTTCCATGCAGTACCGCAAACACCCCTTCCGAATGCTATACGCGTGCACGCCAGCGGTCCTTGGAAAGGCCCCAGTACAAGTTGATTGGAATGGTCCTTTGCTACATAGTAAACACCTACCCACAGAAACGAAAATGCTTCCTTCAGCACAGCCATCACATTGGCGGTGTTGGCGATGGTATCGGATTCACCGGCAACAACAGATTGAAGTTGAGGCCACAACGCCTCATAAATTGCTTTGCGATTCGTATCGGACGGTATGAATAGTTCATCTGCCATGAAACCGCGAATTTAGCTGGTAAACCGTCTCAGATGCTGTTTACAAATCGACTGATTTTGGGGCATTGCGGCCACTATATTTGCGGTCAATTAACGAATTTCAATACATAAATTCATCAAGGAAACCGGGTTGTAACGAAACGTTATTACACCTGATTTTCACAAGCACATATTACCATGTCAAGTACCAACTTTGCTGCACGCCACATAGGTCCGCGTGCTGAAGAAACGCAAGAAATGCTGCAAACCATTGGTGTGAGCAGCATAGATCAACTCATTGATGAAACTATTCCTGCCGGTATCCGATTGGCCAAACCGCTATCCATCGGCAAAGCCATGTCAGAGCACGAATACCTCGATTATCTGAGTGCGAAGGCAAAAAAGAACGTCATTCATAAGAGTTATATCGGTATGGGATATCACCCTACCATCGTTCCGGGTGTAATTCTCAGAAACGTATTGGAAAATCCGGGGTGGTATACGGCCTACACTCCTTATCAGGCTGAGATTGCCCAAGGTCGTTTGGAAGCCTTGTTAAACTTCCAGACCCTTACCGCTGAACTTACAGGATTGCCTATTTCCAACGCGTCATTGCTTGATGAAGGAACTGCTGCTGCCGAGGCAATGATCCTTTTCATGCACAGCATTTCCAAAGAGAAAGAACAAGCGGGCGCCAACAAGTTTTTTGCTGACAAAGAAATCTTCCCACAAACGTTGGACATCCTGAAAGGTCGTGCACGCCATCTCAAAATTGAATTGGTGATTGGCGACTACAACACGCATGAGTTTGACAATTCATATATCGGTGCACTGGTTCAATATCCGAACAATAGTGGACAAATCAACGATTATAAAGCGTTTGCAGAGAAAGTTCACGCAGTTGGTGCTTTTGTTGCATGTGCCGCTGATATCATGTCGCTTGCTTTGATTACGCCTCCGGGTGAATGGGGTGCTGATGTATGTTTCGGCAGCTCACAACGCTTTGGTGTACCGATGGGATATGGCGGACCACACGCTGCATTTTTCTGCGCAAAAGAAGATTTTAAACGCAACATGCCCGGCCGCATCATCGGTGTATCCAAAGACCGACAAGGCAACATGGCATTGCGCATGGCCCTTCAGACTCGCGAGCAACACATCCGCAGAGAAAAAGCCACTTCCAACATCTGCACAGCACAAGCGTTGTTGGCAGTGATGGCTTCTTCCTATGCAGTTTATCACGGCCCTGAAGGAATTAAAAAAATTGCTACTCGAATCCATAAAAACGCTGTATCACTTGCTAAGGCAATCGGAGCGAACCAAGTGAACACCGTATTCTTCGACACTTTGAAAGTGAAAGTAAACGATGAAGGTGCGGTAAAGAAATCTGCAGAAAACAAAGGCATCAACTTCCGTTACTTCGGTGATGGGCACATTGGTATTTCACTTCATGAAAAAACCAGCGAGGGCGATTTGCAAGAAATCCTTGATGTACTCAATGTTTCTGCAAAAGCGGAACCAGCAGAAGTTGCATTGGGTTCATTTGCCCGCACTTCTAGCTTCATGACACACCCTGTGTTCAACTCACATCACAGTGAGACAGAGATGTTGCGTTACCTCAAGAAATTGGAGAACAAAGATCTCTCCTTGACACATGCAATGATTCCGCTTGGCTCTTGTACCATGAAGCTCAACGCAACCAGTGAAATGATGCCTATCACATGGCCTGAGTTTGCGGAATTGCACCCGTTTGCTCCAAAAGAACAAGCGCAAGGATTCCAGGAAATCATTGATGAGCTAGCAAAAGACCTTTGCGAATGCACAGGATTTGCAGGCGTCTCATTACAACCTAATAGCGGTGCGCAAGGTGAATTGACCGGTTTGTTGGTGATCATGGCCTACCATGAAAGCCGTGGCGAAGGTCACAGAAACATCTGTCTCATTCCACAATCTGCTCACGGAACCAACCCGGCATCTGCTGTAATGGCAGGTTTGCAAGTGGTGGTAGTGAAATGCGATGAGAACGGCAACGTAGATGTAACCGACCTCGCTGCAAAAGCTGCTCAACACAAAGACAACTTAGCGGCTCTCATGATTACTTATCCAAGTACTCACGGAGTATTTGAAGAGCCAATCAAAGAAATTACCCGCATCATCCACGACAATGGCGGATTGGTATATATGGACGGGGCAAACATGAACGCTCAAGTTGGTTTGACTTCTCCGGGTAACATTGGCGCGGATGTTTGTCACTTGAACTTGCACAAGACGTTTGCTATCCCTCACGGAGGTGGTGGACCGGGCATGGGGCCAATCGGTGTGAATGAGAAACTTGTTCCATTCTTGCCGGGCAATGCAAATGTTCAAACCGGTGGTGCGCAAGCTATTCCGGGCGTTGCATCTGCTCCATACGGCAGTGCCTTGATTTTGCTCATTTCATATGGTTACATCAAGATGTTGGGTGGTGAGGGATTGACCAATACCACCAAGTATGCCATCTTCAACGCCAACTACATGAAAGCACGTCTTGAAGGGCATTACAATGTTCTCTACACCGGTGCCAACAACCGTGTGGCGCACGAGATGATTTTGGACTGCCGCGACTTTAAGAAGTTCGGAATTGAAGTGGAAGACATTGCAAAACGCTTGATGGACTATGGTTTCCACGCTCCAACGGTTTCCTTCCCTGTTGCAGGAACGCTCATGATTGAACCAACCGAGAGTGAACCGAAAGTTGAACTTGACCGCTTCTGTGATGCGATGATTGCAATTCGAAAAGAAATTGCTGAAGTAGAAAGCGGCCTTGCAGATAAGCTGGACAATGTGTTGAAAATGGCTCCACACACTTCATTGGAATTGACCGCAGATGAGTGGAATCATAGCTACACCCGTGCGAAAGCCGCTTATCCTGTACGCGGTCTTCGCGAGAACAAGTTCTGGCCTTCTGTAGCGCGTGTAGATAACGCATATGGCGACAGAAACTTGGTATGTACTTGTCCTCCTATGGAGACTTATGAGAACAACGTGGTAGCATAATCCACAACAAAAAACATAGACGGAAAGCTCGGCCATAGTGCCGAGCTTTTTTTATTGCTCATCGAAAAAAGAAAGGCCCCGCTAAAGCGGGGCCCTTCTCTGTGCGGATTGCAAAATATTATTTAGCAGCAGCGTATTTCTTAGCTACCACATCCCAGTTAATCACATTGTAAAATGCGTTGATGTAATCAGGTCTGCGGTTTTGGTAATTCAAATAGTATGCGTGCTCCCACACATCCAATCCAAGGATAGGACTACCACCGCAGCCGATGCCCGGCATCAAGGGGTTGTCTTGGTTAGCTGAAGAGCATACCTCCAACTTACCACCTTTGTGAACACACAACCAAGCCCAACCGGAGCCAAAGCGAGTTGTTGCCGCTTTGGTAAACTCTTCTTTGAATTTATCGAATGAACCGAAAGCAGCATCAATAGCCGCAGCCAATTCACCTGATGGAGCTTTTGCACCACCCGGAGTAAGAATTTCCCAGAATAAATTATGGTTGTAATAGCCACCTCCATTGTTGCGAACCGCAGGCTTGTCAAAGCCTTTTACCATCACTTCTTCGATTGGAAGGTTTTCCAATTCAGTACCTGCGATAGCAGCATTGAGGTTGGTGGTATAAGCAGCGTGATGCTTGTCGTGATGGATTTCCATCGTTCTTGCATCTATATGTGGCTCCAATGCATCAAATGCATATGGAAGCGGATCAAGAGTAAATGCCATAGTAATATGTATTAAAAATTGTCGGGTAAATTTAGAGAGGAATGCACCGGTGTGGTTATAAAATATCGTGAACAAGTTGCCTGGAACTCCCCATGTGGTTATCCTTCATCAAAGAAACAGAATTGTGCAAGAGAGCTTAAATCGGTCTGGGTACATTTGTAATCATTACTTTTCACAAAAAAAGAGTTACTATGAAAAAGAACTGGAAACGCATCATAACCGTAATGTGCTCAGGTGCATTGGTAGTGGTATTGGCAGCATGTGCCCCCAAACAAGCGGCCACACAAACACCTGCCGCACCTGCCATGGAGCAAGTGAGCTTTATTCCATTCACTTTGCCTGAACTGGGATATAGCTACAATGCATTGGAGCCGGCTATTGATGCAAAGACCATGGAAATTCACCACACGAAACACCATGCAGCCTATGTAAACGGACTCAATACTGCGCTCAACGGCAACCCATATAAAGACAAGGCTTCAACGCTAGAAGAAATACTTGCGATGGTGGAACCAGAAGATGCCGCTGTGCGCAACAATGCCGGTGGGCACTGGAATCACAGCATGTTTTGGAAATGGATTAGCCCGGGCGGCTCTAAATCACCATCGGACAGGATGAAGCAAGTGATAACTGAATCGTTTGGTAGCATGGAGGAGTTCGAGAAGCAATTCAGTGATGCAGCCAAATCACGCTTCGGAAGTGGTTGGGCTTGGCTTGCCGTGGATTCAAATAAGAAGCTGTTCATTACCTCTACGCCTAACCAAGACAATCCACTGATGAAAAAAATAGTGGCCAAGACAGGAACTCCAATTCTCGGTCTGGACGTTTGGGAACATGCTTATTACCTCAACTATCAGAATCGCAGACCGGATTATATCATGGCATTCTTCGGCATCATCAATTGGGATGTTGTGGAAGCCGAGTATTTGAAAGCCATTAAATAAAACCATCAAACAAGGCGACAAAAAAAAGCAACCCGGATTGGGTTGCTTTTTTTATGCTATAAATTCAGAGTAAGATTATTTCAGAGTAAACCTTACAGGAACAGTCATTGTAAGACGTACCGGGTTACCATTTTGCTTAGCCGGTGTGAAGTTTTTCAACTTTTTCACAGCGTTCTCAGCTGCTCTACCCAGGTTCTTACCACCCTGTACCTCGCGTACCACTTTCACATTGCTAATGGAGCCATCTTTTTCAACGGTAAACTCTACCATTACCACACCCTGAATATTGTTTTCTTTTTCAAACTCAGGATATACGATGTTCTTGGCAATGTCATTCAACATCGCAGCTTCACCACCGGGATATACCGGCATTTCCGCTGCGAAACGAACAGGTTCTTCTTCTTTTACCGGTTCGATGTAAACAGGTTGTGGTGCTTCCACAGGACCTATCGGGCCTTCTTCACCTTCCACTGTAACTGTACTGATGTTTTTGTTCTCCAATTCAGTATCAGCTGGTGGTGGATCTTTCACCTCTTCTTCCGTCACTTCGATTTCGGTAAACTTCACCTGCTCAATAGTTGGAGGAGGTGGTGGTGGCGGTGGTGGTGGCGGTGGTTCGGCCTCCACCACAGGGGACGACGATGCGGTGTTGTCGTCACTGGACCAGGAGGCGAAACACCTGATGCAAATGGTGATGGTGGATGTGCCGGTGACCATATAC
>DATCJY010000033.1:0-4926 GCA_036562565.1 Flavobacteriales bacterium | reverse complement strand
GCAGCCATCAACCAGAGTTTCTCGCTGATGGACCCATTGATCACAGGAAAACTTGTAGATCAGATGGGGGTGAATCGCGCGGCTTATGGCGATAACTGGGGAGCTTATGGTAAAGACCTTGTCATCTACCTGCTCATGGCCATGGGGGTGGCCATGGTGAGCCGCATCGCGAAAAACCTGCAAGACTATTATACCAACGTGGTCATCCAACGTACCGGAGCAGGTATGTACACCGATGGTATTCGGCACTCGCTCGATTTACCTTATGAAGTATTTGAAGACCAGCGCAGCGGAGAAACGTTGGGCAAACTTCAAAAAGTTCGTCAGGATTCTGAAAAACTTATCACTTCATTTATCTCGATATTCTTTCAAAGCATTGTAGGAATTGTATTCGTGGTCATTTATGCCATCAAAGTGCACTGGATGATTGCGCCCCTTTTCTTGCTCACCGTTCCGGCACTTGCGTTCATCAGCAATCTGCTGAGCAAGAAAATCAAAACCGTTTCCAAAACCATCCTCGGTGAAACCACTTCGCTTGCAGGTAGCACCACTGAATCATTGCGCAACATTGAATTGGTAAAAGGACTCGGTCTTGCAGAACAAGAAATCGAGCGCTTGAACGGTACCACCAGAAAAATTCTGAATCTTGAATTGCGCAAGGTGAAATACATCCGCTCCCTGAGCTTCGTGCAAGGAACAACCGTAAACTTCTTGCGTACTTGTCTCATTTTCCTGCTGTATTTCCTTTTGTTCAGAGATAGTATCACGCTGGGTCAGGTGATGACTCTCATGTTCTACAGCTTCTTCATCTTTGGCCCGCTGCAAGAAATGGGCAACGTTATTGCAGCATATCGCGAGGCACAGGCATCACTCAAGAATTTTGAAGACATTCTCAGCACACCGGTAGAGCCTCGCCCTTCGCATCCGGCTTGTATCGAGAGCTTGCACACTTTCCGTTTTGATAAAGTTTCATTCAGCCATAAAGGCGGTCAGCGCAATACACTTACCGATATCTCATTTGAAGTAAAAAAAGGAGAAACCATCGCGTTTGTTGGTCCATCAGGAGCTGGCAAATCCACCATGGTGAAATTGCTGATTGGATTGTACCGCCCGAACTCCGGTACCATCTATTACAACAATAAGGATGGTAAAGATGTAGACATGACTTCCTTGCGCAATCAGCTTGGTATCGTTACTCAAGACACGCATTTGTTTGCGGGAAGTATTCGCGAGAACCTTTTGTTTGTGAACCCTACAGCAACAGATGAAGAAATTATCCATGCGCTGAACCGAGCCTGCTGTCAAAAGTTGCTGGCACGCGCTGAAAATGGATTGGACACCGTCATAGGTGAAGGTGGTATCAAAATCAGTGGTGGTGAAAAACAACGCTTGTCCATCGCTCGTGCATTGTTGCGCAATCCTAACCTCTTGATATTGGACGAAGCTACATCGGCCTTAGACAGCATCACAGAGGAAGAAATTACAGACACGATTAAACGCATACATGCTGAGCAAAGCATCATTACCATTGTGATAGCACACCGATTATCAACAGTGATGCATGCCGACCGCATCTTTGTACTTGAGCAAGGACACATCGTTGAACAGGGCAACCATGAGTCACTTGTGGAAGAGAAAGGATTGTATTACGCCATGTGGCGTCAACAGATTGGTGAGCGCAAAACATCGGCTAAGGCATAGCCTTCATTGGTAGAGAATCTGACAGTTTTCACAGTAATAGCTTCTTCGCTTAGTATGGCCGGGATAAGATTTAATGAGCTTTGAACCACATTGTTCACAGAATTTCTTGGTATGCACCTGCCAGTTGCGCTTTAGCTCATACTTGCGTTTCCACTCCAGAAAAAGGAAACTATAACTCCGTGCATCATCTATTACCTTATTAAGTTTTGCGACCGGAATTTTCCCTACCAATGACTCCGGATGCACGTTCATGCGATAGAGCACTTCATTCTTAATGATATTTCCAACACCTGAGAAAATGTCTTGGTTGAGCAAAACATCACAGATAAGTTCATCGGGGCGAGCTTTCAATTTTGTTCTCGCTTTTTTCTTATCCCACACATCATTCATCACATCCGCACTCCAGTCATAATGCATATCAATATCACCTTCCAACACTTTTATAGCACATGCATAAAAGTTCATTTCACCTTTATGAAACTGCAAGCCTAACCTAACCAGTCTACCTTCCTTTCGTTCATTTATTGTGTAACTGCCAAACATCAAAAAATGAATGCGCACTGTAAAATCTTTAAAGCACAGAAGCAGGTGCTTGCCCCAAGATTTAATATCAAGCAGCTCCTTGTTGAGCAATCGTTGCTGATCAATCTTACTGTTGCCATATGCCCAAAATACTACCTTGCCTACAAATGGTTGCAAGTCTTCTTTAACAAGTAAGATGGACGGACCTTCAGGCATTTATTCGCGTTTTAATGTTGAAAGACATGATAGAAACTTCGCATGGTCTCGCAATGCGTCACCGGCCGTGTTATTGAAATAGACATAGACCTCTTTGCTTTCATGGAGCCGTTCGACCATGTAATGAGCATACTCAGATAAAACCTCTTCAGAATAGCTTCCTTTATAATCACCAGCTGGTCCATGAAATCGTATATAGATGAAAGGATATGTGTATTCCAAGAAAGAGGTTGCCGAATTCGGCTTATCATGTAAAACCAATGCTGATTTATACCGCTCTAGCAAAACATATGTTTGGTCATCATACCACGACTTGTGACGAATCTCGACTGCAAGCGACCATAACCTTTGGTCATCTGCTGTGACGACCGTTTCCAGTAGTCGTTCTAGTTGACTCAATGATGAAATGGAAGCACTAGGCGGTAATTGGATAAGCAATGCACCTGCCTTATTCTCAACTCTACTCACATGCTTGATGAAAGTAATCACATCGTCAGGTTCGAACATCAATCCTTTTGCATGCGTGATTCCGCGCCATAACTTGTACGTGAACTTAAAATTCTCTTCCACAGAGGTTGCCCACTTGGCCACAGTCTCAGCTGTCGGAATTTTATAGAATGAACTGTTTATTTCAATGCTATTAAACAATGTCGAGTAGTAAGTAAGCCGTGATGCATTTTCAAACTCAGGTGGAAATTGATATTTAGGAATAGCTAGCTTCAAGCCACTCATTCCTGAATATAATTTGCGGACATAACTCATTGTATCAACTGATAGAATTCATCCAGAAAAAGAAAGCCCACCGTAATGATGATGGGCCTTCTTTCTGAATGTATTTATTTGTGATGCGTTGAAGTGAGCGCGATGAAATCACCAAAACCAATGAAGTTTTTATCGTCCAAATACTCTTAACATTAGATGAAATAAGTATTTTGGTAATCATTCACCCCCAAGACCATTGCCCGCATTAACTGCTCGCATTGGCAGCTGCATCACGTAGCTTTTTAATTTCATCGTGATCGGCCTTTATGATTTGCTTTTGAGCACTGATGATATTGAATTGTTCAGGAGTCAGATGTTCGCGATCATTGTGCAGGACATCTTTATATGACTCCAGGGCTTTGTCTTCACCAAACTCGCAAGAGTTCAAAACCGCCTTTCTATCCTTGCCGGTCAACGCTGCCTTTACATCCATCCACGCACGGAACATCTTTCCGGTAACCTTGGTTCCGTCCGCTTCTTCTCCGCCTAGACGTTGCACCTCGGTGCTAAGCTCCGATTTAAAGCGTTGACTATTGGTGGCCAAACGACCAAAAAGCCTTTTCAAATCAGCATCCTCTGTACCATCAGCAGCAGTGTTATAACCTTCAATTCGGTCGTTATTAATGATGATGAGCTGATTGAGTGCATCGATTGTTTTTTGCTTGTCCATATGTTTACGTTTTTAGTTTTTCCAGTTCCTCAGCTTCCATGCAACAACTTATCGGTTCTTCTTTTCCGCTTTGCATTGCTCCTGACATTGCTCTGAATGTTGTAAATGTGTTCGCAATTCGGGCAATGAATTAGATGCCCAATTACGAATGTCTGCATCCCCCGCATCTGTTGACGCTTTCTCAAACTTGTCGATGGCATCTTTATGTCCCTTGACCATCATATCTGCATATTCAAGATCGAAGTCTTCCGCAGATTCATTATTGAGCTTATCGTAAGCATCACGACCATTTTCTGTGAGCGTAGTAGGAATAACTATAGCTTTATTCTGTGCAAGAGCCATCAGGTCGCTTTGAGCGTTTGAGTGTGCTTGCTCCATCATCCTTCCGAGTTCTCTCACATGGTCAGAACCTCCGCGTTGTTGTGCCAACTGACCGAGTTGAATTTCTTTCAAATTGATTTCTGCAGCCTTTACTAGGAAGTCTGCATCCTTCTCTTGTTGTCTTGTATCAAAACGTTGTTCATTTCGTTCTTCCGCCATCTCTTTTGAATCTTTTGGTTTGTTTGCATTGTCGCAACCAACAATTGTAAAAAGCAGTGCTACCACGAACCCCAATGAAGGTAAATGATGGAACACGCCAAGAATATGATTTTTCATGTTCATAGGAAAAATGTTTATGAGTTAATAAATGGAACAGTCTGCAGGAGCTTTCAGAAGAGAATGGCAAGGTTCATTCACATAAAAAGCTGTTCCGTTGATATCGATAGCAAACGTATGCTACTCTATTCGCGTTCATTTTACATCATCTCCCACATCAATTGCAGGATTTGTCTAAACCACGAAAGAACTTGCTGCTATTAACGGTGAATTTCTTCACCTTGATTTTGGCGCCAGTTATCTTCAAAAAACTTTGCGTCATCATCATTGCGTGGTTTTACACTCATCACCACATTTCCTTCTTGGATACCTTTTTCATAAAGTTTAGCTCGTGCCTCAGGAATACCTGATCCTATGAGTGCTCCCGCAATGCCACCGGTTATGCCGCCCGCTCCGGC
>DATCJY010000021.1:0-6869 GCA_036562565.1 Flavobacteriales bacterium | reverse complement strand
CGGCAACTTGCGCGCCATCCGACATGTGATTATGCCTAGCGTGGGATTGAGCTACACACCATATACCAACTTCCGCGATACCTACATTGATAACTCGGGCAGACTCATCGCCTACAGTCCGTTTGATGTAGCGGCTTATGTGCCACAGAGCAACATCCAAGGCTTGAATATGAATGTCTCCTTGCGTCAAAGTTTTGAAGCCAAAGTGAGAGATAAAAATGCATCAAAGGCAAGTGCTACCAAGAAAGTGATGTTGCTCGATAACTGGAACATGAGTTCGTCCTATAACTTCTTTGCCGACTCGTTGCGCTTAGGTGGGTTGAACATGAGTGCCTCCACCGCCATAATGAACAAATTCCGCATCAGTTATAACTCAAATTATTCATTCTATGACCGCAACGAGCGCGGAGTGGAAATTGACCGCTTCCTCATTAACTCAAGAAATAAACTCATGCGCATGCGCAGTACCGCGATTGCTCTGAGCTTTGATTTGAAGAGTAAGGTGCGCAATAAGATTAACCGCGCGGATGAAGAGCGCACCAAAGAAGAACACGCTTTGTTGGCGGAGAGCAAAGGTGCACTGGTCGATCTCAGCGTGCCATGGAACTTGAATGTGAGTTACACCATGAACCTCAGCAATCAACTCAACCTTTTAAGTCAACGCGATTCATTGGTAACAAGGCAAGGGGTGATGTTCAACGGTAGCATTACGTTGTTCAAGTACTGGGCGTTTACATTTAACTCCGGTTATGACATGTCACACATGAAGGCGAGCACACTCAGTCATCGCGACCTTGCAGTAAAATACATAACACCCACAACACTTGGTTTGACTTGGGATTTGCACTGCTGGGAGTTCACTGCAAGTTATGTTCCTTTCGGTATGCGTAAGAGCTATATGTTCCAACTCAACATCAAATCTGCCATGTTGCAAGACCTCAAATTGCAACGCAGAGGAAACCTAGGTGATGCGGATTTGTTGTATTAATCCCTGGGCTGTTGGGGGAGAGTTCAATGGTCAATGACTTCGGACTCCGGACTCCGGACAAGCTAAAACATGCTTTGTAAATAGCTTCACAGTACTCGAATGGTGGCAACTAATGAATCATAATCTCAACATTTCAGGACAATCACATCAATGCATTGTTCTGATATAAAACCAATATTGCTCCGCGCGCTTGGCTGCATTGTGGTCCATGATGAAAAGCACCAACATTTGAAACACCAATCCGAGTCCGATGCCGAACCACAGTTGCGCTTCGGGGTTGGGGAAGTTGAAGACAACGAGCAATACTCCTGCAACGAAGAGAGTGGCTTCAATGGCGCGCATATACTTTAATGTTTTTAAACGGTTTTCGAGTCGTTGTGATTCTGCTGTCTTCAGTAGTTGTGGATTCATGTCATAGGCATATACCATATCCACACGGTGCGAATCGGAATGCATGAGCGCAGGATAGCCAATGAGTAGTTGCCAGATGCTCGTTGCCACCAGTACAATAGATAATCCTTTACCAAATCCTTCTGTGCCCTTGATGAAGAGGAACGTTGCAAGCCCGATGGCAATTACAGCTGAGATTAGGAACATGAGCCCATCTTGTTTTTCCGTGAGGAAATATCTTTCAATAAACTCTTTTGTAAGCATGGACGTTGATGAATAAAGAATTAGAACGAGCGGTTAACATGTACTCAAAAATAGGTGCTTTCCATATGCACCGTGAGTTTATTTGCCCAGGTATTTATTAATGGCTTCTACCTTTGAGCTTACACGCAACTTCTCATAGATGTTATAGATGTGCTTCTTAATCGTGCCTACACTGATGAAAAGAGCATCAGCCACTTCCTGATAAGTCAATCCTTTGGATAGATGCATTAAGATTTCTTCTTCACGCGTGGTGATGCCATATTGTTCTTTTATATTGTTGTTTTTCTTTTGATAATTTCTTACCAATTTGCGAGCAATGTCGCTACTCATTGGACTTCCGCCTTCGTGCAATTCGATGATGGCCTCAATTAACTTGTCAGAAGCTGTGCGCTTTAGAATGTAGGAATTAGCGCCTGCTTGCAAAGCATCAAAGATTACTTCGTCTTCATCATGCACCGTACACATCATGAATTCGATTGATGGATATTGTGGTTTCAATGTCCTTACACATTCAATGCCGTTAATACCCGGCAAGCCAATGTCCATGATTACTACATGCGGTTGCAGTGCAGGAATTTCTTTCAAAGCCGTTTCACCGTCCTGATATACTCCTACGCATTCAATGCGTTCATCCGATTGCAGTATTAAGTGTAAGGCATTTCGTAAATCGGGCACATCTTCTACCAGTGCCACTTTGATTTTTTTCATGATGCGATACGAATGTTCAATGTAGAGTGTAGTCCGTTTTCCTTTTTGCAATGATAACTGCCGTTAATCATTTCCATGTTGCGGTGCAGATTTTTGAGTCCGTTGCCTGTGGAGTGGTCAATGTTTTCAGGTAAGCCTGTTCCATTGTCAATGACATCAATTGTAAGCATGTCATGGGCATAATGGAATCGTATCTTCACTTCTGTAGCATGGCTGTGTTTGATGCAATTGTTGATGAGCTCCTTCATGCTCAAGTAAATCAATCTGCGCTTCACGCTGTCAACCACCACGTCTTCTTCGGGAAGATCTGCATCAAACTGCAATGAGATGTTTGCTCGTTGCAAAAACTTGACGGCAAACTTGCGAACATAAGCTGCCAAGCCGTGCAGGCTGTCATTCCGATTGTTGAGGCTCCACACAATTTCGTTGAGCGTATCAGCCATTTCATTTGCTGATTCCGTGATGTTGTTGATGTCAGACCATAGCTCAGGACTTTTCTTTTTGATGATTTCGCCTGTGAGGATGATAGAGGTGAGGTTGGCACCAAGGTCATCATGCAATTCACGGCTGATGCGGTTGCGCTCTTCGAGTTGGCTTTGGAATACGGCACGTTCTTTATCCCATTCGCGTTCTCGCTCCATGAACTCCAAGTGTTTCAGTGCTAAGGCATGCTTTCTCCGGTTACGCGAAAAGAGGATGGTTGTTATTGCTACTATTGCTATGCACAGTGTAGAAAGCACAAGTATCAGATTCTGCTGATTGGTAATCTGAATTTGCTTGGCGAGCAGTTGGTTTTCACTTTGCGCTTTCTTACGCTCAATGTCATAGCGCACCAATTGGTCATTGCGTTCTGTGGTGCGAATCAATTCCAAGGCCTGGTTTGCAAGCCCTAGGTATTTATAAGCGGAATCCAGTTGTCCTTTGTATTCATAATAACGCTGCAATACGGTGATGGTGCGCAGCATGTCCAATGGCTCAAGCCTAGAGTACACGCGTTTGGCATTCCCGATCACATGCTCAGCGGGCATATCAGCGAGGCGATGTAGTTGTGAAGATTGAAATATAGACTCCAGCCAAACCACCGCGGCTTTGTTCATCAAAATGGGAGCTTCCATTTTCTTATAAAGCTCATAAGATGCTTGAGCGAAGTGAAAGGCGGAGTCATATTTTCCGATGTTGTTATACATAGCCGCCATACCGAGCAGTACCTCGTCCCTCATGGGAATGCCGGAGGTAGTGTTGAGCCGGTATGCTGTGCGGATGGCTTCTTCAGAACTTTTATAATCGTTCTGCAGCGTATAGTAATTGCTGAGGTTGTTATATGCGCTTATGATGCGCAGTGTATCCTTGATGGGAATGGCATATTCATATAGGTACTTCTTGGTGTTCTCTATAGCCAAAGGATAATTTCCCAATGTGGAATACACAGCCGATACATTGAGATAAAGCGGCCAGTTTTTGAGCGAGTCTGGAGCATCGTCCAGCTCCATGTATTTCAATGCATGCAGATTGGCTGCCACAGCGGAGTCAGGATTGCCGGCCACCTGATAGGCAATACCCAAGAGGCCATACATTTCGCAAAGGATGTTGGCATCATCGTATCGATGACCATACTCAATCGCCTCACGCGCAATGGCCACAGCCGTGTCCGTGGCATGGAGTTGTACTCCGGCTATGAAGATGAGTCTGCGATAGGCCTCCAGAATGGCTGCCGGATCGTTGTGCTCCTTGGCTTGTTCCAAAGCTTGTTCATAAGCTTTGAATCCTGACCGCGGATTGATTTTTCGCTGGTCGCGCGCTTGCCTTAGAACGGTCAGCATCGTGTCGCTAGCTTCTTGTGCGTACAATGGAACATCCTGCTTCTCAATATCGTGATTACACGATAAGAACATAATAATCAATACGAGGTAGAAAGAGAGAGAGTTAATACCTGTCATAAAACACAGTCACCGGGGCGGTACTAATCCCGGATTATTTTAGGACTTCAATATACTGAATATTCAGTATTGCAGGTATGATGTAATTGAATCAACTTGCGGAAAATATTCACTAAGGCAATCGGCTGAACTTAAATCAGGTTGACTGAAGATTATACTTTCAACAGATTTAGTGGACGTTTTTCCTTACCTCTGAGCGATGAAAATAGGTTGATGATTCGGTAATAGAATCGTCTCCAGTGGCCGGAATAATCCCTGCATGAGGGATTGTTCCAACGGAAAGCGATACTGTTGAACAACTTCGGTTATAGCATTATGATTTAAACTGGAACTAAATCTGGCGGAATACCACGTGTCCTTTAAACCTGCGGGCATGTGGTATTTTTTTTGTGGGGGCCGGTATTCTCACTGCATTTTTCAGTTGTTCTCTTTTTCTGGTCAAGGTTGCGTTCTGTTCCAAAGTCTCGGTTTCACTTAAAATCGTTTATAACCATCATTTTCCCTTTGGGCAGCTGCGATTTTAGGGGATGTGTTTTGGTGAATAGCGACTATTGCCGGGTGTTTTATTAGCATGTAAATGACTAACAAGTCGCTAGAATATGGTTCATGTCATAAAATGTGCAGATGAATTAAAGGTCCGAATAAAATGTAGAATATAATTCTCACCGACAGAAACAGGTATCTCTTATTATATCCAACGTGTTAGTATGCAAACAGCACGACTCTACTTTCAATCCCCAATTCCGATTACCTTGCCCCAAAAATTATTTTAGAACACCAACCCAAAAGATTAGCTATGTCGTTCCCAACAGATTTGGAAATTGCACAGGCATGCAAGATGCAGCACATCAATGATATTGCTGCTAAGCTGGGCATTGCCGCAGATGATATTGAGCAATATGGTAAGTACAAAGCGAAGTTGCCACTTAGCCTGATTGATGAAGAGAAAATCAAAAAGAGCAAATTGATATTGGTAAGTGCCATCACACCGACACCTGCCGGTGAGGGCAAGACTACCACATCTATTGGTCTTACTGAAGGACTCAATAAAATCGGCAAGAAGGCGATGGTCGTATTACGCGAACCATCTCTTGGTCCGGTATTCGGTATCAAAGGAGGTGCGGCAGGTGGCGGTTACGCACAAGTGGTTCCGATGGAAGACATCAACCTGCACTTCACGGGTGACTTCGCTGCAATTGAAAAAGCGAACAACTTGCTCGCGGCATTGATTGATAACAACCTTCAAAACAAACAAGGAAATCTTGGTCTTGACCCACGCAGAATTTACTGGAAGCGTGTGATGGACATGAATGACCGTGCATTGCGCAACATCACCATCGGACTGGGTGGCACAGCCAATGGCATTCCTCGTCAAGATGGTTTTAATATCACCCCTGCAAGCGAGGTGATGGCTATCCTTTGTATGTGCAACGGCATTGAAGACTTGAAACAAAAGCTGGGCAACATCTTCGTTGGTTTTACCTATGACAACAAACCAATTTATGCACGTGACCTCAAAGCGGAAGGCGCGATGGCATTGTTGCTCAAGGATGCTATCAAGCCTAACTTGGTTCAGACATTGGAGGGCAATCCGGCTATCCTTCACGGTGGTCCGTTTGCGAACATTGCACAAGGTACCAACACCATCCTTGCTACTAAGATGGGCTTGTCACTTGCTGATTATGTAGTGACGGAAGCTGGCTTCGGTGCTGACCTCGGTGCTGAGAAATTCATGGATATCAAGTGCGGTTACGGCAACCTTCGTCCGGAGGTAATTGTGCTTGTAGCTACTATCCGCGCATTGCGTCACCATGGCGGAGCCAAGAAAGAAGAGTACAACGATGCATCCATGGAGCGCGTGCAAAAAGGTTTCGAGAACCTTGAGAAGCACATCGAGAATTGCCGCAAGTTTGGTATCAACCCAGTGGTGGCCATCAACCATTTCCCAACCGATAGCGAAGAAGAATTGAACTATGTGATTCAACGTTGTGCCGAGATGGGCGCCAAGGCAGTTGTTTGTAAAGGATTCGCACAAGGTGGTGCAGGAGCTAGCGACTTGGCTTCAGCTGTGGTGGAAGAGATAGAATCAGGCAAGAACAATTTCAAACCACTTTACGATTGGAACCTTCCGGTGAAGGAGAAAATTGCCATTATTGCAAAAGAAATCTATGGAGCTGATGATGTGCAATACACCAAAGAAGCCGAAACCAATTTGAGAACAATAGCGCGTCTCGGATTGGAGCATCTTCCGGTATGTATGGCTAAAACTCAAAAGTCATTCAGTGACAACGAAGCAAAGATTGGCCGACCAAGAAACTTCGTGGTAACTGTTCGCGAATTTGAATTTGCAGTGGGGGCAGGATTCATTATTCCTATCCTTGGTGATATGATGCGCATGCCGGGATTGCCCGCTGTTCCCGCAAGCGAGCACATGGACATCGATGCAAACGGTAAAATTACCGGTTTGTCATAAGGCATTGCCCTCGGGCTCTCTCCAAGGAGGTGAATGCCCACCATTTTAGTTGTGGGTATCGATAGTTCGATGGATTGTCAAAACAATTATATATAGCCCACGGTTTAAA
>DATCJY010000020.1:0-7390 GCA_036562565.1 Flavobacteriales bacterium | reverse complement strand
ATCTCCTGCTAAAAGCAAAAACATACTGGCCCTTTCTCATATTCTTATTGATAAACACGGTGGGCGTGTCCCTTCCACCTTTGAAGAGCTGGAAGCTCTACCGGGAGTAGGACACAAAACTGCCAGTGTCGTGATGGCTCAGGCATTCAATGTTCCGGCTTTTCCTGTGGACACACACATTCACCGCTTGTTGACACGCTGGGGGTTGACCAGTGGTAAAAGCGTAGAACAAACCGAAAAGGATGCGAAAAAGATTTTCCCAAAGCACCTTTGGAATAAACTTCACCTCCAAATCATTTTCTACGGACGTGAGTACTCCCCAGCTCGTGGCCATTCATTGGATAAAGATTTTATCACTGCTCACGTGAACCGCAAATCTTATAAAAAGACCACAGCATCCGCTCATTGAGCGGTATAAAGAAACCGGAGCAAGTCTTTCACCTCAGAAATCGGCTTGCTGTTTATGGATGTTTTTGTCTCATTCTTATAGAGCTTTTCCACCGATACCTCTTCAAGCACCTTATCTGCATTGCGAGTGGCCGGAGCTGCTGCCTTTGGTGGCGCTGTAACAATAGGTGCGGTATCTATCAAATGAACATTGTCTTCCTTGGCCATTGCTTTTTGAGGTGCAATTTCTTCGGGAGGCAATAAGTGTTGTTCATCTTCAACTGCAGTAATCTGTGGAACCGAAACCGACTGAATTGGTTCAGGAGCTATTGGAAACTCATGAGGCATTTTGTTCTCAGCAAATACATGGTCCTGTATCTCCAATGTATCTTGTGTTGAAGCTGTGGATATCGCCTCTTTGGGAGTATTATCATTCAACTCCGCAATGGATGGTTGCTGTGAATTGTTGCTTACCAATAACCATACACCCGTGGTGATAACCAAAACTACAAACGCGAGTTGCAATGCAGGTTGACGATACCAACTCACCTGCGGCCTTGCAAACAACGCGTTTAACCACACTCTAAAGCTGCCTTTTTTCTCAGATGCAAACTCAGCCAGCAACGCTTTCTTTATGGATGCATCGGACTGCAACCAATCGCCCTGTGAAGCCGCGTTGCGCAACTCAAAGAGTGTCTGGCGCATGCTTTCATATTCCTCCGGTGAATCCATGTGCTTCAGCACAAACGCTTTCTCTTCAGGATAGAGTTCATGAAATTGCTTATGCAATAGCAACGATTCTAGATCCTCCGGGTCGTATTTATATTCCTCATTCATCCTAATTTCTCCATTAATATTTCGATTGACACCATGATAACAGCCATCCACACGGCAATGCCTTCAAACATCTTCAACTTCTTGTGCAAGTCTTTCAGCAGGTAAAACAACCTCGACTTCACGGTCCCTTCACTGCACTGCATGATTTCACTGATTTCCGGAATGCTCAGCTCTTGATAAAAACGCAACTCGAAAGTGGTGCGCTTTACTTCATCCATTTCATCCAGTGCCTCCTTGAGCTTTTCATTGAACAGCTTTCTGTCCATCGCTTTTCCACTCTCAGCTTGCTGCATGGATTCTTCATTTTTCAATTCAACAGCCGCTCGTTGACGCACCTCATGTTTGGCGTATTCATTCTTACACATGTTATGAGCCACACTGTATATCCATGTTTTGAAAGATCGTGTAGCATCATACTGTCCGGCATGATGAATGACTTTGGAAAATAAGTCTTGAGTAAAATCACGTGCACGCTCTTTATCTCTCCAAAGCATCCGAAAGAAGTAGTTATACATCAAGCGGCTATAACGATCATAAAGCACCTCAAATGCCATCCTGTCGCGCTCGCGGATGTGCTGCATGAGTTCTTCGTCACTCAACCGTTCATAAGGATGTGCCTTGCGTTTCATACTTTAATCCTTATGAGTGTTATATGCTTTGTTTAAACCCAAACCCTTTGAGAGTTTCTCAAAATAAGCTTGGACAACCTGATGTTTATCGATTTCACCGAGCTGCTTGTAATGCTGCTTCAGTTGTACCAACGGGACCAAGTAGTTCCTGTTCAACTCTTCTTGCTCATCAATCAAATCTTTCTCAAACAAACGCTCCCAGTTATTCCTTAGCGCTGAGAGGTTATCAATTTCCACCCTGCTGTATTTCAATGCTAGCCCTGTGCAATACAAGTTTTGTGCATGCTGCTCAATATCGGAAGGAGGCACGGTAAGAGCTACATAAACATTTTTAGTACTCTGAAGGAGCTCTTTTAAGGATGCATTCAAACGGATATTGCGACCAAGCCATTGAGACACTTGCTGCACATATGCCTCATTATTCAACCAATCCTGACATATTACCTTGACATCGGTACGGTACTGATTCAATAGCTGCAATATGAGAATGGGATAAGTATCCACATTGCCATTCGTGATGAGAATCGCATCCCGCTCTACGCTGTTGAGCACATTCCGATTGTAACTTACCTCTCGTGCATTATAAATGGAATGAGTAGCAAGTTGCTTGGCAAATTTGATTGCTTCCTCCTGCTTATTGTAGATAATGGCATAGCTCAATAAATCATCCCAAATCTCCGGGACATCCGAACGCAATTGATAGGCCTTGACTAAATCTTCATAAGCAGATTCACCTTTGTTGCCATTGAGATAAGCCGCATAGTGATACGCAAATGTTCCGGAAACCTTAGACTTCATTTCCTCTATCACCGCATCCAGTTGCTTTTGTTGATTTTTCGAAATGACTCTACTTTGAGGTGTATAATTGGAATACCGTAGTGCTTTGTAATAGTTGAGCCATCCTTGTTCGCTGGCCTGATTTTCCTTTAGATAATTCATCCACCATGCAGCTTCATTGGCATAATACTGTTGTGAAAACTGATAGCGTTCAATCGCAGGAATATCCTGACGCTGCTCTGCTTGACTCAAACTCGGTGCAGTCTGGCCATCGATGTTTGGCACAGCGAGCAAAACCAGCGCTAATCCTCCCAACAGCGTTTTTAGTAGTTGACTCATATTATAAAAATGTTCTCGACAATTATCATCGATTTTGAAAGCTGTACAAGTTCAGCCCATCATCGTTCAATGATAGGTATTTTTTTTCCTTCCGACTCCTATTTCAATGAGAGACAGCCTTTAGGCCAATAATGGAACCGATAAGTGTCAGCAGAAAAAAAACTCGCCAGAAGCTCGCTGGTTCTTTGAAAACAAAGATGCCGATTAGTGCAGTTCCTACTGCCCCGATACCGGTCCACACTGCATATGCTGTACCGAGTGGCAATGTCTGTGTGGCTTTTATCAGCAGCACCATGCTAAGGGTGAGCGCCACGAGAAAACCTGCATACCACAAGTAAGATTCGGTTCCGGTTGTCTCCCGCGCCTTGCCCAAACATGATGCAAAGGCTACTTCAAACAATCCTGCTATAATTAGGATGATCCAATTCATGCTTGATCAGTCGTTGAGTTTTTCTTCTATGTAATCGATAATTTTCCCGATGAGGTGCACACGGTCTTTACCTCGCACATTGTGCGCATGACCGGGATAGACAAAAAAGTCAACCTGTACTTGGTTGTCCACACAAGCCTTCAAGAATTTCATATTGTGTTGCATCACCACTACATCATCATCTGCTCCGTGTATCATGAGTAAGTCCCCTTGTAGGTTCTTCACATATTGAGTTACATCAGCTGTCTTGTAACCATCCGGATTTTCTTGGGGAGTATCCATGTAGCGCTCACCATACATCACTTCATAAAGTGCCCAATCAATCACCGGACCACCTGCTACACCCACTTTGAACACTCCCGGTTTGCGCAACATTAAACTCGTTGTCATAAAGCCGCCATAGCTCCACCCGTGAACAGCCATGCGTGAAGCATCCACATAGGGCTGGCTCTTCAACCATTCCACTCCCAACATTTGGTCTTGGATTTCTTGTGTTCCGAGTTGTCGATGAATAACTTGTTCAAAATCTCTTCCTCTATTGGCTGAACCCTGACCATCCACGGTAAATACAAGGTATCCTTTTTCAGCGAGGTAGTTCATCCAAAGGGAAGCTCCACCTAGGAAATTGTTGGTGACCAACTGCGCATGTGGTCCATTGTAAACATACACCACCACAGGATATTTCTTGTTTGTATCAAAGTTGGTTGGCTTGATAAGACGACACCACAACTCCGTACCATTGGCTGCTTTAATTGTGAAAAGCTCAGTCTTACCAATCAATCGATCTGCCAAGGGATTTTTAGCGGTTTTCAGATTGCGCACATTGCCCTTAGCATCGATGAGGTCGATTACTTGTGCTACACCAAGGCTGGAGTACACATCTAGAACATGGCTACCACTGGTTGAAAGCTGAATGTGGTGAACCCCTTCCTTCTTGGTTACCAAGGTGGCCGACATGTTTTTGAGGTTCACTTTGTAGCACATTGTATTGGTAGGATTCTCTCCGGTGGCCATTACAAACATGTTCTCACCTTTCTTATCAAAACCAACCAGCCCCACAATATCAAACTTGAAATTGGTTTTTCCAAACAGCTTACCTGTCGTGTCATATAGATATGCATTTGTATAACCATCTCTTCTGCTCAGCCAGATAAAGCGGTCATTTTTATTCGGAATAAAAGCGACCGGACGCAAAGGCTCCACCCATTTCTCATCGTACTCCGAGAAAAGCTCCTTTATTTCATCGCCTGTTTCACTGTTGAATGCCAACAACCGAGTATGCGTAGTCTGTCTGTTGAGCCAAGCCAGATAGATAGTTTTATTGTCAGGAGCCCAAGCTAAGTTGGTTAGATAGAATTGATCCGCTTCTGAATTGCTTGGACGCAGATATATGGTTTTACCTGATTGTACATCATAAACACCTACACTTACATGCTCACTAGGTTGACCGGCAAAGGGATATTTTATTTCCTGAACAGTAGCTGGAACCGTGTTGTAATTGGTAAGCGGATAATTGCTCACCTTGCTTTCATCTTTTTGATAAAAAGCCAACTTGCTACCATCATTGTTCCAAAAAGTTCCTTTGGAGATACCGTATTCATTGCGTGATATACTCTGGCCGGCAACGATGTCTTTGGCCAATTGTGTTACTTGGATTTTCTTCTCTGCCGTTGCTATGTACAGGTTGTTCTCCACTGTGTAAGCAAGGCGATTGCTTGCTGAATGGTAATCCGAATTTTGCGCATCGACAGGTAACTCCAAGCGCTTTTTGATTTGCTTTAGTTTTAAATCCCCTTCATAAACTACCTTTTCATGTGAGAAGGTGAATTGGTTTTCATTTAGCCAAGTGATGTTAGGCACGAAGGTCATTGCATTGCCTCCTTTCCATTTATTCAATTCATCCAGTGTAATGAGTTTCTTCGATTCGTTTTTTACACCTGGGCCGGAAATGTAGATGGTTTTATCCTCCACATACATGTATGTTTCAGTGCTATTCACCCATTTGAGCTGTTCCAATGTTTCAGGAGCAAATTGACGTCCAAGCCCCATCACGGCTTCCTCGAGAGTAAGGTATTGTTGTGCATTAACAAAAGTGAACTGAACAAAGAGAATCAGTACTAAATAGAATCGCATTTTCATTAGAGATGAATTAAATTAACTCGGGCGAAAATAAGCCCGGTATTTTTTCTACCACACAGATTGAAATTCAACTCCATGACGCACATTTGTAAAATGAAAAACCTATTACTGACTATTTTTTCCTTGGCTGTCCTCACCGCATGTAAAGAGAAAAAGAATGTGGATGTTTATACCCCATCCATCGATGCATTTGCAATTAACGGTAGCACCGAAACCACACAGAATTATATAGCTGCTGACACCATCACCCTATCGTTTAGTATGAGTGATAACCAATCTTTGCGCAGCTACATCATCAATATTCATCCAGCTGCTGACGGGCATACACACACGGGCAACGGGAGCAGTGGTGGTGAATGGAAACTCCCCGCAGGCCAATGGAATGTATACGAAGAAGTGGCTGTGAACAGCGCCAACCACTCCTCATCTAAGTCGTTCGTTATTCCTGATTCCATCAGTGGCATTTGGCATGTAGTCCTCACGGCAACCGATGACTTTGGACTAAGTGCATCCAAAGCATTTTCACTTATCATTGAAAATCCGAATGCTCCTGAAATCGACTTGACTTCCGTCAGTCCCACTATTGATGAAGATGGAAAAATACATGCCCAACCGGGCAGTTCCATTCAGCTCCACGCGCATGCATACGACCCGGATGGGTTGCAAAGTGTGAACATCAAACTCTATAGCGGAAGCGGACAACTCTTAAACACTTCAAGTGTTCCTGTATCCGGAACAACAGTTGACTTTCCTGCCAATTTCAATCAGGCTTCATTAGGCACCTATCATATCGCCATAGAAGCACGTGATCTGCTGGGATTCATGAGAGTCTGGGATGTTCTTGTAATCGTTCAATAGTCATGAGAAGCATTTACCCTTTCATAATAATTGTAATTACTGTCGCATTCTCCTCCTGCACCAATCCTGATGACCAGTTACCCCAAGTGATTCGTCTCTCCGTGAATGAGAATAATGACAATCATTTTATGGCATTGGCCGGAGATGAACTGAAAATAGACTTGGATCTAAAAGACAACAAATCATTGAAACAATTGATGGTTCAAGTAAAAACCAAATCTGGTTTTCACCATCTTGAGGCGGAAAGTGAAACTACGTTCTTCAAACAATTAGGATTTGGGGCATTGGATACCATTATCCTTTACAAACTCAATGGTCAACCGGAGCAATCAATAAGCATCCAATTCCCTTTGCACGATAGTTTATTAGGAAAATGCGATATGACCATCGGCCTACTGGATGATAATGGCAATTATTTCACTAAAACCTATGACCTGTACATACACAATATGAGAGTGCCGTCCCTGATGATGAACAGCATATACCCCACTCCGGAAGAAAGCGTTATACATATCCATGCCGCTGAAATCTCATCCTTGCTCCTGAATGGTCAAATCATTGATTCCACCGGCTTGTCTAACATTAAAGCTTACCTTGCAAGCAATAACCAAATTTTTTGGGAGCAATCTTGGGAGCTCACTCCCGACATCTGGCAGTTTGATCTGCACACCATACAGATAAACCAAGAGGTCCCTATCGGAAGATACAATCTGACGATTGAAGCAAAAGACATTGAGAACTGGATAAGTGTCTTTAGAGGAGATGTACAAGTTCATTAATCCCTGTCATAATCAAAATCGGAATCACGCATTTGTTTGCGCTGACGCTTGTACACCTTGTAATCCTTAAAACGTTCCTTCACATAGATGAGAAAGTCATATTGGGAACTGTTTTTCAGAAATTCATCTGAAACATTTAGGAAATCAATGAATTCTTCAAATTCCTCATTGGTCAAATCAATAATTTGATAATCTACATAATGATGAAAAAGTTC
>DATCJY010000014.1:0-16283 GCA_036562565.1 Flavobacteriales bacterium | reverse complement strand
GCACTCGCTTTGCAATGCAGAAGCAATGATGAAGAAATCATCCGCATCCTTTCTGAAATCAATGATGCACCGACACAAGAGTTGCTCAAAGTTGAGCGCACGGTATTGAACCGACTCAATGGCGGATGTCAATTACCACTTGGAGTGCATGCTCACAGAACAGGCAACACCATTATCGCACATGTTGCCATGGCGAAAACCTGGGATGCACCGCTCACCAAGTTTACCATGAGCGATGAAAATGCCGATGCATTGATTGAAAAAATCATGGAGCGTCTGGGTCAACTATGAGCTCAACCGTTTTCATATCGCGAGATAAGAAGGATTGTGCCGAGTTGGAAAAGCGACTCGCTGCACTGCGTGTAAACCTCTTGGCACAATCTTTCATCCGCATTGACCATGTTCCCTTCTCTCCCGCTATTCCACAAACCGACTGGATTTTCTTTTCATCTAAAAATGCTGTGAGAGCCTTCTTTGCACAGTCACCTAGGCTAGGCAATCAACGTTTTGCCGCAGTTGGAAAAGGAACTGCAGAACTTTTGAAACAATTCGCACAAGTCGATTTCATCGGTGAGCACATCGACACCACCATCACTGCACAAGATTTCAAATCGGTTGTTGGTGATGGTACGGTCCTCTTTCCTCAGTCCAATATCAGCCGTAAAACGATTGAGCGTGTCTTCGCCTCCTGGCAAGTTGTTCCGCTCGTTTGCTACACTACGCAAGAAGTAGAGTTAAAAGTAAATCCTGCAGACATTTATGTTTTCACCAGTCCGAGCAATGTGCGCGCGTTCTATCGCCTCAACACAGTGAGTCCTAATGCGAAAGTGATTGCATTCGGCTACCCCACGCAGCAAGCGCTTTCCGAACATTTTACCGGTGCCATCATCCTTCCGGAAGCCTTGGATGCCGATTCGCTCGTGCACACAATAAAAAGCCTTCATTAAAGTTTAGTTGCTGCCTTGTCGGCAGGCTCTGATGCTGAAACTCAGACATTACGGCAAGTGCACGGCCTTATTACATTTGCGCCACTTACATTCTACACGATTGTCTATAGCTAGCATACATAAGCCATTTGGCAAGGCATTGCGTTCACTCATCACAACCATGATGGTGTTCTGCAGCGTTTCACTTCTTGCTCAGGATAAGAACATTGCTCCAAAATATTCCAACGAATTTCTCAACATCGGTGTTGGTGCACGTGCGTTGGGCATGTCCATGTCACAAGTTGCAAGCGTGCGCGATGTGACGAGCGGATATTGGAATCCGGCCGGCTTGATGGGCATGCAAAACGATATCCAAGTGGCTGCAATGCACGCTGAATACTTTGCCGGTATTGCGAAATACGATTATGCTTCCGTAGGAAAACAAATCGACTCGGTGAGTGCAGCTTCCATTTCGTTCATCCGTTTTGGTGTGGATGATATTCCCAATACCACTGAACTCATAGATGCAGGCGGGAATATTGATTACAACCGCATCACCACCTTCAGTGCGGCAGATTACGCGTTTTTGTTGTCCTATGCTCGCAAAGGATTTTCTACGCAGCAACTTACCTCCGGGGCTTCACAAAGTGCTGTAGATGGCCGTTCACGTTTCAAAGACCAATTGCGTTGGGGAGCCAATGCGAAAATTATTTACCGCCACATCGGTGACTTTGCACGTGCTTGGGGTTTTGGTATCGATGTAGGGGCTCAGTATGATTATGGCCGCTGGCACTTTGGTGCGATGGCCAAGGACATCACATCAACCTTCAATGCTTGGAGCTATTCATTGAGCGATCGCATGGTGGAAGTTTTTAATCAAACCGGCAATGAAATTCCTCAAAACGGTTTGGAAATGACCTTGCCCCGACTCATCCTTGGTGCTGCGCGCGATTTCCAAATGAATCGCATCAGTATTTTGGCAGAGGCTAATTTGGTGATGACGACAGATGGTAAACGCAATGTTTTGATATCCGCAAATCCAGTGAGCATTGATCCCATGCTCGGTGTGGAAGTCGGTTATGAGAACATTGTCTTCTTGCGATTGGGAGCGGGCAACGTGCAACGCGTGACGGACTTTGACAACAGCAAGTACATGACCATTCAGCCCAACCTCGGATTGGGATTACGCTTGAAAAACTTGTACATCGATTATGCGCTCTCGAACATCGGCAATACAAGCGATGTGCTCTACAGCAATATCTTCTCGCTGAAGCTGGATATTTACTCCAAGAAAAACTAGTCTTCGATAGCGAAGAGCAATGGTCTTGATGGCGCTGCATCATTCTCCAATGCCGCTACCTGCAGGTTCAGAAAATAGGTTCCGTCTTTTACTTCCTCTTTTATAAAAACGAACTCCGTAATGGTTGCAAAATCACGTGTTGCGTTGGGGTAATTCCAAAACGCATGATGTGCTTTGAGCAAGCCACCATCGTGTTCGCGATCCACTGACGGCAAATCAACGAGCAAATGGCGAATACCTTGTTCAGCCAACCATGCCAAAGCTTCGTGTTCGATATAGGTAAAGTTCGTAGCAGAATAGTTCTTTGTGAGTTTATCCAGTGTATTGGGCAATGTGCGGATGATGAGTGCTTCCGCGGATTTTTTCGCCAATGCTTCTTGTACTTGTTGCAGCGTGATAATGCTATCACAAGGCTTGCGCCATTCGCTCTCTACCATTACTTGTTGTGGTGTCACTGAAATCAATTCAGCTATAAAGAAGAACTCTCGCAACACTTTGTTGACGCTCACCACCTCCTCTGCAATGTGACCATAGCTCTCGGTATGTGTGCCATGACCATGGGGGTTGAAGAACACATTGTTGAAATTCACCGAACCACCTTCTTTGACACTTCCGGTAAAAACTCCACTCTTTACAGGTGCAATGGTCATCGGTTCCACATACCATGCCCGCGGACCGGTTGGCGATAAAGCAATGGAAATATCAATTGGCTTAGACAAGTCAACGGTAAACGATTTGCCGAGGTGTTCAATACGAGCTTTCATTCTTCAATGATAAAAAGATCCGATGCAATTCTATCAGCCATAAGCAATCCTTCATCCGTCAACGCCATGCGACTGCCATCAATAATGACCTTTCCTTGATGGATGAGTTCATCGAGCAGGTCTTTGTAAAGCTTGTACAAATCCACGCCAAAGAGTGATTGAATGCGTTGTAAATCCACGCCTTTGCGCGTACGCAAACCGGTCATGAGGTATTCGTTCAATTGTGTACGCGCATCGAGTTCTTCACGCTCAAATGACAACTTGCCTTCCATCAAGCTGCGGATATACACCGAGTTATTGGCCACATTCCACTGACGACTATTGCCATCAAACGAGTGCGCTGAAGGACCAAGCCCTAGGTACTTCTCACCACTCCAATAAGCGGAGTTGTGTTTCGACTCATATCCGGGCTTGCAAAAATTGGATACTTCATATTGCTCAAAACCATTGGCGCGCATTTCTTGCAACATGGTCAAAAACTGCTCACTGCTCAGCTCTTGCTCCACAGGTTTCATAAGGCCACGCTTCTCATACGTTCCGAAGACGGTCTTCGGTTCGAAGGTGAGTGAATAAGCACTGATATGCTGTACTTGCAATGCGAAGGCTTTATGCAAATTTTCCTTCCAATCCATCAACGACAATTGCGGAATGGAGTAAATCAAATCAATTGTGATGTTCTCAAACCCTTTGTCCTGCGCAGCTTTCACGCTATAGTCGGCTTCCTGTGCATTGTGTGCACGGTTCATCATCTTCAGGTCTTGGTCTCTGAAACTTTGAATGCCGATGCTCAAACGATTGACCGGAGATGATTTGAGTTCGATGATTTTTTGCATGTTCAAATCATCGGGATTGGCTTCAAGCGTGATTTCCGCATCGCTTACTACATCATACGTTTGATACAGCCTATCTAGAATGCGTTTGAGTTCATCACCGGTTAACAGCGAAGGTGTTCCGCCTCCGAAGTAAATCGTCTTAATGGTATCACCACCGAGGTATTCTCTTTTCAATTCGATTTCCTTGAGCAAAGCATCTACAAAAGGCGCTTTGTTTGCCAAGGAAGTAGAGAAGTGGAAATCGCAGTAATGACAAGCTTGTTTGCAGAAAGGGATATGCAGATAAATTCCAGCCACGGCTAATCTATTGTAAGGTTCAAACAGATGATTTTAGGCATGCTGCCTTTAGAATGCACGATGTGTTCAATCCCAAATACCATTGCTTGCAGTGAGAATCACCGGAGCTCCATCGGTTACTAACACGGTATGTTCGTGTTGAGCCATATAACCACCTTTGTTGCCCACCATCGTCCATCCATCGCTCAATGTATCGGCATAGGTTGAGGTAGTGGAAATAAAAGTCTCGATTGCTACAACAGAATGCTTTCTGAAACGCTCGTGATTGTCCGGGTCGCGATAATTGGCTATCTCATGTGGAGACTCGTGCAACTTGCGACCCACTCCGTGCCCTGTCAAGTTTTTTATCACACGGAAACCGCGCTTCTTGGCTTCTGTTTCCATCAAATGTCCAAGGTCTGCAATCTTTAATCCGCCTTTGATGAATGCAATGGATTTTTTCAATATCTCTTTTGAAGCATCCACCAGTTTTTGATGGCGATGAATGTCTTCACCTAATATGAACGATGAACCATTGTCAGCCCAGAAACCATTGAGCTCAGCAGACACATCGATATTGATTAAATCGCCTTCTTTGAGAATGCGAGTTGGCGATGGAATCCCGTGACAAAACTCATTGTCCACGCTGATGCAGGTGTAACCGGGAAATTTATATGTCTCGTAAGGAGCAGATTTAGCTCCATACGCTTTGAGTATACTCGCACCATACTCATCGAGCTCCTTGGTGGACATACCAATCTGCGCGTAGCGTTGCATTTCCTTCAACGCATGGGCTACCGCTTCACTCACGGCTTTCATGCCCTGCATTTCTTCTTCTGTTGTAATAATCATATGATGAATGGTCAATTCATTCTTCAGAATCATCCACTGAATTGACGCACTAAAATTATACAGACAGGAATGGTCAGTGGCGCTTAGTTGGAATTACTTAACAACCGAGATTTACAGAACCGATAACAATGACATACAAGTGCATGCTTCATCTAGGACATACCTGCTCTAGGTGCCAGTTCATAAAATGGCCATCAGCAAATCGCCAATTACTTAGGCAAACTCCATCAATACCGCGTTCTTCTCAACAGCAGTACCTTTTACAGCAACGATTTTCTTGATGCTTCCGGATGTCGGACTCTTGATAACATTCTCCATTTTCATTGCTTCTAGAATGAGCAATGGAGTGTCCTTCTCAACGGCATCACCTTCTTTCACCAAGATATCCAACACCATGCTTGGCATCGGAGCTTTGAGCACAGATACTTTGTTCTTGCTTCCTCCTTCCATACCCAAGCTCTTCATCAAATCATCGTAGCGGTCTTTGAGCTCAACGGTATAAGGTGTGCCATTTACTTTGATGACTACCGTTTTTGACTCCGCATCCATGCTTACCACTTCCACATTGTAGGAGCGGTTATTCATCAACCAATGGCTTTTGCCTTCGGAAATCTTTTGGATGTCCACCTCAAATGAGGCATCGTTCAAAACACCTGAAGTAGATTTTCCATCCCACTCTATCTGGAATTTTTTGCCATTAACGGTTGCTTGATACATAAATCGGAGTCTCTGAAATTTGAAGGTGCGAAGCTAAGCACAATCCCCCAAAGGAAGAACAACCGCTATGCAGTTGATCAATAAAGTTTTGAGGCCTCCGTACGGATGAATTTTCTAACGGCATAAGCTGTAGCCAACCAGCTCATCACAAGACCGATGGCCAAAACACCGCCAATGAGAATGAGGAAGTTTTGTCGCTGTTGAAGTATGGCGATAATGTCTTTCAAATCATCGCGGAAGTAGTATATCACCCCAAAAATGACTGCCAAAGCGAAAATGGACGAAATGAATCCATACCACAATCCTCTTCTAAGAAAGGGCTTTTGGATAAACCAAGCCGTAGCGCCTACCAGCTGCATACTCTTGATAAGAAAACGCTGGGAGAAAATGGCAAGCTGAATGGTATTGACGATGAGCACCACGGCAATTGTGAGCAATAAAATACCGACAATCATCAAACCGATGCTCCATTTGGCAATGTTCGCGTTCATCTGGCGGAGCATATCCTGCTGATATATCACTTCATGAACAAGTGGTTGTTGTTCAAGCTTGCTCACAATGCTCGCCAGCTCATCTTGATCACCATGGTCCGCATGGATGCGGATATCCAACGATGCAGGAAGCGGATTGTAACCCAAAAAATCCACAAACTCCTCACCTAGCTCTTTTTGCATCATCTCAGAAGCCTGCTCTTTGGACAAGTAAGTAACTCCTGCCGCATACATTTCCCCTTCAATTTTCTTTTTGAACTGAAGAATATCCTGCTCCGGAGCATCTTCTTTGAGCAGTACCTGCACCACTACTTGTCCGCGGTAATGGTCGCGCAGGGAGGTTCCTAAGAGCGTAACGATGAGTAAAACACCTACGAGAATCAGTACCAGCGTAATTCCCACTACCGTGGAAAAGGAAGAAATAGCACTGCCTGAGGTTCTAAAAAAAGAATTGGACATATTATTTGCGGTCTTTTTTGCCTGACAGGCGAAGTAACGGCAATCACCGCGCTGGAGAATAGAAGCAGGCTGCCGTTTGTCAACAGCAGCCTGCTGATTTGTTCAATTATTGTACGTCCACCACTTTTCCTTCAAAATAAAGGTTTGTGTCGGCCAAAGGATGATTGAAGTCCAAAACAATAGAGTTCTCTTTTACCTCTACCACCAATCCTTCAATGATTTCTCCTTCCGGAGTTTCCATTGGAATGACTTCGCCTTCTACAAAAAGCTCGTCATCCATCACACCGTCTTCATTGATGAACTCGGTTTTAGGGAATTCGGCAAAAAGGGATTCTTGTTCCTCGCCATATGCATCCTCGGTTGCGATGGCAATTGTGAAGTCATCACCTTTTCCAAGGCCCATGAGTGCTTCTTCAAATTTCTCAAGCATCTCTCCTTCACCAATCACGAACTCCAATGGTTCTTCGGTTCTTGTTTCTTCGATAATTTCTCCTTGTGGGCCATCGGCTCTAAGGATGTAATGTACAGCTACACGGCTGCCTTTTTTGATATTCATTGTACGTAAAAAATAGGGTACAAAGGTGCAATGAAATGGCGTTTGAAATGCGTAATAAATTAAAATTCACGCAGGATAAATTCCTTCTTCATTGGTCACCGAACGAATAGAATAACGTTTTAGGCGAAACGTCAAGTTTCACTCAACCAGATAAAACTCCTTTTGAAGGTGGATATCGTCACCGAGAATCAGGATATGATACTTGGCCGGGGGAAATTTGGACATATCCAACTCTATGCGCTCCTGGGGGGCACTCAATCGCGATTGCTGATAAAGCACTACTTCTTCCTCGGAGAAGACGGCAATCTCCAAAAGATGCTCCGGACTAGCCTTTACGATGAAATGAACCTTCTCAGATTTCTTCCACTCCGTTTTAGGTAGCTCAACCTGTACCGGAACTTGAGACCAAGCTTGAACCGTGATGAAAAGTGCTGCGAATAGGGTCAGTAATGTTCTCATACGTCAGTGCCAAATGTAGCGCAGTGATCAGAATTGCGCACAAATCGCTTGACATATACCATGCCATGCTCTCCGAACTGTAGCATGTAGTGACCACTTGCAAGATGTTTCACCGGCACCACCAGCGGGGGACGGGAAGCTATTAATCAATACACTGTTGAAACGAACGATTCAACTCAGGGCTGCATCGCGCCTTCAACGGGCTTGAAATTATTGGCTTTGAAAATGAGTTTTTCACTCCGACCTTTTTTGAAAACATTGCGGCCGGGAGCCTTCCCTTTTCTCAAGTTGCGCTGTTGTTCCTCCGGAAGGTGAATCACTGATTGACACTCTTCAGAACAGCAGTTCTCATACTTCGCTTTGCACTCATCACATTGAATGAAGAGAATATGGCATGCCTCGTTCTTACAGTTGGTATGATGATCGAATGGTTTCCCGCATTGGTGACATTGCGCCAATACATCATCGGAGATGCGCTCCGCAAGGCGCTCATCAAACACGAAATTCACGCCTTTGAATAAGTTGTCGAGTCCTTGCTCCTTCACCTCGTGGGCATATTTGATGATGCCCCCCTCCAAGTGATAGACATTCTGAAAACCTTTGTGCTTGAGAAATGCCGTAGCCTTTTCACACCGAATACCACCGGTGCAATACATCGCAATGTTCTTTTGGTTCTGACCTTCGAGCATTTTCTCTACCATAGCAATCTCCTCGCGGAATGTGTCTGCATCAGGAAGGATGGCATTTTGAAAATGCCCAACCTCACTCTCATAATGATTGCGCATGTCAATCAATATCGTGTCAGGCTTTTGGATGAGCTCATTAAACTCTTTCGCCTTTAAATGAATGCCGGTATTTGAAGGATTAAATGTCGGGTCCTCAATACCATCGGCAACAATCTTATTGCGCAGCTTTACCTTCAATGTGATGAAGGACTTGCCATTGTCCTCCACGGCAACATTGAGGCGCACACCATCAAGGAATGCGATACTGTATAAGTGTTCTTTGAATTTTTCAAAGTTGGCCTGCGGTACGCTGATTTGGGCGTTGATCCCTTCAGAAGCGACATAGGTACGCCCCAAGACACCTAGCTCTGTCCACTGAATGAACAAGTAATCTCTGAAGAATGACGGATTTTTGATAGGATGATACTTATAGAAAGAAATGGTCATGCGAGGCTCGCTGCTCTCCATCAACCTTTCCTTCAGTACCCTCTTATCCACCGTGTTGTAAAGTTTTTTCATCTGTACAATTGCATGTTATACAAGAACCCTTCATGGAGTTCTTACGATTTATACTTTGCATCAAACTGTGGAACAGATTGAGACTCATATTTATTTGGCCGGCAAAGATAGCCCTCAATGGAACAGGAACAGGTCAAGGGGGACAAATCTCCACCAATACCGTGCCATACGACCTTCATATGATTTTAACGTTTAGCACGCAATAAGCCTTGTGGGACGTGAGTTTCCTATACTCAACCACTTACCTCCTCGGGATAAATCTCCACCTATTAGGGTGAGAAAAAAAATTTAAAGAGGAGGTGGTGCGTAAGGAAAAAAAACTAATTTTAAATCGTTTTAAAAACCAATTGTTGAAGCCATGTTAGAAATGTGCAAAGAAGTATTGACCAAAGTGAGCTTTGACCGCTTGCTTTTCAGGAAAGAGCTTCAAAAGGCCATCCGCTGGATGAAACATGAAGATCTTCCAAAGTTGAAGCAGTGGTGTTTAGATCAGTTTGGCAACTTGTACCACGACATCATCATTGCGTCTTTCAGACCAGTGATGTAAGGCCATCTAACAAACATTGTTTAACCCCTAAAAAGACTTTCAAAGCCCCGCTTAAAGCGGGGCTTTGTTTTGAATCACATTGCGCTTCATTCCTTCGAGCTTTGTGCGTTTGACGGGAGACTTGCGCGCTATTTCCTTGAAAAGCTCTTCGGTCATTTCCAACCAATCATTCCTTGACATAGACAACAACCGCTCATTGGGAGCGAAGCGCGGCTCATTATGGGGCTTTGAGAATCGATTCCAAGGACACACATCTTGACACACATCACAACCAAAAACCCAGTTTTCCATTTTGCCCCGGTACTCTTGCGGTATAGCATCCCGCAACTCAATGGTGAAATAGGAAATACATTTGCTACCATCCACTACATAAGGCCGCACTATGGCATCGGTAGGACAAGCGTCAATGCACGCTGTGCAAGTGCCACAATAATCTTTTACCGGACCATCCGGCTCTAACTCCAAATTGATGATGAGTTCAGCGATGAAAAAGAAAGAACCTTGTTGCTTGGTGATTAAATTGCTGTTCTTCCCTATCCAACCTAAGCCGCTCTTCTTGGCCCAAACTTTATCCAGCACAGGGGCAGAATCCACAAATGCACGACCATCCACCTCACCAATTTCACGTTGAATGAAAGCAAGCAATTCCTTCAGCTTGTCTTTGATGACAAAGTGATAATCTTCACCATAAGCATATTTGGAAATAGCAGGCTTATCCTCCGGCTGCTTGTATGCAGGATAGTAATTGAGGAGCAAAGACACTACCGATTTTGCACCCGGCACAAGCAATCGTGGGTCGAGGCGTTTATCAAAGTGATTCGCCATATAACCCATCTCACCATGCATGTTCTTATTGAGCCATGCTTCCAGTCGAGGCGCTTCCTCTTCCAGAAAATCAGCTTTGGAAATACCGCAAAACGAAAAGCCCAGTCGCTGGGCTTCGTGCTTTATCAATTGCGTATTTCGAGTTACTACCGACAATGAAATTCTTCTCCCGCTGTGATGAAGTGGTTAGAACAACTCGCCATTGCGCGAGCCTCTGATTTTTCCGAGATGTTTGTATGCCAGTTCCGTGGCTTGCCTTCCGCGAGGTGTGCGCATCAGAAAACCTTCTTGAATTAAAAACGGCTCATACACTTCTTCGATGGTTCCTGCATCTTCACCAACTGCGGTTGCTACGGTAGTCAATCCAACAGGTCCACCATTGAACTTATCAAGTATCGTACGCAGAATCTTGTTGTCCATTTCATCCAGTCCGTGTGTATCCACATTGAGTGCATTCAAAGCGAACTGAGTAATTTCGATATTGATGGTTCCATCGCCTTTGATTTGAGCAAAGTCGCGCACACGTCTAAGCAAAGCGTTGGCAATACGCGGTGTACCGCGACTTCTGCGCGCAATTTCAAACGCTGCATCTTCTTTTATTGGAATGTTTAGAATATCAGCGCTGCGCTGCACAATGTCTGTAAGTGTTTTGGAATCGTAATAAGCCAGGCGCGCATTGATTCCAAATCTCGCACGCAATGGCGAGGTGAGTAATCCACTACGCGTTGTTGCTCCTACAAGCGTGAATGGGTTCAACGTGATTTGAACCGAACGCGCATTGGGGCCGGTATCAATCATTAAGTCGATGGTGTAATCCTCCATGGCAGAATAGAGGTATTCTTCTACCACCGGACTCAAACGATGTATCTCATCAATGAAAAGGACATCGTTAGCTTCGAGGTTCGTGAGCAGCCCCGCGAGGTCAGCAGGTTTATCCAACACCGGGCCGGAAGTGGTTTTGATGTTCACTCCCATTTCATTGGCAATAATGTTAGCAAGGGTGGTTTTGCCCAAACCCGGAGGGCCGTGGAACAAAACATGGTCCAATGCTTCACCACGCAATTTGGCAGCCTTCACAAATACTTCCAGATTCTCGAGCACTTGTCGCTGGCCTGTAAAGTCATCAAATGATTTGGGGCGCAGCACACGCTCTATGTCTTTATCGGTGCCGTGTTCAGCTGCACCGCGTATATCAAAATCTTCGTTCATTGTTTGTCGTACCAGGATTTCGCCTGTTTGTAAATCTCATCAAATATCACCCGAAAGCGCACAACGTACATCGGGGAGGTAAAGCTATGGTCAATCTCGTGATTGTTCTTCAACATGATACGATATCCTAACCCGGCTCCCACGCCCACTAGATTCATAATCTTGTACTCCAAGCTCATCCCGGGTTCATACAGGACAACACCGTGTTGAAAGAGGCGCTCTTGTCGATAGCCGTTGTTATAGAGCAAGAAGCTGCGTCCAAAGCCGATTTGCACCGGAATGGTCGCTTCCCAATTTCCTTTTTTATAAAATGAATATTCGGCAAATGGTGCGATATACCGCAGGTGAACATCGGCATTGTAAAAATTATCGCCCATGCGAATCTCTTGATGAACGGCTCCTTTCCTAATCCAGTTATAACCGAGCCCAAGGCTCAACCGCTTACCGAACGATACACCGGTTTTGATTCCGTGCACACGTGCACTGCGTCCACTGATAAACGAGTTGCGCGAATCAAGCTTGGCCGTAGGCATTGCTTTCAAGCTAAAGACATGCCGCAGCGAGTCGGAAAGGTTCACCGTTTGCGCCATCAACTGACTTGCGCACATCAACCAACTCGCTATCAATACTGCCCTTATCAAGATGTCCCCGATTTAAACAGCCTGCAAGATGATACAATTGAAATAGACTTCTCTTATAGTATTCCGCAATTTTTAGAACAATGCAATTGGATATCCATTTCACAACACGTATCCATGTGTGAAATAGACAGTCCTAGTTTCGCAAAAATGATTTCACCTCGCCCAACCTTCTGCGCGACACAGGAATTTTTTCTCCGTTCCGCAAGAAGAGATTGCCTTCCACTGTCAGATGCTGGATGTGTTTTGTGTTCACAACATGCGATTTGTGTACACGAATAAACTCGCTTTCGGCCAGCATATGTTCAATATCGCCCAAAGTCTTGGATGCAACGAACCGTCTATTGCCTGTGAGAAAGAGCATCGTGTAGTTGGAATCTGCTTCGCAGCGCACAATTTCATTGACCAAGAAACGGTGTTCGCCTTGCTTGGTACTTACTACCAAATGCAACTCGTCATTCTCTTTCGCTTGAAGATTCGATTTCAGATTATTCAATCGCGTATTGAGCTGAAGCTGTTCGCTGTGCTGAATGTAACGCTCCAAAGCGCTCTTCAAATCATCTGTTTGAATGGGCTTGAGCAAATAGTCCAGTGCACTGTAGCGTATGGCCCGTATAGCATATTCATTATAAGAGGTAACAAAGATGACCTCGCAGCCTTTATACGTCAACTCATCCAACATCTCGAACCCTGAGAGTGCGGGCATTTGGATATCAAGGAACAATACATCCGGCTCGCTCTTGTCAATAAAGTCTTTCGCCAACAAAGGATCATTGAAGGACGCCAGCACTTCCACCTTGCACGCATCCAGTTTTGATAAAAGCTCCATAAGCTCCTTTACCTGCAATGGGTCGTCATCTACTATGACTGCTCTTATATTCATCATACCTCTCCTATTCCCTTTTCAATTTCACGTCTAATCGAATGCCACTTTTCTTTTAGCTCATCATCTAAAACAGTGCTTGCTTCAATTGCTATCAAATGTTCTTGGAGGTGAGTAAATCCCAATCGAACGAGCAAAGGGCGTATCATATGCACCTCGTGTGACACTGCACTGATATTGTTTTCAGTCATTGCATCCGTTACGCGTTGCAAACGTTCCGGAACCGCTTTTTTATACGCTGCCAGATGACCTTCATCTAGATGGACCTTCTTGTTATTTTCAATTAATGAATCATCCAACTGCAACAAACTACTAATCGCAGTAATGAGTTCCTCTTCTTTAAATGGTTTCATTACATATCCATTCATGCCGGCCTTCCGACATTCTTCCACTTCTTCCTTAATAACACTTGCAGAAAGACCAATAATGGGAATATCGTTGTCCGATGCACGAATGAGCTTGGTTGCTTGTAGTCCATCAAGTTGCGGCATTTGAATATCCATCAAAATGAAATCGTAATCATCTTCTTCCAGCAAAGCCAATACTTCGTATCCATTCACAGACCGATATAATTGCGCATTGGGAAAATAAGCGTGCAACGTCCCTTGGGTTACCCAAAAGTTGTATTCATTATCCTCTGCCACGATGATGTGCAATGCAGTTTCGCTTGATGGTAACGATGACTTAGACGCTTCTTGATGCATCGTTTCTTTCAAGGGTAAATCGACAGTGAAAACAGAGCCTTGTTGTGGTTCACTTTTCAATGTGATATTCCCTCCCATAAGTGTTACAAGTTTTTTGGTGATGGCCAATCCCAAACCACTTCCTCTTTGATTTCTATTGTGATGATTGTTTACTTGCACAAAGTCTTCAAAGATGCTTTGCTGTTGGCTGGCAGGAATGCCCATTCCGGTATCCTTCACAGAAATCTGTAATCTATCATCTTGCTTTTTTACAGAAAGCGTAACACTTCCTTTATCCGTAAATTTGATGGCATTACTCAACAGGTTCTGTATCACTTGAACAATACGCGCTGAGTCACCCAATATGAATTGCGGCAATGATTCATCGTAATCCAATTGAAAATCCAACAACTTCTCAATTGCCGATTGAGAAAAGATGGGTATCAATGCATTCACCTCCGCTTGCAAATCGAAAGGTATCTCTTGCACAATCAACTTACCTGCTTCCAATTTGGACAAGTCCAAAATATCATTCAGCACTACCAAGAGATTTTCTCCTGAATGATGAATGGCTTGGATGTATGACGTGGTCTGTTCATCATGATTTTTCTTGAGTAAGAGCCGCGAAAGGCCATTGATAGCGTTTACAGGAGTACGTATCTCATGCGACATATTTGCCAAGAATTGCTGCTTGACACGTTCACTTCTCTCCGCACGCAGTTTCTCTTCCTCTATTCGTTTGTTCTGTTCTTCCAACAGCTTTGTGGTACGCTGCTTCTGAATAAAACGATGAACCAACCCCATCACCAAGAGCGTTAGTAAAACGAAGCCTATTAGAAAAAAATATTTCTGCTGCTTCTGTTTATCATGCTCTGCTTGCAGGACTTTTTTCTGGGATTGCTCCAGTTCAATCTGGCGGTCGCGCGTTGCGGTTTCGTATTTACTGGCAAGCTCTTTTAGCTCTCTCTTTTCTTCATGCAGTCGCAGACTATCGCTTAAGAAATTAGCGCGCATCAAATATTCATATGCTTCCTTGTAATTGCCCAGCTCTGCTTCTATGCGTGAAAGATCACTGATGATGCGTTGTTCTTGTGGCCCATCACTTCCATTGAACAGCTTCACAGCTTCCTGCAAAGTCTTTTTAGCATCGCGATAGCGCTTGTCTTCTATTTGAATATCGGCAGTGAGTTCTAGGATGTATAGCCGATCGATATCCGATCCAATGGACTCATAAATCTTCATAGCTTGACTGCAATACATGAGTGCTGAGTCAATTTTTCCTTCACGGGCGGCAAGTTGTGAGAGCCCTTCGTATGCATACGCCACTTGATAGATGTTACCTAAATCTTGATAGCACTGCAGTGTGCGCAAATACTCTTGACGCGCCTTGTCCAGCTTCTTCAGCCCTAGGTAAGAATTAGCGGCACCATAGTGTGAATTACAAATAATAGTACTATCTCGATATTTTACACCGGCTTCTTTAGCCTTTTCAAAATAGTGGATGGCTATTTCATAGTCTTGCATTGAATTATAACACGCACCTATAGAGTGCAGACTGGCTCCATAATAATGCTTATCCTCACATCGCTCTTGGATAGCGAGTACTTCGGTATAAGTTTTCAATGCATCGGTAATACGGTTGTGCTTGCGTTGCAAATTGCCAATGTTACCTAAGGCGTTGGCAGCTTCGCATTGCAAGCCCATTTGTTCCAAAATGGCTATCGTCTTTCTGTAATAAAATTCGGAACTATCGCCTTTTCCCCAGGCATCAAAGCACAAGCCCATGCTGTTGTATACATCGGCAAGTTGACGTTCATCTCTCACTTTAATAGCTATAGCCGCTGCTTCGCGACCGTATTGCACACCCTGTTCCGGATTGCTATATGCGCTGTGATAAGCCGCCCAAGACAACGCATTAATCCTGGAGGAATCCGTTTTCGCCTCTTGAAACCGTTTGAGAAACTCGGGAACACGCTCGGCTTCTTGTCCACTTGCAGAAAAGAAGATTAGCAGGTTTAGGATGATGACAAGGTAAAATTTCACATGTAGAACGTTAATCAGTTTAGTCAAGTGTACTGCAAAGTTGGCAATAAACCAACCGTTTGCTCATTTCCAATTGCGTTGACTCAATAAACTCGCTCCTAACCGGAGGAACCAAAGAGTTTTGGTCCTGCTTAGTAATCCAAACAATCCAAACGATGAAAACTATTTTACTTATCACATTATTTGCCTTGGGAGTCATCTTCCCCTCATTGGCACAATTCACAACTGACCCTAACAACCCGACTATTGTATCCAATGCAACATTGCCTCAAAAAGATGTCCAATCCGTAGCAGATGGCTCAGGTGGAATTTATGTCTTCTGGTACGATGCACGAACAGGTGTTAACTTATGGGATATTTACGGTCAACACTACGATGCCAACGGCACCGCTCTGTGGGAAGCAAATGGACGCCAAATAATCAATTACGATGGCCCTATCAGAGCATTCTCATTTGTGCGTGAAAACAATGGCGAATTTCTATTTGCGTTTGCAGTAAACAACAATACAGATGCTTCACAAAATGGTGTTTATGTAAGAAGAACAGATGCCAACGGCCAACCTTTGTGGGAGGAAGAT
>DATCJY010000094.1:0-5947 GCA_036562565.1 Flavobacteriales bacterium | reverse complement strand
AAGATTTCTGGAAGAAAACAAAATGAAAGACGGTGTGCAGACAACTCCTTCCGGATTGCAATACAAAGTGATTCATGAAGGTAACGGTCCCAAACCGGCCGCTACGGATATCGTTGAAGTACACTACCACGGAACCTTGATTGACGGTACCGTTTTCGATAGTTCAGTAGAAAGAGGTGAACCTATTCGCTTTCCATTGAACCAAGTGATTCCAGGTTGGACAGAAGGTTTACAGCTGATGTCCAAAGGCAGTAAATACATACTCTATGTTCCTGAAAACTTGGCTTACGGCCCTCGATCTATGGGCAGCATCAAGCCCTATTCTACTTTGATTTTCGAAGTTGAATTGTTGGACATTAATCCTACAGAATAATATTCCTCTTATCATGAAAAAAGGCCTGAGAACAGGCCTTTTTTTATTGCTCGGGCAATTGGATTGGATGAAGCTCTCTTAAAGAGAAAAAACTATGAAATATATAGAAGCAAAAAGGCCGAACAATTGTTCGGCCTTTTTATTTTCATCAAGATGATTTACACAGAGTCTGTTGGATTATTTCTCAGACTTTTGTTCACCATCCAACTTTTCTTTAAGATCAGCTAGCGCGCTCAAGTCACCCAAAGTAGATTTTTCTACTTGGCTGTTGATTGCTTTCACTGCTTGAGAATCTGCATCAGAGCTACCTGATTTTTTACCTCTTGGCTTCTTAGCAGTTTCTGCAGCTGCTTCTTCCGGTTTGAAAGTAGCAGTGTGGCTCACAGTGATTTTGCGAAGGTTTTTGTTGAACTCCAATACTACGAAGTCAAGGGTTTCATCAACTTTAGCAGTTGAACCGTCTTCTTTCTTCAAGTTTTTGTTAGATACAAAACCTTCAAGACCGTATGGAAGAGCAACAATAGAGTGGCTACCTTCTTTCTTCACGATGGTACCTTGGTGAACAGAACCTTCAACGAATACAGTCTCGAACACATCCCATGGGTTTTCTTCCACTTGTTTGTGACCGAGGCTGATTCTGCGGTTTTCTTTATCCAACTCAAGAACTACCACTTCAAGCTCTTCACCGATAGAAGTGAATTCGCTTGGGTGCTTGATTTTCTTGCTCCAAGAAAGGTCGCTGATGTGGATAAGACCATCGATACCTTCTTCCAATTCGCAGAATACTCCGAATGTTGTGAACGCACGAACTTTTGCTTTGTGTTTGCTGTTCACCGGGAAGCGAGCTTCGATGTTTTCCCATGGGTCTGGAGTCAATTGCTTCATACCCAAAGAAAGCTTACGCTCTTCTTTGTCTACGCTGAGGATAACACATTCAACTTCATCACCCACTTTCAAGAAATCTTGAGCTGAGCGAAGGTGTGTGCTCCAAGACATTTCAGACACGTGGATCAAGCCTTCTACACCAGGAGCAATCTCCACGAATGCACCGTAGTCAGCAAGAACAACAACTTTTCCTTTGATTTTTTGACCTTCAACAAATTGACCTTCCAAAGCATCCCATGGGTGCGGAGTCAATTGTTTCATACCAAGAGCGATGCGTTTCTTATCATCATCGAAGTCAAGGATAACAACGTTGATTTTAGAATCAAGTTGAACCAATTCTTCCGGATGAGTTACGCGACCCCAAGAAAGGTCAGTGATGTGGATAAGACCATCAACACCACCCAAGTCAACGAATACACCATAAGAAGTGATGTTCTTAACGATACCTTCGAGTACTTGACCTTTTTCAAGACCGCTCATGATCACTTTCTTCTGCTCTTCAAGCTCAGCTTCGATAAGCGCTTTGTGTGATACTACAACGTTCTTGAACTCGTTATTGATTTTAACCACTTTCAACTCCATGAGTTTACCAACGTATTGGTCATAATCACGGATTGGCTTAACGTCAATTTGAGAACCTGGAAGGAATGCTTCGATACCGAATACATCCACAATAAGACCACCTTTAGTGCGGCTCTTCACCTCACCTTTAATGATTTCACCGCTTTCCAACGCTCTGTTCACATTACCCCAAGCGCTGAATACGCGTGCAGTTTTATGAGAAACATTCAATTGACCGTTCTTGTCTTCCGCTTGTTCCACGAATACAGGAACTTTGTCACCCACTTTCAAATCAGGGTTATAACGGAATTCACTAGCAGGAATAACACCTTCTGATTTGTAGCCAATGTTTACTACCACTTCACGTTTGTTGATAGCAACAACAGTTCCTTCTACAACTTCTCTTTCTTTGATTACAGAAAGGGTTTCCTCATAGCGTGAGTCAAGCTTCGCGCGCTCCTCATTGGAGTAGCCGCCCATGCTTTCATAGGCTTCCCAGTTGAACTCACCTTTTTCGTTTAGATAAGCTTGGTCATCAGCTGTACTGAAGATTTCCAATGGTTCATCATGTCCATCTTCATCGTGATGTTCTGCAACTTTCTTTGATGTAGCAGTTCCTTCTGCATTCAAATCAAGTTTTGCATTTGTCAAATCGGCTTCTTCAGCCTTTACTCTTTTAGATTCAGCCATTATGTTGGCGTTTTAAAATTTGTATTCTGCTTCACTCCAAGGTGTGTTAAAACCGGAGTACGCCCCGTAAAACAGAAGAGGTTTTACATTCATTTTTCATTCGGTTACAGCAGCCGGACGTTGCGCCACTGTATTTCAACATTTTACCCGTTTCTAAAGCGGGGGCGCAAATATAGAGACCTTTGCCGGAGTTTGTGCAATTTCTGTAAAAAAAACTTTGCCTCCAACCGCTGAGTTTGAAATGCTTAGCGCAACAAGTGGACGACTCCACGCAATTGTTTCCATTCGGAACGCTGCTGGTCAGTGCCATCATTGGCAAATTTGAGTTTAATAATCCATTGGTAGAGGCCATCCGGTGCATAATACTCTCCACCTTTTACACTTCCATTCCACCCTAGTTGGACATCATCACTGAAAAAGACTTCTTCTCCCCAACGATTGTAAATACGCATTTCAAAACGAACGATATTTTCTCCTTTCACAAGGAAATAATCATTGATACCATCATTATTTGGAGAAAATGCACTCGGCACATAGATAGCCGACTCGCAATTTTCGCGAACTTGGAACGTGAATTGACGGCTGCAACCGTATGCATTCGTGACCCGGACAGAATATGAACCGGGCGATGAAACCGTAACTTCTTGTGATGTACTTCCTGAGTAATTCCAAGCATAGGTAGCTCCCGGATTGGCAGCATTGAGCACAAGTATTTCTCCTGTACACAATTCATGTTCCAGTGAGTCAGGAGTATGAGGCAATGGTCGGACTGTTACGTAACAAGAATCAATGTCCTCACAACCTGCCGGACTAGTGACTTTCAGCCAATACACTCCACTTGAAGAAACGCTTATCCTGTTATCAGTGCTCCCTGTACTCCACAAGTTACTTCCCTGTGTTCCGGAGTTTTGTAGTTGAATATTTTGACCGTAACAAAGGTTGTATTCATCACCGATATCGACCAACGGAAGAGGATGTACACTCAGGTTTAGGTGCACAATTGAATCACATCCTTTACTGGATACCAAATGGATATCATACACTCCCGGTTCCGAATATGTATTGCCATGAAATACGTAGGAATCAAAAGGACAAAATCCATCATTGATAAAAATATCATAACGAGGATGCACGGTCAATTGCAACATGGCGATTGAGTCACAGCCTTGATCTGTTTGCAATGCGGACTGATAGGTTCCCGGAGATGTATATATGGTTTGATTAAACTCATAGCTCTCCCCATCACACATTTGATGATGTGTGGTTGAAGTAATTACTGGCGCTAGCGTCAACTGTAGCGTAACAATGGAATCGCAGCCGTATTGATTTTGAAGAATTACCGGATAGCTTCCAGCACTGTTATAAGTCGTTCCATGGAAGGTATAAGAGGAGCCACTGCAAATCTCTACAGGAATATTGGTATTTGCTTGTGGGAAGAGATAGAGATTCAACGTTACTGTGGAGTCACAACCATTCTGCGCAACGAAAACATGTGTGTGCTGACCGGTTGATGAATATTGAGTTCCTCCAAAAGAGAAGCTTTCCCCGGGGCATATCCAGGCATCAAAAGAAGATTGATAATTCTGAAGTATTGAAAGCTGCAAGTTAACAATGGAGTCACAACCTGATGAGCTCTGAAGCAACACTGAGTAGCTGCCCGGTTGGGAAAAGCTCTGATTACCGATTGTATAACTGGAGCCTTGACAAATGGCTTCATTTAATTGCGTAACAATTGCATTGGCTGTTGTGAGGTTCAAGGTCACCAAGCTATCGCAACCATTGCTTGCAACCAATGTTACTTGATATGTACCCGGTTGAGTGTATGTATTTCCGTTAAACATATAAGTGCTACCAGGGCACATCTGCGCATTCACAGTTGATTGTACCGCGGCTGACACATTCACCGTTACTGTTATCGGTGTACCTTGACAACCATTGGCAGATGGGGTGATGGTATAAGTGGCAGTTCCATTGGTTGAAGTCGATAATACTTGGTTTATCACCGAGCCATTACCATTCTGAGCACCTGAAGTTCCATTGTTGGAAGCCGTCCAGCTGAAGCTAACATTGGAAGGATTTCCACTAAGTTGAATCACGGCAGGTTGTCCTGAGCATATCGATAAGTTTTGAGGAGATGCAGTAGCGGTAATGTCAGCTGTTGAATATGTAACGGTTACTTTCCATGTATTGGCCAGGAGTTCATGGTAAGTCGTTTGACATCCGCTAAGCGTTGTGATGTACGGCCCCCAATAAGTTGGAAAGAATGTCTGATAAGCTTGCCATTTATAAGTCAACACCGTTCCACCGGAATAACATCCATTAGCAATGTTTGAGTTAGAGATATTGTAGGCAATATTCTGAGGATAATAAGATTCTCCATAACCATACTGTACACCTGTCCAGTTGGAGCCACAGCCAACTCTCGAACGTTGTTCCGCTCCGGCCGCGTAATATTCATCCCAACCATATGTGGCAATTAAACCTTTTGCTCGGATGGAGTATTGAATACTAGAATTGGTTACGCTCACTGCACCACCGGCAGGTAGTGTGAGGTTTAGATTAGCTTGACAATTCGAATTGAACTGACTCATGTAATCCTGCAATCCTTGTATACTCGCATAAGTATTGTTGATGGTTGGGTCAATTGTAATAGGATAAATCAACTCCGGGCAGCGCAACCAATTTGCATCAACTACAAGACACAATTCATAACCACCATCTATTTCAATGAGTCGATAGCTACCGAGCATAGCATGCCTTTCATGTTCACCTCTTTCTTCCTTCCTGGATGCATCATAATAAATCGGCACCGAAAGTTCCGCCATTTGATTCCCCTCGGTATCCACTACTTGCAATGAGCCTCGCCAACCAAATTCAGTGTCCTCTCCTTGTACTTTGCGTATCTGCCAACCAGCCGGTAATGTCACCTTGTCTTTAAATACCAGCGCACTTGTCCCCTCAGGCAAATCCGGTCTTTGCTGGATGACAAAATCCGTTTGTAAAAACCAATAATCCATCCATTGCACTCGGTCAATAGCTTGAAAAAAATTATTTAGCCTAACACCATTGCGGGTTACCTCTGTGTCACCACCGGATGAATTAAATTCCTTGATTACCTGTCCATGCTTATCCCAAAACTCCAGCTTGGTGTCGCTCATCACCATGCGCTCTCCTGATTTAGAAAAAGTCATGTGCGAAGCACCCGAGGCGCTATTAATTATAATCGGCAATTCGGATCTGGAAATTCCAAATGCTTGCCCCATAGAGTCAATTGAAGACACCTCTCGTTGAATGTCCTCCCACACTCCTTGTTCATTGATGAAATGCAAATTACCCGCACATTGAGTGAGTTGAAAATCTCCCTTTCCATTCGTAAAGAGTTTCGATGAAGCCGTCCGCTTCTCTATCACCTCTATCCATTCATCCTGCTGGATGTTA
>DATCJY010000090.1:0-109793 GCA_036562565.1 Flavobacteriales bacterium | reverse complement strand
TTCACCGGCAGGTTGTTCATGGCGGTGCTGTTCTTCTGCTTCTTGCCTATGCGCGGCCCTTCTATGAAGATTTTATTGTCCACCTTGAGCTTGCCATCGGCAATGGTGGTGGTATTGTCAAACTGCATCACCCCTTCGGTAAACGGAGCCGCCACATAATAAATCATGTAGGGGTTGATGATGCTCATGTTGAAGTCCTTCAACTTGAAGTCCATCTCCATGTCTTGGAAATCCTTGGGGTTGATGGCCACATTGAGCGCAATGGCTGCCGACTCATTGAGCGATGAGGAGAAGCTCATGCGCATGCGGTCGTTGTCGGTGTTGAGGCGGTCGATGTCCATGGTCATCGCATCCATCTTGGCCGTGAACTTGTCGTGCAAGGTGTAATCATCAAAGTGCACGCGGCCATTGCGCATGGCTATGTGGTCGGCATAATAGTCGCTCACGATGTAGTCCTTGATGTATTCACGCAAGTAGTTGGCAATAATCACAAACGGGTTGGAGTAAGAGGCTTCTTCTTCCGTCACAGCGCTCTGCGACTCGGCCACTTTCATGAGGCGTGTCCAGTTGTCGCCATCGGGATACAGCTCAAACTTGATGTAAGGCCCGGTGATGGCGATATCGCCAAACTCATAATACTTGGTGTGCGCCTCCACGGAGTCCATTTGCAGCTCGAAACGCTCCAGTGCGGCAATGGTTTGGCCAAGGGAGTCCACCACCTGCACGTCATAAAGAGCGAGCTTGCCATCGGTATAGAAATAAGCTGCGTTGCTGTGATTGCCAAAGAGGTACAAATCGGTATCCAACATGGCCTCCAGCTTGCCTATGGCAACAAAGTCGCGCACATATGGCTGAGTGACGCCCAGGTTGAGCTTGTCACAAGTGAAGTGCAAACCATACTTGAGGTCATCGGTGTTCACGCTGTATGCTCCCTCCAAGTGGCCTCCACTGCTGATGTCAAAGGCGTATTTGAAATCCATGCGCGGGATATTGCCGGCAATGATGGGACTGTAAATTTTCAAATTGGAAGCCGTGTAGTCCACATCATAGTCGTGGTTGACATAACGGAGCTCGCTGTGGATGAGCGCCAGGTATTGAACGCTCCAATTCACAGGCGCGCTCTCCTCCTCCTCTACTTCCGGCTCGGCCGATGCGTATTTACTAGGCAACGCCAGCAGGTCATCAAAGTTGAATTTATCTCCGTCTTGGATGATGGTTGTTTTCAACCCACTCACGATGGCGTATTGCAACTCATACTTTCCCGCAAAAAGCTTGGGCACATCTATGGCGCCTTTGATGTTGTCACAGTGTAGCCATGTACCCGGTGCATCGCCTGCTTCGCCTATCTCCAGATTCCGGATGTGCAAACGACCGATGAGCAGGTTGATGCTCAGATGCTCCATTGTCACCTGCCTGCCGATGTATTCCTTGCTGTACCTCTCAATGGCCCACTTGGTAACGGGTGAGATAAACATCAGCAACAGCAGTACCGCTGCAAGTACCGTGACAACAAGGGATATGAGAATACGGGAAAGCCACTTCATAGGGTCACAAATAACGTTTCAATTGAGCACACTATCCAAAAAAAGGGAAGCCGTTGGACTTCCCTATTATTATAAATTAAACAAATGATAGAAGCTGAATCAGAACAATTCGCGGATGATGCGCTCCACGGTGTAGCCTTCTGCCTCGGCCTTGTAGTTGCGCACAATGCGGTGACGAAGAATGGGGATGGCTACAGCCTTCACGTCCTCAATGTCCGGGCTGTATTTGCCGTTGAGTGCTGCATGGCACTTGGCACCGATAATGAGGTTTTGCGAAGCACGTGGGCCGGCCCCCCAACTGAGGAAGTTCTTCACCATTGCCGGTGCTGCATCGGACTCCGGGCGTGTCTTGCCCACCAATCGCACTGCGTATTCAATCACGTTGTCCGGCACCGGCATCTTGCGGATGAGTTGTTGGTAAAACACAATCTCCTGTCCGCTGATAACGGGCTCAATATCCGCCTTGAGGTTGCCGGTGGTGTTTTTTACAATTTGTACTTCATCGGCAAACGATGGATAATCCACCCAGATGTTGAGCATGAAGCGGTCCAATTGCGCCTCCGGCAGCGGATAGGTACCTTCTTGCTCAATGGGGTTTTGAGTAGCCAATACAAAGAAGGGCGAAGGCAAGTCATAGGTATGACCTGCGGCAGTCACCTTGCGCTCCTGCATGGCTTCAAGCAAAGCCGATTGGGTCTTGGGCGGTGTACGGTTGATCTCGTCAGCAAGGATGATGTTGGAGAACAACGGGCCTTTCACAAATTTGAAATGCCTGGTCTCATCCAATATCTCCGAACCGATGATGTCGGAGGGCATCAAGTCAGGCGTGAACTGAATGCGGTTGAACGACAAACCGAGCGATTTGCCGATGGTGCTCACCAGCAAGGTCTTTGCCAGTCCCGGTACTCCCACAAGCAAGCAGTGTCCGTTACCGAAGATTGAAATCAGAACGTTTTTCACCACCTCGTCCTGACCAATGATGGCTTTTCTGATTTCCTTTTGCAAGGAGGCATATTTTACTTTCAGCGAATCCAATGCTTCTGCATCGGAGTTGTATCTTATTTCTGACATAAATGTTCTTTCGTGCTAAAACAGTAATAACTGTGTTGTGCTAAAATTGGTATTGTGCAGGTTAAAATTACGTTGGGTGCGACAAAGTAATCCAATGGGCAATGTTAAGGATTGCTTTTCACCCAAGGGAATTCAAATGGGCCGTCAGCAAATTCTTCGTCCACTTTGATATAGGTCTCTGCAATTTTCTTTTTCACCCATTTGTCGGTTTCCTTTCTCTTCACCTCTTGCTCGGCCACGGATTTGAAAATCTCGTAGTCGTCTTTGAGGTTGGCGCGGTGTGCCGGTGTCCGCTCATCGAGGCGGAAAATAGCGTAGGACTGTTTGCCATCGAAGCCGGTAATCAATGTAGGTTCGCTGATGTCGCCTTTTTTCATGTTCATCAGCACCAAGTTCATCTCAGGCGACAAGCCGGATACATCGTGCTTGGTGCCCAGCGTTGCCGGATTGATAACCCGTCCGAATTGGTTCTTGGTTTCCTCATCGGTGCTATAACGCAACACCGCATCGGTGAAGGTGATGCTGTCGTTGCGCAAGTAGTACAGGATTTTTTCCAAGGTGGTACGTGCGGCATCGAGGTCTTCGGGCAAGGTCTTGGGCGACATCAGGATGTGGCATGACTCGTAAAACTCTCCGCGTTTCTCCACCACTTTCACAATGTGGTAACCATACATGCTGCTGAACACCGGTGAATAGGTGCCTTCAGGCGTGTTGGCCACAGCCGCTTCATATTCCGGAACAAAGGAGCCTTTGCGTTGCATCGGGTAACAACCGCCTTTGTATTTGCTTCCGGGGTCTTCACTCCACTTGGCCGCCTCCAGGGTCATGGTACTGAGGCCGCTCACCAGACGGTTGCGGATGGAGTCTAGGAAGTGAATTACTTTTTGTTTCTCCGACTCGCGGATTTTAGGTGCCACCTCCAGCTTGGAGTATTGTATCTGCTCCCCTATCAACGGCAACGAATCAGCAGGTACACTGTTGTAGTATTTCTGAATATCGGAAGGCGTAACTTTTACATTCTTAGTGATTTGCTCCTCCATGCGCTGCACCAATAACTGATCCTTGATCATGTCAAAGTATTCATCTTTGAGCTGCGCTTGGGTCTTGCCGTAATATTTTTCAAACTCCTCCACACTGCCAAACATCTGCACGAAGTAGTCGAGCCTGCGGGCTACTTGCATATTCACTTCGGCATCGGTAACCTCTATACTGTCCACCTTGGCTTGGTTGAGCAGCAGCTTTTCATACATGAGGTTCTCAAAAATCTCCGCGCGTTGGGCTTTGGTCACGTTGCCCTTGCCCTGCGTAGCTTGCAGGATGGCGGTTTCCAATTCGCTCAAGAGCAATACTTCGTTGCCGGCCACCCCGATGATTTTATCAATGACCTGACCTGTGTGCTTTTTTGGTTCTTCCTGTGCAAAGGCTATGATGGGAACCATTAAAAGCAGTCCTATTAGTTTCTTCATTTTTCTTGTTGTCCGTAGTATGTTTTCACTTCGTTGTCCTGCAGTGCTTTCAGGTATAAATCGTTGCGCATGTTCTCCAGGAGTGTCACTCTGCGTTTGTTCAATATCATGGCTTTGATGCGCTCCCGTTCAAAGCTCAGTGGTGAGCGACTACCGCTTAGCTGGTAATCGGTAATCCTCAGGAAATAGACATTGTTGTCTTTTTCAAACTCCAAGGGTTGGTTGCGCTTGAGGAAAGCCTCCACATCCACCACCTCCAGCGGAACTTGCTTGATGAACTCGTCCCAGAGCAACCACTTATCCTCATTGAAGTAATAACTGGCTCCGAGCTCCACGCACATCTGCTCCCACTTGGCATAATCCTCTTCTTTGACGCTCAAGAAGAGTTTTTTCAACTGCGGAAGCTGTTTTTTATGATCTATTGACACTGCGCAGAATTTCACCTTTACAATGTAGTTGCGCAGTTCAAAGTTGTTTTCGTTGTCGAGATAATAATCTTCAATCTCTTTTTCGGTCACCACCGTGTCGAGCTTCTGTTTTACCCATTCCTGTTCAAAGGTATAGGTAAGCAGCGATTTGCGGTAGTTCTCGATGAGTTCATCAAAGTTGCGCTTTTCATCGGCAAGTTCTTGTTCGGCCTTGCGAAGTACCAGCTGCTCCTTCACCCAATCCTGTATGAAGCGCTCAGCGAGTTCTACACTGTCCTCAGGTGATGAGTTGTCAGGAATCACGTCCATGAGGGTGGTCCAAGTGAGCACATGGTCGCCCACTTTCACCACAGCATTCTCATCGGTGTGCTTAAAAATACAGGAACAAAGGGTTATGGTTACAAAGGACAAAAACCCCAGTCTTAAACTGAGGTTTTTAAGTCCGTGAGGTATTTTATTTTCAGGATATTCCAAAGAGCTATAATATCAGTGAATACTATGAAGAACTTCTTTGTTAACCGAATATTTGTACTTGCTGCGCAATTCTTTTATCCATTGCTCCTCCAGATAGGTCTGGTAGTCTGATGTGACAGCACCGCGCGCTTCTTCCAGTTTCTTTGGAGTTGCCGGCAGCACTTCCTTGGTGTCCACGATGATTACTTGGCCGTTCTCGTGGATATTATCACTCAATCCTCTTCTCCAGTATGGGAAGTGGCTGAATATGCTTCGGTCTGATTTGGCAAAGACACCTTCTTCCACTTGCAAGTTCAATTGGGAATTCTTGTTGAGCTCACCGGCAATTGCTGAGCGGTCTTTGCCTTGATGAATCATCTTGCGCAATTCGGCAGCAATTTTCTCATTGGCACAGGTGTATATCACCACGTTGGCACGCTCAGGGTGCATGTATTTCTGCTTGTTCTCTTCATAGAACTGAGCAAGGCCGGCAGAATCTTTTACGGCTCTTGACCACACTTTTTGATCGGTGAGTTCAAAGAGCAAGATGCCTTCTTTGTACTCCTTCATCAGCAGACGAAATGGAGTGTATTTCTGCTCCAAGCGTGCATCTTCATGCGCCATGAGTTGCTCCTCACCGTATTTGGCCAACATGTTTTTGATGTACTCCACGGGTGGTTGTTGCATGCCGCGCACGATGCCGCGCTTGTTCACGTATTGCGCGAAGTCATCCACCTTAAACTCCTTGCCGTCAATGGTCATGAGTTTTTTCTTCAAGAGGCTTTTCTTGAGTGACCAAGTGCCTTTGAAAACATTGGAGTCTGCCGCGGCATATACTTGTCGAGCTATTTTTTCATCCAACGTGTAGTTGTATTCTTTCTTCAATTTCTGAACGAATGAGGTGCGGGTTTTCTCTGAGCGGCCATCTTTGGAAACTTTGACCTTCAGCTCTTTTTCCATTTCCTCAAACGATGCCAGTGGCTTGTAGCCAAGGCGTTTTACAATGTGCCAGCCGTATGAAGTACGGAAGGGTTGTGAAATTTCACCGTCATGCTTGAGTGCAAATGATGCGCGCTCAAACTCTTCCACCATTCTTCCGGTTCCGAACCATGGAAGCTCGCCTCCTTTTTTGGATGAGCTGCCGTCCTCGCTGTATTTCAACGCTGCGTCTTCAAAGGTCAATTCTTTAGAGATGAGTTTGTCATAGATTTCCTGAATCTTGGTTTGTGCGTTCTGCTCACCGTTTTCCTCACCTTTTGGCTTCACGAGTATGTGTGCTACGTGGATTTCACCTTGTGCAGGACGTTTTTCAATCACCTTGATGAGGTGATAACCGTAGGAGGTGCGCACGGGCATGGACACCTCGCCCACTTTGGTGCGGTATGCCGCATCTTCAAAGGGATAGACCATTTGGAAAACGGTAAAGAATCCAAGGTCGCCATGGTTGTCCTTCGCACTTGGGTCTTCACTGCTGGCCATTGCTACCTTACCAAAATCTTCGCCTGACATGATGCGCTCGCGCAGGGTCATTGCTTTGGTATAGGCCTTCAGTGTATCGGCAGGAGAAGCTTTCGGGTCGCATTTCACCAGGATATGTGCAGCATGAACTTCTTCGCTCATGCGCTCATAGGCTTCTCTGATGAGGCCGTTGAGCATATCACCATCGGTGAGGTAAGGACGTGCCAATTGCGCTCTGTATCCGTCAAGTTCTGTTTTGAATTTGGCCACTGTATCGAGTCCTAGGCGTTTGGCCTCTTGCACCTTCAACTTGAAGTTGATGAAGAGCTCCATGTATTCATCAAGCGCTGCAGGAGTAATCACCGAGTCGCGATTGTTCTTTTTGAAGATGTTTTCAAATTCCTCTACTGTTACGTTCTCATTCTCGATGGTCAGTACGGTAGCATCTTTGTTTTGGCTTAGGGCCTTATTGGTTATTAATGAAACGAATAAGATTAAAATCAGTGAATACCTCTTCATAACAGGTGGGTTGTCTAAAAAATATAAGGATTGCAAACGTACCAAATAAGTGATTAATGAAAAGTGAAAATTCAACACTGTTCATCACTCACCAAAAATAGAATAGCGAAAAGTGTTCCACTTTTCGCTATTGCCATTTTTACCTGATATAATTGGAATTATTTGATGCTGTAGTTAGGAGCTTCACGTGTGATGAACACATCGTGCGGGTGGCTTTCCTTGATACCGGCATTGGTGATGCGGATGAACTTGGCTGAGCGCAATTGCTCAAGATTTGCAGCACCGCAATAGCCCATACCGGCACGTAATCCGCCAACAATCTGGTAAATTACTTCCTGCACTGCTCCTTTGTAGGGTACTCGTCCGGAGATTCCTTCAGGAACCAATTTCTTGATATCGTCTTCAGCGTCTTGGAAGTAACGGTCCTTGGAGCCTTGTTGCATAGCCTCCACGGAGCCCATACCACGATAGGACTTGAATTTTCTGCCTTCGTAGATAATGGTATCACCGGGACTTTCTTCCGTGCCGGCCAACATGGAACCAATCATGACGGAGAAACCACCACCTGCCAATGCTTTCACAATGTCTCCTGTGAAGCGGATACCTCCATCGGCAATGATTGGAATGGTTTTATCCTTGATGCCGTTGGCAACATCCATCACAGCTGTGAGCTGAGGTACTCCCACACCCGCAATCACACGCGTGGTGCAAATGGAACCCGGACCAATTCCCACTTTCACTGCATCTGCACCGGCATCTACCAATGCATTGGCCGCTTCTGCAGTGGCTATGTTACCCACCACTACATCAATTTTATCTCCAAAAGCAGCTTTTACCTTTTTGAGCATCTCCAGCACGCCCTTGCTGTGACCGTGTGCCGTATCGATGACTACTGCATCTACTCCGGCCTTCACCAAAGCCTCGGTGCGCTCTAGGGTATCGTGTGTCACTCCCACTGCGGCAGCCACGCGCAAACGGCCTAGGCTGTCCTTGCAGGAGTTCGGGTATTTCTTGAGTTTGATGATGTCTTTGTAAGTAATGAGACCGATGAGCTTGCCTGCACTGTCCACCACGGGCAATTTCTCAATTTTGAATTGCTGCAAAATGCTTTCGGCAGCGGCAAGGTCGTTTGGTTTGTCTGTGGTGATGATATTCTCACAGGTCATTACCTGCACGATGGACTTTGTGTTGTCTTTCTCAAAGCGCAGGTCGCGGTTGGTGACGATACCGGCCAACTTGCCGTTCTCATCCACCACCGGAATACCTCCTATTTTATTGTCGGCCATCAAGCGCAGCGCATCGCCAACGGTTGCAGTTTTGGAAAGCACCACCGGATCTTGAATCATTCCGCTCTCTGAGCGCTTCACTTTTCTAACGTGTGCTGCCTGAGCTGCGATGGACATGTTTTTATGAATCACACCAATTCCGCCTTCACGCGCCATCGCAATGGCCATCTCCGATTCCGTTACCGTATCCATGGCAGCAGATACCACCGGAGTATTGAGCGCAATATTTCTCGAAAATTTAGACTTTGTATTGACCTCGCGTGGAAGAATTTCTGAATAAGAAGGAACTAATAGGACATCGTCATAAGTGAGCCCCTCACCTACGATTTTTTCAGACAAATAAGACATTGATGATTGAATTTATGAAAATAAATTCGTGCAAATGTAGGGACAGCCCTACCTTCAATCAAAATAATCCGCGGATGCAGAATGAAAAGTATCCAATAATTGCATCAAGGACAAATGGTTCCGTAGAGTCCGTTGAAGATGGCGATATCTGCAGCGGTGATGATGTTATCATCGTCCAAATCAGCTGTGCAGCCCGTTGAACAACCAAATTGGTTCACGATGATGATCATGTCCAATGCGTTCACCACACCATCGCAATTGAAATCACCGGGGCAGCAGGTCACCGCAACATCAGGAGTTGAAAGGACAATGTCATCCACTGCAAAACTTGGGTCGGTGGCATCACCATCATCATTGTTTACCCACTGAAAACCGATCTTAACGTTCGGGTTATTATCAGCCGATGCGGGCATGGCTATGGAGAACTCTGTCCAAATACCGCGATCACCGGAGCAGATGACGGTTTTGGCCATATCTGCAAGTTGCGACCAGTTGGCTCCATTGTCTGATGAGTACCACAAGGTGGCATTGTCGATGGTATTTCCTCCTTCTATGTATTTGAATGAAAGGGTAATATTGGATTTACCGGTACAGTTTATCGTGGGACTTTCAACTCGCTTGCTTGTGGAGCCACATGGTAAAAATCCGCACAACATGCTCATACTCTCATAAAAGTAGGCTCCCATATCCGGTTGTTGAAGCAAATCATTGGTATTAGATACATGCAGGGTTCTGTTGGTACCGCCACATGAAGAACCGCACGCTCCCACCGGATTTCCGTGTTCTTGACCACTCACAAACCACGTATTAGGAGTCTCCGCTTCTGTTCCTGTTACCGTCATGGTCCAAGCTCCGTTGGGGCCTACATAACTGCTGGCCAAATTCCCCTGATCGCATGTGGAAGTGTTCTGCACGACTCCAAAATCTTCGGTCCAAAAAGGAGTTTGTGCAGATAAAACTGCCGGAGCCAAGGCTATTACTAAAGAAGCGAGTTTCTTTCTCATTCGGAAAATGTCAAGCTAAAAATGATATGGTGCGCAATTATAACACGCAATTGCAATCCTACCACGGAAAATATAGACAATCATACGACAGAAATAGTTGTTTGAAACATGAATGGGCCAAATGGAGTATTAAAGGGTTCGTAATGAAGCTTTCAAAAGCGCTAACTTCGTCAACCCGAATTGAATGCCATGACAAATAAATTCATATCCTTATTTCTAGTGCTCTTCATGGGTGCGTCTTTGGCTCTTGTCACTTCTTGCGGCAAGGACCGTGAACCCACCAATAACGGACTCTTCACAATAGAACCGGTTGTTGAGGAGGAACAAGAGGAAGAACAAGAGCCGGCCGTTCCGAACATGAGCTGGACCATGCGTATCAATAACGTTTATACCGAAGTGGATACCGCCCTTATCACTTATGCCTATGAGGACGAGCATCACGTTTTCCGCTGCAACACCGGTGGCTCTGATATCTTCACTATCCGATTGGTTTCGCTAGACAGCGCATTGTACACGGTTGACTTTGATGACAATACGATTGAGTATAAACAAAATGGTATTGTTTTCAACGGTGCCAATAGCCCTCAAGGAGTTATACACTTGTATAAAAATGCCGACAATAAAATCTCCGCGAATTTTTCGGCAAGATTGTTCAATTTATCTGCTGGACAAGAGCGCTTAATCACCGATGGTAAAATGCGCAATATTCCTTACACTCCGTAATTAGCAAGTCATTTAAATAAAATATTTCCACCGGAAATGAAAGTAAAAAGGCGTTCAAATGGAACGCCTTTTTTATTTTGAATTTCGCTTGCGATTATGTCTTTTGTTTTTCTCTCTTGGCTGCCGGGAAGAGGATGTTATTGAGGATTAATCTGTACCCCGGTGAGTTGGGGTGCAATGCCAAGTCTGTTGGCGGGTCTCCCACTAGGTGGCGATAATCCTCAGGGTCATGTCCTCCATAATAGGTCCATTGCCCCTGCCCCAATTCACCGTGAATGTATTTGGCCGTTTTGAGACTTTTGGTCTCGCCCATGATGGTCACATTGCTTTTGATGTAACGGGAACGAAATGAAGTAGTTTGCCCCATAAAACCTTTTATCACCTGTGTGTGATTCTGGGTTAAAATGGTGGGTACGATGTCCCATTTGGCAGAAAAGTCGAACAAGGTGAAGAAGTCTTTGAGCTCTCCAAGAGCATTGTGGTCTTCGGTGCCATCAATATCTGAGAACTCATAGATGTTGGGGTCTTTCTCAATGCGGTAATTCTGGAATGCAAAGGCATTATCAAAGCGCAATTTGGCTTGTGCTTGAGGGTCGCTGGGGTCACCATCGAACACGCTTTCCACTATGTCCACACCCTCCGCTGCCAATGCAATATCAAAGGAGTCAGTTCCACTGCACATGGTGAACAAAAAGCCGCCTCCCAATACAAAATTGCGGATACTTACCGCCACGGCTTCTTTCATCTTGGATACCTTGGTAAAGCCCAATTTCTTGGCCATGGCTTCTTGGGTTCGCACTTCTTCAATGTACCAAGCTGCATTCTTAAAGCTGCGGTAAAACTTACCGTATTGGCCGGTAAAATCTTCGTGGTGCAGGTGAAGCCAATCGTATTTAGCCAAGTCACCGCGGATGATTTCCTCATCATAAATTTTATCGTAAGGAATCTCGGCATAGGTCATTACCAAGGTAACAGCATCATCCCATGGCAATTTTCCCTCCGGTGTGTACACGGCAATTTTGGGGGCTACTTCCAAGCGCACACGCTCCATGTTCACTTCCGGGTCTGCTATTTCAGCATAAATCTGATTGGCTTGTACATCGGCAATGATCTGGTAGCTCACACCGCGGATGCTGCATTCCTTTGAGATATCCGGATAATTGTCCATCATGAAACTGCCCCCGCGGTAATTCAACAACCATTCAATCGGTATTTTATTGGACAATACCCAATAGGCTATTCCGTAAGCCTTGAGGTGGTTGGTCTGGCTGTTATCCATCGGAATCAATATCTTGGAAGCAAACAGTGGCTGTGCTCCCAATAGAATCAATACGAGGATTACATATATTCTTTTCATCTGATTTTGTTGCTTGTAATAAGTGTTGCAGGTATTCAACAAAAATAGGATACAATTAGTATGACGGAGATACGTTAAATCATCCTAGTAAGTAACAAATGCTTGGCAATAAAAAAGGAGAGCCACTACTCTCCTTTTTTTATATCGCTTTCATTGAATCATTATTTCTTCTCAATTTTCTTGCAAAGACTTTGACCATCCTGCGTGATGCGCAAGTAGTAAACACCTGCAGGCAAATCTGAAAGGTCAATGGCATTGTTGTACAATTTGTCGTTCAATATTTTTTCTTCCAAGAAAACGGTATTGCCATCTGCATCGGCAAGCTCCACTCTGGTCTTGCCCGGAGCCATTGTTTCAAATCGCAGTTGTATCTTTCCGGTGTAGGTATTCGGAATGAATGAAATGCTTTCAAGAGCGAGGTCATTGCCGGAAGACCAATGTGATGAGGTCGTGCTGTTCAGCCGTGCTGCATCTTCTGTGGACATGTCATCAATTATTATGTTGTATAACTTGTCATGCAGCTTGGCCAATTTTTCTTCCAGTCTCTTGCGCTCACTCTCGATGCTGTTTTGTTCTTGCATCAAGCTATTGATGAGCTCGTCCATGTGGCGCTCAATATCTTGTAGGTCCATGTCGAACTCATAGTTGTAAAAGAAATTTCCGATTTCATCCATGCCTTTGAAGTCATGGAAGATGCGAAAGTCATCAAACTTGCTGCAGTTGCGTTTTCCCACAGGTCCAACAAGTTGCTTCTCTTTGCCATCGCGCAACACGGTGATTTGTACTACTTCTTCCGGTTGGGTGGCCGCTACGGCATCCGCCAGTTCACTGAAGGAATGGGTGGGCACCCCATTGAATGATACGATGACATCACCGGATTGCATGCCCATCTTCTCAGCCGGAGTTTGTGGTTCCACATTGATTCTCACTCCTTCTTCGCTCACAATATCTGTGGAGTCATAAGGAGTCACACCGAGATAAGCCATTTCCTTCACCACCATTTCACCATTGTTCCAGGCAAATGGCTGCCCGATTTTCACGGTGTCATTATTGAAAGGGCTGAGGATGGTAATGGAGTCAGGACCGAAGCGAAAATTGAAAATCGGAATTTGTCCGTTTTCGTCAAGTAGAGTGTTGAATGACTTGCCTTGTGGTGCATGAACTTCCATCAGTTTTTGCCCCAATACGGCTTTCATTTTTTTGGTCTTTCCATTGCGAACAACATGGATGATGACCTTATCTCCTATTTTCTTGGACTGAATGGTTTTAGAGAATTGGGCATAGGACTCAATCAATTGGTTGTCCACTTTGGTGAGGATATCTCCTTTGCGCAGACCGGCTTTTTCTGCTGCACTTCCCGGCTCCACCTGATTAATCTCCAATACGGTGCCGTTCTCTTTGAGGAGCACTCCCAAAAACGGGCGTAATTCTTTGATGGTTGGTGTAGAGGGAGTTGACAGCAGACTTGGGAAATTTCCCATTGGATTGAGTAAATTCTCTCCGCTATAAAAACGATTGATTTTAATTTCGAAATGTTCATTTGGGGCAAGGTTGCCGTTTTCATCCAGCACACCTATTTCTGATAAGGCTTTTTGAATATCCTCCCCTTCTTCTAACTCTATGTCGTAGACCTGTTCAGTGGTCTTGCCATTTTCACTCTTTTTTATTTTGACCGTTGCTTTGGTCTGTGCGTTCAGCACTGATACACATAGCGCTGAAATAGCAAAGAGGGCCGCACAAAGAGTTTTATTACGCATATTTATAATTCCATTCAATCCAGAAAACAGACGCTAAAATAATTTTGAGCGGCCTCCTTGGCGTGTTAAACGGTTAAAAAGAGTGTTAACCTACGATTATCAAGCATTGAAAATCAACATAAATAAAAGCGATATTAATTTGTGCAGAATGAACTTGAACCGAAAGAAATATTTTTTTATTCCATGGATCATCTGCCTTCTTAGCAACCAACCAATGATAGCTCAAATAACGCATGACACGGGGCTTTGGGCAAGTTTTGCGGCAGATAAAAAACTCAACAAAAAGCAAGAGCTATACATGAAAACGCAGGTACGTTTCATGGATAATTTCAACACATTTACCTATCATTTTATTGATGTCGGATTATCCAATCGCATCACTAAAAACATTGCGTTCGATGTTTCATACGTGCTCAATACACGCAGACGCTATGTAACGGAATCCTTTATCTACCAGCCGAGACACCAAGTCTATTGCAACTTTACCTTGAAGAAAGAGCTGGGCAACTGGCGCTTGGCCAACCGCAACCAGTTCCAAACCGACCTCGAAGATGGGCAGTTCTCCACGAGCAACAATGGAACACTGGACTACTTCTACCGCAATAAATCCACGATAAAATTCAAACCGAATAAAAAATGGGAGCCATACGTTTTCTATGAGATGTACTTCCGACTCAATAACAAACGTGAATGGGAAGATGCAATCTACCGACACCGTATTTGTGGTGGCATTGAGTACAACTTCACCAAGCGCAAGAGCATTAACTGTTATTATTTATTCCAACAACAAATAAAACGCAAAGGGCCTGATTATGTGAACGCTATAGGCATTGCATACAACTACTCGTTTAAAAAAACCAAAAAGGAATCCAATGTGAAAGAGCCTGCACCTCAATCTTGAAATAGATTTGCCACCCAATAAACTCATCGGAATGAAAAGACTATCTCGCATAATAGCAATTGCAGCTTTAGGTTCAATGACCTTGGTGAGCTGTGATCCGGCTGTATTGGAAGGAATTATGAGCGGCACAGCAACTACAGCTGTTCCTCTTAGCAATGAAGAAGTAATCAGGGGCTTGAAAGAAGCGCTCTCCATCGGTGCTCAAAATGCCGTTTCATTTACGTCTAAAGAAAATGGTTTTCTGAACAACCCAATTATTCGCATTCCTTTTCCGGAAGAAGCTCAGAAAGTAAAAAATGCAGCATTGAATTTGGGGCTCAGTGCACAAGTAGAACGCTTTGAATCCACATTAAATAAAGCTGCTGAAAAAGCTGCTGCTGAAGCGGTTCCGGTGTTTGTGAATGCTATTACAAGCATGTCCATCCAAGATGGTTTCAATATTTTGCGAGGCGATAGCACCGCTGCAACGCAATTCTTAAAGAAAGCCACCACTGCTGAACTCACACAAAAGTTTACTCCTATCGTTCAAAAAGCCATTGATGAAGTAAAACTTACAAGCTATTGGGAACCACTTACCAAGGCTTACAATCAATCCACCCTCTTTACCGGCAATCAACCGGTGAATACCGACCTCACCGCCTATGTGACAGAGAAAGCACTCAGCGGTTTGTTTTATTATGTGGCTGATGAAGAAAAGAAAATAAGAAAGGACCCGGCAGCTCGTGTGACAGACTTGCTCAAACGGGTGTTCGGCTCCAATCAATAAGCGTATTTCACAAATATCTTTCCTGAAGGAAGAGAACTGTTTAAAAATTTCAGTTTTCTTCCTTCTTTTTTATATGCTTGTTGCGCTTAGTTTCGCCCTCTATGAAGCTCATATCTTTCAACGTCAACGGCATTCGCGCCACTGTTAAGAAAGGACTCTTTGAATCCATCGAGAAGATGAACCCCGATGTCCTTTGCCTGCAAGAAACCAAAGCCAATGATGCACAAGTGCGCGAAGCCTTGTTTGGACTGGAAGGATATGAAATCTATAGCAACAGTGCCGAAAGACCCGGCTACAGCGGCACAGCCATACTTACCAAACAAAAACCCCTCTGTGTGACCAAGGGGTTGAGCATTGCTGAACACGATGACCAAGGACGCTGCATCACTGCCGAATACGAAGATTTTTACCTCGTTAATACTTATGTGCCGAACAGCGGACAAGGCTTGGTGCGCCTAGACTACCGCACCACCTGGGATGCTGCATTGCTCAACTACCTCAAAACGCTTGAACAAACCAAGCCTGTGATTTGGTGTGGCGATATGAACGTGGCCCACAAACCGATAGACTTGGCAAACCCCAAGAGCAATTACAACAAAACAGCCGGTTATACGCAGCGCGAGATTGACGGCATGGACGCTGTACATGCAGCAGGCTTCATCGATACATTCAGACATCTTTATCCAGATGTGGTGAAATACAGCTGGTGGAGTGCCCGATTCAACTCACGGGCTAAAAACGTGGGCTGGCGTATTGACTACTTCATGATTTCTCCAAGTCTCCTGCCAAGATTGAAAGACGCATTTATCCTCAACGAAATTGAAGGAAGCGATCACTGCCCGGTGGGCATTGAGATTCTTTAATTACTCGGGCGAATGCTTATTTCTTAAGCATTTCCAAGACCTTAGTCTTATTGCGCTCCAGGAAGAAATGAATTACAATGTCTTTCAGATTGGAAGGATCAAACACGCGCTGATGAGCATACTCGAGCAATTCAAGTTTGTTGTCCTCCATAGAAAGGGCCAGTATCAATGAGCTCAATTGTTCGGCTGTCACACAATGGTTGCCGATAAATGCTTTCATCTTTGAAAGCTTTTGAGATTCAAATCGCGAATCCATGATTTCCGCCATGAATTCCAACATGGTTTTGTCGCTTGCATGATTAGGACAATCAGGATTTTCAAACACTACTTCTTCTTGCTCTTCACTGGCTCCGCCTTCATCCATCATCATCGGTGAAATCTGAAGTGCACTTTTAGCAGTATTGATGACCACGCTTGACTCGGACTTTAACACGAGTTTGTAAGCTCCTTTTACTTCTTCAATATCGTAATAAACGGCCGTGTTCTTTTTCAGCGCCAAGGTTTGCTGAAAAGACTTTTCGGGTTGAGCGGGAAAATCAACTTTAAGGTTAATCTTTTGGGAAGTGATGTTGTCCAAAGTCAGGGATATCACACCGATGTTGTTGACCTGAACATTGTTCAGGTACAAGATAAAATCAGACTCATTGGCTGAGCGGATGTTGATACGAGATTGTGCTTGCGCAACCGCACCCCATCCAATGAAACATAACAGAGCGAGTAGTTTTTTCATAAATCAGTACAAGTGCGATAGGACTTGCATGTTAGACGGGAGCAAAGATGCTATAAGCGTGCCAACATTTGTCGCAATGGCGTTTTGTTTTTCAACTTTTGTGGAACGTAATACAACAAGTTGATCACCTTGCCGCCAAGCAATTTGGGTCTGAAATAAACTGCCACCGCTATGGCACCAAAGACGAAGAATAGCTCCACTGCGAGTTGGATAAGTCCGGGCAATGCAATGAATGACAACAACCATTGCGTTATCACCGCAGCCACCCAACCTATCAAACCGAGCGTGATGGAAGGAAATAAAGCTCCCACCAATTTGTTCCACTTGATGCCGATGAGTTGGGTGCACATATACATATTCATGCAATAATGAATGAAGGTGGCCACGACAATCGCACCTGCTATCGCTCGCATGCCATAAGGAGTCATGAGGTAAATACCCAAACTCATGAGGAGCACATAAATGAGCTTGAACCAACTGCCTTGATAGACGGCATCTTTGGCGCGCAACAAGGAGTCGCCTAGTTTGCTGAGTGTTCTGAAAATAACCGCCACAAACAAAACTTGTAGGATGTACGCGGTTTCCATGTATTTATCTCCAAGCCAAACAGTAATCAACTCCGGTGCGAAATAGGAAACGAATACAGTTGCGGGAACAATCACACAAGCAAGCAAGTTGGTTGCCACAAGAATGGTCTTGCGCAACTTTGCGTCTTCATCTTGCATTTGCGACATGCCGCTGAACAATACACTGTCGCTTAATTTACCCATCACCGTAATGGGTTGTGTCATTGCATAGCTAGCACGTTCAAAGTATGATGATTGTTCTTTTTGCAGCGGAGTCATCTCAGGAGCACCTGCTCTGATGAACCTCGGAATCAATAAGACATCCAATTTCGTTGCGAGGTAGTTCAATGCATTAAAGATGGTACTCCCTACACCATAGCGAATGAGTTCACGAGTGTATTTCCACTCCCATTTGAGTGTCAGCTTTACCGGCTCGAAGTACCACAATGCAAGTGTCATTAGAAGGTTTTGGGTAAAGAGTGCCCACACATAAGCCCAAACGTTATAGTCGAGATAAGCGAGCACCAAACCAACGATGATATTGCCTCCGATAATGGAAACCATACTTGCTTTGAACATGGTTTTGAAGCGCATGTGCTTCATCATCATGCTGCGTGGCACCACTGCAACAGCTGAAATTGTAAAGCTCAGACAAACAACGCGAACAATGTTCGTCAACTCAGGCAATTCATAAAACTCTGCAATGAGCGGAGCGGTCAACATGAACAAGGATGTAAAACCCACCCCTAAAATCACGGCAGTATAAAAAGCACCGTTGATGTGTTGCTGGTGTACTTCCTTTCGCTGAATCAATGCCGGTCCTACTCCTACTTGTGAGAATATTTCGGCAAAGCCCATGATGCCTAGCACAATTCCCATCAACATGAACGAGTCCTGTGTTACCAGGCGGGCCAAAAGGCCGGTATAAGCCAATTGAATGACAACTTGCAGAATGACCGTAATGGTATTCCAACTAAACCCTGATGCTATTTTCTCGCGTGTGGTCACTGATAAGCCGTTGCAATTATTGAATGAAACTGTAAAGGTGATGGTCTATTGTGATTTTCTTTGTGGGAAATTCAACTTTCATCCACCACCGCATTGTTAACTACACAATTGCCCAAAACACCATGAAAACTACTCGCTTCCTTCTGTTCTTACTCTTGATACTGGGAGCTTGCAAGAGCGCGGAGCAAACGTCACAGGCTGAAAAGAAAGTTCACGGGACTAAGAAAATTCTAACCGGTATCACCATAGAAGGAATCAAGATTGAAAGTTTTCCGAAGTATGCGCCTTCAGGTGAGAAATGGGATGCTTATGCCCCCTTTGCCACCGATCCGGATTTGTTCGTACACATCAAATGGAATGACCAAGTAATCTTTAAAACAGAAACACGTGAAGATTGTCCTTTCGGAACACCTGTACCGTTCTCGGTGGGTTTGCCTTTTCATGTAAAGCCATTTGATCAGGTATTGCTCATCGAAGTTTTTGATGAAGACGGCATCAGTCGAGATGACAATGTGGGGTACTTCAACATCAAGCTTACTGACCACACAGGCAAAAAACAAATACGCCTCCAAGACAGCAAGAAAGAGCTCGTGCTCCTCTTAGATGTATCTTGGAAGTATTGAATGTACAGCTATTGATTGGTTCTGTTGAGCCAAGCGTCCTGCACCTTCATCACAATGTCGGAACAATCCTTGGGCAGAATAAGGCCAAAGTCTGAGTGATTCAAATGAATTACAAACCCCAATCTGAAATTCACAGCGGAACTCTGCTGTGCCACAACAGGAGCATGGATGTATTTATAAGTTACAGGCAAGGTTCGTTCAACTCCATTGCATGATATCAATGTTTGAAAAACATATTCCTCTCCGTTGTTCTTGGCGCTTTTAAATTCGATACCCGGAATATCAATCTTGACAGTTAATGCAAGTGGAATTCCATCGCGCTCATCTGAGAAGGCAGTATCCAGCGGAGGTTTGTTGTCCACCACTTCCAGTATATCCGTGGAGAGGCGCAATACATGTGTAGTAGGATTGTACATCGCCAGCGCTTTCTCTTTGTCTGCATCATTGAATGAAGGACATGAAACAGAGAATTGAGCTGTTGAGTAGCGCAGGTCTTGCGCGCTGAGCGTATTCCAAGAGGCGAAAACAATGAACAGTGTAATAAGTAGTCTTGTTTTCATAGGCCGAGCGTTTCGGCTAATTTAACTCATTGAATTCGATATCCTTTGGGATTAATAATCCCTAACATTTATTCAACGATTTTTCCATCGCGCATAACGAGCATCCTATCGGCCATTTTTGCAAGCTCTTCATTGTGGGTCACAATCACAAATGTCTGATTGTATTTCTCTCTAAGGGTAAAGAATAGGTTGTGCAGCTCACGCGCATTTTGGGAGTCCAAGTTGCCGGATGGTTCATCGGCCAACACTACATCGGGATGATTGACAAGCGCTCTTGCCACGGCCACACGTTGTTGTTCACCACCACTGAGTTGGTTAGGCTTGTGATGCACACGCTCTTTCAATCCTAGGAAATCAAGAAGTTCCATAGCGCGTTGCTCCGCTTCTTGCTTTGACTTTTTGGCGATGTAAGCAGGTATACAAACATTCTCAAGAGCCGTGAACTCAGGCAACAAATTGTGGAACTGAAAAATGAAACCGATGTGCTCGTTGCGAAATTGAGCCAGTTGATTTGCATTGAGCCTGCGCAAATCCTTGCCAGCAATGCTCAACGAACCGCTATCGGGATAATCCAGCGTACCGATGATTTGAAGCAAAGTACTCTTGCCGGCTCCGGAGGCTCCCACAATGGAAACTACTTCACCTTGATGAATCTCCACATGGACGCCCTTGAGGACTTTTAAATTGCCATAAGATTTCTGGATATCGATACACTTAATCATATCGGCAAACCTAAGAACGGATGGCTCATTTGACAATAAAGCAAATTCACTTATTGCACTGCGCACCTGCTACCGATACTCACGCATAGATTGACCTAAATTCGTGCACCGAAAAAATGTGGCTCATTGCCTCTTGAACATTCATTAACTTATCAGATATGCCGGCAAATAAATATGCATTGTTGCGCTACCGCATCATCGACCGTTGCCTTACCAACAAGGCCAAACCCTATCCAACCCGTGAAGATTTGCGCCAAGCTTGTGAAGACGCACTCTATGGCAGCGGTGGTGAAGCCATCTCATTGAGCACCATTGACAAGGACATCTATGCAATGAAGTATGAAAATGAGCTTGGATATCTGGCGCCTATTGCTTTCAGCAGACAGCATGGGGGATATTATTATGAAGACCCTGACTACACGATAGCCGAGCTATCACTGGGTGAAGAAGATTTGCAGGCCATTCGTTTTGCTACCGCCACTCTGGAACAATTCAAAGACGTGCCCATTTTCAAACAATATGAAAGTGCTATTGAGAAAATCATCAACAGGGTCAACATTTCTCCCAACCCCGCTGATAGTGCTCTGGACAATTTCATACAGTTTGAAAAATCAACGGTAAGTAAAGGCAACGAATACCTTGGTCCTCTCCTCGAGTATATCCGTTCCAGAAAAAGTATTCGTGTGGTGTACCGCAAATTCACGGATGACAAGACCAAGGAATACGAATTGCACCCGTATCTCTTGAAGGAATATCACAACCGTTGGTACCTCATTGCCAAAGAACAGCAAAGTGGTAAAATCCGCACCTTTGGCTTGGAACGCATCGAGTCATTGGAACTTGGTGAGAAGAAGTTCACCATGGATAAGAATTTCAATCCGGATACTTTCTTCAAGTACAGCATCGGTATTACCGAACGTGCTGAAAAGCCGGAACAAATTGTCCTCAGTTTCGAACCCGTTGCCGGAAAGTTTCTCAAAACCCAACCCATACATCCATCGCAGAAAGTGCTCAAAGAGACAGCGAAGGAGATTCAGATAGGACTCAATGTACTCATTACACAAGAGCTCATCAACCTCATTCTAAGCTACGGCCCAAATGTGCAAGTCTTGAAACCAATGAAACTGAAAAATGAAATTGTAGCCTTGCTCAAACAGACTTTGAGCAGCTATTCGAAATAACCATCTCACCGGGAATTAATACGCGTGCAACAAAGCTTTGCGTGCACTGTCGCGTTGGGCCTCGGTCATGTTTTTCATGGAATAGATAGGCTTCTCCCAGTCACCGTACATCGGGTTAGGCAAGATGATAAAGCGCTTGCCAAACTCATGGGCATATTTATTGACACTATCCATATTGGTAGCAAAAGTTCTGCCTTCAAATGCAGCAGCAAAGTCCCCTAGGTTATCGCCACACAACAAAAGAATTTCATAATTCTCCAACACTTTGTTTCTGCGCTCCTCCTTGCTGCTAGTGATGGTTTTGAAAATCATGTGGGCCTCATCTACATATGGGAAACCGAAAGCTGCGAGGTTCTTCATGGTAGCTTCCACTTCATTTTCCATGCGATTGGAGATATAGAATGTTTCTACTCCTTTGCTCGCTGCATACTTCAAGAAGCCAAGTGCACCCGGTAATGTATCGGCCTTTGCCAGCAATACCCACTCATGCCAGGATTGCGGTTCAAAGCTCTGATTATTCAGAATAATCTTCGCCTCATAAGGACTATTGTTGAGCAAAGTCTCATCAATGTCCACCACCACTGCCTTCTTCTTATCGCTTTTCGATTCTTTCAAAAGGTTATCAAGGCTGTAACGGGCCACATTGTATCCTTGGAAATAAAGCGCACGCATCTCGCCTGATAGCTGATACCACAGTACACTACTCGTGAGGTGCTCGCTATGTTTTACATCCAAAGAGCCTGAGCTCCTTTTACCATTTTGGGAAATACGACAAGAGGTGATTAAAACCAACACGAGCAGCAAAGTGGGCAACCAGAATTTCTTCATACGATAAAATATTGGGGCGCAAATTAACAATGGGAAGCGGCATATGGGTGTGAGTAGGGCAAAAGGCGGTGCTTTGAAGCGCACATCAGCGATTCGGTAATTGACTTCGCTGTATTTGCACTTCAAGCCAATGATGAACCGCATGTGGCTGGGGCTTGGGGCAATTGGGGATTCAATAAGAGAAACTTCCTTTAGACACTCATAATAAGTGAATCAAAAAATTGTTACTCTACTTGTGATAACCAAAACGGATTCATTGCTCCTTGGCAATGGTCTGTTTAAATAATTTCCTTAGCCATGAAAAAAACACTTTTCCATTTAATGGGCACGATGCTGTTTGTAGTACTCTGCCTAAATCTAGATGCACAAGATGCGAATGCCGAATCTCAAAATGAACGTTCGCCTATTAGCGTAACTCTTGGCGGAAGCTATACCATGCAACGGTCCATTGCTACCAATTACTACGTCATTGGTTTTGGACTGGAACTGCCTCTCTCAGATGATGAAGACAGAACTTGGTTCCACAGCACAAACGTCATCAATCAAGCATTCATCAATGGAATTAGAGAAATTTGGAACCAAGAGGAAGCGGAACAACTATATCCGCTTGTCTACAGTTCTTTAGCATGGACAGTGCAGAATAAGTTTCGCTTGGGCAATAGGCCTGGCGCCATTAATTTGTTTGTGAATGTTGGTCCTGAGTTTTCTTACTTCCCAGTAAAAGACCAATATTATGGAACCATTGCAGGATCTGCGCGCGGTGAACTCGTGCTCAGATTTCCACAACCTTTTCTAGGCTCTAAGCGTGGACTTGACTTTGGATTTAATTACGTCTCATCCCCTTTTATAAATAATAAGTATGAGAAAAATGACTTCGCCTATCGAGGAGTGTTTGTTAGACTAGCTTATTAGGATTACTTCCTTTTAGTTATAAAATAAAACGCCCCGCAATTGCGGGGCGTTTCGGTTATCAATATTTCGCGATTAACGAGTAAATAGCAATTCACGCATCTTTGGCAATGGCCAGAATTCATCTTCCGTGATGAGCTCAAGGCTATCGGCTGCAGCACGAATCTCATTCATGATAGGGAAGACTTCATAGCAGTAACACGCAGCTTTCTTCTCCAGATCCATTTTGTTGGCTTTTTCTCTTACCGCTCTGATCTTCTCAATGCCTTCTTTCATGACATTAATTTTCACGGAGATTTCTTTGATAAGATCAACTTGGGTCTTGGTAAGTTCCTTGAATTCGGCCGGAGGCAACACTTCTTTCATCCCGCGCACATTCTCCAACAATTTGTTTTGGTAACCGATACCGGCCGGAAGGATATAATTAGAAGCCAAATCCAAACAAATGCGCGCTTCAATCTCTCTCCTACGAACATACGTTTCAAGTTCTATCTCATAGCGTGCATGAATTTCCTCCGGGGAGAGCACTCCTTGTTCTTCAAATACTTTCTGAACTTCTTTTTTCTTCCACACTTTCAATGCGCTCGGAGTGTCTTTCAAATTGCTCAAACCACGCTTAGCTGCCTCTTTTACCCATTCTTCGCCATAACCGTTTCCTTCAAAACGAATCGGTTTGCTGGCTTTGATGAGGCGTTGGAGCTCTTTGAGAATTGCTTCGTCTTTGTCATCACCTTTTGCAATTCGCGCATCCACATCTTTCTTGAACTGTGTGAGACGATGCGCCATGATGGTATTGAGCACCGTCACCGCGTTGGCACAGTTTGCACTGCTCCCCACAGCACGGAACTCAAACTTGTTACCGGTGAATGCAAACGGAGAAGTTCTGTTTCTGTCGGTGTTATCCAAAAGCACTTGAGGCAATTTACCGATGTTCAGTTTTAACTCGGTTTTGTCTTCAGGGGACATTTTTCCGCCTTTGATGTTTTTCTCCAAATCATCCAACATGCTACTCAAATATTCACCCAAGAAGGTGGACATGATAGCCGGTGGAGCTTCGTTAGCACCGAGGCGGTGGTCATTGCCAACCGTTGCAATGCTTGCACGCAATACATCCGCATTTTCATGAATGGCCGCAACGGCATTGATGAAGAAGGTAAGGAATTGAATGTTTGACTTTGGGTTCTTACCCGGCTTCAAAAGGTTCACTCCTGTGTTGGTGCTTAGCGACCAGTTATTGTGCTTGCCGCTACCGTTCACTCCTTCGAAAGGTTTCTCATGGAGAAGAATGCGGAGGTTGTGTTTTCTGGCGGTTTTTTCCAAAACGTCCATCACCAATTGGTTGTGGTCGTTGGCAAGGTTGGCTTCTTCAAACATCGGAGCCAACTCAAATTGGTTTGGAGCCACCTCGTTGTGACGCGTGGTTACCGGTATTCCGAGCAAATGAGCTTCGCGCTCAAAATCTTGCATGAAGGCCATGATACGGTCCGGAATACTTCCGAAGTAATGGTCTTCCAATTGCTGACCTCTAGCCGGACGGGCACCAAACAACGCACGGCCGGTCATCCAGATATCGGGACGCGCATTGTATAGCGCGCTGTCAATCAAAAAGTATTCTTGTTCCCAACCGAGGGTCACACTCACTTTCTTCACATCCTTGTCGAAGTAGTGGCAAACTGCTGTGGCAGCTTGGTCCACTGCATGCAAAGCTTTGAGCAAAGGCATTTTGTAGTCCAGCGCATGACCGGTGTAGGAAATAAAGATGGTAGGGATACAAAGTGTATTACCCACGATGAACGCTGGAGAGGTAGGATCCCATAACGTATATCCGCGTGCTTCAAAGGTGTTGCGCAATCCACCGTTGGGGAATGAAGAAGCATCCGGCTCTTGTTGTACCAACATGCTGCCTTCAAACTTTTCCAAAGCACGGCCATCACTGAGCGGACGGAAAAAGCTGTCATGCTTTTCCGCTGTGGCACCTGTCAATGGCTGGAACCAGTGAGTGTAATGCGTTGCTCCTTTTTGAATAGCCCACTCTTTCATTGCAGCTGCAATGTGATCTGCAATCTGTCGGTCGATGCGTGTACCCTGTGTCACGCATTCCATTAGCTTATCATACACATCTTCTGTGAGGTACTCACGCATTTTGTGGTAGTAGAACACATTGGCTCCGAAATACTCACTCACACGTTCACCTTTTCCTTTGATTTCCTTCGGCTTGCGCGAATCCAGCATTGCCAAGGCTTGAAAGCGATTGTTGCTCATTGATTGTTGTTGGGATTATCTATTTGGAAAATTTGCCTGTTTTTTCCTACCAACCCTCATTTTTGGAGGGGGTATCATTCAAAATTTCAAATTTTCGGTCGCAAATGTAATTTCCTGAGGGGGGTATCTTCCAAATTTTTCATCAAAAAAAAGTTTCACCCCCCCTCTATAGAGGGGGGTAAGTGATGATTCACGCCCAAATGTTCAAAACGATAGAAAAATGTGGCAGTAAATTCTAGTGAAACACGAATATTTGTCTTGTGAGAAAATTGAAGATTCCAAAGTGGGCTAGAAACAAGTACGTCCTTGCGACAGGAGTTTTCCTGCTCTGGATTTGCTTCTTCAATGATATCGATCTCTTCTATATTATTAAGTCGCGTGCTGAGCTCAACGCTCTTAAACGCGAGGTGCGCGAGTTGAAAGAGAAAAATGAAAAGGCGCGAATCGCTTTGGAAGAACTTTCCACCAATAGCAAGAGCATGGAAAAGTTTGCTCGTGAAACCTATTATATGAAACGCGACAACGAAGAGGTTTTCGTATTCAAAGAGCGCTCTGAGTAATTCTGACGCTTCTTCTCTTCTCCTATCCGAGTATTATTCTTCGTGATAATTCAAATCCTTGGCGAAAGTCTCAGGCAAAAGTGAGGCGCCTGTAATGGCGAGCAATAAACAAATGCCACACATGATGAGCGCTGCATTGATATTGCCCACATAACCTTCAAAAAATTTAAAGCTCAGTGTGATTGGAATTACTGCACCGCGCACAAAGTTGGGAACCGTTGTGGTAACGGTAGCGCGGATGTTGGTTCCGAAAGACTCTGATGCTACTGTCACAAACAATGCCCAGTAACCGGATGCACAGCCAATCAAGAAGCACAAGAAATAAAACATCGCACTGCTAATACCTTGAAGGAATAAATAAATCAATGTGACGACAACGGTAGCGATAAGATAACCGAGCACTACTTTCTTTCTGGAGCGCCAAGCTTGACTCAATAAACCACTGAGCAAATCTCCAGCCGATAATCCCACATACAACCACATGATAGCAAAACCTGTGGTGACTGTGCCTTGCACTCCATTGGTTGCTGCAAATCCTTCAGCGAATTTGGCCAACACTCCTACACAATACCAAACCGGTAATCCGATTACAATGCAGTACATGTATCTCAAGAAGCGCTCCTTGTTGTTGAACAACATAAAGAAATTACCTTTCTGAACTGCCTTCTTCCGACTCTCTTCAAACATTTTACTCTCAAAGGTGCCCATCCGCAAGCCAAGCAATAGCAAGCCAAGCACACCACCGATGATGTACATGGTTTGCCAATTCTGCAAGCCCGCTATTTGCACATCCAACCAATTGACAAATGCTACTGCAACGGCCCCCAATACCCCCATCGTGACAATGAGCATGGTGCCAATGCCGCGTTTTTCCTTTGACATCACTTCATTGACCAGCGTAATAGCCGCACCCAGCTCTCCGGCCAATCCAAGCCCGGCCACAAAACGCACTAGAATGTACTGTTCTATGTTGATTACAAAAGCATTGGCAATGTTGGCAAGCGAATACATCAAGATGGAGCCAAAGAGAATGTTCTTTCTTCCTTTTTTATCGCCTATCACTCCCCACAAGATTCCGCCAACTAGCATCCCTGCCATCTGCCAAAGAAACAATTGGTAATCGTATTTGGCCAAGAGCTCAGCATCGGTAATCCCGATTCCTACCAAGCTCTGTTTACTGACGATGTTGAACAATTGCAAGTCATAGATATCCACGAAATATCCCAATGACGCAACAAGTACTGTAAGGTTAACAGTGCGTTTTGACAAACTCATAAAGCGCTGTTCGAAATTGAATTTTTGGAAATGGTAGCGTGTAAATCTACTTCGTATAAATAATCAATTTTTGCCCTGGGTAAATTTTGTCCCCCACCTTGTTCCATTTCTTGATGTCTTGCTCCGTTACACCTTTATAACGCTGAGCTATTTTCCAAAGTGAATCACCACTTTTCACTACATAGGTCACCTTATCTGAAGCATGTTTATCCGAAGTTTTCACTTGTTTAGATGGAGTATCTTCTTGTATGCGTTTTGCCGGAGTTGTTTGTTTCTGGTCGGCTTTGGTGGGCTTCACCGAAATTTCAGACTTGCTTACTACAAGTCGTTGCCCTTGACGGATCACGTCACTGCGCAAATTGTTCCAACGTTTGAGCTCCGAAACACTCACCCGATAACGCGCTGCTATTCCTCCCAAGGTCTCACCACGTTTTACAACATGGTATTTCACGGTTGCAATAGTTGTTTGGTTGGTGGACAACACCATTGTTTCATAAACCATCACACTATCCTTGCGTTGATGGTATCGCGATAAAAGTGTATTCTCCAACATGAATGGGACTCTGCGATAATCGGCATCGATGCGGTCACCAGTATAAACAGGGTTCATCACACGCAATGACGCCTCCGGTACTTCAAGCATCTTGCTCAATGCTGCCATGCTGATTTCATTCTCGATGAATACGCCTTCATATAAGCCCATTATATCGAAATAATGACTCAACTGATTCTCGGTGCGCGTTGACTTGATAAGTTGATTGAGGTAAGCATAGAACTGAATGAAGCTTTTGGAATCGGTATCCAAAGCATCATAGAAACCTATACTATCGGACATGCTTATGAGTTGTGCTACATACGGTGCTCCTTTGCGATAAGCTGTGATGACTTTCATGGCATCACCGTCATATTGCCTATGCAAATCGTGCAAATAGCGCATCACGGCATCGGTAGTGAAATCTCCTCCCCTGCGCTCATCCACATACTGATCTATGCGCAATCCATATTTACGTGCTGCGAGATAATCAATAGCCCATATCCCTGATTTGTCACCGGAGGCTTTGAAATGAGGATTCAAACCGGATACAATCAAAGGCAACAACTGATAATCCACAGGCAATTGCAACGATTCCGCTTTTTTACGGAAAAGCGGGAAATACAAATCACAAAGTGAAATGAGCTTCAAATAACGCTTGCAATCATTACCGGGAAAGAGAAGCGCTTGAAAACCGAAGCGCACGGTATCGGGGATTACAACTTCATACTGAAAGAAGGATAATGTATCGCGTTGGGGTAGCGACCAGCTAGCATGAGATGGGCGACAAGTAAAATGTTCTGCATTGATTTTCTCAAGCTCGGTCACTAACCATTGAGACTCGGCTTGACGAAATATCAACTCTTGCTGTTGCAAGAAGGACTGACTAAGACCGGAGAAAGTAAGTAAAACGACAAAGGTGACTAATATGTGTCTGCGCATGGACACAAAACAAATAAATCATCGATATGAAAAGCCACCGCTGCGCATCAACTTTTCAACGAAACACCCGTTTCATTTATAGAAAGATGATCGCAAGTACGATGAACAACACAATCATTACAATGTAGTACCAAAAATCCACAAACCATGGAAAGTACTCATTGAATCGTTTCATCCAATTCTTCATTAATTTAAACATGGACACAACCTTGCTCTCTCACACGAGAGACTCGCATGAGTAGTTTGCTGGTTACATTTACATAAAACCTGAATAGGCACACGATACAAGCAATGCAGCTCAACGTATAAAGAGATAAACTCCCACCATTGCAACTGCCAACAAGAGCCATTTACGCGATCTTGCTGCAAGGAGATTAAGTGTCATCAAATTCATAACGGTTACAAAAATGTAATTCGATTATAATTTTTTTAATACGATTTTTCAGACTTATCAAACGTTACCGGTGAATTGTATGATGCCTTTTCACCATCAACATTTCACTGTGAGAAACATGAATTACACAAAGAACAAATACTCAAAAATTATTGCCTCATTTGTCTTAGTAGAGTTTTGTAGTTGGGTAATTGTTTTAAGAATTATTATTTGGTTAAGAAGAGAAGCCACCACGTAAGCAGGGTGGTTTTTCTTTTGTAATCCTTAACGATTGGGCTCAGCTGCGAATCTGTAAGGCCATTTAGATTTGTACTTTACAAGTAGAATTTACAAAGTATGGGAATGCTTTATTTGATTGGGATTGTTTTTGCCGCTATTGGATGGCTGGTTCAAATGCAACTCAAAAACAAATTTGCTCAATATTCTAAGATGACCTTGCTCAATCATCTTTCGGGAAAAGAGATTGCTGAGCGCATGTTAAAAGAGCATGGTATTTATGATGTGAAAGTCATCAGTGTGGCCGGTCAATTAACTGACCATTACAATCCAACCAACAAGACGGTCAATCTGAGTAATGATGTGTACCACGGACGCAGCGCTGCAGCTGCAGCTGTTGCTGCTCACGAAGTGGGCCATGCAGTACAACATGCCACTGCATATGCTATGCTCGGATTCCGTTCTGCTATCGTTCCCATCGTAAATGTGGCCGGAACCATCATGCCATGGATACTCATGGCCGGAGTACTCTTGCTTAGCCGCTTTCCCGGATTGTTGCTTGCTGCCATTGTTGCTCAAGCCATCATCACGCTTTTCTCTTTGGTAACGCTTCCTGTTGAATTTGATGCTAGCCGAAGAGCGCTTGCCTGGATGAAATCCAACGGTATCGTTGTTGCTCAAGAATATGATGCCGCACGTGATGCACTTAAATGGGCTGCTATGACTTATGTGGTAGCCGCACTTGCTGCTGTGGCACAATTGGTATATCTCATCTCCCGATATTCCAACTCAAGACGGTAAAAATCTTTCTGTTTTAATAACAAAAAAGCACGGTGATGGTCACCGTGCTTTTTTATATGCTCTCGTTTATCGAAATCGTCAACGCCAAAATTTAATGAGCAAGACTTCAATTGCTAAAAAGATAAGCGCCATCACTATGAGTGTGTACCAATATTTCTTGCCTTCATTCAACTCAGCCGCTCCGGCAGCAATGTGTTCCACTGATTGTGTGAGCACATTCCATGTATCTAGTCCGGCATTTTGCAATTGAGTCTCCAGTTCTTCAACCGTCAATGCACGTGTATCTGATTCCAAACGATCGTAATTAAAAGCCAATACAGCAACCGGTTCATTGGCTTGTAGCAATTGGAAGTTTCCTGCTTGCTGTAATGTGGAGTGTATATACACTTCGGTATGAGCTCCGGCATTCCGATGTTCCGGAATCAATTCTTCATTGGTGGTGGTGTTGCGCAACCTGAGTGTTTCTTCAGCGCTCAAGTTCAAATTGCGCAATAACACCGCTTGCTCTTTTCCTAAGAAATAATACAACGGATAGGTGGGCTGACTGAACTCCGCCATGCGCAATACAGTAGCAGGGAACAAAGCATGGTGTATCAAATTGCTTTCTTCCGTATCCAAGGATACGGCACTGAGATACGCTCTTCCTCGCCCTACGGCAGCACTTACAAGAAAAGGCATGCCGTTCTGCATCGTTAGCATCGACTCTACAACACTCTTGGATGGAACGGTGATTTCATACCAAGAACGTACCACCGGTAAATCCACATTGCCGGTGGTTTTCTCAAACGCATGTTTGAAGATATAGTGGTCATAGTTAATGATTGCCACCTTCGTGGCATCCATGCGTTTGCCGCCAAGTTGACCTAATCCGAGCTTTGCGAGCAACGTGTTATAAGATAAGATATCCGTTTGAGTTGATGGAATGATATAGACGCTTCCGCCCGCTTGAACAAACTTATCTAGTTCTGCAACCAAACCGGATGTGATGGATTGTAATTGATTGAGCACAATAAGATGATGCCTTGCAAATGCTCCATAGTCAATATTGTTCTCAGTATGGACGGTATAGTTGAAATAAGGATCATCGGCAAATACGGCCGATAATACATTGGAAGCATTGTTGCCACGCAATTCCAATACCGCTATCTGTTGAGCTACGTTGTATGCAAAGTAAAACTTATCATCCTTTGCTATGCCTCCGTCCTCTACCGTAAGCACTGCTTCCTTTAGTCCTGCTTCGGTGTTGGTATATGTCATCTCCGCTTCTACCGAACCTTTGGCAGGCACCTGCACGGTAGCAACACTCTTTTGTTGTCCGTTGGTTGTCAAGTACACAGGAATGCTTTCCTTCGCTTCTTCACCGGTATTTACAATACGCATGCGTAGCAATTCCGGCTGATTCAACTGGCGTACCGGACTATCAAACCAAACCGAGTCAATGTAAACATTGGTCACATCTTCACTCTTCTCCGGAACCACATAATAACGTATCGTTGAGTCCGGTTTAATGGATGGAATATCCGTAACGGAAGCTTGCAAATCGGTAAGCAAGAAAGCGCGCTTGTTATCGATACCACTTTTGTTGAGCACATCGGCTTGTCGCACTACCACTTCTGACAACTGGCGGCTGGCCGGTGACACATCCACTTCCTGGATAAGTTGAATCATCTCCTCTCTACTTACAAGGCGCTGATGACGGCCTTCGAAGTCGGAAGTGAGCAATTGAAACTTATCTGTGGGCGAAAAGGATTGAACAATTTCAATCGCTTTATTTTTTGCCAAATCGATGAGCCGACCGTCACGACCTTGCCCTTCCATGCTGAATGAGTTATCGATATAAATAGAAACAACATTGCCTCCGGGCTTGATGCTGCTTCCCGCTACCGGAATAAACGGTTGAGCAAATGCCAATACAATAACAGCAATGGCCAAGCACCTTGCAGCCAAAATCAACAAATGCTTCAACTTGCTCTTATTATGGGTCTCCTGTTTTATCTCTTTCAGAAACTCAACATTGGGAAACATTACCCGTTTGAATTTTCTGAAATTGAACAGGTGAACTATAATCGGGATGGCCACTGCGAGCAATCCCCAAAGCATTTCAGGATGAACAAATTTCATAGATGAGGGCGAAGATATATTGCAGACATCGAAAAGTGACGATTCCACCGAGCGATAACGCAAACCTACCGTGTATAGTCTGATGCACTAAGCTTTATCTCCCTTCTCCAAATCTCCCTTCTCCAAGTTTATTAGAATACGCGATGAATGTGTTGCTTCGTATTTATCTCCAAGCACCTTCACGAAACGCCATAAAATCGCGGACAAAAAAAAAAGCAGGAGCTTGGCCTCCTGCTTCTTTATATGATTGGACATCAATTGGTGTAAGTCGCTCATGAATGAACAACCACACCCATTGAACAGAATTTTTCGATTCTCGCAAGACTGCGCTCTTTTGGATCCATTTGCATCAGCACGGCCAATTCGTCCTTGATGACTTTTTTCACGGTTGCGAAAATTTCTTCGCGGTTGGAATGTGCACCGCCTACCGGTTCCGGAATAATGCCATCAATCAATTTGTTTTTGTACATATCCTCGGCAGTGAGCTTGAGCGCTTTTGCTGCTTCCACTTTGTGATCCCAGTTACGCCAAAGGATAGTGGAGCAGTTTTCAGGAGAAATAACCGAATACCAAGAGTTCTGCAGCATCAATACGCGGTCTCCGATACCAATACCCAAAGCACCACCGGATGCACCTTCGCCAATGATGATGCAAATAACGGGGACTTGCAATTTCATCATTTCATAGAGGTTGCGTGCAATGGCTTCACCTTGTCCGCGCTCTTCCGCCTCTAGGCCGGGATAAGCACCGGGAGTATCAATGAAGGTAACAATGGGTTTATTGAATTTCTCAGCAAGCTTCATCAGTCGGAGCGCTTTGCGATATCCTTCGGGATTGGCCATACCGAAGTTGCGGTACTGACGCAATTTGGTAGTTACACCTTTTTGCTGGCCAATGAACATCACACTCTGGCCATCGAGCATACCAAAACCGCCTACCATGGCTTTGTCGTCTCTCACTGTTCTGTCACCGTGGAGCTCAATCCATTGGTTTCCGGTGATGGCTTCGATATATTGAATGGTGTATGGTCTATCAGGATGGCGGCTAACTTGAACACGTTGCCAAGGATCCAAATTGGAATAAATCTCTGCGGTCTTCTCTGCAAGAGCTTTTTGCAAATCGGCAATGGCGTTGGACATATCCACACCTGCCTTCTTCTCACTCTCTTTGAGTTTTTCTATTTGCTCGTTCAACTCTTTCAGAGGAGCTTCAAAATCGAGGTAGTTCATTTTCCTAAATTGAGGTTTTACCGGGCGAAAAGTAGATAAAAATGAAAAAAATCAAAGTCTAGATTTCTAATCCACTGATTTTAAACAATCCACCAATAATTTAATGGCACGTCCGCGATGGCTGATGGCATTTTTTTCCTCCAAGGTCATCTCAGCAAAAGATACCTGATGGCCTTCCGGAATGAAAATAGGGTCATAGCCAAAACCAGCCAAACCGGAGCGCTCACGCGCAATGGTTCCTTTCACCACTCCTTCAATCAATTTTTCCTGCCCATCAATGATGAGACAAATCACGGTGCGAAATTGAGCGGTGCGGTTGGTCTCGTTTTCCAAGGCTTTCAGGAGTTTATCCATATTGTCCTGCGGGTTCTTCTGAGGTCCTGCATAACGTGCCGACATGACTCCTGGCTCATTATTGAGTGCAAAAACCTCAAGTCCGGTGTCATCCGCAAAACAATTGACCCGGTATTTATCCCAGATATACCAAGCCTTTTGTCGTGCATTGTCCTCAAGGGTGGTGCCCGTTTCCGGAATATCATCCGTGCAACCGATATCCTTTAAACCACGAAGACGGACAATTCCGCCCATCTTCTGCTCTACTTCTTTTACCTTGTTCTCGTTGGCCGAGGCAAAAACCAATTCCTTGCTCATCAATATAATTTGCGTTTAACCTTATTGGTTTCTGTGTATTCGAACTGGGGAACAAAGCGGAACTCTTTCGGAACTTCATAGCTGTGAAGGAACATCTTCATGGCTGAGCTCAACTGTAGCAGTTCTGACTCCGAGTAACGCTCACCCTCGATATACATCACCATTTTCTCACCCAATGTCGGGTCACTGTCTTTGGTGATGAAAAAATTGCGGGTAAGCAGATGTCCGATTTTGCGTTCAATTTTTTCAGGGAAAATCTTGATACCGCCACTGTTGATGACATTATCGATTCTGCCGAGATAACGGAAAGTCATCGGGCTGGTAAGCATCACTACATCGTTGGTTTGGAAGCGGGCGTTGTCAAGATGCACGGCTTCAATGACAAGGCATTCGCGTTCGTCCAATGAAAAACGTACTCCCGGCAAGGCTTGGAAGAAGTTGGGCGGATTTTTACCGGTTAGTCTTCTCTCGGCCACGTGTGTGATGGTCTCTGTCATACCATAGGTGAGGTACACGGAGTTAGGGCAGGTAGTCAATTTTTCCTCTAAATCTTTGGAGACACTACCTCCACCTATAATAATGGTCTTGATGGCTTTGAATTTTTCCGGATTTTCATTTAAAACCGCTGATGCTTGCATCGGGGTAAATGCCGCAAAATCGAAATGTTCATCAATGTTTTTCAGCGGATTGGCAGCTGGCTCCACCCAACGCAAATTCCACCCGTAAACCAATGAACGAATTATCATCATCTTGCCAGCGATAAACTTCGAGGGCAGACACTGCAACACCCTGCTTCCGGAGCGAATCTTGAAATATGTTGCCGTAAGTTTCGCACTGTTCTCCAAATGAGCTTTGGACAAGCGTATCATCTTCGGTTCTCCGGTGGAGCCGGAAGTGGGTGTTTCGATGTAATCCTTCTCTGACAAGAAGTCCAATATAACTTCGTAATGACTCTGCTCCCACGCAGCAACTTTGCCCAATTGCGATTTTGCAAACGCAATGAGCTCTTCAGCATTATAGCTTACGTCATTTAAAATATACTCTTTCAATTTAAATAGTATTTAGATTGTTGTTTAACGCACTACGATATTTAGGTCCCAGTCAAGAGTTTGGTCCCACCAAAAGTATCCACTTCCGGACTTCAATGGTGAAGGAATGTTGTTAACATAGAGTTGGCCTGTTCCAAGACCTTGAGGTAAAGTGATTTGATAGCTACTCACCCATTGGGCAATTGCATTGAGCCCAATGTTTGACTCCAGCGCGGATGTTGCCCACCAACGGATTTGGCGTGCTTCGGCAAGCGCTATCCACTCATCACACCCCACTATTCCACCGTGCAAAGTGGGTTTGAGGATAATGTAATGTGGGCGCACTTGGTCGAGCAGTTCCATTTTCACCTTTGAATCGGTGACTGGGATGAGTTCTTCGTCCAGCGCTATCGGAATAGGACTCTTGGCGACAATTTCCGCCAAGGCTTCCCATTGTCCGGCTTTTAAAGGTTGCTCTATGCTGTGAATATGAAATGCAGAAAGGGTTTCCAGTCGCTCCAAGGCATTGTCGGGAGAAAATGAGCCATTTGCATCCAAGCGGATTTCAAGCTCTTCTGCACCAAATTGTTCACGGATGCCTTTCAAAATATCGACTTCCTGTTCAAAATCAATTCCGCCAATCTTGAGTTTAATACACTTAAAACCGGCCTTGATTTTCTCTGCCGCCTCACGCATCATCGTTTCCTTATCATTCATCCAGATAAGGCCATTGATGGGGATTGGCTTAGAGGAATGATTCGGGAAAATGGTACGAGTACCACCGTTTTCCAAGTCCAGCTGGGCCACTTCAAGAGCAAAGCGAATGCTTGGAAATTGCCGCAACAAGTCTTGTGGTACTTCATTCAGTTTTTTGCAGCTTACCACTTGAGCAATGGCTTTTTCCAAAGCTGCCGGTGTTTCCAAGCTCAAACCGAAAATCGGTGCACACTCACCTATTCCAAAAATTTGTGGTTCCTCACCACGCAAGATGAAATACCAAGCATCGCGTTGCAAGAGCGTATCGCGTGAGGTTGTTGCCGGACGATGAAACTTGAGCGTGTGTTTTCTTACTTCAATAGTCATATCATCCTTTTCTTCCGGAGCCCGCGATTCTTTTGACCACGAATTCAATAGGTCCCAACTCATTGATTTTGGAGCGCCACATGGAAGCTAAATAAAACACCAGAAAGGTAGAAACAAGTGCCACTATCATCAATAACATTAAGCTGTTAAATGTGGGTTTATTGGCAATACCCAAAATGATAGAAGTAAGCAATATTTGGAAGAACAGGATGCTGTACTTCATCGCAGAAAACGTTTGCACCATCTTTTTGAAACCACGGTGCTCGATGTACTTTCCAAAGTATTGACAGGCATTCATCACCACCATTGACAATCCAATACCATACAAAATGAAAGGCAAGTAAGAAACCCGCCATTGCAGGTAGATGTTCTCACTTGCATTGACTTTATATGTGAGCTCCTGGAACTTTGGCAAGTACACATCCATCAGCAGAGCCCCAATAATGAGTAATATTCCTATGATACTGGTAGGTGGAATAATTCCAAGACCGGATGTTTTCAATCTTCCAAAAAGAACACCTGCGATATAAAAGGTGCTCCATGGAAGCAGTGAAAAATATCCGTTGAAGAAAAGGAAGCCAAACAGGCTGTGCCAATCACTGCCACTAATCTGTGGCATTGTATAGACAATTTGATGCGGCACCCCTAACATGAGCAATATCACACCTAGTGATATCACTGAGAAGAGTAAAAGTGCTAGGGCTAATTCGCTCCAGCGCGCAATGTATTGTGTCAGAAAAAAGAGGATGCCCACAATGACAAACATATTCATGTGCCACCAAGGACAAAATATCAGCCCTAACAGAAAAAGTATTGAGCCGCGTTTGGCCTGATAAGCCAATAACTTCCGCTTGCTGATGCGGTTGTTGCGCAATGAGATGGACAATGTGCTGCCGGAGATAAATAGGAACAAAGCAGGAAAAAAGTCCAAGACCAGGCTGTATTCTTCATGAGCAAGAAGACTCAATACCTTGTTGCCTATCGTAAACAGGAATATATAGAACACCATCCCGAAGAGCGCTATCACATAGGCTACTTCTATTCCGAAAATGCGGTTAGTTGATGATGCCATACAATTTTGATTTTGCGGGGGTGAATATACTTGCTTCGCATTGTCTTCACATATCCTAGTGGTTGCTCAGAGGAACCAAACAATAAAAAAGAACACAGAAAACAAAAAAGCGGACAGTGCAATTTTCTTGAGGTCAGCATCCAGCAGGGCCGGATTGCGTGTAGCAAAGAGCTTGGGCAACAAGAGCAACGGAATACCCAGTGGCAACATGGCAGTCCATTGAACAGGATGGTAATTGTGAGCTACCATCCAAACCAATGCACTCACAAAGGCCATTACTACGAGCATGAGTTGATAGTATTTTCCTTTCTCAAAACCTATAACTACTACCAATGTGCGTTTGCCTGAAGCCGCATCATTCACATGGTCTCTTAGGTTATTGAGGTTCAAAACCGCTGCACTGAGCAGACCGATGGTAACGGCCGGCAACAAGGTCCAACTGTTCCAAGTATGGGTATAGAGGAAATAAGTTCCACACACACCAACCAAGCCGAAAAAGAGGAAAACAAATACATCACCCAACCCACGATAGCCATAGGGATTCTTGCCCATGGTGTATCTGAATGCCGCCAGGATAGCCAATAGACCAAATCCTAGCATGACCAAAGCATACAAGAATAGACCCGCAGCCGCTAAGGAAACCCAAAGCAAAATCAATCCTGATAGCAGCGTAAGCAATGCACACACTAACAAGGCATTTTTCATCTGCTCCTGCGTGATACTCCCACTCTGCAATGCACGCTGAGGTCCTACCCGCTCCGCATTGTCCACACCTTTCGTAAAATCGCCATAGTCATTGGCGAAATTGGAAAGAATCTGCAAGAGAAAAGTGGTGAGCAATGCAAAACCAAAGATCTTCCAATTGCCTTTGTCTTCTTGCCACGCCAAAGCCGAACCTGTCAAGGTGCATGAAGCCGCCAAAGGCAAGGTCCGCAATCGCGCTGCTGCAATCCAGTTCTTAAGGGCCATAAACGCTCGTTATCTCATGGGAATTTTGGGAACTTCTGGAAGTCAGGTTCTCTCTTTTCAAGGAATGCCTTTTTACCTTCTTGTGCTTCTTCTGTGAGGTAGTAAAGAAGTGTTGCATCCCCGGCAAACTCCATCAATCCACGCTGACCATCAAGCTCGGCATTCAAACCACGCTTAATCATGCGGATGGCCAACGGACTTCGCTTCATAATGGTCTTGCACCAACGTACGGTTTCATCTTCCAATTCGGCTAGCGGAACCACTTTGTTCACCAATCCCATCTGCAGGGCTTCTGCTGCGGTGTATTGTTCGCAGAGGAACCAAATCTCACGTGCTTTCTTTTGACCAACATGACTGGCGAGGTAGTTTGAACCAAAACCCGCATCGAAGCTACCAACCTTCGGTCCTGTCTGACCGAAGCGTGCATTTTCCGATGCAATCGTCAAATCGCATACAACATGTAGCACATGGCCACCACCTATGGCATATCCGTTTACCATCGCAATTACAGGCTTTGGAATTTCACGTATGCGCTTGTGCAAGTCCAATACGTTGAGGCGGGGCACTCCATCCTCTCCGATATAACCTCCTACACCTTTTACATTTTGGTCACCTCCGCTGCAAAATGCTTTATCTCCCACACCCGTTAATATGATTACGGCAATATCCTGTCTTTCGCGACAGATGTCCATTGCTTCAATCATCTGGCGGTTAGTCTCAGGACGGAAGGCATTATATACCTGCGGACGATTGATGGTAATCTTGGCAATACCTTCGAAATATTCGAATTTGATATCGCTATATTCTTTGATGGTTGTCCAATTTCTCATGGTATGTCTTAAAAATTATTTGTTCTCTTTGATGAATTGAAAATAACGTTTTTGAATAGTGTCATTCTTCTCACGTGGCGTAACAATCTCTAGGATTGCACAGCTTTTTTGCTCGTACAACCACTGAAGTCCGGCTTCCAATTCTACTTCATTACGCACTGTATGGCAAGGCAAATGATACATCGCAGCTAAACCATTCACACTGCGCTGATGGACCGTTTCAAAGTAGGTGTCCAAAGCGTCACCTGTGGTGGATGGCCCCGGAATGATGCGGAAAATTCCTCCCCCGCTGTTATTAATCACAATCACTTTGAGCCGGGAACTCACCAAGTTGTTCCAAAAAGCATTGCTATCATAGAAGAAAGCAATGTCTCCTGATATCAAAGTAGTTGGTTTTTGCGTGATATAAGCAGCTCCAACGGCAGTACTTGTACACCCGTCTATTCCCGCTACTCCGCGATTTCCGTAGTAACGCAAATCTGAACGCGAATCGGACAAAAGGATGTAGCGTACCACCGAACTGTTGCCCATTTGCAAATCCTGCCCGGCTGGTATGTGCTTCATGATGATATCAAACGCCTTGAGATCGCTCCATGCTGCTTCCTTCAGGTAGGTGGTTGCAGCATTTCGCGCCTTATCATTCATGGCCGAAATCTGAGCGCGATAGTTTGACGTGGTAGTATAGGAGGTGTCAATGGCGCGAAAGAAATCTACCGGATGCAGCGGTATAATCTTGGTAAGATGCTTATAAGTATCAAGCCCTTCACCACTGACATCTACATGCCAATGCTCAGGCTGTCCTTTGCGCAAATACTCTTTTATCTTTCTCGATATAATGTTGTGGCCGATAGTAATGAGCAAATCCGGAACAAGCCGGTCAATCTCCTCTCCTTCAAGCCCCATAATCAAGCGATCGATGGTGCTGATGAATTGTGGGTGCGAAAGATTGCTGTGTGCTTCGGTAAACACCACCACATTTTCTCTCTCAGCTAGTGCGATGACATGCTCGCGCAAGCCTTCAATGGGAGGCAATTGTCCGGCAAGAATCATCACCTTTTGCGCAGTTGCGATGCGTTTGTGAATGCCTCGGAGTTCATCTGGAGACAAGCTAAGTTGTACCTCTGCACGTTGGATGGTTTTCACAATACCATCGGGTTCGGCTGTCCTGTAAAGACTTTCTCTGAGCGGAAAATTGATATGCACCGGCCCGGGAACACCCTCGGTACACAAGCGCATGGCTTCATCCATGATGCGTACATTGTACCACACCAAATCCCCTTCCGATGCTTCTTCAGCTATCTCATAGGAAGCTTTTACGAAGTTTTGAAAAACATTGCGCTGGCGAATGCTTTGACCTTCACCTTGATCTATCCATTCAATCGGACGGTCAGCAGTAACCACCAATAACGGTATGCGCTGATAATAAGCCTCTGCAATGGCTGGAGCAAAATTGAGTGCTGCCGTTCCGCTGGTACATATCAACACAACAGGTTTGCGCAATTGTTGCGCCATGCCCAAGGCCACAAACGCAGCACTGCGTTCATCCACTACACTGTGTGATTGAATGGTAGGATGATCACTGAGACTGATGATAAAGGGAGCATTGCGTGAACCCGGGGTGATAATGACATGCTCAATTGCATACTGCTGAAGCAACTGAACAAAATCCTGTACCGGCTTTTTATCTGAAATCATCAGAGCGCGAAACTAAGATGATTGTGCTCTAAAAAAAGAGGGTTCTTGCTATTCTAGAAAGTTTAGCAAAAACCCATGATGAAGATTATGTTTGAATCAGTCTTACGCGAGCGAGTTGAAGAACAGCCGACTTACTTCGCCTGTACCTTAAACTTGGTTTGAACATTCAATCCCGAGCTTGACTCATTTCTTGAAGAACCGGTACGCACAGTGTCGGGCGAGGATGTCATCTTGAGCAAATCAAACAGGGAAAAATACCCCTTTGATAGTTCAAACGATGAACTTGTACTAGTTTTCTGGCCTTTTACCGGGTCCGGGCTCATGCTCAGCTCCTTTACCTCGTTACTGGCAGCAGCAACCAAACTCGAAAAGGAACCCAAAAGCAGTAGAAAAAGAATTCTTTTCATCAATAGTTTTGTTTGATTTGAAAACGAAAATATTAAAACGAGTTGGCGAACAATCCATTTGAACCAAAAATTACACGAACGGCAAGCGACCCTCAGAAGATAAAAGATGCTCTTTTGGTTTCCCTGCTTCTAATCGCCATTTGCTGGATTGCATTTCTCACAGTAGAATACCTCCACTTTGACCTGCGGCAGTATGGACTTCGGCCTCGCCAATGGGAAGGTTTGCGCGGCATACTTACCATGCATTTTTTACATGGGGATATAAAACACATCGCTCAGAACTCCTTAGGGCTGCTCGTCCTCAACTCGTTTCTATTTTACTTCTACCGCCAAATTGCCGGTAAAATCTTTTTTATCATTTTGTTCGTTGCACCAGCTATTCTTTGGTTGGTAGGCCGCCCGAGCAATCATATTGGCGCAAGTGTCTTGCTCTATGGTGAATTCGCTTTCCTATTTTTCAGCGGTATCATAAGGAGAAACCCATTGCTCCTGCGTGTTTCGCTTGCTGTTATTTTCTATTATGGCTCTCTAGTATGGTACCTCTTCCCTATTGATTCTAAAATTTCGTGGGAGGGGCATGCCTGTGGTTTTGTTGTCGGACTGGTTTTGGCAATTGTTTATCGCAACCAGGGGCCTCAACGCAAGGTTTACCAATATGAACTGGAGCCGGAACTGCCGGATGACGAAAATGCTTATTGGAAAATTCCAACTAACCCGAAAAGCGATAATGAGTCCACCACTCATCCACAGACTACAATTACCGTAAAATACCACTACCGCGAGAAAAAAGACGAAGCCCCCCCCTTAACTAACTAATAATTGCTGAAGAACTTGCGGATGTCGAGAATTAGAAAAAAATCTATTGTTTTCGAATTATATTGCAATTGACGGAGGCGAATCATTTGGGTCATTCTGCTCCTCTTTAAATTAAAAAAATACGGAGTATACCTTATGTTTTGTCTGTATCAATTTTACTATTTTCGCCCAAAATTTTTACGTTTTAAACCATAATCAACTATGAAAAAAGTCCTATTCTCTTTAATCGTAGCTTTTGTTTCAACTTTTGCAACAGCTCAACATTTTGAAAACGGTGCCAAGTTTTTCCATGCCGGTGTGGGTGTAATCAGTCCTTATGCCTACAGTGGTTCTAAAATGGGAGTTCCACCTGTTCACGCATCATTTGAAATTGGTGTAACCGACCAAATCGGGGTTGGAGGTTTAGTTGGGTACACTACTTCTAAGTATGAATCGGCCTATTGGACGAGTAAGTACAGTTGGAAATATTCTTATTTAATCATTGGCGCCAGAGGTAACTATCACTTTTATCAAGATGATAAATTTGATGTTTACGGTGGTCTCATGCTGGGTTACAATGTGGCAAGTGCGAAATTTGAAAGTACCGACAAATCCATCGAAGTCTTCATTACAGAACCCAAAGTGGGCGGTGTAGCATTTGGCGCCTATGCAGGTGGTCGTTATTTCTTTAATGAAAACTCGGCCCTGTTTGCTGAAATAGGCTATAGCATCGCTTGGCTAAACATCGGTTTTTGTGCGAAGTTCTAACGTCCATTTAATCGCATTCATAAAAAGGTGGCTCAGGCCACCTTTTTCATTTCTATGATAATCTAACTCGCAAACCGAAAAAAACTCTTATCCCTTGGTTGGGCGCGTACACATAGGTGGGGTCAAATGTCAAAGCATACGGATTGGATGGCGTGGCTATCACTTGACCGTTTTCATCAAATACAACATCCTTGTCAAACGGATCAAATGAACGGGCTATTAAAAAAGGATTGCCTTTGTTCGGTGTCCAATTGAGCAAATTTTTTATTCCTCCATATAATTCAAAATTTTTCCAGCCTTTATAGGTGAGTTGCAGATTCTGAATGCTCCACCATGGCGAGAATTCCTTTCTCGGATCTTGCTGGCCCAATAATGGCAACCGCATCGGACTGTAAACATTACCGGTATAGTCAATGGAGGTAAAGTATCGTTCAATTGTATAGCTTATCCCCCATGTTCCGGTCATGCGTTCGGTAAGCATCTGGCGCTCAACTCGCTCATCACTTTTCACTTGAACTTCCATCAATGTCATGCCCAAGTTGAGCTTTATTCCTTTCACGGAGGTGTAATCCAAGTTCCAACTCAGTCCCATGCTTCGGGCATAACCGATTAAATTATCATATATGATTTGATTGGGATGCGAATCATAATCAGGCAAAATCTTGTTATCAAAATGCGTATAAAAAACAGATGCATCCCAGCCGAGATATCCTCTCTTCCAATAATTTTTCTTGAGCAGATTGAGGTTGATGTTCTTCGAACGCTCCGGTCTTAAATCGTTGCGAACAATGACATCACGCGCACCGGTCATGGCTGCGTGGTCTTCAGTAAAAAGATTCACGACTCGGAATCCTGTTCCGGCATTGAGACGAAGTATCGCTTCATCACTTATGGACCATTTATAAGCAAAACGCGGTGTATGAATATGGCCATGATGCGAGTGATAGTCCCATCGGTATCCTAACAACAACCTGTGCTCCGATGCGAACTTCCATTCATCCTGAACAAAGATGCCGGGCAAGTAGGTATGGGATACCTTGTTGCGAAGTACGCCATTATCAAGGTAGGATGTTGCCGGTGTGTTGTCATCATAATAGGTATAACGCATCGCCATACCACTTAGCAAATCATGCCTTTTATAGCTTTTGTCCCAAGTGAGTTGTGTGAATCCTATGCGCTGCTGCGCTTGATAATAGGTTGTTCCGTAATAGCTGTCTTGCAAATGTTGATTGAACGAAATAGATAGGAGTACCTTCTCTTTAACCGGTAGTTGGTATTGGCTTATTAATTCCCATCGTTGTGTGGTAATGCTCTCACCATATATGCTATCGCCTCCTCGAAACTGTGGAGTCCAGCGCACGTCTCCGCCCCATCGGTCTTCATACATGTAACGGCCGGCAACCGAAAACAAGCGATGCTCTTTGCGAAGCATGTTCCATTTCTGAAAAACAGAAACACGCTTTTGCAATGCTACATCCGTAAAGTTATCCCCGTTGTTGTCCATCACATGGTTATAGTAAAAGCCATTGGCCCCTATGAGGAGGTGAAATCGCTTGCCAAGAGATTTTTTAAATGATAGGTCTAAATTGTTTTCAAGCCAGGTAGTGGATGAAATATCAAACGAGAGTATTGGAGCATTGCTCGGACTCTTGGTTATAATATTGATCAATCCTCCCACCGCTTCGCTTCCATAAAGCGATGATGCTGGACCTTTCACTATTTCTACTCGTTCAATCATGGAGGTGGGAATTCCCATCAATCCATAAACTGTTGATAAGGAACTCACAATGGGCATACCATCGATCAAGACCATTGTATAGGGTCCTTCCAAACCATTGATGTGAATATCCCCCGTATTGCAGACGTTACAGTTCAATTGCGGCCTCACTCCGTTGACGTTCTGCAGGGCTTCAAATATGTTCGGTGTAGGATTTTTCTTTAGAAAAGCAGTTGTATAAACCTCCACAGGTACAGGACTTTCAGAGCGAACAACCTCTTTCAATGTTCCGGTCACTACCACTTCGTTATAGGACGATGCTGCTCTATCGAGTTCTATTTCGAGATAATGAACTTGATTACTTTTTAGTTGAATGTTCCTTGATTGATGTATATAACCAAGTGCTGACACCTCCAATACATAGGTTCCCAATGGAACATTTGTAATGACAAACTTTCCTGCATTATCGGTCATTGCTCCATAGTTCGTTCCCTTTAAGTGAATCGTTGCGAACTCGATTGGTTCACCTTCGCATTGAATTGTTCCATTCAAGACGGCTGTTTGTGCCCATGCACACACCGAATAAAGCCATCCGCTCATCACCAGGGTGTAAGCAATGCAATACTTAGGAAATGAGACTAACCTATTTTTCATGTTGCAAAACTAATTAGTTAGATTCTCCTAACTTTAAATATTTGACAACTTGTTTTAGTTTTGTGGTATGCTATCATTCACAGAGGAGAATTATCTCAAGGCCATTCTTAAATTCACGATGGAAAGCGGCAAGCCCAATGCCGGTACCAATGAGCTCGCATCACATCTGGATGTGAAACCTGCGACAGTTACCGATATGCTCAAAAAGTTGCGGGATAAGAAGCTTGTGGATTACGAGAAATACGGCAAAGTATCTCTCACGAAGAGTGGTAAGAAACATGCTACCGAAGTGTTGCGGAAACATAGGCTATGGGAAACTTTTCTTTATGAAAAACTAGAGTTTACTTGGGATGAAGTGCACGAAGTAGCGGAACAGTTGGAGCACATCCAATCTTCGAAACTCATCGAGAAACTCGATAAATTCCTAGGACATCCGACTTTTGATCCACACGGTGACCCCATCCCTAACAGCAAAGGAGAATTCAGTGTGGAGCACAAAAAGGTTTTGGCCGATGTGGCTGTGGGAAAGAGTTGCAAAATGGTAGCCGTGAAGGACAGCACTACCCCCTTTCTGCATTATGTGATGAAAGTAGGATTGGGGTTGAGCAGTAAGATAAAAGTGCTCGCACTTCAAGAATATGACAACTCACTCACCATTGAAGTGAATGGAACTCAACATACGGTGAGTCAAAAATTCGCTGAAAACATTTACGTGGTATAATCTCCTAACTCATTTCACACGGCCAATCATAAGCCCATCTCTGAGTGGAAGAAGAACATTCTCAATTCGCTCATCACGGGTCATCAATGCGTTGAGCTCTTGCATTACTCGCGTATCCACATCTTTCGGAGATGCAGGATGCAGCACCTTGCCATTCCACAAAACATTATCCACCATGATGTAGGAACCGCTCTTCATGCGGGGAATGAGCATGTGGTAGTAATTCAGATAATTCTCTTTATCGGCATCCAAAAAGACAAGATCAAAGTCATAGGTCAATGCCGGAATGATATCCAATGCATTGCCAAAGTGTCTTTCGATTTGCGCTGCAAAGGGCGATGCTGAGAAATATTTATCTTGGATGCTCTGCAGCTCATCATTGATGTCGATGGTAACAACCTTGCCTCCTTCTCTCAAACCTTCAGCAAAGCACAATGCAGAATAACCTGTATATGTACCAATCTCAAGCACATACATCGGTTGAATCATTTTGGAAAACATACTCAAGGCACGGCCTTGCAAGTGACCACTCAACATGCGCGGGTTAATGACCTTCTGCCACGTCTCGCGATTGAGCTTGGCCAGCAATTCAGGCTCCGGCTGAGTATGCTGTTCTACATAACGCTCCAGATCTTCTGAAAGAAAGTGCATCGTTTATTACTTAATTTTTTCAGCAACCATTTTTCTAATCTCCGCTTCCGCTGCTTCTGCTTGCTGCTCAATTTGTGCAGCCTTTTCAAGAAGTTCGGCAGTGAAAGCTTTGTCTTTGATACCACCTGCATTAATGCGAACATTCATCACCGCGCCTAAAACGGCAGTGCGTGCGCACAATGCTCCCACACCTGCATCCGTCACAGAATTGGGATTGCCATGCTCCACCATTTGCTTCATCACTTCCATACTTGCCAAGGCCGTTTCAGCCGTCATGAGCGGTACCTGCATCGCATACTTGGATGCTTCTTCGATGATAGCAGCACGATGTTTCTTTTCTTCATCGGTATTCTTTGGCAAGCCAAATCCATCCATGATGCGATTGAAAGCACGCGTGTCTTCATCCACTAGGAACAACAAGCGTTGCTGATATTCCATGCCTTTCTCTGCCCAGTAAGAAAATTCCTCCCAACGATCATCCCATCCGCGCTTGTGGGCACTCAAGTTGGCGACCATAGCTCCCAAAGCAGCTCCTAGCGCTCCAACATAAGCACTGATACTACCACCACCGGGAGCAGGGGATTCACTCGCGGTTTCATCAGCGAAATCTGTAAGACTCATATCCACCAATTTCTTGGTTGTATTCATCTTCTTCTCGATGATGTATTCAATGACTTTTTCCTCAGGTTTGAATGGAGCCAAATCATCCAACCCCAAGGATTTCACGGCAATCTTTATCTTCTCTTTTTCGCTGATACCCAGTGAACGTTGTTGTTTCTTGAGGAAATAATCAGCTGCATCCAGCAAGGCTTGCTTAGGAATCAAGCCTACCAATTCCGACCCCGTTACTCTTACACCTCGTTCGTGTGCTTTCTTACAGGCCTCATCAAAAGCAATGTGAACGGGTGTTTTGGTGATGTTGGTCAAGTTGAGAGACAATTGCGCAATTCCATATTCAGGAATGTACCAGCCGATTCCTTTCACGTATTTCAAACTACCCGGTTGACGCTTGGGCTCACCATGTTCGTCCATAATCGGTTTGTTGGTCTTAGGGTCATAAATGATGCGTCCAGCTTCTCTGATATCGAAAGCGATTGCATTTGCTCTGCGAGTAGAAGTTGTATTGAGGTTGATGTTGTAAGCAACAAGAAAATCGCGCGCACCAATTGTCGTGATGCCGGCTTTACGAACTGTGTCGTTCACTTTATCAGGACCGAAATCAGGCTTCCACTCCGGGGTTTCAATTTTACCGATGTTCTCATACTCTCCCTTGCGATTATTGGCCAGGTTCTGGCGTTCAGGAGAAGTAGCTGCATATTCATAGTAATAGCCCGGAATTCCAAGTTCGCGCCCCACGCGCTCTCCGAGCTGCTTAGCCAATGCAACGCATTCATCCATGGTTACTCCGCTTATGGGCACCAATGGGCAAACATCAGTAGCGCCTTGTCGGGGATGCTCGCCTTTGTGATGGCGCATATCAATGAGCTCGGAGGCTTTCTTAATCAATAGAAAAGCTGCTTCTACCACCGCTTCGGGTTCACCCGCAAATGTGATAACGGTGCGATTGGTGGCTGCCCCCGGATCCACATCCAGCAACATCACTCCGGGTACTGTTTCAACTACTGATGTGATGGCGTTGATTCTAGCCCTATCTCTACCTTCCGATATATTTGGAATACACTCTATGATGCGTTGCATGACTACATTTTTTGTGGCGACAAATATGCTCGCTTTATGCAACTATTGGCCATTTTTTTAACGCGAAAACTTTCTTACTTCTTTTTGAAATGACGAATCATCTGCGCATAATCCAAACCATTCTGCATGGCATATAAACACTTTGCCAATCGGTCGGTTTTGGTAGGCATGGTCTTGGCGCTTTCCACCCATTTAGAAAAATATTGCTGATGGCCCTTTGTAAGCGTACGGAATCTCTGCAGTGCAGCTACATCCGTTGCCAATATATCGAGCAAGTCCTGGCTTAATAGAACTTCTGAATTGTCCAAGTGAAGCTTGACCAAAATCTTGTCGCCCTCTTTTTTTCCCGTAGCCTTGCGCATACCGGCATTAAAGGGCAGGATAAAATCGCCATTTCCAACCGGCAGCAACGTCACTTGCTGGATGGGATAATCATCCAACTTTCCGCATACTTTAAATGAACGCTTCTCATCCGTGAGTTGGCAAATCGTAGCCGCATCTAGGAATATGTACGTCCATCCTGTCTTATCTGCATTTTTGCTATAACGCTCCAGTATGGCTTCCAACTCAATGAATGATTTCTTCTTCATGGTTTAGAAATGTAACAAAGGACTACCTTGATGACTTATTTATCCAAATTTTCGAAATTGTAAATTCTTTACAATCTTGCTGATGTCCTTTGCGCAATCAATTCATCATGGCACAAAAGAAGCAACCAACCCTCTATGCGATTACGGACATTGAAACCACCGGCAGTTATGCTGCGGGCAACAGCATCATTGAGATTGGAATATGTGTACATGATGGGCAGCAAGTAGTGCGCGAGTACCATACGCTGCTGGACCCGGGCAGGCCATTACCCAAGTTCATTACTGCGCTTACCAACATCCATGATGAGATGCTGCAAGGTGCACCTTCATTTCATCAAATTGCCGATGAGTTGGAAGAGGTTCTGAAAGACACCGTCTTTGTAGCGCACAATGTATCGTTCGATTATTCTTTTATACGTGCAGAATTTGCAGCAATCGGTAGACAGTGGAACAGCAAGCGATTGTGCACTGTTCGCCTTGCGCGCAAAGCATTTCCAGGTTATCGGTCCTATAGTCTTGGCAATATCTGTTCGGTGCTTGGTATTGAGAACGAAGCAGCGCACCGCGCCCTCGGTGATGCACGTGCCGCCAAAGACCTTTTTGAAAAATGCCTCAGTGTTTTGAGTGAACAAGAAATCAGTAAAATGATTTCACGCACATCGGGTGAAGTACACTTGCCTCCAAACCTCTCCAAACACGAATGTGATGCATTGCCAGAAAAAGCCGGAGTCTATTATTTACTCAATGAAAAGGGCAAACCAATCTATATCGGGAAAGCTCGCAACCTTAAAAAGCGCGTGAAGCAACACTTCACAAGTGCCACTGAAGGCAAACGCAATCAAGACTTCATGCGCCAAATCCATCATGTGATGTTTGAAGAAACTGGAACTGAGCTTATTGCTTACCTCCTGGAGGATTATGAAATAAGAAGGCATTGGCCTGAACACAACCGCGCTCAAAAGAAACAACCCGAGCAAATTCACATCATTGCATATCAGGACCAGAATGGCTATGACCGATTGGCCATGCAGTGCGGCAATAAATTCGTGAGTTCAGTTAAATTATTTTCGACACGTTATGCAGCGCGCACTTGGCTCATGGAAATGGCTCAAGAATTCAATTTGGAAATGCGCTTACTGGGTTTGGACATGTTTGACATGTATGCAGAACCCGTATCAGCAGAAGAACACAACCAACGGCTAGCTGAAGCTCTTGATGCCATGCTGGAACGCGAACCTTCGTTTATCATTAAAGATCGCGGTCGCAGCGAAGGTGAATACTCTTATGTGGTGATTGAGAAAGGTAAACTCAAGGGCTATTGTTTCCTCGATAGCGACATTCAGAACGAAGATGTAATTCGCGACAGTGTGAAGCCATTGCCACCCACGGAGACCAATGCATCCATCATTGCAAGCTTTTGCGAACGCGAGCGCCTTAAAAAAAAATCAACACAAGTTTCTTAGTGTTATTCAGCACATATTCCCATTAGCCTATATCAAGGCAATTGCCCTTGATGTGCCGGTACCTTTGAACCAATAATTCAAAGCATGCTTTTGCATAAACGCTTTGATAAAAACTTAAAAGGCCATGAAAAATACAGTCCTTCATAAAGCTGACACCCGAGGTGATGCCAATCACGGTTGGCTTCACAGCAAACACACATTCAGCTTTGCCAATTACTACCATCCTGAACGCATGAACTTCGGGGTACTTCGCGTACTGAACGATGACACTGTGATGGGCGGAATGGGCTTTGGCATGCATCCGCATGACAACATGGAAATCATTTCGATTCCACTGGAAGGCGAGTTGGCTCATAAAGACAGCATGGGCCACTCAGCCGTCATCCGCAGCGGTGATGTACAAGTTATGAGTGCAGGAACAGGCATCATGCATAGCGAGTTCAATAACAACCCTGACCGACCTGTTAAGTTTCTACAGATATGGGTATTTCCCAACAAGCGCAATGTGACCCCTCGTTACGACCAAATAACGTTGGATGCGGCAGACCGCAAAAACAAATTGCAACAGATTGTTTCACCACACCCTGATGATGCCGGTGTCTGGATTCACCAAAATGCATGGTTTCACTTGGGAGATTTTGATACCGGTGTTTCTACATCCTACCACATCAAGTCCGAAGGCAACGGCTTATACATTTTTAACTTGAAAGGAGAGCTAAAAGTAAACGACCAATTACTGGAAACCCGTGACGGATACGGCATATGGAGCATTGACCATGTGATGCTCACGGCCATGAGTGATACAGAATTTCTGATTATGGAAGTGCCAATGGCACTGTAATTTCGCAACCTGCTTTTATTACGTGTTATGAAAATTATCGCTTTCGGGGCATCCCATCACAAAGCATCTATCAATAAAACTTTCGCAGCTTATGCTGCATCTCTGTTTGAATCTGCTGAAGTGGAAGTATTGGATTTGAACAACTATCCACTTCCTATGTTCACAGTGGAAGCCGAAGAAGAACTTGGACATCCACAAGCGGCACACGATTTTGTTGCCAAACTCGATGAAGCCGATTTGCTCATCATCTCCATGTCCGAACACAATGGTAGTTATACCGCCAGCTTCAAAAACTTGTTTGATTGGGCTTCGCGAGTGAAGCTCAAAATGTTTGAGGGGAAAAAGCTGTTGCTCATCTCCACCGCTACAGGATCAGGTGCAGGTGTGCACGTGCTTGAAACCGCTCGAAAACGCTTCCCGCGCCACGGGGCTGAAATTATCGGCACATTCTCCCTGCCTCGCTTCAATGACAATTTCAATGAGCGAGAAGGTATTTTGGTGGAAGACCTCCGCAATGACTTTATGGCCCTCATTGAGCATGTGAAGTCTATTATGTCCGCCACTACTCCAATGGTCAACTGATTCTTGACTATCGGAATGGTGTAGGCGGAGAGAAATATGCAATTGCATCTCATTGAGTTGTTCTGATAAGGCTACTTCTTTATATGTTAGCGCGTGAATAACTACGAGCACTTTATGCCGCATCAAACGGACAAGCCATTCCATTTCAAACAATTTGATGTATACCAAAGACGAAGCGCCATGCGTGTGGGAACGGATGCCGTTCTCTTGGGTGCATGGGCGCGCGTGGATGATGCAAAAAGTATTTTGGATGTAGGTACCGGAACCGGTGTGATAGCATTGATATGTGCACAGCGCAACCCACATGCCATCATTGAAGCCATTGATATCGATGAAGGAAGTGTGGAAGATGCACGTGAAAACTTCTCTGCGAGCAAATGGAGCGACCGGCTCAAACTGCATTGGGGAGATTATCGCAAAATCATCAGCACCACCAAGTTTGATTTGATTATCTCAAACCCGCCTTATTTCACCGATTCACTTCGACCTTCCAACCCCTTGCGCAATACGGCTCGCCATGATGATTCATTGCCTGCCGATGCTTTTATCCAGCAAACCAAAAACTTGCTGGCACCTGATGGTCGTCTAGCGCTGATTCTCCCAACTACCGAGTTGGAACGTTGGTTTAAGGAAACAGCTGCCGTCCAACTCAAACCTGAACGCATCTGCAGGGTTCATACACTTGCTCATAAGGATGCATCAAGGGTGATGATTGAGTTCGCTTTCAACCATCCTACTGAGCCCATCATGGAATCCTTGCTCATAGAAAAAAGCCCCGGAGAAAAATCCGAGGCTTATAAAATGTTAATAAGAGATTTTTATACGAAGTGGTAATTAACCACCAATGTGGCGTCTTAGTTTTTCAATCGCATCGTTCCAGAGTAATTGGTGTTCCTCTTCTTCGCCTTCATCTGCGAAGTCGGTGACTAACAATGCGAGCTCACCGGTCATTTCATGAATTTTAATGCGCATTTCGAAGTAATTGCTCTCCTTATCGTCATCATCCAACCATTGGTATTTGACATATTGGAGTTTCTTTTTGCTTACCTGCTCTGCTTTGCGCTCTTCACCTTCCCAGAAAAAAGTGAATACATCACCTTTGATGTGAACCTCCGGTGCAAACCACTCTTCCAGACCACTCGGAGTAGAAATACAATTGTATAATATGGAATCAGATGTGCGTAGGATGTATTCTAGTTCAATCTTGGTTTTTGACATAAGTGGAATCTTTTTTAGGTAAGTCTGTTTTGCAAGGATAACAATTTTGAAATAAAAATCCTTCTTTTTTTCCACAATCGTTGTTTTCCTGAATTTAGGAGTATATTTGCGCCCGCTTAAAAAACCTGGCGGGGTAGCTCAGCTGGTTAGAGCGCATGATTCATAATCATGAGGTCGGGGGATCGTGCCCCCCCCCCGCTACTGAAAGCCTCAAAAAGGCTCCTGTATCAAGGAGCCTTTTTTTATTCTACCTATTCTAACTCGCCATCGTTCGAGTATTCATCATCAACCTCATTAATCCGTTACTAATAAACACCTTACTTTTTTTCAACTTCTGTATGTGGTGCTCTGTTCAACCCAAACCTCAACAAAATAGAATATAATTTCACCACTGAATTTCAAGCGATTAAACACATTATAATTTCAATCAATATTTCACAAGGTTCTATACATCGCGTGCTAGCGCACTTTCGGCTCACGACTTGGTTAAAAAAAGGTGCCGATATGTTTATAAATGACACCTTATTTATGAGTGAAAACACATGAATATTTATATCAACCCGCGCTCATTTTTGCCGCCATTCAAGATGTGATTTCAACCGAAAGATGATTTCCATCGATACAGAATTGAAAAGCCTCGACCAAGAACTTGCAATCCTTGAATACAATTTGTTCATTAGCAATGTACCAATTGTAAAATCGTTTTATGAGATCACCCACCATAAATCTGTTTACAATCTTTCTACTTTCCTTACCTAATCACAGCGATGGTCAATTGTTCCCAAAGCCGAACAATTTTAAAGGAGATATAAGGGAGATTAAGGAGATTTACTACGGCAAGGATCTCCATCTACTAAAGGACAGATGGAAAATCCATTTGCGACATGCTCCCTCGGGAAAGCGCATCCTTTATCAGTTCAATGATCAAGGTTTGCTGGTTCACCGGCAAGACAAACTCCTCAATATGGAGCAAGGCAACTGGTCATTCGAATACATGAGCGATTGTAATATCCGCAGTGATGGCAAGAAGCGAACAATACGCACCATAAAGAACGATGGAGATTTCATCGAAGAAGAGTGTAGTGTTGATGATGACGGGCGTATCAATCAAATCAAATGTTGGTATTATGATGCCGGAAAAGATTCCAAAATGCTCCTCATCGTTGAGAAAGATGTAATGCGCGACAGCAACGGAAATCTTCTCTCCTACAGGCGATACACACACGGCTTCAACAAAGATGATTCTCCCGGTGATTATTATCGAATCTACTATGACAGCTTGGGCAGAGTGATTCAGGTAGAAGAGCAGAAGAAAGCACGTTGGGCCTTTCCTCATTACGCAAGCGATGCCAACGGACTCCATTTCATAAGAAATGACTCATTGGAAAACGCCACTGTTACTGCTCATTGGAATTATACTTACAACGATAAGAATCAAGTTTGCCAATTTGAAAAAATAGAATACCCTAACGATCCATCATCTAAAAACAGTACGTCTATAAGGAAATTTTACTCCTACGACAAACGAGGAAACGTCAACAAAGAATACCTTCAAATAGGTTCAAACAAGAAGGTCCTCGTCTATAAACGAAAAATATATTATCACAAAAAGTAAGCCTAGCAGCTTGCAGCAATACTTCTGATTGAGCCAAGCCCCTTAGCTCATTCATATCTCAAGGCCTCAATAGGATCCAGTTTAGCAGCCTTGTTGGCCGGATAAAATCCACTTACCACACTTACCAAAAAACAGATTGTTACTCCAAAGAATATCCAATTCCAGGGTATGGTAAATCCTGTCTTTACAAAATAGGACACCACATTCCCCATGAGGATACCTAGTATAATTCCGAACATCCCACCCAATTGGCCTATCACAATGGCTTCAACAAGAAATTGAGTGCGGATGGTGCGTGCGCTTGCACCAATGGCTTTGCGTATGCCAATTTCTTTGGTGCGCTCGGTAACGGATACCAACATGATATTCATGAGTCCGATAGCTGCACCAAGAAGGGTGATAATACCAATAAGCGAACCTCCTATTGTTACACTGGAAATGAGGTTGGTAAGGTCCTTGGCCATTTGGTCACTTTGCTGAATGATGAATGAATTGTCTTCACCGGGCATATCGGCACGAATGCTCCTCATGAGCCCTGTGCTATATTCCTTTGCTGCAGGCAAGTCTGCTACATCATACACGCGCACATTAATCACATATTCCGTATTCCTGGTGGCAAAATTCTTTTTCAAATTACCTAGTGATATCAAACACTGACCATCGGCATTCATTCCCAAAGTGGTGCCTTTTGAGGCCAATGTGCCTATCACGCGGTAGCGATAATTACCGATATGTACATAGCGATCCAGAACATTCTCATCATCCGGAAACAGTTTTTGGACAATGGTGGCCCCCAGTATCACAACATTATCTCCATTCTCTATTTCATTAAAACTGAAGTTGCGTCCTTGATCGAGCTTATATCCTGATAATTCAAGGTATTGACCATCACATCCTACTACGCTGATGTTCGGATTGGTCTTCAGGTTGCCATATTTCACCACAGCAGTATAAGAACCAAAAGCCGTAACGGATGTGAGCGCATTCATATTAAATTGTTCGGTGAAGCGCTGCGCTTGTTGATAAGAGATCACTTCTGTTATCCGCTCCACCTCTCCTTCTTGCGCTCCCCAAGGAGTAAGACGTTTGATGGTAAAGGTGTTACTTCCTAAACGCGAGAACTCATCATTCACTTTGTTCTCCAACGCTTTGGTTGCCGTTATCATAGCCACCAGTGCCATAATACCAAGTGCAATGATGCTCACGGTGATTATAGCCCGCAACTTTTGGCTTTTGATAGCCAACCAGGCTATGCGGATATTCTCTCGTAAAGATTGGCTGATAAGCGACATGAGCATTCAACTGTAATTCAATTACGAAAGTAGAGGTCCCGAGCGTTTTTCAAGACGCATTTATTTGCATTGCAAATAAGACGGATGAGCGGTCATAAAAAAAAGGATAGCAAATTCATGCTATCCCTTTTCAATGGATATTTAAGTAATTGCTCAATTAATTCTTATAGAAAGGCAGTGATACAACCTGTGCTTTTAGCGCTTTTCCACGAATACTGATGTAGATGGTTGAACCCGCTTTAGACAATTCTGTGGGAACGTATGCCAATCCGATGGGTTTACCCAATGAAGGACTTTGTGTTCCGCTGGTAACAACACCTATAACGTTGTTGTTTTCATCTACCACTTCATAACCATGACGTGGAATTCCCTTATCCAACAATTCAAATCCCACCAATTTCTTCTTCACTCCGGCTTCCTTTTGTGCTTTGAGTGCCTCAGAATTATTGAAGTTCTTGGTGAATTTGGTAATCCACCCAAGGCCTGCTTCAAGTGGTGATGTCGTATCATCAATATCGTTGCCATACAAGCAGAATCCCATCTCAAGACGGAGCGTGTCACGTGCACCCAAACCAATTGGTTTGATACCGAATTCTGCACCGGCTTCTAGAACTGCATTCCACATTTTCTCGGCTACTTCATTTGGAAAATAAATCTCGCAGCCACCCGCACCGGTATAACCTGTAGTAGAAACAAGCACATTCTCCATGCCTGCAAAGGTGCCAATTTGGAAAGTATAATATTCCATGTCCACCAGGTTCATATCGGTCAATTTTTGCATCGCTTGCAAAGCTTTTGGCCCTTGTACTGCAAGCAGGGAGGTTGCATCGCTCTTGTTTTCCAACTTCGCACCGAATGTATTCTTGGAGTTGATCCAATTCCAGTCTTTCTCAATGTTGGAAGCGTTTACTACTAATAAATACAATTCTTCATTGACACGATAAACGAGCAAATCATCAACGATACCGCCCTGATCGTTTGGCAGGCAAGAGTATTGCACTTTACCGTCTGTGAGCTTAGATGCATCATTGCTTGTAACGTATTGAATCAAGTCCAATGCACCTTTGCCACTCACCCAAAATTCACCCATGTGGCTCACATCAAAGACACCAACAGCGTTGCGAACGGTGTTGTGTTCCTCTATCAAACCGGAATATTGAACAGGCATATTATATCCCGCAAAGGGAACCATTTTAGCTCCAAGTTGCTGATGGATATGAGTGAGAGCAGTGCTCTTAAGCTCAGTTGATGTAGTACTCATTTCTTGAAAATTAAAAAATCGATTTAAAATATGGTGGCGCAAGGTATACCAATTAAGACCTCAAAAAAAGCCGCCACTGTGCTCCAAGAATGGAACAGAAAAATTACGGCCACTACTCGGTGAATCTTGTAAATTGTGCCCAAATACACAAGATATATGGACATCATTAACGTTAACCTTATCCTCGGGATTATTGCTCTCATTCTTATTTTCAAATCATTTGTAATCATCCAGCAAGGATTCATGGGAGTGGTAACGGTATTCGGTAAATACCGCAGAGTAATGGCTCCCGGTTTGAATATCCGAATCCCCTTCATTGAAGTGGTATTCAAAAAAATTAGTGTACAAAACCGCAGTGTGGAAATGGAGTTCCAAGCGGTGACACAAGACCAGGCCAATGTGTACTTCAAATCGATGCTTCTTTACTCTGTGATGAATGAAGAAGAGGAAACCATCAAGCGCGTAGCTTTCAAATTCATTGATGACCGCAGCTTGATGCAAACACTGGTGCGCACCATTGAAGGTACCATTCGTGCGTATGTAGCCTCCAAGCGCCAAGCAGAGGTCCTCTCGCTGCGCAACGATATCGTGCAACACGTGAAAAGCGAAATCGACAACCGACTCGAAGAATGGGGATATCACTTGCAAGATTTGCAAATCAACGATATCACCTTTGACGAAATCATCCTGCAGAGTATGAGTAAGGTAGTGGCGAGTAGCAACTTGAAAGCCGCAGCTGAAAACGAAGGTCAAGCTTTGTTAATTACCAAGACAAAAGCAGCCGAAGCAGAAGGTAACGCCATTAAAATTGCAGCTCAGGCCGAGAGAGAAGCAGCCCAATTAAGGGGGCAGGGTGTGGCATTGTTCCGCCAAGAAGTGGCTCACGGTATGCAGAATGCCGCACGCGAAATGCAACAAGCAAACCTCGATACTTCTGTGATTATGTTCAGCATGTGGACGGAAGCTATCAAGAACTTCGCTGAGTATGGTAAAGGAAATATCATCTTCCTTGACGGCTCACCGGAAGGCATGGAAAAAACCATGAAACAAATGATGGGCATGAGCAACATCATGGAAAGAAAAGACAACAACTAACACATAGAAAGGAAATCATTTTTTAGTAGACTCAAAAACAATGTCATTCAGTTTTAAATTCATTCAACTCCCGCTATTGGTGCTATTAATGGTGAGTTCAATGCCGTTGAAAGCACAACTCAGTTATGGCGGTGAACCCTACAATTGGTCTGACAAGCGTATGGATCATTCCATACCCACCATTCCGATGGAACCAATTGATTTGGAACAAGTAGCTGCAGAAGATGCAGTAAACGATTTCACTCCCGGTATTCCTTTCCGTTTTGGAATCCAGCATAGTGTAAACTACAGCATTCATCAATACGGCCGATGGATAGATGATGCAGTAAGCGGCTACTCCCTCTGGCAATTGGCTATCGAATGCCCTGAGGCAAAGAGTATCAACCTTACTTTCAGTGAATACGTAATTCCCAAAGGTGCCAAGCTCTTCATTTGGTCTGCTGACAGACAAGAATACTTGGGCTCATTTGACCACCGCAACATGGATGCATCGGGAATTTTTGCCACCGGCCTTCTTCACACTGATAAAGTGGTGATTGAATTACTTGTTCCCACCTCCCAAAAACATCAAATCAAATTGACCATAGGCGAAGTAGTTCACGGTTATCGCAGGGTGTTGCGCAATGAGCGTGCAGAGGCTCTTGACAACGAAGACCGCGGCCCATTTGGAAGCAGCGGTAACTGCCACAACAACGTCATTTGTCCTGTTGGTTCCGATTGGCAATTGGAAAAGCGCTCTGTGGTACTCATCGTTATGAGTAATGCATTGTGCTCAGGAGCATTGGTGAACAACACCGCTAACGATGGACGCCCATATATCCTCACTGCCAATCACTGCGTTCCTTTCAGCAACAATGTGAGCAACTGGATATTTTATTTCAACCATGATGCTCCTACCTGTAACGGTTCCACTGGCCCAATCAATCAGTCCATCTCAGGAGCGACTTTCCGTGCAAAGCGAGCCGGCAGCGACTTCGCATTGGTGGAGATGAGCAGTGCCCCTCCGGCTGCATGGAATGCGCATTACGCTGGTTGGGATAGAAGCGATAACGAGAACATTACAAATACTGTAGGTATTCATCACCCCAGTGGTGACGTTAAGAAAATCAGCTTTGACTATGATCCGCCTGTAAAATATTTCCTCGATGGTACCCAAGTGTGGGTGATAGACGCATGGGATGACGGTGTTACAGAAACCGGTTCCAGCGGCTCTCCATTGTTCAACCAACACCACCGCATCGTTGGTCAGTTGTTTGCCGGTACATCAGCTTGTATCGGTACAAATGAAAATAATGGATATGATATCTACGGACGTTTTGGCATCAGCTGGAATACTGGCGTCAACACCAATGCCCGACTCAAAGAATGGCTTGACCCGCTGAACACCGGTACAATGACCTTGGATGGATACCCCACAGCTTATACTGCCAATCAACTGGATGTTGCAGCAATGTCTATCAGCGGTGTGAACCCGATGGTGTGTGGTAACTCCATCACTCCGGTGTTCACTTTACGCAACAACGGAACCAATACGCTTACATCTTGTACCATTACCTATCATCTCAATGATCAGCCACAGCAAACCATGCAGTGGACCGGTTCTTTGGCATACAACCAAACTGCTCAAGTTACACTGCCGACTCTCACGTATAACACCTCGGTGAATACCTTGACTGTTTCCGTATCTAATCCAAACAACGGTCAAGATCAAAACACCTCCAACAACAGCGTGAGCCTGAACTTCAACGCAGATCTCAGCGCTAACAGCTATCCGATACGCCTCACACTCACCTTTGATGACTATCCGGATGAAACAAGCTGGAACCTCCGCAACGCTAACAACCAAATTATCTACACTTCCGGAGGTACATACAGCGAAGCATATGCCGGAACAACCATTGAAGTAGAGTTTTGCTTGCCAGAAGGCTGTTATACTTTTAATATCATAGACAGTCAAAATGATGGAATTTGCTGTCAATACGGTCAAGGTTCCTACGTCCTCAAAGGACCAAATGGAGTTGTGATTGCTAGCGGTGGCAACTTCGGTTCGTCCCAATCAGTTCCATTCTGCGTGGACCAAACCTTGAGTGTGGAAGAGAATAATGCTCAGGATTTGAACATCTATCCAAATCCGGCTCAAGATGTGTTGACCATACAGCATTCCACCCGTATTAAGTCCATAGTCATCCGCGACATTACCGGTAAAGTGGTTTCTTACACCAAACCATTTGATTTTTCAACGCAAATTTCAGTTGCTCAAATGTCGAGCGGCATTTACCTCTGTCACATTGAAACTGAAGGAGGTAGCTTTATTCAAAAGCTTGCCGTGAGACATTAAAACAATCAACATAGCTTGTGTATAAAAGGCCGTTTTTACAGCGGCCTTTTATTTTTTCTACCCCTAAAACCACCCCTACCTTCGCCCGCTTGCTTATTCAATCGGTTAAATGATTAACCTCCCTTCAGAATACCACCTGCCACTGATTTGGTTTGGCATTTTTCTACTCGGCTGGATTGTTCAGCTTTATTATCTCTTTATTTATTTTTTGAAAGGCACTAAACCTCCTCAGCAACTTTCAGAAAACAAGCCCGGTGTTTCGGTTATCATTTGCGCACGCAATGAAGAACGCAACCTCATGGAACACATTCCTGTAATCATGGAACAGGATTATCCCCATTTTGAATTGGTGGTGGTGAACGACAGCAGTTGGGATGATACCGAAGCCATTCTCAAAGCCATGCAAGTGCGCTACAAGAACATTCACGTGGTAAACCTGGATGAAGAAAAGCAAAACATGCAAGGCAAAAAGTTTGCGCTAACGCTTGGCATCAAAGCAGCCAAATACGATTATGTACTGCTCACCGATGCCGACTGCCAACCGCTTTCCAACCAATGGATTGCTTCCATGATGTCCCATATCAATGAGAACAAGCAGATTGTACTCGGGGTTTCATTGTTCCACAAAAGCAAAGGATGGCTCAACCGCATCATCCGTTTTGATGGCCTGATGACCGCAACGCAATACATCGGTTTTGCGCAAAATGGAAAACCTTATATGGGCGTTGGTCGCAATCTCGCTTATCACCGCGACCTGTTTTTCAAAGTAGGTGGCTTCAAGAGTCACTACAGCTTGGCCAGCGGTGATGATGATTTGTTCATCAACCAAGTTGCTACAGCCAAGAATACTGCAGTAGCCATCTTGCAACATGAACAAACAATTTCGGCTCCAAAGGATTCTTGGCAGAGTTGGTACACTCAAAAACGCAGACATTTTACCACGGCTCCTAACTATAAACCACAACATAAACGGATGCTCGCACTTTGGCCTTTTTCGCTATTGCTGATGTGGTTTGGATTTGCGGGCAGCATTGTTTTTCATAAACTGTTGTTAATAGTTGGTGGTTTGCTACTGGTTCGCTACATATCTCAGGTGGCTATTTTGCACAAGATTTCAAAGCGCATGTCCCAAAGCCGTGACATCGCATGGTTGGCACCTGTGCTGGAAATCCACCTAACCGTGCTGAATATTGGATTGTATTTTTCTAACCTGTTGAGAAAACCACAAAAATGGAGTTAATCGATCATCTGTCAGAAAAAGGCCAGTACGACTACAAACTCGTACAAAGAGCTTTGCATGAACAAGACCAGAAAGCTTACGCTGAACTTATGCAGCGCTATCGAGAGCCTATCTACTTCATGCTGCTCAAAATGGTAAACAACAAAGACGATGCAGATGATTTGACCATTGAAGCTTTCGGTAAAGCGTTTAAAAGACTAGGACAATACACACCTCAGTTTGCTTTTTCCACGTGGTTATTCAAAATCGCATCCAATAACTGTATTGACTATATCCGCAAAAAACGTATTCGCTCCGTTTCCATCGATCAAGGTTTCATGAGCGATGATGGCGAAACAATCGAAATCAGTGTAAAAGACAGTGTGCTCGATCCAGCTGAACAACTACAACGCGAAGAACGCATTACTAAAATGCGCACTATCGTTGAAAAGCTCAAGCCTCGTTACCGCAGACTTGTCGAGTTGCGCTATTTCGAAGAAAAAGCATACGAAGAAATTGCTGATGAATTGAATCTGCCACTGGGAACAGTAAAAGCACAATTGTTCCGTGCCCGCGAATTCCTCTTCCAGATGATGCAAAACACCAAAGACAGTTATTGATTGTTCAGCTACACTTCTTCATTCAACACATTTTCGTAACACCTCCTATTTGCACGTCATGAGTTCCACATCCGAATTGATATATCACTATTTCCCTCAATTCAGCCCTGAACAAAGACAGCAGATAGATCAATTACAATCCCTCTATGAAGAGTGGAATGCGCAGATAAATGTCATCTCGCGCAAGGACATTGACTCTCTCTATGAGCGTCATGTGTTACACAGTTTGAGTATTTATCGTTTTCTTCAGTTCAAAGAAGGCTCTCAAATTCTTGATATTGGAACCGGTGGAGGTTTCCCCGGCATCCCACTTGCTATTGCCAATCCGGAGGTTCACTTTGTATTGTCGGATTCTATCGGTAAAAAGATCAAAGTTGTCCAAGGAGTTGCTGATGCACTAGGACTTAAAAATATCACAGCCATTCATGAACGCTCCGAAAAGATCAAAGGTCATTTTGATTTCGTTGTAAGCCGTGCTGTAGCTGATTTATCGGAACTCGTGAAATGGAGCAACGGCAAAATCAAAAAGAAACAAATTAACGCATTGCCCAACGGGCTTATCTGTCTCAAAGGCGGTGACCTCAAAGAAGAACTTGCTCCTTATAAAAAACGCGTTCAAACGTTTGACCTGAAAGACTATTTCAAAGAAGAATTTTTTGAAACCAAGAAACTGGTTTATCTGCCAATGGTGTAATCACTTTCCGGTGATGCCTCTTTTAGCTTACTATAGTGGCTCTCTAGCATTCTGATTTACGACTCAAAAGGACCATCGATATTTTCAATGGTCAGTTTCCCTTTTTTTCCTTTTTGAAAAAAGGATAAACGGTTCGGTATTCAAACCGATGTCGTTTAGTTTAGCACACAGTAAATACCATCAATTTATTAATCGATATGAGAAAGATATGTCTAATCATGGCAGGGCTTCTGTTGTTTACGGCAACGGAATCCTTCGCGCAGGACAAGAAGAAAACAAAGTCAAAAACCAAAAAAGGTGCAACCGAAGAAAAGGTTGAGAAGAAAGAAGAAGACAAATTCAATGACATTACCAAGAAGTGTGTAAAGTACGATGGCCTCTTTACTCTATGGCGCGATACAACCAGTGGTAAGACCTATCTCGAAGTACGAGAAGACCAATTGGGTAAAGAATATATCTACTTCAATCATATCGTAGATGGTGTGGTAGAAGCCGGTTATTTCCGCGGTGCATATGGTGGAAGTAAAATCATTTCGCTCAATAAATTCTATGAGCGCATCGATATCTTCCAAGAGAATACACGTTACTATTTTGACCCAAACAATGAGCTGAGCAAAGCTGCAGATGCCAACATCAACAAACCTTTGCTGGCAAGTGAAAAAATTGAAGCTACCAGCAAGGACAAAAAGAAATATTTGATTGATGGTGATGCCATCTTCTTGTCTGAGAAGTTTCAAATTATCAAATACCCAACTCCTCCAGGCTCTCCAAGTGTATTAGGTAACCTGAGCTCATCTAAAACTCGCTTGGAACGCATCAATAACTACCCGGAAAACACTGAGCTCACTGTGGCATATGTCTATGAAAACAGTTCGCCCACTGTAGGTGGTGCAGCACTTACCGACCCAAGAAACATCACCATCAAATACCAACACAGCATCCTTGCTGTTCCTGAAAATGACTATGTGCCACGCAGGGACGATCCACGCATCGGTTACTTCATGACACAAGTGGATGATATGACCAGCACTGATGCTGTTTATTACAGAGACGTTATCCATCGTTGGCACTTGGTAAAGAAAGACCCCAATGCTGCCATCTCAGAACCTGTAGAGCCCATCACTTTCTGGATTGAAAACACTACCCCAAAAGAATTCAGAGCAATCATCAAAGACGCTTGTGAGCGTTGGAACTCTTCTTTTGAGAAAGCCGGTTTCAAAAATGCCGTTGTTTGCAAAATCCAACCTGACGATGCCGACTGGGATGCCGGTGATATCCGTTACAACGTATTGCGCTGGACCTCTTCTCCTAATCCTCCGTTTGGCGGTTACGGCCCAAGCTTCGTGAACCCTAGAACAGGACAAATTCTCGGGGCGGATATCATGCTGGAATTTGTAGCACTCAGCAACCGCGTGAAGGCTGAAAAAGCTTTCAAATCCACTGGCTTTTTGCAAGACGAAGAATTAGAAGGAATGGAAAAACAATTCAACCGCAATCCATTCTTGTGCCTCGCTGCTGACCATATCAATCACAACCTGCAATTCTCCATGGCATTCGCTGCCGCCATGAACATGGATGAAATGAGCAAAAAAGAAATGGTGGAGCAAATGCTATATCGCTTGGTATTGCATGAAGTGGGACACACATTGGGGCTCAACCACAATATGCGCGCAAGTACCATGAGCACGATGGAGGATGTGAAGAATCCAGAGAAAGCATTGAAAGACGGACTTGCAAACAGCATCATGGAATATCCTGCTTTCAACTACCAACTCAATCCTGCACATCAAACCATTTATTGCGACACCAAACCCGGTCCATACGATGACTGGGCCATTGAATACGGATACAGCCCCGCAGCTGCTGACCCTATTACAGAAGAACTACGATTGCGCAAAATTGCGGAGCGCAGCAATGAACCCAATCTTATGTTCGGTAACGATGCTGATGATATGCGCTCCAGCGGAAGAGGTATTGACCCCGATGTGAACATCTATGACCTCACCAACGACCCCGTTGCATACGCAGTAGATCGTTGCGAACTCGTGAATGCCATTCTTCCAAAATTGAAGACTAAGTACACCCTTCCTCATGAAAGCTATCAAGAATTGGTGCAAGCCTACTTGATAACAACAGGTGAGTATGCCAACCAAATTCGCATCATGACTCGTCAAATTGGTGGTGTGCACTACAACCGCGCTGTACCCGCTCAAGATGCATCCGTATTGCCTCTCAAACCGGTTTCTGAAGAAAAACAAAAAGCCGCTATGAAGGCATTGGAAAAATATGCGTTCGCTCCAAATGCTTGGGAACCTGCCAATCAATTGTACAACTACTTGTTGGAACAAAGACGTGGCTTCAATCATTTCGGCAAAAACCCGGATCCCAACATTCACGCACGTGTATTGAACATGCAGAAAGAATGCCTTAATCACTTGTTACATCCCAATGTACTTGCTCGTATTACCGATAGCAAACTCTACGGTAATACTTACACCTTGGATAAGATGATGACTGATTTGACGAATGCCATCTTCCTTGCCGATGCCAAATCCAATATCAACACTTTCCGTCAAAACTTGCAGGTAGAATATGTACAACGCCTCATCAAGTTCAATGGAGAGAAGAGTCCATATGACAACGTTAGCAAAGCCATGGCATGGAGCGAATTGAAACGTATTGACACAATGATGGCCGGTGGTGGCGGTGATGCGCTTACAAAAGCTCATCGCGATCACATCCGCCTGCTCATCAAAAAAGCATTGGAAGCTTAAACTGCAAACTCACAATGAAAGATAAAAACAGCGAAGACAGAAGTCTTCGCTGTTTTTGTTTATGCAGAGAATTATCGTTACACCGCATTCTTAATACCCTACCAAAGAGTTTATCCCAAACACATTATTCTTATATCATTCACAGATTTACTCTGTTCGCCTCGAACTTCAGGCTACTTTCACCAAACCAACGTTATCCGGATGGCCATTATAAAAAGATGATTCTCTCCTTATCCATCAAATGGCTATCGACTATTCAAGTACCACAAATAGCCTCCTCCTGAGCTATGATTATTGTAAGCTCCTTGGTACAATAGTCTTCTGCAAATGTTTTCAAAGCGTTCAGTTATCAATCCATTGATTAACGGACGCAAGACTAATCGCATCAAAAAAAAACTTCTATTATCATGAACACAAAAGGAACCGGAGGAAAAACAGACTCCACAAACAATGACATCAACACTCCTAAAAACACGGAGATAACCTCATCACAACACCCACAAGAAAATCCACGCAGCGAACATCCAAGAGAGCGCGAAGACAAGGACATGGAACGCCCAACTCACCCTAACAGCGAAACCCATGACCCAACGCGCAAAGAACCTCGCAGAGAAGGTCAACAAGAAAAAGAAACCGAACTGCCCGAAACGCCACCCAGTGAGTGGGAAGTAAAAGGAAGCGAAAACGCTAATCAAAATAAATCCGGCAAAAATGACGGATCAGGGAATGACACAAAAAAGCCGGAACAAAATCGAAACTTGTAAAGTTTTTGGTATTTATTCCTTTCAATTTTGATTATCTGAATAATTTCCGGCACCCCATCAATTTGAATTAAAAAAAGCGGATGAGACGATGCTCATCCGCTTTTTCATTTTATCGAAATAAAAAGGGAACACTCTGAAGTCCAACTTTCGGTCAGAACTGCAATAAGTGAATTGTTTGTTCCCTCTAAATGTGAGGGTTATAAATTCTCAATTTATCAACTTTCACACTTTTTTTTATCCCAAATAGCCTATAAAAACAATTTTGATGTACAATTGCAGCGCTCATTCGAGCAGTTTAGTGCTTCAACCGCTAAGCTTCGTTTCAAAAAAAATTCTCCACGAGATTTATTTAAACAACCTGCATTATTAAACAATCGTATTTTCATTAACTTAATGTATAATTTACTGCAATTAAATGGCATGAAGGTGGCCGAGCTAAAAGAAATAGCGGAGCAACTTCAGATAAGCGGTGCCGAAAAATTAAAAAAGCAAGATCTTATTTATAAGATTTTGGACGTACAAGCGCTAACCGCTGCCGATGACTCTCCTCAAGGGGAGCCTGCAACAGAGGAGAGCAAAACAAAAGAAGAAGCAACTACATCTGCGGAGCAACCCTCAACTGCCACCAAACCCAAGCGTGAACGAATCAAGAAAGTCGTTGCTGTAAAAAATACTCCTTCATCTGCTGAAGAACCGGCAGCTTCTGCTGAAGCCACGGAATCCGCGGAAACTCCAAAAGACGAAGCCGCAGCCCCAGTGGCTGAAGCTCCGGCTGTGAGAGAACTCAAGCCGGTAGGAGAACACAGAAATGACCAAAACGGCAATAACAAAGGCCAACAAGGCAATCAAAACCAACAAAACCGTCAGAACCAACAACAGGCCAAACAACAACAGCAACAGCAAAATCCGACCGTATTCCGCCCAGATAGAAGCAAACGTGGACAAGCCGATGAACATGGCTACAACTTTGACGGTATCGTTATAGCAGAAGGTGTGTTGGAAATCATGCCGGACGGATTCGGATTCCTTCGTTCTGCCGACTTCAACTATCTCAATTCTCCGGACGATGTCTATGTATCACAACAGCAAATCAAACTTTATGGTTTGCTCACCGGGGATACCGTTTTGGGAGCTATTCGCCCTCCACGTGAAGGTGAGAAATACTTCCCACTCATCCGAGTAGATAAAATCAACGGCCGCGACCCAAGCTTCGTGCGCGACCGCGTTCCATTCAAATTCCTCACGCCCCTCTTCCCTTACGAGCGCTTCAAACTTGCCGATAACAACGACAACGTTTCCATGCGTATCATGGACTTGTTTGCCCCTATCGGTAAAGGACAAAGGGGAATGTTGGTTTCTCAACCGAAAACCGGTAAGACCACATTGCTCAAGGATATTGCTAACGCTATTGCGAAAAACCACCCTGAAACTTACTTGCTTGTATTGCTCATAGACGAACGCCCTGAAGAGGTGACCGATATGAAGCGCAGTGTAAAAGGTGAAGTTATTGCTTCAACCTTTGACGAGCCGGCTGAAAGACACGTGAAGATTGCCAATATCGTACTTGAAAAAGCTAAACGCCTTGTAGAATGCGGACACGATGTGTGCATCTTACTTGACTCCATCACACGCCTTGCTCGTGCTTACAACACAGTAGCTCCTTCCAGCGGTAAAGTATTGTCAGGCGGTGTGGAAGCGAATGCCTTGGAAAAACCAAAACGTTTCTTTGGTGCTGCCAGAAAAATCGAAAATGGAGGCTCGCTTTCAATCATCGCTACAGCTTTGACAGACACCGGTTCCAAAATGGACGAAGTGATCTTCGAAGAATTCAAGGGTACCGGTAACATGGAACTTCAACTCGACAGAAGAATCAGCAACCGCAGAATATTCCCTGCTATTGATATTCTTTCTTCCGGTACACGTAGAGAAGACTTGCTCCATCACCGCGATGTGTTGCAACGCATGTGGATTCTCCGCAGACACTTGGCTGACATGAACCCTGTGGAAGCTATGGAGTTTGTAAAAGACCGCATCGAGAAAACAAAGAACAATGAAGAATTCTTGGTTAGCATGAATTCTTAATGGCTATAAATGCAAAGAAGATGGCAGAAATGTCTGCCAATCTTCTTTGCTTTACTTTTAACTCTGTAATTATCCCTCTACAACTCTAAAGCGTGAAATATTTCCCGTGGATATTGGCATTCTTCTGGCTCGCGGCTCGCATCGCTGTCGGAAGATTCATGGATTTGGAATCAGCCAAAAGTTTTGGTGTACTCAGCAATGTTTTGCTCGTACTCATTCTAATCTTCATTACAGTTTATAGCAAATACAAGACTTTGCCCAGCGAGCGTCCGACTTTCATTGAAGACGTCAAGGACTGCATGAAAACTGCGATGAAATATGTGGTAGGCGCAACGCTTGCTATAGGAATTTATTACGGTGTTGCAAGCAACGATATTGAAGTGATTCGCGAGGAACGCATCCGAATTTTTTCCGAACAAATCGCAACCGAAGAGGGACTTCAGAAATTCTATGAAGCCGTGCCAACTGAAAAAGGAACCAGTCGCGAAGACCTTCTAAAGAAAAACAAAGAGAATGTTGAAACCTTTGTTTCTCTTAAAACCCAATTGTTGGGTGGTTTTGTTACACTCACTTTTGTAAGTTTCGTTTATTCATTGTTGGCTGTATTAATTTGGCGAACAATCATGAAACGAAACTGATATACAATTAATCCCGTTTAAGTGCGTTGAATGGGGCTTTTGCTTCAGTTTGAAGAATGAATTACGGCTATCTCAAATATCTTCTTGTAGCATTATTGGTGAACGTAGGTACCCACGTACACGCGCAAAAAGGACGCGAGAACCTACCGAACTTTGATAACCGCTATTACCATTTCGGCTTCCTATTGTCCGGTAACAGTTCTTCGTTCTTCATCGATTACAAACCTGATTTCACGTTTGCCGATTCATTACTGGGCATTGCCAACGAGCCCCAAATGGGTTTCAACTTGGCACTTCTGGCCTCGCTGAATATCAATAAAAACGTCAATCTGCGCTTTGTTCCGGGACTCTCGTTTCAAGACCGCAGACTTATATATCGCTTTATTGAAAAAGGCCGACCGGAAACATTCCTGAAGAATACTGAATCCGTTTGGCTCCAGTTTCCGCTATTACTCAAACTACGCACCAACCGCGTTGGCAATTTTGCCGCGTATGCATTGGTTGGTGGTGCCTATGGCATCGATATGCAATCGCAACGTGACGTAAATGAAAACGTTGCCGGCAAGATTGTCATCAAAATGGAAAAAACCGATATCACCGTGGATGCCGGTGGCGGATTTGACTTCTTCCTTCCTTATTTCAAATTCAGCATTGAGTTAAAGACAGCCTTTGGTATGAAGAACTTGCTCATCCAGGAGAACAATATGTTCACCGATCCAATCACAAAGCTCAGAAGTCGGGCCTTTATAGTTTCCCTTTGTTTTGAAGGATAATCATATTGTGTGTTACGTATAACGCTTAATTTTCCACCGTGTTTTTACCAAAGGGAAATACTCCGCGCTGGATCATCTTCATCATAGATGTAGCCATTTGCTTCTTTGCATTTATCCTAGCTTATCTTATCCGCTTCGAATTTGCCCCTCCTGCTTTGGAGATAGACTTAGCACTTCGTTTTCTCCCCATTTTCTTAGGGGTGAGAATTTTGTGTTTTTTGCTAGGTAAGACTTATGCAGGGATTATCCGATTCACGGGGTCTGAGGATACTCAACGCATCTTCATCTGGACTACCATCGGAACGGCCGTATTCGCTTTGCTAAATATTGCGCGGTACGAATTCTATGACAATATTTATTTCATTCCTTACTCCATCATCATACTGGAATACTTGCTCACCCTCTTCATGATGATTGTGAGCCGCATCACAGTGAAGGTGCTCTACTTGGAATTGAAAACCCCTGAAAAAGCTCGCAAACGCGTCATCATATACGGAGCCGGTGAAAGCGGTATGCTCACCAAACAAGCCATTGATAAAGACCCCAGAGCCGAAATTGTGGTCATTGGATTCATTGATGATGATGAACGCAAAAGCGGTAAAAAACTTGGCGGAGTAGATATTTACTATTCCAACAAAACCGAGGAACTCTTTGCATCCGGCAAAGTAGATGAAGTGATTTTGGCTATTCCTTCATTGGATAAAAGAAAGAAGGCGAACTTTATCGAATTAGCACTCAAGCACAACGTCAAAGTATCCAATGTTCCACCAATTAAACAATGGATTGGCGGACAGTTCAGCATTAAGCAAATACGCGATATCAAGATTGAAGACTTGTTGGGGCGTGAGTCCATCAAGCTCAACAGCACTGCCGTGAGGGAACAAGTGAAAAATCAAATCGTGCTGGTTACAGGAGCAGCCGGAAGCATTGGCAGTGAATTGATTCGTCAGCTCATTACCTATGAGCCGAAACTCATTATTGCACTGGATCAAGCTGAAACACCAATTTTCCACCTGGACAATGAATTGAGATTAGCGGGGTACGAAGGCAAATATGAAATCGTCATGGGCGATGTACGCCAGCATGACCGAATGAAAAAAATGATGGAGCTCTTCCGCCCTTCCATCGTTTATCATGCCGCTGCATACAAGCACGTGCCACTGATGGAAAACAATCCGAGCGAGGCGGTACTTGCCAATGTTCTCGGCACCAAAATCATGGCTGACCTTTCGGATGAATACGGTGTAGAAAAATTTGTCTTCATCAGCACCGACAAAGCGGTTAACCCGACAAGTGTCATGGGGGCCACCAAACGCGCGGCAGAGATCTACATCCAATCCAAAAACGGCAATTCAAAAACGAAATATGTCACCACGCGTTTTGGCAACGTACTCGGCTCCAACGGCAGTGTGATTCCTATTTTCAAAAAACAAATTGAAGAAGGTGGCCCGATTACCGTTACGCATCCTGAAGTAACACGCTTCTTTATGACCATTCCGGAAGCCGTTCAACTCGTTCTCGAAGCCGGGGCTATGAGCGAAGGGGGCGAAATCTTCGCATTTGATATGGGCGAAAGCGTAAAGGTCAAAGACCTTGCTTACAATATGATTAAACTCTCCGGAATGGAGCCCGGAAAGGACATAGAAATTGTTTATACAGGTTTGCGCCCCGGTGAGAAGTTGTATGAAGAGGTCCTAAGTGATGCGGAGAATACCATGCCTACGCATCACCCCAAAATCCTCCGGGCCAAAGTGCGTGAATATCCGTTTGACAAAGTGAAAGAAGATATTCAGGAGTTGATTTCTTTGTTTGATAAGCAAGACAACCATCTGCTAGTGAAAAAACTCAAGCAGATTATTCCGGAATACATCAGCAATAATTCCGATTTTAGTGCGCTTGATAACTAAGTTTGCCCGTTAAAATATTGCAAGGAAAGAAATGACTATCGATAAGAATATTGAGATAGCCAATCTTCAAGCTGAGATTGGCAAATACATCGGAATGGGACAAAACAGTCTCATCTTTAATTTCGAAGAACATACCAAATACGTGGTGTTGCGCTTAATTACGGTCAATCCGCGCCACAACCAGTCGTTTCTGTTTCACTCCTGCGAAGGTCTCACCAAAGTGGATGCCTTGAAGAACATGCTCGAGTATGTAAAATCCTACAAAGACGAAGAGAGCAGCTACACCATTCAATGGACCCTCAAAGGTGAAAACGTATTGCACTCTTCTTATTTCCGTGCAAAGAATATTCTTGGGGCTTTGGACAAATTGTACTTCGACAGAGATCCCAATAGCATTACCGTATTCAGCGTAATGATGAACCCGATCTCTTAATCGGGTAACAAGAATTGCTGAAGACGGTTGCGAAACAGCGGGTATTTGCTGAGGTTACTGTGCATCCCTTTCTTAATGGTGGTCATCTCCACTTGTGCTCCACTTTCTTTGGCTATCTGATATAACTTATTGGCCAAGGGATAAGGCACGATGATGTCTGCTGTGCCATGAAAAATATGGATGGGGTATTTGACTTGCTTGATATAGATATCTGAACGAAAACGATAACGGAGAAACAACTGCACTGGCAAGAAGGGTAGATAATACTTGGCGGTGTCCACCATGTTATTGAATGGTGTTTCAAGTACGAGTTTATCTGCCGCCCTGCGCGATGCCAATCTAGTGGCAAATCCAGTACCTAGCGAACGGCCGTATATAACGATGTATTTATAGTTCGGAGCTATGTGGTCAAAACAATATTCCACATCGCGATGCATATAAGCTTCGCTGCGCTTGCCACGACTCTCCCCAAAGCCGCGATAGTCCATGGCAAATACATCATACCCCAATTTGCACAAATCCTCAGCCATAAAACGCCACCGCTTGAGACTTCCTGTATTACCATGCAAGTAGAATATCAGGCCCTTGGAATAATTGGCTCGAAATAATTGCGCGTGGATATAGCCATTGTTGGGAGTTTCAAAGTACAAATCTTCAAATGGAAGCTTAACCTTTCTCGATTTCAAATCCTCGGTATGTACAGGCACAAAAAGAAATTTCTCCTGAATCAAATAATAGATAAGACAAACAAGCCCATATATCAAAAGGATAGTGAGTAAGGTGTTTAGAAGATATTGTAGAATCATAAATTGTCGTTGGACGGGCAGACTCAAATATAAATGAGGTCACTGCACCTGTAACACCATTTACAGCATGCGCTCAGAGCGTGGACCAAGCTCAATCACCTCCAAGTTTTGAACTTTACCATTGCTCACCGAAAAGCGCATCAATGTGCGTACATGATGGAATCCATGCCGGCCTGCCGCTCCGGGGTTGAGGTGTAAAAAGCCCATCTTCGCATCCATCTTGGCTAAACAAATATGCGAGTGCCCACAAATGAACAATTGCGGAGGTTGTTGTTTCAATACATCCCTAATGTTCTTGGAATAATTGCCCGGCCTTCCTCCTATGTGTGTCATCAGCACGTCTAAACCTTCACAGTTCCAACGAAGGTTCTCTACCGTAGCCCTTCGAATCTCCGCACCATCTATGTTGCCAAAAACGGCTTTTGTGGGCTTGAAGTTTTCAAGTGCTTCCAAAACTGCAAGCGTACCTATATCCCCTGCATGCCATACCTCATCGCACTGGGCAAAATATTTAAAGACGGCAGCATCCAACCAACCGTGGGTATCGGATATGAGGCCAATCCTTTTCAATGGGAATAAATTAGTTAAGACTATATGGAACTTCCAAGGAGAACTTAGGAATATTCACCTGCATGATGGACTTGCTGTGCAAAGCTTGCATGGTATAAAAGCCATGCATGTTGCCTCTCATGGAACGAAGATCGCATGCGCTGCTGTACTGGTAATAACTTCCTGGCTCAATAATAGGTAACTCGCCTACTACTCCCGGACCTTCCACTTCTCTGTTGAGTGCTGCGGAGTCAAATACATACCAATGTCTGCGCAAAAGCTGAACTGGAAAATCGTTTTGATTTTCAATTGTAATATGGTAGGAAAACACGTAACTCTCTAAAGCTGCGCTGCTCAATTTTTCTTCGTAACGAGTGACTACACTGATTCGAATGCCGGATGTTACTTCAGTCAACATATTACAATTACAGATGAAACGATTTTTTTACTTGATGAGGCAAATATAAGCGCGGCTTCCGTGCTCCGGGAAGCATTGCCCAATAAAAATCAGCAAATGCTCAATCGCGATAATCCAGCAAATAGCTCAGCGCCAATTCGTATGAAATCAAACCGAATCCGGTAATAACACCCACACAATTCTTGCCTGTCAACGATGTGTGGCGGTATTCTTCACGAGCATAAATATTGGTGATATGCGCTTCCACTACCGGAGTTTTAATGGCAGCAATGGCATCGCTGAGTGCCACACTGGTATGGCTGTAACCACCGGGGTTGAGAATGATGCCATCGTATGAAAATCCTACCTCATGCAATTTATTAATCAGCTCACCCTCCACATTGCTCTGGAAATAATCCAGACGGATATCCGAATACACTTTTTGAAGCGCGCTGAAATAACTTTCAAAATCCTGATAGCCGTATTTCTCCGGCTCCCTCTTTCCCAAAAGATTCAGGTTGGGACCGTTAATGATGATTATCCTCTTTGACACGATGATTATCTATTGCTTAGCGTTTCCTTCTTCCAAGTGGCTTCAGTGATGCTGTAACCGTTCTTGAAATAATAGATGGCTGTTTTGGAAACAACTTTCTTATATGTATCCACTTTGTTACCCACTGTAACTGTACGCTCGGTAATCATCTTGTTACCGAATTTGTAGGAGTTTTCCGTAACACCTTCAGCCAAATTTTCCTCACTGGTTTGCTTTGGTCCGGATTTCACATTGTTCAGCGCCTTGCGTGTTTCAAAATGGCGCTGTGCCTCGGCTATTTCGCGCTGGTTCTTTTCCAAAGCCAAAGCGGCTTTCTGCTGCTCTATAAGTTTGTTTCTCTCATTGGCCACTTGTTGTGATTTCTCACCACCGTTGTCGATTTTGCTTCGGTTTATTTCCTGCTGGCGCGCTACGTTCTTCAGACGCTCATGGGTTGCTTTGGACTTATCTTCCGTTGTGTTCTTATACTTTTTGATTTCCTGTTCAACGGACTCTTGCTTCTCTTGACGCTGTAATTCTCCTTTATAGGCTAATTCATTTTGCTCAGCTTTTTGCCTTTCAATCGCATTCTGATTGTCTCTGCGCAAGATGTCTCCATGGCGTTGAGCATCCTCAGTGGCTCGCTTCACTTGATTTTTGAGGCGTTCGTTTTCAGCCACGCGAATTGCACGTTGTCTGTCATTCTGAGAAATCGCGTTCAAATCTTTTTGCTTATTGGCAATTTCGTTCTGAGTGCGACTGATGCGGTTGTTAGCCGATATTTCAGCATCGCTTAATTGTTTCTCATAACGCTGCCGTTGCTTTTCATTTTCGTTCACATTGGCACTGTAAACGGCATGTCCTTTATCTGCCAAGTCCACCATAACCTTCTTCTCAGCTTCAATGTTCTTTTGGCGTTCGGCTATCGTCTCTGCTTGACTACTGCTTTTTCTGTTATGGAATGATTGGTTTTCGCGGATGCGCTGTGCAATCTCATGATTGCGTGCAGCATCTTCCTTCGCCTTGGCATCGCGGTAGTATTGTTCTACTTCGTCTTCCGCTTCTGCATCGGCTTGTGAGTTCCAACCTCTTTCTTTGGAACTGTTCAATTTGTTCAATGCGGCAAGACGCTCTTCTTCCTGATATCTTCTGCGTGCTTCGGCTTCTTCCTCAGCTTGGCGTTGAAGCTCCAGTTTGCGCCTGTTCATCTCTTCCAGTTCGGCAGACTTCAACGCGTTGAGCGAATCCTCTACAGCTTTTTGCCTCAACTTGGCAAGACGTTCTGCATCTTCCTTGAGCAACAAGTCAATGGTCTCTATTCTTGTTTTCGGATAAGCTGCCTCAGGCTTCAGTCCGCTAGCAGATACATAAGCTGCTCTGGACTCAGTATAGTTTTTGGCTAAGAACAAATTATCGGCCTGCTTGATGAGCTCGTTGTATTCCTTCTCCAGCTTCTCTGCTTCAGCATTGTTTTTTGCCAACTCATCATTCTTGCGTTTGCGCTCTGCCAATAATTTTTCGAGCTCTGAAATTTTGGTTGGTGGCAATTTTTCTTCAGGTAAGATGTAGCCTGCTTCACGATATGTGGAGATGGCTTTCTCCAGATTATCGGCACTTTCGTAGTCAGCAGCCAGCTTGATTTTGGCATCATATTCCTTGCGCTTGGCAAGCCTTGCCGCTTCCTCATCCAGCATGGCTCTAAGTGCCAATTCAGCCTTTACTATCTGATCTTTCGGATAAGGTTCATTAGGATATTTCGTCAGTGCCTCCTTGTATTTTTCAATGGACACTGCATAATCCTTGTTCATAAACTTCGCATCGGCATCGGCAATAATGGCATCGTACTCCTTGCGTTTCACCAAGTCTTTCAAGGCTTGATCGCAATTGTAGATTCCCTCCTTCGGCAAGCGCTCATCTTTTTTCATTGCTGAAGCTTCCTGATATTTTTTCTTCGCTTCTTCATAGCGCTTATCAGCATAGAGTTTATCAGCTTCAGCCATCAACTGCTTGTATTTGGCTTCAAACTCCTTGTTGGCATTTTCAGCTTCCAGTCTTGCTTTAGCATCGTTGTATTTGGCCTTCGCCTTCTCATCTTTCGGGAACAAGTTCAATGCAGCCTGGAATTTATCCATGGCGTCACTATACTTTGATTCCGCCATCTTCTTATCCCCTTCCTTCATGAGGTCCTCAAATTGCTTTTTGAGTTTTTCGAAGTTCTTGGCCAATTCATCAAGGCGTTTGTGCTCGGCTGCAATCATAGCTGCCTTCTTGTCGCTATAATCACTGTCAAACATGAATCCATCGGCATTGGGCATGTACTTGGCGATAGCCAATGGTTCTTTAAGCAAATCGGTATTAAAACCTTCGCGCTCAGGGAACAAGGTTCCCATTACGTTCATATCAAAACCGCCATAGCGTTCTTCTTCAGGAATATTTCGGGTATCAAGTCGAATGATTTTAGGTAAATAACCATCCTTTGAGAATCGGATATCATAGTTGTGCCCGAGTTTGAGTGTGAGGTCGTATTTACCTGACGTACCGGTATCATAAGTATCCACCATTGCCCCATCTTTAAAGACAGTAACGGTGCAGCCATCCAATTTTTTCTTGGTGGACTCGTCTCTCAGTTGACCATAGATGTGCACTATCTCATTTTGAGCATGCAGCGCAGATGATATGGTAATCAACGATATGAGAACTACCAGATATCGAAAAACTTTAAGACTCATGATTCCTTGCAATGTAAATCAAACGTAAAAGTAACTAAAAATGTTATCCTCCACCAGCGTTTTCTTGAGGAGTTATAAGGCAATCGGAGATTTTAAATTTCGATAAAATCGTTGTATGGCATGCCTCCAATTGAATTAAATTCAGAACTTTATACCATCATTGTCCCAAAGCCAACTCGAACGATATGGTTAACTACTATTTGATTCCGGGTATGGGGGCCGATCATCGCCTCTATGAACATTGCAAGCTGCAGCATGGCCAAGTACATTATCTCAACTGGTTGCCGGCCGGTAATAGCCGTGATTTGAGTGAGTATGCCGAGGTTTTGGCCAATGAAATCAAAACGGAGAACAATATTATTGTGGGCTCCTCTATGGGGGGAATGGTGACTGTGGAACTGACACGCAAAGTGAAACCACTCGCTGCTGTGCTCATCTCGGCACCTACGGGTCGGCATGAATTTCCAAGTGTTCTTAAATTCTTCGACTATCTGCGCATTCATCGCTTGGTTACCCCTAAGCAAATCATGCGGATGTCGCGATTGGCAGATTTGTTCATGGGATTCAAAACACCTGAACAGCGTGCACTTTTCTACGATATGCTTCAAAATAACGGACCGGAGTTCATTCATTTTTCAGTGAACGCAGTGCTGAGTTGGAAAAACCAACAGGCTCCGGAATGCCCGTTTATTCAAATACTCGGAACTGAAGACAAGCTCTTTAAACACACCAAAATCAGAAATGCCATTTGCATTCAAGGAAGCGGGCATTTTACTGCTTATGAAAAGGCTCAAGAAGTTTCGAGAATTATAAACGAATACGTAGAAAAGAATATTCTTCCCAAGATTTGAAACGTTGTACCACATCATCCGTAGAAGGACACGTTTTTTATAACGAACGAAAGCAATGAGACTGCTCATACTACTTCTAGGGATTTTCTGTGGCACGCAGGCCGTAGCACAATTGACCAAACCCACACACCGCTTGATTTTATTCAATGGTGAAGTCATTACTGGTAATCAGCTGGTGTACAATTGTCCGATATTGAAACCGGCAGAATTTGTGCTTGATGGTATCGCATATGAAACTTCCACAGTTGAGTTTTTCCAGAACAACCACGGATACTTTGCCAATCTGAGCCGACAAAACTCAAAGTCCAAAGAGCGCTATGCAATGCGCATTCAAAAAGGCAACATCAACTTGTATGAAGAGATTGAAATTGAAGTTTATGGGGGCGAGGAACTCATGGTAGAAGGCAACTCAGCGGGAAAAGACCCGTTGCTCGCCAGTGGTGAATATTTCAATTATTACTCAAAAGGTGATGAATCCATCAAAAAAGCAACCTACCGCAACCTCAAAGTGGACTTGAGCGATAACCCACAGAGTATGCAACATCTCAAGCAATACAAGAAGTACCAAGTATTTCAGTGGGGATTGTTAGGTGCCGCTACAGGTATTATAGTAGCAAATGTGGCAGCACAATCCGGAACAGGGCTCAAGTTCAACCCCATCATGGCGCTTGGATTGGTGATTGGCGGTAGCAGCTATTTCTTCGAGGCCGGTAAATCAGACAGTTTGTGGCTGGCTGCTGATGAATACAACAAATCGGAACAACCGCTGGTGAGCAATCCTTAACCAAGCGACTCCAACTCACTGCCAACATTTTCCCATTCCTTCATGGTTTCATCCAGTTTTTGTTTGAGGGAATTGTATTGTGCTAGTGTAGCGTTGGCTTCATCCATTTTGGAATAATCGAGATTAGCCACCACCACATCCATTTCGGCAATCTTGCTCTCGAGTAATTCAATCTCACGTTCCAATTTTTGCAACTGGTTTTGGAGCTTCTTTTTCTGCTTTTCAATTTCCCTTGTGTGAACTGCCGGAGAGTTGACTTCAACTGTTTGAACTGCCTTTGCGGACTCTTCTTTCTTCTTCTCCTCTATTTTGTTTTTCTCAAAAAGACGGATGCTCTCTGCTTTTTTCTCTTTGAGGAAGTCCAGCACATCGCCTTGCCATTCATAAAGGCGGTCCGGACGGATTTCGTAAACAATAGAAGTAAGCCCGTGTAAGAAATCACGGTCGTGACTAACTACCAACAATGTTCCGTCATAGCGCTGAAGTGCTTGTTTCAGCACCTCTTTACTGGCCAAATCCAGGTGGTTGGTTGGTTCGTCCATCACCAGAAAGTTGTATGGCTGAAGCAGGAGTTTACACAATGCGAGTCGCGCCTTTTCACCTCCGCTCAAGACCTTCACTTTCTTGTCAATGTCATCGCCACTAAATAAGAAAGCTCCGAGTAGATTGCGCACACTCTTTCTGATTTCACCAACAGCAGCGTCATCAATGGTTTCGAATACCGTTTTATTCGGGTCGAGCTCATCACTTTGGTTCTGTGCGTAATAACCAACTTCAACAGAATATCCTTTGCGCAATTCGCCCTCATGAGGTTCCTTGCCCATGATCATGCGAATCAAAGTACTCTTACCAACACCGTTCTTTCCAACCAGGGCAATCTTTTGACCGCGAACAATTTGCAAATCCACACCTTTGAACAGACGCAAATCGCCATATGCTTTTCCGAGTCCATGACCTTCCATGATAATCTTGCCGGCATGAGGTGCAGGAGGAAAATTGATTCGCACCTTGGTGCTGTCAAAGTCATCTACTTCAATCTCCTCCAATTTATCGAGCTTTTTGATAAGCGATTGAGCGAATGCTGCTTTGTTCTTTTTTGCTCGGAATTTATCGATGAGCTTTTGCGTATCCTCTATGTATTTCTGCTGGTTGCGAGCAGCAGCTTCTTGGCGCTCTATTTCCTCCGCTCGTTGAACAACATACTTGGAGTAGGAGAACTTATAATCATAAATTTTTCCTTTGGAAATTTCAATGGTTCGATTGGTTACGTTATCCAAAAATGTTCGGTCGTGTGATATCAAAACAATCGCACCGGGATAGTCAACCAAAAAGTCCTCTAGCCATTCTATACTTTCGATATCGAGGTGGTTAGTGGGCTCGTCCAGCAGCAACAAGTCAGGGTTTTGCAACAGGATTTTACCGAGTTCAACACGCATTTTCCATCCACCGCTGAACTCTTTCATCTGGCGTTGCAAGTCAGTAGATTGAAAACCCAAGCCTTTAAGGACTTTTTCAATCTTTTCCTCCATGTTACCGCTTCCCAACAACTCGAGTCGGTGTGAAGCATCACTCAGTTCATCCAGTTTCTTGGCATAGTCATCACTGGTATAATCCGGGTGGTCAGAAATGATTGCGGTGAGTTCTTCCACCCGTTCTTTGAGTCGTTGTACTTCTTTGAAAGCCGATGCAGCCTCTTCATACACAGTCGCATCCAGATTGTGACTCATCTCCTGAGGCAGGTATCCCACAGTTGCGCCCTTCATGAGCGCAACACTTCCTTCATTGGGCTTTTGAATACCGGCCAATGTTTTGAGCATGGTTGATTTACCAGCGCCATTTTTTCCAACCAGACCAATGCGGTCTCGGGGACCAATAAAGAATCCGATTTTGGAGAACAATGTTCTTGAACCAAAGTAGACGCTGAGATTGCCAATGGTAACCATGCCGTTTTTGCTTTCTTAAAAAATGGTTGCAAAAGTAGTTTCGGGAATAGGATTTCACGGAAATAAAAAATCCGCGGCCGATGGCCGCGGATTTTCTTTATATGTCGTTATATCGCCTGAGGACGATTATTTGTTCTCAGGAGCCACTGTACCTTTAATGGTCAAAATTTTGGATGGCTCATTGGTCGCGTTAGAGTTGACCGTAACAGTCTTAGTAAATGGTCCAACTCTTTTTGTATCGTACTTCACTTTGATTTTGGATTGCTCTCCCGGCATGATTGGGTTGGTATCACAAGTTGGTACGGTACAGCCGCATGAACCTGAGCAGTTGCTGATAATCAAAGGCTCTGTGCCGGTATTTGTCACGATGAACTCGTAAGTACCGGGGCTGTCATAAGGGATGGTACCGTAGTCATGTACTTCTTCATTGACAGAGATAGCTGGGCCACTGATCAATTCTTTTTGGGCGGTCATAGCACTAACGGCTACAATCAAAAATGTCAATGACAAGATGATTCTTTTCATGTTATTCGTTTTTTATACAGTTGATTGAGTGTGTTATTATTGATTGTTAGGAGCACCGCTAGGAATACGCTCAGGAGCACCACCGGTAGAACCTGCATTAGGATCAGGACCTACGTTCCCTTTGATACGCACCACTTTGGCAGGCTCGTTTACAGCGTTAGAGTTGATTGTCACTGATTTATTGATCGGACCTGAACGCTTGGTGTCATATTTCACAGTCACGATTGAGCTCTCACCAGGGAGAATAGGGTTTTGGTCGCATTTAGGAACAGTGCAACCGCATGACCCTTTACACTTGCTCAAAATCAATGGCTCAGTACCAATATTGGTAATCTTGAATTCGCAGGTTCCATCACCGTTGTATGGAATATCACCATAATCGTGTACTTCCTTGTCCACTGCGATTGCAGGACCGGATGTTACTTGATTTTGTGCTGTAGCGAAAACAACTGCTCCGAAGATTACAGCCAATGAGAGGAAAAACTTTTTCATAGTGCTATTTTTTAAATAATTCAATGCTTTGAAATTTATACTCCAAATCACAACCAAAATGATACCAAACTTAATGGAGTTAACCATTTTTTAACAGCTGGTAGAACAGTAGGGCATGTGACTCGGACCGATGGTACAAAGATGTATCAACCGGTGAGGTTCGCAACTAGTTTAACTTACCGTTAATTCAAACTACCTGCTTTCAATGCTGGAGTATGAATTTGAAGGTTACTCTTTCGGTTGCTGTCATTACATGCAGGGTATAAAGCCCTGTACTAAATGAACGCATATCCATCATCACAAGGTTCTTGCCATGAGACTGCGTGCTATGAACCCTTCTTCCCATCGTATCCCAAACTTCCAGCAGGTAATTATCTGAGCCCAAACCGGCCACCATAACAAAGTCACGAGTTGGGTTGGGATAAAGTTGAATAGACAGGTTCGTTGCCATCACCACCTGATTCACTCCCAAATCTAGGTATGCTGTATCCACACAACCAAACGAGGTCGTACCGATTACGGTATAATGCATAGCGTTGTCAGAATGTGGTCCGTTGTCATGGAAAATGATGCCATCCATGTCCCACTGCACCGTTTCAAACTCGGAGCAGTTTTCACATACCACCAAACCATCATTGGGAACATGCACAAGTACCGGCTGGATGGTGGGATGAATGACTACTTCCGCCATCACCTCTCCCTCACCTAACTCATTTTGAGCATACAATACCACTTGATGCGTTCCTGCATCCGTATAGGTATGTGTATAGGACGAGTCCAGGTCCGTAATCACGGTGCCATCCCCCAATGACAATACATAATCGATGCCTCCCACTTCATGAGTGAGGTTGCTTATCGTCACCGAATATGGAGCACAACCCTCTTGAGCGCTTAGTGCAATGACTGGTTGCAAGACATAAATCGGTTCAGCTTGGGCTGTACAATTGAACTCGTTGGTAATGCTCATACCATAATACCCATTTCGGTAAACACCATCGTACAAAGTATTGAGAACATCTTCATAAGCGTCTTCAACCAACTCGTCATCATAGTACCAGCTGATGTAGCCGCTTTCTGAATTGGTATAAATTACTTGTCTGTTAAGCGCATCATACTGCAACAACGGTTGAGCAGGTGTCGCATGAACCGTTATGGTCACTACCGAATCCATGGACTGGTCATTCCATGTATAGACAAATTTCAACTCGTATGTTCCGGCTTCATTGAAAGTAAGCGTGTATTGAGAAGCACACTCTGTATCGACTTCTTCATCGTTTATCAGAAGAGAACACATCGCTCCATCCGCTACTTGGGTTTGATTGTGCATTACAACTTCAAGCGGTGCACAACCTTCATTAGTTGACACTTGGATTACCAAGTTGACATAAATACATGAACCGTCATCCTCGTTTGCACTCGGGTTATAATTGATGGCAAGCTCATCGATGCAGCCAGGATAAATACAACTACCGTCATCCTCATTGGCATCTTCACTGTAATTAGCCGCTAATTCATCCATACATCCCGGAATGATGCAACTGCCATCATCTATCGTAGCAAGCGGATTATAGTTAATGGCTGATTCATTCGTACATCCTTCATATACACACGAACCATTGTCCGTATTGGCAGATTCATCGTAATTCACAGCTGCCGGATCTATACATCCATAATAAATACAGCTGCCATCTTCTTCATTTGCTTCAGGATTGTAATTGTCAGCTGATCCATCTGTACACCCTTCGATGATGCAGCTTCCGTCATCTATTGTGGCCAGTTCGTTGTAATTCACCGCTGCAGGATTCGTACAACCGATATAAATGCAACTGCCATCATCGGCATTGGCATCGGGGTCATAATTGCTGGCATTTTCATCTATACAGCCATAGTAAATGCACGAATCATCTGACACATCGGCCAGCGGATTATAGTTGTCCGCTAACGGGTCGGTACAACCGGCCGTATAGCAAGTACCATCGTCAAAATTGGCATTTGGATTATAATTGGTTGCAAGCTCATCTGTACATCCCGCATAACGACAACTGCCATCATCCATCGTAGCATTGCTTATATAATTCATGGCCAGTGGGTCAGTACAACCTGAAACGACACCATTATTAAAGATGTTCATGCGCACCATCGGAGTTGTTGTGGAATAGAATGTGGCACTTACCTCCGGAAAACGTACAAACGAAGTTTCAGAAGGGCTGTTGCCGCTTCTTGCAATGCGCACCGGCTGAGCTAGGTTTAACTGTTTTACAGCAACATAGTAATAGGCGTTCTGAGAAAGCGTTACCGGTGAAGGAAAATGCAGTGTGACCATCTTCGACTGACCAACGGTATTGATATCCGCACTGTTCACCGTATAAACAGCAGTCTGTGCAACCACCGTCTCCAAATCTTCGGCATAGATTATTCCACGTATTTGAGCTCCCGGCATTGTTCCCTCTGCAATAGCCACCTGCAGCGAATGACAACGCTTACCTGACTGAGGAATATGGAACATATTTCCCATCTCTTGCAGGTAATTGGTATATGGCGCAACGGGCTCATAAGTGTTCACCATTGTGCCTTTATCACGCGCGTATGTAAAAGGTGTTATTTCGTACTGAACAGAATCCTTGTCGTTGTCGGGAACCTCATCCTCTTCATTTTGTAACATATCATATACAATTTTGTAGAGGCCCACTTCTGCAGGAGTGGTATAATTAGGTGTAATCTGGTAGTGCTTGGTTTCTCCTGCCAACAATGTAGTGGCGGCACTTTCACCTTGATAAATCTGAGTTCCATTGCTCTTGATAATGCGCGCCTGCAATCGTGTATTGGTCTGGTTGTTACCTCCAATATTGGTGGCCGATGCATTCAAGGTGAAAGACGGTATCATCACCACCGGATACTTTGTATAAGGCAATCCGCTGTATGGAATTTCAGCTAATCCCACCGGATTGGTTGTATATCCTACCCAATTCAATGCAATATCATTCTCACTTGGAACATAAATGGTGATATCATCTAACAACCACCAATAATAGGAACCATTGAACTCGAACTTGAAGCGTACGTCAGCATGCCCACCGGCAATGGCACCAATGTTCACTGTCTTCCACTGAACGTTGGGTGAAACAGAACCTGTATTGCTCAAAATGTCCGTCCACGGACCTTGATCAATAGAAATCTGAACTTTGGTGGTTGTACCACTCAAATGGCGAAACTGTTGCTGGAATGTGAGTACGGCATTGGGATGTGCCGACAAATCAACAGAATTAGTAATCATCCAGGCCGTATGGGGACCGGGATCTACTCCCGTTCCTACTTGTCCACATTGGTTGCCGGGATCATCCCAATAGTTGGAATCAAAAATCATGAACCCGTTGTGGCGTGTAACAGAATTGATGGCCTGATAAGAAGCGCCACAGGAGCCTCTAGTTCCAACCGTGTTATCCGGCACGGTATTAGGCCCGCGATATTCCCAATGCGCAATGCCATTGGTACTAATTGTTCCGGTTTCCCAATCAGCGGGAAGACCATCGGCAAAATCCCATTGAACAATCGGATTTCCTAATACTTGAGCTTGGTTTTGGTGTGGAATAAGGATTAGTGCTGCCGCAAGAAGTAGCACTCGTCTGAATAACATGGTTTATAAGTTAAATTAATTAAGGTGTTCGAATGTAAGGTAGAAATTGATTTGGACAGCAAAAGGTTTTCTACCCTGTTAATCTGCCATTTTTTTCCATCGCTCACAAAGGTCGATGATGATGCCATCGGCCAAACCAATTTTTGGAACCACCATCTCTTCAATACTTGCCATCTCCATGATGCGCAAGTATATCTCGCAAGCAGGAACAATCACGTCTGCACGATCGGGTTTGAGCTTGAGTTGTGAAATCCTTTGTTCATAGCTCAATGCTTTTATGGTTTCATATTGAAACTTGATGTTGCGCCATGAAATCTTTTCATTGGCTTTCTTCCCTTGCAGTTTGAAAAGCGTATTGATATTCCCTCCGGTTCCTATCGCAACGAGTTTTTCAGAGGTGTTTATTTCAGCCTTTATCCATTGTTCCACTTCACACCACGCATCAGAGTGATTGGCTTGGGTCAACATGCGCACAGTGCCTAGCTGAAACGATTTTGACATTTTGCGCTCACCGTTTACAATCAATGTGAGTTCCGTGCTGCCTCCGCCTACATCAACAAACAATGCATTCTGCAAAGCACTGATACCGCTGTCATAAAAGTTCTTGAAGATGAGCTCAGCTTCTTCATCACCGGAAAGGATTTCTACGTTGATGCCGGTCTCGTTATACAATCGTTCCACGATCTGAGCATTATTATTGGCCTCACGAAGAGCCGATGTAGCGCAGGCTCTAAATTGGTCAACTTCATACAACTCCATGAGATAACGAAAAGCCATGAGGGCTTTCTTCAGCTGCTCCTGACGTGTGTCCGAAATGGCTCCTGTAGAAAAAGTATCTGCACCCAATCGCACGGGCACTCGGGTTATAGCAACTTTCTCCAAGGCCTCTCCTTTGATTGTACTTCTGGTTTCCTGAATCAATAGCCGGATAGCATTGGAACCGATATCAACTGCTGCAAACTTCACTTCTTATTCCTATCTATTTGTTTTAAAAGTGTGGCAAATTAAGACAGAGCATCAGTGATGCAATGTTTGCCACCGACTATTGAAACTGAATAGGGAATTATTTAATCCGTTTGGGATTATCGGCAATGAATGCCTTCCAACCACTGTAGGATTTGGAAGTTCCAGCCACACTTGAGCTTTGATAAAAATGACACACTGCAGCAGCCAAGCCATCGGTTGCGTCCAGTTTGGCAGGCATGTCTTGAGTAGATATTTTGAGGGTTTGTTGCAGCATCGCTGCTACCTGCTCTTTGGAGGCATTACCATTACCCGTGATGCTTTGCTTTATTTTTCTTGGTGCATACTCCATAACAGGTAGTTGCCTGCTGAGTGCAGCAGCAATTGCCACTCCTTGCGCCCTACCCAGCTTAAGCATAGACTGGACGTTCTTTCCAAAGAAAGGTGCCTCAATGGCCAACTCATCCGGATGAAAACCATCAATAAGTTCTATGGTGCGTTCAAATATCTTCTGGAGTTTCAAGTGATGATCATCGTATTTCTCCAGGTGAAGAACCCCCATTGCAAGCAGCGACATACGCTTGCCTTCCACTTTGATGATACCATACCCCAAGATGGTAGTTCCCGGATCAATTCCCAGTATGATTCGTTCAGTTGGTTGACTCGGAGCAACTACAGCCATTCGTTAATAAACACCTTTTAAATTCATGACAACCAACTCTGCGTTGGTTTTAATTTGGACGGTAAATATATGTTGTCGGTCATCGCCATTTGCAGTAGTATTATCATTCTATGTTACGCAGTCTATGTCATCACATTGCTGCGTTATTGGTCGCGACCTACGCTCAATGCTCCTACCGGTAGTGATCCGGCACTCAAAGTGGCTGTGATTGTTCCATTTCGCAATGAAGCTCACCATCTTCCTACTTTGTTGAATGCGTTGCTTTCACAAGACTTTACAACCGGTAACGCAGAATTCATTTTTGTAAACGATCATTCAGAGGATTCATCATGTTCAATCATTCAGCGCTTCCAACAAGAACATTGTTTACCTATCAAGCTCTTAAACTTGCCTGCCAACGCATTTGGTAAGAAAGCAGCTATACACAATGCCATAGAGGCTTCTGACTCTGACATCATCGTCACCATAGATGCCGATGCATTACCCGAGGCGAATTGGCTGAGAAGGATTGAAAATATCTATCATCAAAATGAAGCGGACTTAGTGATACTTCCGGTATTGCTTGCTCCTGCCAAAACACGATTGGAACGATTGCAACAAGTTGATTTCTTACAACTTTCCGGAATAACAGGAGCTGCTGCCAACATGCACTCCGCAGTTATGTGCAATGGTGCCAATTTGAGTTTTTCGCGCAAAAGCTATTTGCACATCATGAACAACATAACGCATCAAAACCTCCTTTCAGGTGATGATATGTTTTTGATGTTGGCGATGAAACATGCCAGAATGAAGATTCATTACTACTTCGACTCTTCCGTAATTGTAAAAACGAAGCCATGCGGAACACTCAAGGACCTACTGCAACAACGCGTGCGCTGGGCATCTAAAATCAGCGCTCTTTCGGATAAACACATTGTTGTGTCCGGTTTAATACTATCCTTAGCAAATTGGAGTGTCTCGGCAATTGTTATCAGTTCATTGATTACCCCATCACTTTGGATGCCTGCAATAACTCTATTGCTCATCAAAATGAGTGTGGAATATTGGTTTGCTCATTGCATCGCGCAATCATTCAAATGCAAATTGCGCGTTGATGATGCATTGCTGCTCTCCTTGTTCTATCCTGTGTATTTTATTTTAATTCCATTGCTAATTGTCATCTACCCTACCAAATGGAAGGGAAGAGCAATAAGTTTGCGCACCTCAAAAAAGACATGAGCAGTTCCCGAGCATACACCATTGATACTCCGGCACGTCACGCGTGGCGCAAGTTTCGCAAGAATCCGCTTGCGATGGCCGGCTCTGCTTTTATCGTATTGGTCACCTTGGTATCACTGCTTGGGCACACCATTCGTCCGGACAAAACCATCAATGCGAATAACCAGAATTTATTATTGAGCCGTCAGAAACCCGGCTTTACGGTGCAGACAATTCGTCTTCATGAAGATGTGCCACAGCATTCGTTCTTCTATGACTGGATACATGGCGGACGACCTAATGATTACAGAGAAATTGCTATTGAATCATTCGAGATTGTTGGAGACAGTGCGGTAGTTACCTTGTATTCACCTAATGAAAGTGGGGTGCAAGAAACTTATGCACTCAATCAACTCAAGAGCGATGATTCCTACCGAATCACCGCTGATATGTATGTATTTGAAAAGCGATTCCTTCTTGGAACGGACAAATACGGACGTGACTTGTTGTCACGACTTATGGCCGGAACAGTTATTTCACTATCTGTTGGTGCAATAGCGGTTATCATTTCATTGCTGGTTGGATTAACGCTCGGCCTGCTTGCTGGTTACTTCCGCGGCTGGATGGACAATGTGATTATGTGGTTCACAAATGTGATTTGGGCAATTCCGACTTTGATTCTTGTAATGGCCATCACCTTTGCATTTGGTACCGGATTTTGGAAAGTATTCTTAGCCGTAGGTCTCACCATGTGGGTGGAAGTTGCACGTATTGCGCGCGGACAAGTGTTGAGCATTCGCGAGAAAGAATACATAGAAGCGGCTCGTGCATTGGGCTTTTCCGAATCACGCATCATATTTAAGCACATTTTGCCCAATATCCTCTCGCCTATCATTGTCATTAGTGCGGCCAATTTTGCTTCTGCCATTCTGATGGAAGCAGGTCTGAGCTTCCTTGGTCTGGGAGCACAAATTCCGACTCCTAGTTGGGGAAATATGATTCGCGAACACTATGCCTATATCACAACGGATTTAGCCTACCTGGCCATTATTCCGGGGCTTCTCATCATGTTGCTCGTATTGTCATTTATGATGGTGGGCAACGGATTGCGCGATGCTCTGGATGTGCGCGATTAATCAATTTACCTCACTGTTTCTTATTCACTTCTTTTCCTCTTGATAAAAGAAAGTTTTACTTTTATCACCTCAACTGCTCTATAATCAATATCGAATGGAGCGAACCTTTGAACTATCCGTTAACTAAAACTTACCATCATGTATTACAAAGTCAAAGCGAAAGACACCCTTTCGAAAATCGCGATAGATCATGGTGTTCCCATGGAGTTAATCCTCGCTCACAATCCTTCCATCACAAATCCTAACACGATTTATGTAAATCAACTCATCTATATTCCCAATACGGATGATGTTCCTTCTGATGATTTTTCATTCAGTGACCATAGTGCAGCGACCATTCTTTCACGTGCAAGCTCAGCCCTCGGCAAATCGATTCGGTACATACTCGGAAGTGGTGGTATGGATCCGCTCTATCATTTGCCAACCAAAAACAAGTTCTGTGATTGCAGTGGTTTTGTGTGTTGAGTATTGGGGCTCTCGCGCAAAACAGATATTCCGTTCTACAGAAAATTTGGAGGTTGGATTTATACCCACTCTATGGTTGCTGATATCAATAGCTCGGCCGGAATATTTGAAAGCCTCAATGCACCGAAAGAAGGATGCATTGTGGTATATGGTGCAGGAAAAGCGATTGGCCACATGGGGATAGTTTCCAAGGTATCAAATGGGCAAATGCAAAAGGTGATACACTGCAGCTCTGGAAATGACAAGGCTTATAAAGATGCTATCCGCGATACCACTCCCACTGTATTCAATCGTGCTGATGCCCTCTGGGGACGATTCGTAGGTTGATGCGCAACTATTATATAACAACAAAGCCGGGGGACGCCCGGCTTTGTCATTTATAAATACGTTGGTTGATTACTTCTCTACTTTAAACAACTCTACTTCAAAAATCAAGGTAGAATTGGCAGGAATTTTACCTTGAGCACGCGGGCCATAAGCCAACTCAGCAGGTATGTAGAAAATTGTTTTACCACCTTCTTTCATGAGTTGAAGACCTTCTGTCCAACCGCTGATTACTTGGTTCAAACCAAATGAAATTGGCTGACCGCGCTGAACCGAACTATCGAACACTGTACCGTCAATCAAAGTTCCATGGTAGTGCACATTCACACGGTCATTTGGACCCGGGCTTGCACCGGTACCTTCAACAATTGTCTTATACTGCAATCCGCTACTGGTTACTTTAACTCCGGGTTGTTTTGCATTGTTAGCAAGGAAGTCCTGACCGGCTTTAAGATTTGCCGCTGCTGCTGCATTGGCTATTCTGCGTTGTTCTTCCTTATACAATTTATCTGCAACTTGCTCTGTCATGGTGGACTTGCCGGCAAGATGTGCTTTTACTGCTTCTAGGAAAACAGCTTCGTTATACTCAGTAATGCCGGACTTCTTCAATGATTCAGCAAGGTTTACACCAAGCGCATAAGACAAACTGTCTTTATGGTTCTTCAGATTCTGAGAGAATCCTTGAAATGCCATCATTGAAATGGCACCTAATAGCATGATTTTTTTCATCGTCAGTTCAATAATTGTTTTAGTATGTATTTGTTTTTACTACACAAATGTACTGGGTGTCTTGTCAACTTACCCACGTGTGAATATCCACTGATTATCGGAAGACAAAGATGCGTTGAACTTATAATTCTCCATTTCAAACGCCTTCAGGTCATCCGCCTTCTTGATTTTATTCTCTATTAAAAACCTTGCCATCATTCCACGAGCATGTTTGGCATAAGTGGAAACGACACTGTATTTATCGCCTTTACGTTCTTTGAATTCACAGGTTACCACGCGTCTGTTGAGCGACTTCAAATCCACCGCTTTGAAGTATTCGGAAGAAGCGAGGTTCACCAACACACCTTTTGGCGCAAGGCTTTCGGCCAGTTGCTCTGCTATCTTCGTTCCCCAATATGCATAGAGGTTCTTGGTTTTCTTATCTGGAGAAAAGGGAGTCCCCATCATGAGGCGATACCCCATCACTAAATCCAATGGGCGAAGCACACCATACAATCCGCTGAGTATGCGCAAATGATCTTGGGCAAAGTCCAATTCTTTCTTCGAAAACTCTTCGGCCTTGAGACCGCGGTACACTTCGCCTTTGAACATGAGCACAGCCGGATGTGCATTGGCATGAGTGAAAGGCAAGTGCCATTCGGCATAGCGTCTTTTGTTCTCTTCGCCTAGCTTGGCACTGAGTTCCATCAACTCTGACAATTCAGCGGCAGAACATTTATTAAGCTTGCTGACCAAATAAGCTGCTTCATCCTGAAAAACCGGTTGAGTACAATTAAGATCAGGATAATGCGTGGAATCATCCAACAGTTTGGCCGGTGATATCACCGCTAATAATTGACTCATAGGGTTACTGAATATTCTTACTACTTAAATAATTACCGAACGCTTCTTTGATGGCTTCCGTCATTAGGTCAGCTTGCAATTCATATCCTTTTCTGCTCAAGTGCACTTTGTCCTCCATTGCGAGTTGTGCGCGTTGCCATTCACGAATGGAGCCTAGACCTCCCATGATTTCGAACATGTCATACACCGCTCCATCGTAATTCTCAGCCAAGCGATATAATACGCGTTGGATTTCAAAGACATTCTTGTTAGGTACCTTCTTCTGGTAATAAGTATCATTGTTTACGATGAAGATGAAGCATACATCCGGATTAGCGGTGCGAAATGCTTTAATCATCTTCTCAAAACGGTCATAATAAAGCTGCGCATTGAAAGTACCATTCGGCACATTGGCATCGTTGATACCGATACCAAATATTGCCAAGTCCGGAGCAATGGTATTGAGTTGCGGTTGAAACATCTCACCACGCATATAACTCATAGCACTCGCACCGTTGACGCCAATGGCATTGTAGGTAAGTCCGCTGTCGTCATTGCCCAGATAAACTCCTTGAAACGTAAAGAAAGACTCAGCCGAATCGGTGCGTTGGATAGAAAACATCAAGTCTGTTTTTGCCGGAGTAAACTCATACTCCAAATATCCTTGGTTTGGATATTCTTTGAATCGGGTCACATGAATGTCCGGATCCAACACAATTTCCATGTTATCGCTGCGCTGGTTGTAGATGCGCACACGGTTGAACTTAAACGGCTTCTTATCGTAATCGAGTGCTTTGATATTAATGGTTGCCGTTGAATCCTTCGTTGTAGCACTGAGACCGCTTACTCCCCAGAGCATTTGGTCTGAATTCACACTGGTGCGGGCTCCTACCCAATTACCGGTCCATGATGCCTTGATGCTGTAAGGACAGTTCACTCCGGCAATTTCAAAAGGGAAAACAAATCCGCGTTCACCTTTGGCTCCATAAAGCATTTCAATGAGGTTGGCACGCATTCTATCTGTCAGTGCACCACCTTGTACGTGTGAACCTCCGATATGAACGACCGACACCTTGCCCACTCCATTGAAAGCTACGTCTTCCATTTTGGAAAAAAGCTTTTCCCAGTTGTCATACTTCCCACGAATCTGAAGTTTGTTGAGCTTGTACTGGATGAATGAAAACTCTCCTTTCTCTTCTTCAACAGGAGCCACAACTTCTGCTACCTCGACTTCAGGATGGAAGTAATGCATGGACAATACCCAAGAGGATGAAACCACTCCCAAGAGAATGGCCACCACGATTATCCATTTTTTTCTCCAAATGCTCTTCATTGCACGAATTAGAAGTTCGGTTTCAATAAATACTGAGAGTAGAACTTATTGATTTCTTCCACAGCTTCCTCTGCTGTATCTACAAGTGTAAATAAAAACATGTCCTGCGGAGAAATATTATGCTCTCTCTCCAACAATGAGTCTTTGATCCAATCAATCAATCCGCTCCAAAACTCTTTACCCACGAGGATAATTGGGAATCGACCGATTTTATCTGTCTGAATCAATGTCAATGCTTCAAAGAATTCATCAAGTGTGCCAAACCCACCCGGCATGACAATAAAACCTTGTGAATATTTCACAAACATCACCTTGCGAACGAAGAAGTAGTCAAAGTTGATGTTCTTATCCGGATCTACGTATGGGTTGCTGTGTTGCTCAAACGGCAATACGATGTTGAGACCAACGGATGTTCCACCGCCTTCTCGCGCACCTTTGTTGGCCGCCTCCATAATTCCCGGGCCACCACCACTGATAACGCCATAACCTTTTTGAGTGAGACCGTAAGCAATGTCACGGGCCATGATGTAATACTTATTGTCAGGCTTTGTACGGGCAGATCCAAAGATGGACACACATGGGCCAATTTTGCTCATGCGCTCATATCCTTCTACAAATTCTCCCATGATCTTAAAGATAGACCAGGAGTCATTGGAACGCACTTCATTCCAAGTTAGCTGTTTGAACTTCTTGGCTATTCTACTGTCTTTGTGATTGTTTTCCATAGTAAGTCTTTTAATTCCTTAAAGATTATTTTTTAGTGTTTCCACCGAAAAACTTCATCACCGTTTTGGCAATATTGATGAATCGGCCTACGGTGTTAATGGTCCTGCTGGCTGCTTTTGTTTGTTTATCAAAAACATCAAAAGCAGATGGCGCAGGCTTTTCTTTTGTTCGTGTGGAACCTTTCTGCGGTTTGGCTGGTTCCGGTTGAAGAGGCTTATTGCGAAGCAGCCATTGCTCGGCTGTGTCCACCACAATGGACTTTTCGTAGCGGTCTTTAATTTGAGAGTTGTGCAATACGCTTTGGATTTCCTCTGAATTCAATACCCCCATTCGGCTTTCCGGTGAACGCAGATGCACCGCTGCCAAGGGTGTTGGAATACCTTTCTCATTCAATGCCGTTACAAGCGCCTGACCAATCCCCACGCTTGTTAAGAGCTCCTCTGTTTTGTAATACTCCGAAATGGGATAATTGTCTGCAGTTTTCTTAATGGCACGTCTGTCCTTCTCGGTAAATGCACGCAATGCGTGTTGCACCTTCAATCCCAATTGGGACAACACCGCCTCAGGAATGTCATACGGGTTTTGTGTGCAGAAGTAGATACCGATTCCTTTGGAGCGAATCAATTTGATGATGGATTCTATCTGATCCAGCAAGGCTTTGCTCGCTTCATTAAAAATCAAGTGAGCCTCATCAATAAATACACAAAGCTTCGGTTTATCCAAATCACCTGCTTCGGGGAAGGTGTTGTAAATCTTGGTTAGCATCTCCAACATGAACGTGGAGAAAAGTTTCGGCTTACTCTGAATATCGGTAAGACGAAGGATGCTGATATATCCTCGGCCATCTTGATGACGCACTAAGTCAAACACATTGAAAGCAGGCTCACCAAAGAACAGCTCTGCTCCTTGTGTTTCGAGCTCAATGATTTTACGAAGGATGGTTGCAACCGATGCCTCGGAGACTTTGCCATATTCCTTGGTGATTTCAACCTTTCCTCCTTCAGTAGCAAAACGCATGAGGTCTTTGAAATCCTCCAAGGTCACAAGAGGAATTTTATTCTCCTCCGCATACTTGAAGATGATAGCTGTAATGCCACTCTGTGTATCATTCAAATCCAGCATTTTTGAAAACAACACCGGCCCAAAGTCTTTCACTGTTGCTCTCAAACGTGTACCGGGCTCATTCGAAATTGTAAGCAACTCCACCAATGAAGCTTTCGCTTCATACGGAATACCGATGGCCTGATGGCGCTCTTCAATTTTCTCATTGAAAGTACCGGCAGCTGCAAGCCCACTCAAATCGCCTTTGAGGTCCATGAGCAATACAGGAATTCCCTTCGCGGCCATTTGCTCTGCAATGATTTGCAAAGTGACCGTCTTACCGGTACCTGTAGCCCCGGCAATCAATCCATGGCGGTTGAGTGTCTTCAATGGAATGCGCACATTGGCTCCGGGCTGAGGAACACCATCAAGCAATGCTGTTCCCAATTCCAATGCATCACCCTTGAATGAATAACCCGATTGAATATGTTGGATAAATGATTCTTTTCTTTCCATTCAAAACTTTTAGAAAAAAGTACGAGCGAAGATAACTGCTGCCTTAGCCCCCCTTTATTGCTTTAAAATGTCGTTTTTAAACATTTATCAGCGAATTATTTCACGTTATTTTTTCTCAAACACGAGCTTATCCAGAAAAAAAGTACCAAAAGGCAATAGCGATGCTAAAAAGGCTATCAATCCCTTCCTAATTGACAAACCGGAAGACTGAATGGAATTGACAATCGTATATAGGAACACGATGACAAGCACCCCATGTATCATTCCTACTACACTGACGGCTTTTGGAAACCCTGCGTAGTATTTTAATGGCATGGCTACGAAAAGCAAGAGCAGGAAAGAGACTCCTTCCCATATTCCCACAGTGCGCATTTCACGTTGTGCCTTTGGTAGCGAGTTAACAGATTCTGACATGATATAAACAGGTAATGGTATTATTCTATTTCAAGAATGATAAGTTCACTAACGTTTGTGCGACTTCGTGTTCTTGAATTTCTTGTGTGTTTGCTTCTTCGGACGTGATGCTTTCTTCGCGGCACCTTTGTTCTTCTTCTCGTGGAATGCCCCTTTGAAGTCCGGATTTTCCAAGCGCTTCTGACGGTCAATCTCACGATTCATCATTTGTATCTCTTCACGTGGTGTGACGAACTGATCGACTCCTTCTGGGAAAGGCCTGCGCTCAATTTGCTGCTTAATGAGCTTTTCGATTTTACGCACGTGATACTCCTCTGAGTAATCCATGAAGCTGATGGCCACCCCTGTCTTGAAAGCTCTTCCTGTACGACCAATGCGATGCACATAGTCTTCATAATGCGTAGGAATATTGAAGTTTATCACATGCGAAACCTCAAAGACATCGATACCACGTGCGGTTACATCGGTGCTGATAAGCAAGCGCACATCACCACTCTTGAAATCGTTGATTGCATTGATGCGTGCATTTTGACCTTTGTTGGAATGCAGCACACGGACTTCGCCCATTTCCTTTCGTTCAAGGTATTTGGCTATCTGAGTGGCCTGCTCTTTGGTTTTTACAAAGACCATCACACGAGTGAATGATTCATCCTTGAGCAAGTGCTCCAACAAGCTCAGGCGAGTTCGGAAATTGGGTACTTCATAGAGGTATTGCTCCACCGTAGCAGCAGGAGTAGCTGGCGGAGCAGCTTCTACTCGCGTAGGGAACAAAAGGAAGTTCTCTGACAGTCGCTCCACTTTCTCAGGGAAGGTTGCAGAAAAAAGCAATTGCTGTTTCTTCTGCGGAATTTTCTCTTGTATATCTCTGAGCTGCGGCCAGAAGCCCATATCCATCATGCGGTCACATTCATCCAACACCATGTGTTTGATTTTCTTGGTCGGAATATGGCCTTTGGAATACAACTCCAAAAAACGCCCCGGTGTGGCGATGATGAGGTCAACACCTTCTTCAAGGCGTTGTATTTGTGCTTTGGGGCCGATACCTCCATAGAGTGCTACCCAACGCAAATCGGTATAAGTACTCAATGCGCGAACATTTTCCTCTACCTGCAATGCCAGCTCTTTTGTAGGAACAAGAATCAAACAGCGCGGCTCCATCCCTTGAGCATACTTCAATGTCTGAAGCAAGGGCAAGAGATAGGCGGCAGTTTTTCCAGTACCTGTTTGAGCAATGCCAATCAAATCCTGACCAGCCATGATACGGGGAATGGCCAACCTTTGGATTTCGGTTGGTTCCGTATATCCGGCTTCTGCCACAGCATCCAGGAATTGCCTGGTTAATTTTAGATCCTCGAACTTCATTGCGGGCGCGAATTTACGGCTTGATATAGCATTTTATGTTCTTCGGCCATAACGCTTTACCATTTTTAATGAGATTTCGATGAACGCTATAAATCAATTTCTTCTCTTAGATTAAAATTGAAAGAATGACCTAAAAAATGTTTTTGAGCAATGCAACACTTTCGAGATAAACATCTTGCTTGATGTTATACAATTGAAGATAAAGGCATCTTCATTTACCTGTTGAATTGCACTAGGGATTATTTCCTTTACCATCGATCCTTGCAAAACGGTGCGGGATCTTCAGTCCCTTTTTCCGAACCAACCATGGTTTATTCGAACATCGAAAACGGTTTAGGCTGTTTCGGATCATACACAGGAAGTTCGGTATGGATTCCCTATTGATTTATACCAAAATTTTCAAAACTTATATAGTATCCATTTTTCTCCCCCTTATTGGGTAGCTCGCATTGATTTACCTCAACAAGTTAACCTCACACTGAAGGTAAATTTGTTACATCGATTGGCTCACACATAGGGTGAATCGATGGTTGATAGATGGCATTTAAAACGATTAGAGAAAACTACAAAGGGACACCATCCTACATGGTAGGCAATGGTTTTAAAGTCTCCAATTATATTCCCGGAATTAGAGGTTATAGCGGCAATGAATTGAGTCCTTTTATACTCCTTGATTATAATGCGCCTCATTACTTTGAACCCTCTGTATATCGCAGAGGTGTTGGTGAACATCCTCACCGAGGATTTGAAACGGTTAGCATTGCCTATGAAGGCGAAATAGAACACCGTGATTCATCAGGAGGAGGTGGAGTTATCCAAGCAGGAGATGTGCAATGGATGACCGCTGCCGCAGGTTTGATGCATGATGAATTCCAGTCAGAAAATTTTGCACGCTCAGGAGGTGTACAACACTTCATTCAGTTGTGGGTGAATTTACCGGCTGCTTATAAAATGGTAGCTCCGGGTTACCAAGCCATCACTGCCAGCGAAATTCCAAACGTACAACTGGATGACAAAGGCAGCATAGTGAGAATTATAGCGGGCAATTATGAAGGGATTAGAGGAGCCGCATCCAGCTTTACCCCCGTCAATATGTTTGACTTTCGTCTGCAGCCCTCTTCCGATATTATGTTTCAAAGCCCTGCAGGATACAACTCTTTTCTCTTGATAACAAAAGGTCATGTATGCATCAATGAAGAGCTTGAAGCTTCTCATGGCGAAATGGTTGTCTTTGAGCCCGATTTTGAAGATATCAAGTTAGAGGCATCGGAAGAGAGCATGATCTTCTTCGCTGCAGGACAACCCATCAATGAACCCATTGAACGTTATGGTCCATTTGTCATGAACAACAAAAGCGAAATTCTTCAAGCCATTGAAGATATCCAGACGGGACAATTTGGATTCATCGCTCCGATGGAGCAATAGCATCATTAATTCACGCAAAATTCAATGAACAATACAGAAATATTAATCGTAAAAACCCAAGACCGAAACGTAACTAACGAAAGAAAATATGGTATTGCCATCACAAATACTGACGATGTAGAAACAGCATTGAACTACGTTCTACAAAGACATTTTGATGTCCTGATACTCGATGATGAGCTTCCTGCAATTGAGAAGACCCGGATGACTTTATTATCCAACTTTCATCTTCCGCAGCTTATCGTATTAGTGAGTAAGGTTGATGATAAAGACTTCGCTCAGAGTATTCATGAGGGCATCCGAAAAAAGACACTCAGAAATCTTGGCCATATAGAATGGCACGAACAAAATTGACAACTTAATCTGACGAATACAATGAAAGAAATCTATCAGGATATGGACCTCATCAACAACGCAGAGATGCGGCAATTTGAGATGATGGTCAACGGTCACAAAGCCGTAGTGGAGTATGAAATAAACGATGGAAAAATGTATCTGACCCATGCTCAGGTGCCGGAAGAAATCAGGCATCAGGGTGTGGGTGAAGCACTGGCCGAGAAAATCATGATGTATCTCGAAACCAAGAACCTCAAGTTGGTTCCCATGTGCTCGTTCATCAAATATTTTTTGAAAAAATCACCGCAATGGCAAAAGCTCATTGCAACAGGCATCCTACTCGAATGACCACATTAAATGCATAAAAAAAGTCCTTCTGAAAATACAGAAGGACTTTTTGTTATTTCGATGTCTCTTATCAGTTCAGCGAAGGAGCAACTTGACGTCCCTTCACTCTGTTCATTCCCGGTGAAGCAAACACAATGATTTGAATGATAATGGCAATGACAATCAACACTGCCATCTCAAATTGCGAAGAGGTTTTGCCATAGTTGAGAATATGTTCCGAACCTTGTTTCACTCGGTTAGCTTCGTCCAGCTGAATCTCCGATAGATTGTAAAGCAATGCTAGCGACTCCTTGGACAAACGTTTGGATTCCTGAAAGTCTTCCTTCTCCAGACTATTCTCCAAATTGGCAATAGATGTGGTGAACAAATTGAACTCGGCTTCCTCAGCGGGCGTCAATGTTGTCTTGGCATACGCTGCGTTGATGGATTTGATTTCCGACAAGCTCTCGGCAATGACCTCATCGCGTTCGCGGGCACAAGTAATTTCATCAATGGCTTCTTGGATGGAGTGTACCTCCTCCGATAAATCGAAGATATACCCCTCCACCACCAAGCGGTCTTCATACATTGTGGCAATAGCTTGGCGCAAGCGATCAGAATTCTGACGTTCATCGATGTTATTGAGCAAGACCAAACCCAAAACCACTGCCAACAAAACGGAGGCTGTTATTTTATTTTTAATGCTATATGCCCACTTCATACCCGAGATATTTAATGTTTCGGTTTAAATATAGCATCGAAGTTGCTAATTCTCAACCTCAAGAATGTTAATGGTCTTCTTGCCACCGGGCAACGTCCACTCAATTGTCATTCCTTTTTTGAAACCAATAAGAGCAATACCAATAGGTGACAAAACCGAAATCTTCTGTTGTTTGAAATCGGCATCCTTCGGTAGGGTAATTTGAAACTTCATAACCTTTTGGGCCATGACGTCTTCTACTTCTACTGTGGAGTTGAGGCGAACGATGTCACTGTCTATTTCATCATCGTTTACGATTTGTGCCCTGTTCAACTCACCCATCAATAAATCCAAGTCCTTGGAAACTGAAGCTCTGTGTGCTTCTTCTAAAAGTGTTTTAATGGCCAGATGATCACTGGTGGTGAGTATTGGTGTCATAATTCAATTGTGTTAAATGTGTTAGACTAACTTTAGCTGTAATAAATCTCCTGAAAGCTCAGGTTCTCGTTGTGTGCCACTCTGCGGAAGAAGGAGGAGGGCTTGATACTTTGTGTATTCTCATATCCTATGGCTCCTAGGAAGTCTTCCAATGATTTGAGTGTGTTGAGATGGAAGTTGGCCACACGCACGCTCTTATCGGTGATATCAATTCCCTTATAGAGCGATTTATCTTGTGTAGCGATACCTACCGGACATTTACCGCTATCGCATTGAAGTGCTTGAATACACCCTAAAGCAAACATCATTCCACGCGCACTGTACAAGGCATCTGCTCCAAGAGCGATGTTCTTCGCAATATCAAACGCTGTAATTACTTTTCCGGATGCAAAGATTTTGATTTCATCTCTGAGTCCGTATTGCTTCAATGTCTTATTGGCAAATACCAACGCATCTGAAAGCGCCATACCCATATAATCGATGAACTCCAGTGGTGCAGCACCGGTACCACCTTCAGCTCCGTCAATGGTAATGAAATCAGGAACGATTCCGGTCGCTTTCATTTGCTCCACGATTTCAATGAATTCTTCTTTCTTACCGATGCACAACTTGAAACCAATCGGTTTGCCTCCGGACAATTTTCTCATCCTATCGATGAAGAGCATCAAGCCTTTGGCGTCACTGAATGCTGTGTGAGCCGATGGAGAATGAACGGTAGTATGTGGTTTGATGCTACGAATAGCAGCAATTTCAGGAGTGTTTTTATGTGCAGGTAACAAACCTCCGTGGCCGGGTTTAGCACCTTGTGAAAGTTTGAGCTCGATCATCTTCACATTTGGCAATGCGGATTTTTGAGCAAAAAGGTTATCGTCAAAATTGCCGTGCTCATCTCTACATCCGAAGTAACCGGTACCGATTTGCCAGATGATATCTCCACCTTGCAAATGAAAATCGCTGATGCCACCTTCTCCGGTGTTTTGCGCAAACTTGCCCAAGGCTGCACCTCTGTTAAGCGATTCTACCGCTGTCTTACTGAGCGCTCCGTAACTCATCGCTCCAATGTTGAGGATACTTGCATTGTATGGCTGAGCACATTGTGAACTGCCAACCATGACACGGAAAGAGTTCATGTCAGCTTTCTTAGGATACACGCTGTGTGCAGCCCACTCGTAACCAATTCTGCTCGGATCATCTTGCATTCCGAATGAAATGGTTTGCTTCTCATTCTTTGCACGTTGGTAAACAATGGAACGTTGTCTGCGATTGAATGGCTTTCCATCCAATTCACCTTCGAAGAAGTATTGGCGCAGCTCAGGACGAATGGACTCGAACATATAACGCAAACGACCAATGAGCGGATAGTTCTTGCGAAGCGAATGCTTATCCTGAAACGTATCATACGCAACCACAGCCAGTATTGCCAAAGGAAGTACCAACCACCATCTGTCCAGCAAGTGGGATACCACGAGCAAGCACATGATCACTAAAAACACGATCGTAATGAGCCATACCAGAATGAATGGTTGTGCTGAGAAGTTAAGTTTATCAGATTTCATGATCTGTAGAAACGTTATAAGAGGTGATTATATGTGTGTATGTATGAGTTTTTAAAGTAAGATATGTGTGGAGCAGTGTGGTGAACAATTACCAATCATGTAGGAAGTTGTCCTCCGTTTCTACACCACAATAACAAAAACGGAGGATTGTTATACGAAGACTTTGTGGTGCCTGAAAATGGGTGCACAAACAATAGCGCTCCACCCTTGCGGTCGAGTTCTTTGAATACTATTTACTGTGACTTCCAACTTTTTACTTAAAAATCGGGGCCGAAGATAGAATTTCTTTTCAGATAAAAACAATGGAATGAATGATATCCGTCATTTTAAAATGTTTTTGCAATTGACTTTCATACACATTAAATAGGAGTGAACGGGGGCAAAAAAATAAAGAGTTGAAAGAAGGGACATGCATCGCTTCTTCCAACTCTGTTATCGCTGACTGCGAATCAACCACGCATTTGCGGTGAAGGCTCACTTAACGTTCTTCAGAAGCTCCCGATGGGGTTTTAAAATTTCGGAAGGTATAAGTCAAAGTGAACATGAAGTACCTGTTCAACACTTGCGTTCTACTGTCCTCTGTATAAGTCTCGGTGATATTTCTACTGATACTTGTGTTGCGGTTGAGCAAGTCATAACCGGTCACTTTGATTTCCAGCGCTTTGCTCTTTAGCATCTTATAACCCAGGGAAGCATTCCACAAAGTAACACTGCGGTTCAACCCGGAACTCAAACCACGGTAATTGTTTTGGCTCAAGTCAGAATTGACTACCCACCTTTCACCGTAGATGTAATTCAATCGTGCTGTGACGTTGTGATTGAAGTAATTATTGTTGGACTGTGTGTTTGTACTGTTTTGCACATCTGTATAACTACCGTTATAACCCACTGTGAAATCAAGCGATGTGCTAATGTTACTACTCAAGAAAACTCCCAAATTGTAACGATTACTCAACGCATTATTGATGAGGTTGTTGATGAGTGCCGGAGTATTGGTCAATGTGTAACCACCTGTAAAGCTCAGGTTACTTCTGAGTTTCTTAACCGGAAATGCATAAACACCAAATGCATTCACAGAATAGTAGCCATCCACATTCACAGGTTTTATTACTTGGCTTCCACGCAAGATGGTCACATTCTGAATCACGGTATCATTGTCCAACATGATAGTAGAATTGGAGATATAATCATTGGTATATGCTCCTCTCACGCTGAACATGAGGTTGCTTTCTTTCTCCGGCATTCGTTTGTTGAAGCGCACGTTCAGGTTGTTTTCATAAGTCTGCTCAAGCTCTGGATTACCCAGACGAACAAACATTGTATTCGATTGGTCAATGCTGTTTTGCAATTGTCCAATACTCGGATTTCTGGTTGCTGTGCGGTAGTTGATCTGGAAGTTGGTGTTTTTATCAAACTTGTAATTGAACGAAGCATTGGGCAACAGGCTGCTGAACTTCTTCTCCACGTGATAGCGTTGCGGATAGAGCTGCTCACCGGTCAATTCCGCATGCTGCACATCACTACCGATACTGAACTTGAACTTTTCAGGTTGATAATTATAAGTGATACCTGCCTTCTGCACATTGTAGTTGTTATCGAAGATGTTATAAAGCGCAGTATCCGCTACGGTGTATTCTCCAAAAGGGTCCACATTCCATACTTCCTTCGTGCTCTTGTTTTGAGAAAACGAAGGGGTATAGTTCAACATAATGCGACTGTTTTCTCCAATCGGTTCGGTATAAGCCACATTTCCGCCCCATGTGGTATTTCTTCCATACTGCACATAGTTTTGGTCTGTTATTGTTTCATACCAAAGCGTGTCCAGCAATTCATTGTTGGTATAATAACGACCACCTCCATCGTTTTCACTTATTTGAGTATTGAGGTTGATAGAAAATGTGCGTCCTTTCTTTTTGAACTTGTGTTGGTACAATACATCACTGCTGAAGTTGTACTGATCGCGGTCGGTATCCGTAATGTTGGTCAAACGGCTAAACAATCCTTGCGCAGGTGTTGATGAAGCCCCACTCAGGCGGTTGTATCTATCGTTTTGCTGATAGGTGAAACGCGGAGTAACCGTCAGCTTATTGAGTGAGTCCATCTTGTATTCAAACTTGATATTCGCCCTATGGTTCATATTGCGACTATTGGCGCGACTGTTTTCATTGTATTGCAGGTTGTCCTGGAAATAGTAGTCGCGCAAAATGGATGACACGTTGTTGTTATCGGTAACGTTGAAGAAATAGCTTGCGGAGATATTCGTCTTGGAGCCCCACACATCGATGTAGTTCAAGCCCAAGGCATGTGATGTGGTGATACCTTTTTGAGGAGAGCTCATGAAGTTGCCAATATTTCCCGTGCCACCACCGCCTCGGCTACCACCTCCGCGGTTGCCACCTCCCTGACTGCGGCTGCCACCTCCCTGACCTCCGCCTCCGGAATTGTTCATCGCTCCCATGATGTCGGCTACCTCAAAGTTTTGCTGGTTCACATTGTTACTCATTCCCAGGATGGAAAACTTACGACTGCCATTGAATCGGTTGATGGCGACACCCGTGTTGTATCGATCATCCACGCCATAACCGGCATATACTTTTCCAAATGTTCCGACATTCATACCGGGTTTGGTTTTGAGGTTAATCGTAAATTCCTCGTTGCCATCCTTGAACCCGGTGAACATGGCCTGATCACTTTGCTGGTCAAAGAATTGGATACTGCTCAAAATTTCGGCCGGCAGGTTCTTGAGTGTTGCTGACGGATCATCGCTGAAGAACGGCTTGCCATCCACCAATACTTTCTTCACTTCTTCTCCATTTACTTTGATAGTGTTACCTTCCACCGTTACTCCAGGCATTTTCTTGATGAGGTCTTCAGCTGTTGCATCCGGATTTACTTTGAAAGCATCGGCATTGAACTGAATGGTGTCATCCTTCACTTCCATGCGCACCTGGTTAGAAACAATCTCCACTTCTGACAATGTCCTTTCATCGGTCTGCATGTACAGTTCTCCAAGGGATACATCACCCTGGAGCTGAACGCTTTTTGTAAACGTTTTGTAACCCAGATAATTCACACGCAGGGTATAAACTCCCGCATCTGCCTGTAAGGAAAACTTGCCATCAAGGTCAGTCACATTGCCGACTTTTATAAGTGTATCGGAGTTGAGGGTCATGATGACCACTGCACCGGAAAGCGAAGTTTTATCCTTCGCATCTTTCACCACACCGGTGGCAGTAAACTTCTGAGCCATTGCAAGCAAAGGAATTTGCATCAACAAGAGCATTACCCACCTGTGCAAGATCATTTTCCATTTTTCAGCTGCTCCCCGCTTGACAGGAGAACCATTGTATGATAGCAATTGCATATAATTTATTCTCTCGAAAAAAGATATAGGGCTGCAAGTTGACACAAAATTTATGACTATCCACGAGCCCAAGTGTTTGAGATGTTAGAATTTGTAAAAGGTTTAACGTTGATTTATAAAACTCCAAGGCGCCACTCCAAACAAAAACGGTTGTCCGAATGTGGGACAACCGTTTTTTTAAGTGTATTGATTTATAGTGATGAAGCTTCTTATTTGAATGCATCGAAACCGGTGATGTCCATACCGGTGATAAGAAGGTGAATATCGTGTGTACCTTCATAAGTAATCACAGACTCCAAGTTCATCATATGGCGCATAACAGGATATTCATTGGTAATACCCATTGCACCAAGGATTTGGCGCGCATCGCTGGCAATGTTTTTCGCCATGGCGATGTTGTTGCGTTTTGCCATACTGATTTGAGCAGAGGTAGCACGACCTTCATTGCGCAATTGACCAAGACGGAAAGTCAATAATTGAGCTTTGGTGATCTCGGTAATCATCTCGGCCAATTTCTTTTGTTGCAACTGGAATGCACCAATGGGTTTTCCGAATTGAACGCGTTCTTTACTATAACGCAAAGCAACATCGTAGCAATCCAATGCCACCCCGATAGCTCCCCAAGAAATTCCGTAACGAGCGGAGTCAAGACAGCTCAAAGGTGCGCCCAAACCGTTTCGACCGGGAAGAAGGTTTTCTTTTGGAACTTTTACGTTGTCAAAAATCAACTCACCGGTATCGCTTGCACGAAGGCTCCATTTGCCGTGCATGGTAGGCGTTGTAAATCCTTCCATACCGCGCTCTACAATCAAACCGTGAATACGGCCTTCTTCGTTTTTAGCCCATACCACTGCAATCTGAGCAAATGGCGCATTACTGATCCACATCTTCGCTCCATTGAGCAAGTAGTGGTCACCCATGTCTTTGAAGTTGGTCACCATGCCACCGGGATTGCTACCAAAGTCGGGCTCTGTGAGACCAAAGCAGCCCATCCACTCACCGGTTGCGAGTTTGGGAAGGTATTTTCTGCGTTGTTCTTCGGTACCGTATTTATAAATAGGATACATCACCAACGAGCTTTGAACGGAAGCCGTTGAACGCAATCCGCTATCACAACGCTCCAACTCTTGCATGATGAGTCCATAAGATATCTGATCCAAGCCGGCACCACCGTATTCGGTCGGGATATAAGGACCGAAAGCTCCGATTTCACCCAAACCTTTGAGGAGGTGCTCAGGAAACTTTGCTTCCTCTGCAGCTTGCTCGATGATGGGAGATACTTCCTTTTTTACCCAGGCACGCGCAGTATCGCGAATAAGCTTTTGCTCTTCGGTCAACAACTCGTCCATTAAGTAATAATCATGTCCTTGATATAAATCTGTACGTGCCATTTTTATAAAATGTATTTTTTATGCAGTTGTTCTCTTTTTGAAAAAAATCGGGGGCGAAAGTAGTTGCAAAGACTAGTCATAACAAAATATAATCGACCCGATTACACCTTCACTGGGGAAGCTGACGATTGTCATTTAGGAGTTCAACCTGGGGAAGATTGCTGACATGTCTCCTTGCGATGGAGGTAGTTTTTGATGCTTACGCATCCCGATTGGCTTCGTACCAAGTATCTACTTTGAGATTTTTTCCCATGCTAGCCTCTACTGCGAGGTAATCACATCGCTCGTTCATCGGATGGCCGTTGTGGCCTTTTATCCATTTGAAACGGACCTTGTGTTTGGATGCAATAGCGAGGTATCGTTTCCACAAATCAGGATTCTTCACATTCTTCCATCCTCGTTTTACCCAGCCGTCAATCCAGCGCTTTTCCACTGCATCCACCACGTATTTGGAATCCGAATATACCGTAACCTCACAAGGTATTTTGAGCATTTCCAATCCAATAATCACGCTGAGAAGTTCCATGCGGTTGTTGGTAGTGAGCCTGAAACCTTCACTCACCTCTTTGTAATGTGGGCCGCTTTGAAGAATGAGACCATACCCTCCGGGACCCGGATTGCCCTTGGCCGCTCCGTCTGTATAAATCGTAACTTGATTATTCACGTTGTTTTATGAGATGAGATAAGCAATGTTGCTGGAAAAAAGCTTCACTGCGATGGCCAGCAGGATGATACCGAACACTTTTTCTAATACCGCAATTCCTCCCACTCCCAAGAAGCGCTCAATGCGGTTGGTGAGTTTGAGTACAGCAAAAATGATGATGATGTTCAGCACAATAGCGATGAGGATATTAATCTCTGCATAAATGGCGCGCAATGAGATGAGCGTTGAGAAAGTTCCGGCACCGGCAATGATGGGGAAAGCCAGCGGAACGATGGATGAAGCTTTCTCTGCACCTTGCTGTTGCTTGAAAATCTTGATACCGAGCACCATCTCCATTGCGAGGAAGAACAGAATCAACGAACCGGCCACCGCAAACGAATTAACATCCACACCAAACAAGGCAAGGAAGCTCTCTCCTACAAATAGGAACAATGCCATCAGAAAGAATGACACAACGGTAGTGGTAATGGGCTGGATGTTTCCGACTTCTCCTTTTATCTTGAGAATAATCGGGATGCTCCCAATGATGTCAATCACTGCAAACAATACCATGAAGCATTGAGCCAATTCTTTCCAGTCGAATCCAAACATGATGCGAAATTAGAGCGAGCAATTTCAATTGAGATAAAAAAAGGCGAAGAGTTTTCACCCCTCGCCTTTTATAACCCATACAAATAATATTATTACACGTTGAAACGGAAATGCATAATGTCTCCGTCTTTCACAACGTATTCTTTTCCTTCAATGCCAAGTTTTCCGGCTTCTTTTACGGCAGCTTCCGACTTATAATGGATGAAGTCTTCATAAGAAATTACTTCTGCACGGATGAATCCTTTCTCAAAATCGCTGTGAATCACACCGGCTGCTTTTGGGGCTGTATCTCCTTTGTGAATGGTCCATGCACGTACTTCTTTCACACCTGCTGTGAAATATGTCTGAAGGTTCAACAATTTATATGCTGCGCGAATCAATTTTGCCACACCCGGCTCATCCAATCCTAGGTCTTGCAAAAAGATTTGACGTTCTTCAAATGTTTCAAGTTCAGCAATATCTGCTTCGATAGCCGCACCTAGGATGATGATTTCAGCATTTTCATCTTTCACGGCTTCACGCACGCGCTCCACATGGTGGTTGCCTTTTACAACAGAGCTCTCGTCCACGTTGCATACATAAAGAACCGGTTTACCGGTGAGCAATTGCAATTCTTTGAAGAGGCTTTCTTCATCTTCGTTTTCAGGAACCACTGTGCGTGCACTTTTGCCTTGCTCCAATGCTTCTTTGATGCGCATCATGAATTCATAATCGCGCTTTGCAGCCGCATCACCGCTTTTTGCGGCACGTTGCACCTTGGCCATGCGAGCTTCTATGCTCTCAAGGTCCTTCATCTGCAACTCTATGTCGATGATTTCTTTGTCTCTTACTGGATTAACTTCTCCATCCACGTGAACAACGTTCGGGTCATCAAAGCAGCGCAACACGTGTATAATGGCATCTGTCTCACGGATGTTGGCAAGGAATTTATTACCCAGACCTTCTCCTTTGCTGGCGCCTTTTACTAAGCCGGCAATGTCCACGATCTCAATGGTTGTAGGTACAATGCGTTCCGGCTTCACAATTTCAGCAAGCTTATTCAATCGCTCATCCGGCACTGTGATAGTGCCCACGTTGGGCTCGATAGTACAGAACGGAAAGTTTGCCGCTTGCGCCTTTGCATTGCTCAAGCAGTTGAACAATGTTGATTTACCTACGTTGGGAAGTCCAACTATTCCACATTTAAGAGACATGTCTGTATTTAAAATTTTGCGGCCGCGAAGATAGTCTATCAGCGAAGCATATAAAACGGTATTTCAAGATTTACCTCTGAAGCTAAGCCTGTTGCTTGTTTCAACTAAAATCGTCCGTTACATGCGGCTATAAATCGCTCTTGGCAAGGATTTCAACAAACCACCTATCAAGCGCCATCGCTTGGAGACATATGTAACTCGCTTCTTTTGTTGTATGGCTGACCAAATCTGCTCAGTGGCTTTCTCCACGCTGGCCACCCAAAACAAACCCGGACCTTGAGCCATGGCAGTATCCACAAACCCCGGGCGAATTTCTGTCACAACAATATCCATTTTGAGCTTCACAGCCTTTTGCCGCAAACCTTCAAGGTAATTGATTTGATAAGACTTGGAGGCATTGTATGCAGGAGCTGCTTTGTTACCACGCAATCCCGCTACGGATGTAATCGCCACCAGATGTCCTTTTCCTTGCGACTGAAATAATTAAAACCCCAATCAACTAGGCCGGTGAATCC
>DATCJY010000081.1:0-2840 GCA_036562565.1 Flavobacteriales bacterium | reverse complement strand
TCGCTCGGAGGATTCTTCACGCGTGGTCTTGCGATCGATGCGCAATGTGCTGGAGTTAGAAAAACGCGCTACGAACTTTTGCCAGCCTTCTTTCTTCTTCAAAATTTGAGCTGGAGTTATCGTCAATGAATTGGTGAACTGGTTGGTATAGGTTTTTGCGTAATCATTGCTCTGAACAAACGAACGGATGTAGTTGGCTTCATAACTAAACTGCGCTACTTCAAACTCATTGAGGTCTTTGATGCCATCACCGTTGTAGTCAATCCAAACGTAGACGCCTTGTCCGGCTGGCACTTCGAGGTAGATGAATTCTTTGCGTTGTTCCAATCCGCTGCCCACTTCATAGAACGATGTATTGGCAATAAATCCATTCTTCAAGCGAAACGAATATTCCAAACGCGTGAGCAATGTGTTCTCCGGTTCCTGTGTGAACAGTTCGTTATCGAGCACACGCAGTTTTCGGTTGCTCACATTCAAGCTTAGTCGACTATCCTTCTTGCCACGCAATGACATGAGCGCACCGTATTGTTCAGCACGAGCAATGGACTGAAGTTGATTGCCATCTGCACGTCTGTCAAGGCGATCGCGGTAATACACGGTAAAAGATTTGCGCAATGTATCGGCTGTACCTGCGCCCACTTCCCAATCGTAGAATTGATAACTCGCCCTGCTCACACTGTCGCGCGTGGCGATGTATTGCATGTTGTGCTCGTGTTCATCTTTGAAGTAAATCCTGAACTTGCCAAACTGTTGAGCAATGTGGGATTTGTGTCTTATAAAGTCAGAATTGATTTGCCCAGCGGTGGTCAAGTAAGAAGCATTGACCAATGCGCTAAAATTATTTGTGGTAAGAATGTTTGTTGACAAACGTGCTTTATAACCAGCATAATCACTGCCCACTTGAAGCATGTCACCACCTACGATCACAGTACCAAAATTCTTTTTGTCAATGCCTACTTCAGCGCCACCGATGTGTTGGTCGGCAGCAAGGTTGATGGTATTGACATTCCAGTTGCGACTGAACTCCACTTCACGGAATCGTTCAATGGGAGCAAAGTGTTGCCCGGTGTATTCGTATGAAGCAACGCTGTGCAAACTGTTGTTATAGCGGAAAGACCGCTTCTCATCCGTTTGTAATGTGTCGCGTTTCATGCGAGGTTGCGACCATTTGTACACGGTGCGAAAAGCAAAGCCCACATCATCACCGCTATCGATGCTCGAGAACGTGTTGAGGTCGCGGTTGCTTATGGCTCCTTCCACCCAAAGGCTTGATACATTTTTCTTGCCCCATTTCTTTTCCATGCCCGCAGTGAGCATTTGGTTTTTCTTGGGTGTAGCAAGCAAACGAATGGGAGCATAATTGCCTTGTCGTTTCCATACGCCATCTTCAAGCACGGGAGCAACCCATTTGTACTTCTTGCCATTCGCAGTAAAACCATCTTCTACATAATCCCCATTGCCCAATCCAACGAGCGTGAATGACAAGCGATATTTCGCAACAACCGAATCTGTCGAGTAAACAAAGACCGAATCAAAGCCAAGTGAGTCAGTCATGGCATACATTACATAACTGTTATTGAAAGCAGAGCTATCGATCCCCGATGTAAAAGCTTTGAGCAAATCATCGCCCGCTGCTGTGAGTATGGCTCTCTCCTGATCTGTAAGGTCCTGCTGAAGTGGCTGATTTTTCGCATCGCTTTCAGAAAAAACATTCAAATAGAATTTATCATTCTTGCGCTCTGCGGTGATGGAGGATTGCAAGAGTGGTCGTGCATAGCGCTTTTCGGAATACTGAAATTCTACTACAATCCTGCGGTCCTTGGTGATGAATTGTCTCGGGGTAAAAGTGATTTCCGCTGCGTTGTAATCAATCGTGTAATCCTTGTCTTGTCCGCGTTGCAGCAATCTTCCATCAATATAAACTTGCTCCGTTCCTGCCAACACGATGATGTAAAGCTCATTGTCGGCACCCATCAAACGGTATGGACCTTGGTTGCCTTCTACACCTTGAATTGTGTTGCGAGCAAAGCGTCCTTTCGACACCGAAGCCGATGCTTCCACGCGCATCGTGGTTTTGTTATCGGGCAGATCAAACTTGGTTTCGACATATGCTCCTTGTGCGCGTTTGAAGTAATTCATGAAGTAACCATCGGGTTTTCTAATTTGAAAATCCCCGGCTATGAGCTTTGTGTTATCATCATACACCTGAATGAACACTTGGTCAAAGTCTTGGAGCGATTGCGTATTGCCATCAGGCTGAATCGGAATGTTGTCATCGGTAATCGATGCAAGCAAATGGAAACGCTCAGAGATCTTTCCGCTCAATTGCAAGTTCAATGTCGAGTTGACCGAGAGGTTTTGACTGTTGCCAAACATGATTCCGCGCGAGATGGAACCACTCTTTTGTATCGAATTGTCATTGAAAATCGATTCTTGATTTGCTACTCCGATGCGGTAAGGATTGAAGCTATTCGCATGTTCTTCGGTAACGAGTGTTGGCGGTTTGTTGCGAAAATCTTTTCCGAGATAGGCGGGAAGAACCCGGTATTTCACTTCAGCAGAATCAACAGTGAGCGTACTGTCTTTGAGAATCAATTGTGCTTTGAGGATATCAATTTCATAGCGCGTGGAATCCACTTTTTCTCCATTCACCCATAGCTCCAGCGAGCGCGGCATGATACTAAGTGTATCCAGAGCAATGGTATCGGCAAGTGCAATGCGCTTGTGGCGCGTATTGCTGATTTGTCCCCAACTCAATTGCGCAGCAAAGCACAGTACCAGGACGACTATCCAGGTTCTGAGATTCTTTATTCCGATGGTATAGTTGAAACGACTCAATA
>DATCJY010000073.1:0-22447 GCA_036562565.1 Flavobacteriales bacterium | reverse complement strand
AAACTGTAGATGAACTACTTTTCTTTGCCCATGAATGCGGTTAATAGAAGCTTTTCCGCTCCATTTGAATATGAATACATATATCTGTCCGCTGAGTGCAATTCCCATGAGAAGGGAACCATCTGACCGAAGTGAAATGGTCAATCAAGTATTATATGGTGAGACCATGCGGGTATTAGAGTCAAACGATAAATGGCACCTAGTACAATTGGAACACGATGGTTATGAAGGATGGGTAGATAAGAAGCAAATCATCCCTGCTCCCGATTCGAAGCCCACGCAAGTCCTACGCGACATCATTAAACCGGTTTCTCTTAATGGAAGGGAGGTGTTTGTGCCCGCAGGGGCATTTGTGCCCGATGAAATTTTTTCATCAAGTCAAGAGACTCATTCACTACAGCATTATGCAAAGATGTTCCTAGACACCCCTTATCTCTGGGGAGGTCGTACTTTCATGGGCATAGATTGCTCGGGTTTTACACAAATTGTTTTCAGATTAGCAGGAAAAAAACTACCGCGTGATGCCTACCAGCAAGCTGAACTAGGTGAGCATATATCATTTGTGGAAGAATGTGAAACGGGTGACCTCGCATTCTTTGATAATGCCGAAGGAAAGATAATTCACGTGGGCATTGTCTTGAAAGAAGCAGACGGCAAGACCAATATAATACACGCCAGTGGCAAGGTGCGTATCGATACTTTGGACCATTCGGGTATTTATAATGGTGAGATGAAAACTTATTCTCATCGATTAAGATTGATAAAACGCATCTGAATCAAACAAACTAATAATTTGGAAGACTATGGCTATTAAAATCAGAAAAGACCAGAATCAAGGAAGTTATACTCCGCGTAGCAAAAGTGGAGGAGGCGGAGGAGGTATAGGAGGAGGCGGTCTTACCGGTTTGCTCCCCGTTTTGCTGAGTCTGTTTGGAAAGAATCCGAAGCTGCTTTTACTTATAGCTGTCATTGCAGTCGTGTTCTTTGTGGGGGGAGGCAAAGGGTGCAGCGCCTTGCTCACGGATGCCAATAGCGAAAACTTCTCAGGTTTATTTGCTACGGGTGCAAACTTTGACCCCGCGCGATATGCATCCACTGAAATTTATGAGCCGCTTGCTGACAATAAGAAAAATCCATTGCCCGAGCGGGTTTCTCTATTGAAGTATGCGCCCACACGTCTTAATCAAGGACAACAGGGTTCATGTGTAGCATGGGCTGCAGCATATGGTGCGCGCACAATTATGGAGGCGCGTGAGAGAGGAGTAGATCCGAATAGCACCACTTTCTCCCCTTCATTCCTCTATAATCAGATTGCCTTAGAAGGATGTCAGGGAAGTTATTTGCAAGAGGCAATGAAAGTGATGAAAGGCAAAGGTCTTGTACCTTTCAAAGAAATGCCATACAACGACCAAGATTGCAGCACCAAACCGAATTCAATTCAATTGCGTACGGCAGCCGATTATAAGATTGATGGATATCAGCGTCTCACCGGTGGCCGCAATGGAGAGGACCTCAATAAGGTGAATATGCTTGCCATCAAGCAAAATCTTGCACAAGGCGCGCCTGTTGTGATTGGTATGATGGTGGGTGGCAGTTTTATGCAAAATATGGCGGGCAAGGAATTGTGGATTCCCACCGATTCTGATTATGCCATGCGTGGTTTTGGTGGACATGCTATGACGGTAATCGGTTATGATGATTACAAATTCGCTCAGGATATGGGCGGTTTTGAAATCATGAACTCTTGGGGTGAAGATTGGGGCAAAAAGGGCATCGCATGGGTAAGCTATGACGACTTTGAATACTTCGTGAAAGAGGCTTATGGAATTTACCCGATGGGAGATGCAAATGCTCCGGTTACTACGGTGTTGGAAGCCAAACTGGGTATCGTGCTTAATAGCAACGGGACCAACTTTGCTTTGCAACAAACCGGTGCCAACACATTTCGTACTGCGCGCAACATGAAACCCGAAGAAGAGTTTAAATTGGAAGTCATAAATAATATTGAGTGTTACGTTTACATCTTCGCACAAGAGGCAGATGGATCTACATCAACCTTGTTCCCATATACTGCTAAACACTCACCTTATTGTGGTATTAAAGGGCAGCGTTTATTTCCACGTGATTACTCTATGTATCCTGACGATGTGGGGAATGCCGATTATTTTGCAGTAGTGGTGACAAAATCTCCGCTTGATTATGATGCATTCAAATCAAAACTGAATAGTGCTCGCGGTAACAATTATGCTGAAAAGATTGCGTCACTTGTTTCCAACCATCAAGTGCAAATGCAAGGCGGAAATCAAATCTCATTGGTGGCTGATTGGCGCAATACCGACATGGCGGCCGCAGTCATAGAAGTGACGAAATAGAACTTAGTGGGAAATGAGTTCAATGAGTGATTGAACCGTTTTGTTCCAATTGAATTTATCCAATACAAATTGCCGTCCTTGTGCGGCAATTTTTTTTGCATACTCTTTTTGTTCTATCAGTGTAATAATATGGCGAGCTAAGTCCTCATTGCTTTCACCTACCAGGAGGTGTTCGTCAGGAGTTGCCTCCATCGGACGTGCAGCGAGTGATGTGGTGACGCAGGGAAGATTCATGCTCATTGCCTCCAGGAGCTTGTTTTGCAAGCCGCTTCCTATACGCATGGGAGCCACAAAAATGGATGCTGAATTGTAAGCCGTACGGATATCATCCAGCCAACCTGAAACCTCAACGTTCGCATTAGCAAGTTCACTCACACTGCGGGTAGGGGTGGCGCCCGCGAGTAATAACTTAACTGATGGATAATGTTCTCTCACCAGTGGCATGATTTCTTTTGCCAAGCGTTGAGCGCAATCCACATTGGGAGGATAGCTCATATTACCTGTAAAGATGAGCTCGTATTTAATCTCAGCCTTTTGAGGTTGGAAGTATTCATGGTTTACACCATTTGGAATAATGGCAATGCGATTGCGTTTTTCGTGATAAATAAGCTGTCGGTCTTGCTCGCTGATAATGGTGTGATAATCGAAGTAATCAAAGATGAGGTTTTCATACGCTGTTAAGCGTTTGGCTTCTTCTCTCACAAACGGTCTGAACCAAGCCGGGGCTTTATCGATGCGTCTGCGCTGTCCGGCACTAAGCGCATCCATGTAGTCTATCGTTTTCTTGTACTCATGCAAATGCTTTACATATTCAGCTGCACGAATAAGTTGGCAATAGATGTGGTCGGGATTAAACTGTTTAATGGCACGCAAAATTTTGCGGTGCGCTCTGCGCTGGTAGAAATACCTTACCTGAAATGGTTTCTTGCCAAACAATCCCATGAACAGATTGAAACCAATCAAAAGGCGGTTTAAGCGAATAACTTGAACGTGTGGAGTCAACTTATGAAGCTCATTCAATGCATCGGGGTTAATGACTGTGTCGGTGAGGCAACACAGATAGACTTCATGATGCTTAACGAGTTCTTTCAATTGGTGGTATGCACGCAGCTTGTCGCCTTTTTCTAGAGGCCACGGAACACGACTCACCAACATGAAAATCTTCATTTTTGAATCAGTTCGTTATAGAATGCAATGAGGTTTTGAGTAATTACTTTATTGTCGAAGTGTTCTTCGGCATGTTTGCGTCCGGCATCGCTCAATTGTTTGCGGTATTGCTCATCCATCAGTTTACCGATGCACTCCACCCATTGTTCGGTTGTATCAGCCAGCAGGATGTTCTTGCCATGAGTACAGTTGATGCCTTCAGCCCCTAGAGTAGTGCTCACAATTGCTCTGCCAAGTGCCAAGCCCTCAATGATTTTGACACGAATTCCTCCACCGCTCAACAATGGCACAACCATAATGGCTTTGGATTGAATGAACGCGATTGCATTATCAACTTCACCGATGAACTCCACATTGGGGTGGTTACCTTCAAATGCATTCTTGTCCATGTTTCTGCCTGCCAGATAAAGCTTTAGCTGTGGGAAGCGCTCGTGAATGCGAGGCCATATATTGCTGAGGAACCATTGTATGCCTTCCAAGTTGGGGCCCCAGTCCATGGCGCCAAGATGAAACAGGGCGAGCTCGGGCTCTTTGGGTGCGGGTTGTGAATATTGCGCGAGGTCAAGTCCAAAGGGAATGGTCACGATTTTTCTGGTCACACCGTGTGCAATGAAACGTTTGCGGTCTTCTTCACTGATGGCCGCTATGCCACCTACTTCATTGAGCAATCGCAATTCGTATTCACGGAGTTTTTTAGCCAGATAATTGAGGTAAGTGCGCTTGATAATGCTCTTGGTACCTTGTGCTATCTTTTCCCAGATGACATATTCCAAGTTGTGCGAACGCAACACGACAGGTGTGCGCTGACCATATCTGTGAATAGTTCCGATGTAGGGAGTCATGAACAAACTCTCGAGGTGTATGATGTCAAACTTTTCTCTCCTTAACAGGTTAGCGAGCTTGATATCATAATCAGTACTGAAAAAGCGACTGATGTTGTAGGAGTCGGCAGTCATCAGGTTGGCAAATGCATCCACAGCGTTTAGTGTGGTGTCGATATATACACCTTCAATACCGGTTTGGTCCAAGTATTCTTTTGGAAGTGAATCGGGGTCGAAGTCGTGTTTCTGAGTGAATATGGTCAGGATTTTAACCGAATGTCCGGCCGCTAATAGCCCTTGTGTTATATTATTCATGGCTATGCAACCACCATCTTTGGCAGGCAAAGGAGGCTTGAGACATAGTTGTAAAATCTTCATGCTACTAACTTTTTACTTTTAGGATTAAAGTAGGAAAGGATGTTTTGAAAAAATTTCTTGTAGCGATCCGGGTCGAGCAGAGCCGCTTCTTTTGTGGCTTTGTAGGTTAGCCAAATACTGATAGGCAATAACACCAATGTACTCATCCACATGCCAATCCATGGTTCTATAAATCCTTTTTTCGCCAAGTTTTCTCCCACCATTGTGAGGAGTTGGTAGATGATAAAGAAGGCCAGGGCAATCAAAGTCGGTAGACCGATTCCTCCTTTGCGGATGATAGCCCCAAGTGGCGCACCGATGAAGAACAGCACGAAGCATACAACGGCTAAGAAGAATTTTCTGTGCCATTCAATCTTGTGACGGTTGTAGTATTTCAATCGTGCTTCCAATTCTTCTTTTTGTCGTTCGGTGGTTTCTCTCAGTCTGCGGGTGCTTTCTTTGGCATGAGCAATGGCTTTGAGTTGGTCCTCTCTGCTCAACCCATCGTAAAGCGATATCGGAATTTCAACACGTTTATTGATTGCCACCGCTGAAGTGTCCAGGCGGTTCAGTGTCATGCGAATATTGGCATCAGCGAATTTGTATCGCGTAGTATCCATGGAGCGTTTGAGGCTGTCAATGGCGCTGTTGAGCTGAATGATGGTCATCATTTCAGCAGGGTTTTTCATCGTCTCTTCATTGTCAGCAGTGAAAGCAAGACTACTCAAGTCCATGCGGATTACCGACTTTTCAAATGTGTTGCGGATGTGTGTATAGGTCGGAGCATTATTGTTCGAGTTCCGTTGTTCTTCGTAGCTGTATCCATCGAGCAAAGTCAGAATCAAGTAGCGCTTGTCAGGCGTTTGTTCCATGAGGCCTTCTTTAGCACGAATTACAGTGCGGTTGTTCTTTTCACCACCGCGGTGGTCATAGATGAGTACATCTTTGAGTTCGCCCGAATTGGCATTGTTTTTTGCAGCACGGATGGAGATGCCTTCAATACCATTGTAAAACACACCATTGGTGAGGTTCAATGAAGGCTTTTGTTTCATGATGCTGAAGAGCAATGTGCGTGTTTTCAAGTTGGCAATGGGCCAAATGTTATTGGCAAAAAAGAAAGCCATCAATGAAAGGACGATGTGGAAAATAATCAAAGGTCGCATGATTCGCACGAGTGAAATTCCTGCGCTTTTCATGGCTGTCATTTCGTTGTTTTCCGCCAGGCTCCCCATGGTCATGATGCTACTCATGAGAATGGCGAGCGGCAAAGCCATATTCACCACACGAGCCGAGGCAAAGAAGAGAAGCTTGATGATAACCCAAGTGTCCAGTCCTTTTCCCATGAGGTCATCGAGATAAACCCAAATGAATTGCATTTCAAAAATGAACATCGCCACCATGAAGGTGATCAGGAAGGGACCTACATATGTCTTCAGCAGAAGGATGGACAGCTTCTTCACAAGCGATAATTGCAATTGGCCCCAAAGGTAATATTCGGGACACTGTGGAAAACGCCTTATTTACAGGGAGCTGTAATTTATGGGGCTTCTTCGGAGCATCATTAAAGTGTTGTGACAGATGTTTTGGAAATGAGTGATATTTAGTAGAATAACTTTTGTCCGTGATCGTATCATTTGTAAGAATTTAAGTGTTATCAACGAGAATTCCATTTCGCACCGCATATTTGTGAAATCGTAGATTCCGTGCCACCCAGGGAATCAGTTCTTTTACCTGATATATGAAGTATTACCAACTACTAATTGTTTTGTTGTGCTGTTTGATGTTGGATGTGAATGCACAGAACGCTAGAGTTCAATTCATCCATAATTCTCCAGATACCTCATTGCGCTCAGTGGATATATATTGGAACGGAGTCATCCTTTACAACAATTTTGTATTTCATCGCGCATCAACTTTTTTGAATCGCCCGGGCAATACAACGGCCGTGATAGCCATTGCGGACTCATCCAGTACCTCTGCCAATGATGCTTTCGCAACGTTTGAGTTCACTCCTGCACCGTCTGAAACCTATATTCTTGTGTTGCAGGGATTACGCAATCCGGACGGCTATGCATCTTATCAGCCATTTGATTTAAAGGTAATTGAAGGCGCAAGAGAATACGGATTGGATTACGCCACCGTGGATTTGATGTTTGTGAATGGCTCACCTGATGATGTGGACTTGAGAATTGAAGAAACGTTTTTGATGCAGGTTCCATTTGTGGAGTCATTGTCATACGGTGAGAACACTCCTTATATGTCCATGTTTACAGGCAATTACACCTTTCAGTTGCAGGATGCGGCCTTCAATACAAGCCTTGGAGATTTTGATGCGCCATTTGGTCAGTACGGTCTCAACGGCAGAGCCGTAACGATTTTGACAAGTGGTTTTTCCAATCCATCGGTCAATAGCAATGGGCCTTTGCTCAGCATGTGGATGGCCCGGGCCGAGGGAGGCATGATGACAGAATTTGCATCCTATGAAACTACGATGTGTTTGTTGCACAACAGTCCTGATGAACTCTTGGATACAGTAGATGTTTATTGGAGCGGTCAGCGCATCTTGGATGACTTTGTATTTGCTTCCACATCAACCTTGATAAAGAAAAGATTTACGAGTGCAACCGTTGAGTTGGCCTTTGCTCCTTCACAAAGTGAGAGTGTGGCAGAAGCATTTGCTACGCTTTCATTCCAGCCAAGCTTGCAGGATACAATGATGCTGATGCTTTGCGGCATACAAGATGACGCTACTCATCCTGGGATGCAACCACTTGAATTGGTGGAACTCGATAAATCATTGGTAACAGAGGATTCGCCAGTGGTCAAGGCGGTTAGTGGTATTGTTGATTTGCCACAATTTATTTTAGCTAGTGAGACCATCGCACAAAATCAGATGATGATGTATGGTCATTTGGTGGAAACCGAATTGCTTTCTGAGCCACAGATCTTGACATTGAAGAATGCTGCTGCTACCTATGACTTGGGAAAATGGCAATGGCCGAATTTGACCACCACCACTGCGTTATTGATTGCGTCCGGTTATAATTATCACACGGAGTTGGAAGCGCGCGATATCAAGTTGTTTGCATGGAATGGCCTTGGCAATGCATGGCTTGCTTTGGAGCAATCTTCCGCTCAGCCATGTTCGGTTCGTTTTCTCAATAATTCGGTCGAAGAAGAATTGGGGTCACTTGACTTATACATCAATGAAGAACTGGTGATGAGTGCAATGGCATTTGAAGCCTCGCCAGTTTATGAACTTCCGGCCGAATCTGCTATCGAGGTGGCAATATGCAGGACAGGCGCGCCCTTAAGTGATGCCCTGCTGAAACGCACATTGGAGTTTGCTCCGAATACTCATGCACATTTCATGATGGATGGTTTTGTCAATACGACAGGATATAACCCCGCTCCGGTTTTCGATATCCGGGAAGCTTTGGTTTTCCCAACTGCCGGTTTGGGGGATGCGGAAGTGGGGCTCGCATTCTATAATGGAGCCACTGATGTAGGAACAATGGGCATCTTCAGTGTGGACAATGATGAAGTATTGCTCAATGCGGTTCCATTTGGTCAAAGTGTGATGTTGGACAACGATGTCAATTTCACGCAGGACCTTGCAATAGCCGTGTGCAATGGGGTGAGTCATTTCCTATTCGGCAATTACACCGTTCCTATTATAAGCGAGGATTTACTGGGAACATCGGTGCTCATCTTCAGTCGTGGTTTTTGGAATCCGCAGCACAATCACAATGGTGAACCATTTGGAATGTGGATGATGAAGGAAAACGGAACCATCGTTGCGCTTGAACCCTATGTGGCTCCGGTTTCCGTGGAGGAAGTGCCCACTACGGATTTTGTGGCTTATCCAAATCCTTCACAAAGCAAGGTTTATGTTGTAAGTGATGGTCAATGGGTTCATAATCCTTATCCATTTGAGTTGTATGATGCAGTGGGAGTCTGTGTGCTTTCAGGGCGCTGGAACGGAAGCATGGACATCAGCACCCTTGCCTCAGGAATGTATTATCTGCGTATCAACGGCAGTGTTGTTCCACTTGTCAAGGAATGAGAATGCCCTCGGTGTCAAGTTCTTTCTAAAATCAATTGTCCCGTGTATAAGCACAGTGTTTGCTGATTATATTCGCTCGCATGCTCATTCAGACGCTCAATATCAACGGAATTACTGGTCAGCAATATGATAGCTTGCTGGCACAGGGATGGTTTCGCAGTAAAGGAGTGCTCTATAAGAGTGAACTGGTATGTCTTGAGCAATGTGTTTCTTCGGTGCGTCATATTCGCTATGATATTGCGCAGTTTTTTTTTAAGAAGCGACACAGAAAATTGTTGGCTAAGAATGACCGCCTCTTTCAGGTTGAGGTGTCAGTGGTAAACATTACCGAGGAAGCCGAAAGGTTGTACAACTTGCAGTGCCATCGCTTCAAAGGGTTTATTCATCAGTCGCTAACGGAGTTTATAATTCCGTGGGAAGAAGATGTGACCATACCAACGCTACAATTGGAAGTAAGGGATGGAGATAAGCTCATAGCAGTGAGTATTTTGGATTTGGGGCATCAAAGTGCAGCTTCGATTCTGTGTGTTTATGACCCGGCCTATGGCAAGCACAGCCTTGGCATCTACACCATGCTCAAAGAGATTGAATACCTCCAGCGCAACGGTTTTGCCCATTATTATCCCGGCTATGTGTTGGACAGACCATCGAGCTTTGATTACAAACTTACATTAGGAAGCTGCAGCTGGCTGGGCAGTGATTACAACTGGTATCCAGAATTGCCTGAACATGATAGGATTTCTAGAGGAATGCACCTTGAGCACAAGATGCAACAACTTCGGACCCGCTTGGCAAAACGAGGAGTGGAAGGGAAGATGATTTATTATCCATTCTTCACGGCTGCTTATTTCAGCGATTTTGAAAACGATTTGCTTCGGTATCCGTGCTATTATCAAGTGATGGATGAGCAAATGGAGTATGCCATCTCTTATGACTTGGAGCAACAGGATTTTGTCATTTTCAAGCCTTATCCGAGCATGATATATGATGCGCAAAATCTCGCGTTTTCCAAGGATTATCTCAGCAGTGATGTGTATGAAATGCGTGTAATGCAAGCCACTGAGATAGGCTGGTTAAGCCAATTGGAATCGTTTGTTCAATATGCTTCAGCAGAATGAGTTTTCCGCTCAAATCCAGTGGATGGATATTTCCGACTTATTTTTAGCAACAAATAATAACAAAAGCGAGTGTTAGACGTCTTATGAAGACAAATACATTTGCTCTATCAGATGAAATACGCGGTCGTAATATTTTTAGTGCTGTTCCTAGCGATGGATACTTCAGCTCAGGTAGAGCGCGTTGTTCAGGTTTCCGGAGTGGTAGTAGCATCCGATTCGTTGATGCCGGCACCTTTTGTGACCATCTATCGCGCGCGCGATCATCGCGGTACTTATACCGATTATGACGGATATTTCACTTTGCCTGCACAAGTTGGCGATACGCTTTATTTCCAATCCATCGGTCTTAAGAAATCTTACTTTGTAGTACCCAAGGATTCTGTGGGAAACCATATTTCCATTGTTCAGTGGATGGAAACCGATGTGGTGCAATTGCCTACTGTGAACATCTTGCCATTTCCGGAGCCACATAAGCTCAGAGCAGAAATTCTCGCGCTCGACTTGCCCAATGATGGTTATAAGCGCTTTTCACGTTCGATGTCCTCAGTAGCGAATTACGATGGTTTGCACGATGTATCGGATGATGCTACTAGATTGGCTTCAGCCACCATCATGGCGCGTTATAACAATGGATTCCAGAGTGGTGGAAACGTGCTGGATGCGGGTGCTTGGGGGCGTTTCATGAAAGCGCTCAAAGGCGGTAATCGCGAAGATGACTAATCCTTATTCTCAGTGGTCTTTTCAGTACTGATATAGTGCTTCACCAAAAAATGTCCCAGATAAATTAAGGGAGTAAGTGCGATGGCGATTAGCAGCTTCAATACGTAGTTCGTTGGAGCAATTTCCCAAAATGCTTTCAGTGGCAAGGTCCCGGGAAGAATGAAGCCGATATATAAAACGATATAAGAATCAAAAAGCTGAGAGATGACAGTGGAGCCTGTGCTTCGGAGCCATATCATGCGTGAACCGGTGCGTCTTTTTATCCAAGCAAACAAGGTAGCGTCAAGTATTTGAGAAACGAGGAAGGCCACAATGCTCCCCACAATAATCCATCTGCTTTGTCCGAATACCTTGTTGAACTCTGCATCTGTGGCGGTATTGGGAGAGATAGCCGTATTGGCCGGAATTTCCATGCAGATGATGACAATCACAAAACAATATGCTATGAGACCACTGGTAATCCATGACAAGCGCTTCACCGCTTTGTAACCATAGAATTCATTGATGAGGTCCGTAACGAGAAAAACGACAGGCCATGGCAAGACTCCGATAATCGTGGAAAACGGTCCGATGTCATTGCCGAACAGTCGAAACGATATTGGAATATCAATGAGCTTATTGCTGATTAGCTCTGCTGTCACAGCATTGGTGACGAACAATCCGGCCAATGCAACGAACAACCATTCTTTTCTTCCGAAGTTGAGCATAGGTCTACTTTTAAGGCTTTATAAAGTGGAGAGTGTGCATTTCCCCGTTGCTTCGCAGAACGGCTGCGTGATAAGCGCCCGGTGCAAGATGTGACAACGACAATGCAGCTCCATAGAAATTTGAATCACGTGTAACCAATCTGCCGTTGGCATCCAACACGATGACATCAAGCTGTTCGTGTTGATGGGTGAACACAAGCTCCCGACCATTGAAGTATAGCGGTAAATTCTCGGCTTTCTTTGGTGTAATACCGGAAGAGTTGGTACGAACAGCCCAAGCATACTCTCCTGGGATTAAGTTCATAACGGCAACATTGCCCAGCCAGTTGTTCGGATTGGAAGCGGTTTGAACGTAATACTCTGGAACCTCTTGCCATTCGTTGTGTCCGGTTGGTCGATAAACCATGATGATGTCATTTTCATTGAGTCCATTGTTTTCGAGGTATTCGAAGAACAATGGGTCGTAGAATTTGTTCTCATTCGGGTTACCGTAGTAACTGAACAGGCCATGCACTGCAGCATCAGCGTTTCCATCGTGATAGACATACCACCATCTATCAGGGGAAAAGAAAAACTCCTGTTGGCTTTGATTGGCATCGGCAGGTGCAAAGTGGTTTTCTACACGTACAAACACTTGACTTGCCCCACCGTTATTTGCAACACTGATACCCGCTTCTGCATAATGGAATTGTTGCAACGCGGAAGTAGTGATTTGTTTTTCTTCCGCAAAAACAGCATGTGCAATGGCTTCATCGGTGTTGAGGAAAAACACATTGGGTACAAAGTCGCTTGGCACAGTCATCGTCACTTGTGTGCTTTCACCCGATAGTACAACGCGTTCGTGGTAGCGATTGCCTTGACTATCCTGTGCTGTAATGAGCATCGGAACATGGGTGTACAATTCAGGATTGTAATGTTGGTATTGTTCCACAGTGATGTTCCATTGATGGTCATTTATTGCCTGTGCGGAGCGTATGCGGAACTCCGGATACCCTTCGCGAAAAATCCAATCATTAAAAAAGGCGGAAAGGTCGGCATCGGTATAAAGTTGCATGAAGTCGCGCAGGTCTTCACTGCTTACATCGCTGAACTGATATTCTTCCATCAATGCTTGCAATGCTGTGAAGAATGCCTCATCGCCCATATAGCCTCTTAGGTTATGCGCCATTACGGCACCTTTGATATACACGTGGGTACCATAGGTAAGCTCGGTGGGCACCCCACTCACGGGGTAGCGCCCGCCATCCTCGCGGTGAGCATGGTGAAACGATTCCTTGTGTTTGTTTCGGATTTCATCGCGGTAGGCCGGTTGACCATATTGATGTTCCAGAAAAAGCGCTTCACAATAGCTGGACCAACCTTCGTTGATCCACATGTCTTCAGCCGTTCTGCACGTAATCAAATTACCGAACCAATGGTGTGCAAGCTCATGTGCGTAGAGCGTTTCATAACTTAAAGTTCCGTCAATAGCAAAGCGCGGATAAGCAATGTTGGTGGCATGCTCCATTGCACCGCTAAAAAAAGGAACAGCAACGAAGCCGATTCGTGGCCATCTGTAAGGACCTAGTTTATCTTCAAAACCAGCAGTACAGTGGTGCAAGTTGATAAAGCTTTGCTTCATGGCAGATGAATCGCCCGCTTGCGCCACAAGATAAACGGGGATGGTATCACCTGTGATGCTTTCGTATGGCCGAACTACTTCAGTGTAATTCGATACGGCAATTGAAGCCAGATAGGTGGGAATTTGTTCGGTCAATAACCAAGTGGTGAGAAGGGAGTCTTGTCCTACTGTTTGCACACTGATGCGCTCGCCACCGGCATAAGGTCTTCTGCCATTGTTGGTAAGAACTTGGAGTTCGTATTCGCTGCGTTCCGTGAAGTTGTCAAAACACGGAAACCAAGCCCTGCCAAAGTTGTGAGGATTGGCATCAAAGCCAACACCAATATTATAAGCGTGATTGTTTTGGAAATAAAATCCACCAAAGGTGGCGTCCTGAGCAGGTATGCCGTGGTAATGAACAGTCAACTGCAGGTGCTCTTCCGTAGTGAGTGCTTCCGGGAATAAGATGCGCAATTTGCCTTGTACATGCTGATAGGGCAGATGTGTATCTCCGGCTATAACACTATCAACTTCCAGCTGTAGCAAATCGAGCGTGATTTCAGCTACGTCTTCCATCTTGCTTTGCAAGTCGATGGTACATGCCCCCATGATAAGTGCATTGTTCATCTTCGTCATGTCCAATGCTATTTTATACTTCAGGATGTCAATGGTATCACCTCTCAAGTCTGCCTCGTCACCACTTCTGGCCCCCAAGGCATGCACTTGGCTATGGAAGTGGGCACAACGCGCAGGGTGTTGTGCAGCCGATGGTGTCATACATAACGGAAACAACAATAGGAGTACCATAATCGGTTTAAGAAAATATACCATGGCAATGATGTCTTGTTAATCTACAGGTCAAAAGTAAGAGGACGGTGTGAGCGCAAATCGCAATGGATAGGGGGGGGTAAAGTTTTTTTTATCGGTGGTAGGGAAAATCTTACTTTACAGGTAATAATTCTTGGAAACCTGAAGGGAAATCTTAATCAAAAAAAAACAAATGAAACCGAGCAATGAACTTTTTGATTTGATTAAATCTCTAACCAAAAGCGAGAAGCGATTTTTTAAACTTCAAAGCTCACTGCAGGGAGGGGATAAAAACTATGTACGCATTTTTGATCTCATCGATGACATGGATGAGTATGACGAGGAGGTAGTGAAAGAAACCTTTAAGAATGAGCGTTTCATTAAGCACCTGCCCTCGGAGAAGAACCATCTGTATAAGCTAATCCTGAAATCTCTGCGGGGCTACTATGGCGAGAATTCCATTAGCAGCCTATTGCAGCAAGAAATCAAAAACATCGAAATCCTGTACAACAAGGGCTTATTCCATGAATGTTCCAAATTCTTGCAACGCGCCAAAAAAATTGCGGCCAAGCACGATCGCTTCTATTACTGGTTTGAGTTGTTGCATTGGGAAAAGACATTGCTCGAGGATGAATTTGAAGATGGTCGCTTTGTGGACCTTGATGCATTGATTCAGGAAGAACAAGAGGTAATTGCGAAGCTGCGCAACTTAGCGGAGTATCATGTACTTTATTCAAAAATCAATTATGTATTCAGAAGCGGAGGATATACCCGAACCGAGGAGAATAAGAAGTTGGTGGATGAAATCATGAATCACCCGCTGATTCAAGGTAAGAACACGGCATTGTCCAGTTCTGCCGCTACGATTTGTCGTTATACACAAGGCTTTTGCAGCTTAGCCAATGGCGATTACGATACGGCCTTGGAGCGTTTCCACCGGGTTATTCAAATCTTGGATGAAGAACCACTATTGAGAAGCGATTTATCCAAACGCTATATCCGTACGCTCAACAACATTGTGAAGTGTTACCTCTATTTAGGCAAGTATGACGAGGCTGAAAAGCATATCCAAATAATACGTTCGATGTCAGAGGAGGAAGGATTTACTACTCCCGATATGCGAGCGCTCATTTTTAAGAATGCTGAATTGATGGAGCTGCAGGTATTGCAACGCACAGGCAGATTTGAGGAGGCAGTCAAGAAAGCGGAGGACTTGACCGTGCCACTGAGGCAATATGAATCAATGATTCATAAGGAGTACTTACTGTTCTTCTATTTCGGGATCTCCTACTGCTACTTTGGTGTGGGGCAATACAACAAGGCTTTGCACTGGCTCAATCGTGCGTTGAACGATCACGATGGTTCTTTGCGTCAAGATTTTTATAGCTATTTGCGATTGTACAATCTGGCCGTGCACTATGAGCTGGGCAATAACAGCTTGCTCCAGTATGCTATACAATCAACTACCCGTTATCTGCAAAAACGCATGCGTGATTTTCCGGTGGAGAAAGTCATCATTCAACACTTTAAAAAGTTGATACGAGCCGATAGCTTGGCCGAGAAGAAGCGGGCTTACAAGCGCTTCCAGGAGCATTTGCTCAGCGTCATCCAGACACCGGAAGACAAGGTGATATTGCGCTACTTTGACTTCGTGAGCTGGTTAGAAAGCAAGGTTGAAGGCATCTCCATGAGCGAGGCAGTGAAGCGCGATGTGCTCCATAAACTAGAAGCTTAATAGGTGTTATAGATAGGATGAAAGGTGTTGTAGGACAAGCGTTGTCGCGCCAGTAGAATTCTTGACGTATTGGCCGGCACGCTCTCCTGCAGCCAACCGTTCTTTGCGGTTGTCTCTGAAATGATTCAGTAATTGATGGAGCTCATCGATGGTCTGAAAGACAAAACCACCTTTGATTTTTACAAGCTGTTTTGCTTCTTCAAACTTGTCAATCTTTGGTCCAAAGAGTACCGGAATGTTCCATACGGCTGCTTCCAGCGTGTTGTGAATTCCTTTGCCAAATCCACCACCAATCATTGCTACATCTCCATAGCGGTAGATGCTCGATAACATGCCTATCGTATCCAAAATAAGTACCTGTGAGGTGGCTAAATCAGAATTTGAGCGCTGCGTCCATCTTACAGCCTGCGGATAAAGTTTTTGAATGGAGGAGATGTGATCATCATCAATTTCATGGGGCACGAGAATGAGCTTGCAGTGGCTATTGGCATTCATCCATGACCGAATCATTTGTTCTTCTTGCGGCCATGAGCTGCCTATGATAATGCAAAAAGAACCGGACTTGAATGTTTGAATGTCATCAAACACCTTGGCGTGCTGGGCGATGTCCACAACGCGGTCAAAACGACTGTCACCCGCAACAGTAACATTGGTGTATCCGATAGAGGCAAGCAGTTGTTGTGTTTCGGTGTTTTGCACAAAGAAGTGGGTGACACAATCCAAGACCTTTTTCCAGAAGGCATTCATACTTCGGAAGAAGCGTTGTTCTTTTCTCAGAATTCCGGAGACAATGAACAATGGCACGTGTTGCTTTCTGCATTCAAAAAAATAATTTGCCCAATACTCATACTTAATGATGAGAGCCGCTTTAGGACGAAGGATGGAGAGGAATCTGTTGGCATTGGCCGGAGTGTCGGATGGTAGGTAGCAGATGTGGTCGGCTCCTGCGTAGTTTTTTCTTACCTCATAACCCGATGGTGAGAAGAATGTAAGAACCAGTTTTTTGTCAGGGTATTTATTTCGCAAGGCTTCTAACACCGGTCGGCCTTGCTCAAACTCACCGAGCGATGCGCAATGCATCCATATCACATCGTCTGTGGTATGTTGTGCGCGCCAAGAGGCCAGCTTGTTGAACACATCTCTGCGTCCGTCAACCCAATACTTTGCCTTTGGGCTGAATGGCGTAGCCATGCGGACACCCAAGGTGTACAGATAAATTCCTATGTTGTAGATGAAATGCAAGTTGCTATAGCAGTGAGGTACTATCAGTGCGTGTAGTAATCGGTGGATATGCGTCTGTACAAGTGAAGCACCCAACCGGCTCGGATACCATAAAGAATGTCCGTGCGCTTGGCATCATCTTTTACACGCGTATCAAAATTGAAATCGCGTCTGCTTTGGGTAAAACCTTGCCAAGCTTCTATCCCGACATAAAAATTGATGAGTTTGTAATTGCTCATGTAATAGTATCCCGCAAATTGATGCAGTACCAAGCCGTTGGTCAAACGGTCATATCCTTTGAGGTACTCGCCTTCGAGCTGTGAGATTTTGCTGTCTTGGTGTTCAATGCGAATCTTGTGTTGCAAAAGTCCCACTCCGCCAAAGACCAGAATTCCACTGTTTCTGTTAGGGCCAAGAACAGGAAAAAGGTAACCACCATCGGCCGTCACGGTGAATCCGCGTTCTTGCAACGAGATTTTGGCTTTCTGTCCGTCATTGTCCAATATGAAACCTCCTTCTACGATGAGGTTCGACAAGAAATTCTTTTCCGTTTTTACTTTATTGCCGGTGAGATAGGTTCCTTGGATACCGTAGTACCAGTTGGTTTTGCTCTTGATATGAAAACCCAGAGCAACGTTGTGGTTTTCACCAAAGCGATATTCCAAATCTCCCGATGGGATCTGATAGGCATAACTGATTGAAATATGCGGGTCAAACAATGCGGAATCTCGCACCTGAAGCTGGCTCCGGCCGGTGCATACGCATAGCAGCAATACAACGGATAAGGCTATCTTATTCAACATGTGGCGAATTTACAGGTGGCTGCCCGCTCTGCCGGCATCGGTGTGAAAAAGATTCGATTTTTATTACGATTCCGAGACGGTTTTCGTGGTGCAGCCCTGTGTAATTTCGCTGCAAGATTTACAACAATGAAAAAGATTCAAATGGTAGACCTTGGTGGTCAATACCAGCATATTAAGGCACAAGTGGATGCTGCCATTCAAAGCGTTATTGATAGTTCAGCTTTTATCAATGGTCCGGAAGTAAAGGCATTTCAGGAAGAATTGCAGGATTACCTATCAGTTAAACATGTGATTCCTTGTGCCAATGGTACCGATGCGCTTCAGATAGCCATGATGGCATTGGATTTAAAACCCGGTGATGAAGTGATTACTGCTTCATTCACTTTCGTGGCTACCGCAGAGGTAATAGGACTGCTTCATCTTAAACCGGTGGTGGTGGATGTTTTGCCCGGTACGTTCAATATTGACCCTGCTGCTGTAGAGCGAGCCATCACACCCAAGACTCGAGCAATCGTTCCGGTGCACTTGTTTGGTCAATGTGCCGATATGGAAGCCATCTTGGACATTGCAAAACGTCACAATTTGTATGTGATTGAAGATACTGCGCAAGCCATCGGTGCAGAGTACACTTTTTCTGATGGGCGTAAAGCAAAGGCAGGTACGATGGGCCATATCGGAGCCACAAGCTTCTTCCCATCTAAAAACCTAGGTTGTTATGGTGATGGAGGTGCCATTTTCACCCAAAGCGATGACCTAGCACAGAAGATGCGCGTGATTGCCAACCACGGTTCTACGGTTCGTTATTATCACGATGCTATTGGAGTGAACTCCAGATTGGACTCCATACAAGCTGCTATTCTCCGAATTAAATTGAGAGAGTTGAATAATTATAATGCAGCTCGAAATAAAGCCGCTGAATATTATGACAAGGCATTTGCCGGAGTACCTCAGTTGAAAACTCCTGTGAGAGCGAACAATTCCACACACGTATTTCATCAGTACACACTGGTGACCGATGGAATTGACCGTTTTGCCTTACAAGAGTATCTTCAGTCCAAAGGAGTGCCGGCCATGGTTTATTATCCCGTGCCGTTGCACATGCAAAAGGCCTATCAAGATGACCGTTATAAAGAAGGTGATTTCCCGGTAACTGAGCATTTGTGTAAGACTGTAATATCTTTACCGATGCACACTGAATTAGATGAAGAACAGTTGAAGTACATCACAGACAGTGTATTGGAATTTATTGCATCCAAATAAAGAAGAATGAGCAAAGAAAAATCCCTGATACTTTCCTCGCGTCATATTGAGCAGAAACTCATGCGTATGGCGCACGAGATACACGAGAACAATTACAAGGAAAAGGAAATTGTTCTAGTGGGAATTATCGGTCATGGAAGCAGTGTGGCAGAAAGGTTAGCTGATCATCTTCGCGCCATCACAGATATCAAAGTCACCCTTGGATACATTGAGATGAGCAAAGACAAACCACTGAGTGAAGAAATTAAATTCAGTGGTGAGTTGAAGGACATCAAGGGTAAGAGTGTGGTGCTTGTGGATGATGTGTTGAACTCCGGTAGGACACTCATCTATGCTGCCAAACACTTGCTCAACACAGAGCCGAAGAACCTCGCAACAGCAACACTTATTGAGCGCTCACATCGCAAATTCCCGATTCATGCGGATTTTGTAGGGCTCACGCTGTCCACCAACATGAAAGAGCATGTTGCTGTTGAGATGCAAAAAGGAAAAGAAGCAGTATATCTACTGTAGTGGATTTAAAAGCTGCGAGGCAATTGCTTCAGCATCAGGATTCAGCCCACTTGTTATCAGGTGGGCTTTTTTGTAATAACCTTCGCGCTCTTTCAATTTGGATGCAATAAAATCAGGAAGGTTCTCATCGCTAACATTTCGCAATAGCGGACGCACCGCTTTGACCGGAGCAAGGCGTTGAGCCAGAGCTTGAGGTTCCATTTCAAGATAAATGGTGATTCCATTTTTATTCATGAATTCCATGTTGTCATGAAATACCGGAGCACCACCGCCTGTGCTCAAAAGAAATGAAGCCTTTTGCTCGGTAATATTTCTCAGTAATTCTGCTTCAACGTTACGAAAAGCAGCTTCACCATGGTGTTCAAAATATTGGGGGATGGTCAACCCGACATGCGTTTCGATGAGGTGGTCGAGGTCCATAAATGGTACATTGAGCACACTTGCGAGCTTCGGCCCGAACGTGCTTTTACCACTGCCCATATATCCTATGAGGAAGATTTTCATGAATGCTGTGCGAAAATAAAGAGAGGACTTAAACCTTGTCCATAACATTTTTCATTGCTATAAGGAGGTTGTATGCACCGCCAATAACAAAGTGGGCATGTTTCATCTCTTCATTGAACGCTATGGATGTATTGTCATTCTCTGAAGCTTCCGGCTTTTGCTCCTCGCATTTCAAATTGATAAGTCTAAGCTATTTTGTCATATTGCATTGGAATTAGAGGTTTTTTCGTCATAGCAATTACTTTTTTCAAGCCATTTTTTCCGCTTCCCGTGTTTGGTAGAAAGATTGATAACAGCCAATTGTCTTATAAAGGAGATTATATAAATGGACTTTTCAAAATTCACATTAAAAGCACAAGAGGTCATTCAGCGCGCACAACAAATCGTGTTGCAGCATGGCCAACAAATGATTGAAAATGCTCATTTGCTGAAAGGAATCTTGGAAGTGGATGAGAATGTTACCCCTTATTTGCTAAAGAAGCTCAACGTGAACTTGCCGATTTTCGAGCAAGCACTGGATAGAATTATCAATAGCTACCCGAAAGTATCCGGAGGGCAATTGGCCCTTTCAATGGAGTCGAATACTACTATAAACAAAGCGCAAAATTTGATGCGTGAGTTCAATGATGAATTCGTTTCTGTAGAGCATTTATTGCTGGCCTTGACAGAAGGTAAGGACAATGCATCACAGCTTTTGCGTGACAATGGCGTGAGTTCAAAAGAACTCAAGAAAGCTATTGAACAATTGCGCAAAGGGCAACGTGTGACATCCAGTACACAGGAGGAAACATACAACTCACTGGAGAAGTATGCTAAAAACTTGAATCGCCTTGCCGCAGATGGCAAGCTGGATCCTGTTATTGGTCGTGACGAAGAGATTCGCAGAGTGATGCAAATCTTGTCGCGCAGAACCAAGAACAACCCAATCATCATCGGTGAACCCGGTACCGGTAAAACTGCGATTGCAGAAGGTATCGCACACCGCATCATCAATGGTGATGTTCCGGAGAACTTGAAATCAAAACAGATTTACTCGCTAGATATGGCTGCGTTGATTGCCGGAGCGAAGTACAAAGGTGAGTTCGAAGAACGTTTGAAATCCGTGGTAAACGAAGTGCAGAAGAGCGAAGGTGAAATCATTCTCTTCATTGATGAGATTCACACACTCGTTGGTGCCGGAGGCGGTGAAGGAGCGATGGACGCGGCTAACATCTTGAAGCCGGCATTGGCTCGTGGCGAACTGCGTGCCATTGGTGCCACCACCTTGAACGAGTATCAAAAATATTTTGAGAAAGACAAGGCACTTGAGAGACGTTTCCAAAAGGTAATGATTGATGAGCCGGATAGAGAAGCAGCCATCTCCATCTTGCGTGGTTTGAAGGAGAAATATGAGAACCACCACAAGGTGCAAATCAAAGATGATGCAATCATTGCAGCAGTAGAACTTTCACAACGCTACATCACCGATCGTTTCTTGCCTGATAAAGCAATTGACTTGATTGACGAAGCGGCCTCTAAGCTGCGCATGGAGATCAATTCCAAACCACAAGAGTTGGATGAGATTGAAAGAAAAATCATGCAACTTGAGATTGAGCGTGAGGCCATTAAACGCGAGAACAATACCGCGCGTTTGGAAGATTTGAATAAAGATATCTCCGAACTCAGTGAGCAACGCAATTCGCTTGCAGCAAAATGGCAAGCAGAAAAGGATGTTGTAGAAAGTATCCAGAATGCGAAGAAGGAAATAGAAAACCTCAAACTGCAAGCTGAACAAGCAGAGCGTGAAGGCAACTATGGACTGGTTGCGGAGATCCGCTATGCGCGTATCAAAGAGCAAGAGGATAAGATAGAAGAAGGTCGTACGAAGCTGCAAGAACTCCAAGCCAACTCCAAGATGGTGAAGGAAGAGGTGGACCCCGAGGAAATCGCTGATGTGGTTTCTCGTTGGACAGGAATTCCTGTAACCCGACTTGTGGAGAGTGAGAAGGCCAAACTCTTGCGCTTGGAAGAAGAACTTGGTAAGCGCGTAGTAGGGCAACATGAAGCTATTGCAGCTCTTAGTGATGCCGTTCGCAGAAGCCGAGCAGGACTTGCTGACGAGAAGAAACCAATTGGTTCTTTCATCTTCCTTGGTACCACCGGTGTGGGTAAAACCGAGCTTGCAAAGGCACTGAGCGATTTCTTATTCAACGATGAGAATGCAATGACCCGCATTGATATGAGTGAGTACCAAGAACGCCACAGTGTGAGTCGATTGGTGGGTGCCCCTCCGGGATATATCGGATATGATGAAGGCGGTCAACTCACCGAAGCGGTGCGCAGAAAACCATACTCCGTTATCCTTTTGGATGAGATTGAGAAGGCTCACCCCGATGTATTCAACATCTTGTTGCAAGTGCTGGATGATGGTCGAATGACGGATAGCAAAGGCCGACTGGTGAATTTTAAAAACACCATCATCATCATGACGAGCAACCTCGGTTCGCAAATCTTACAAGACAATTATGAGAATGCGAAAGACCCGGATAATATTGAGTTGTTTGAGAAAACCAAGGACGAAGTGATGAATGTGCTGAAAGGTTCATTAAGACCTGAGTTCCTGAACAGGATTGATGAAATCATCATGTTCACACCGCTTAGCAAGAAACAAATCATCGACATTGTGAAGTTGCAATT
>DATCJY010000056.1:0-15085 GCA_036562565.1 Flavobacteriales bacterium | reverse complement strand
CAATGTTCCATTAACAGTAACGTTGGCGATGGTAATTGCACCACTCGACATATTCAATGTCCCTTCAATAATTGCATTGGGCATGGTGACTGTAGCTCCGCCCACATTCAATGTTCCGGTAACCAACACCTCACGCAAGTTGTGAGTAGTTCCTAAATTGAGCGTTACCGTTCCGGCTATCTCAGAAGTAAGTCCGGCATTCTGAATGACCACACTCATCGGTCGGTTGGTGCCGCTGGAATGGAGTACCAAAAGACTCGAACCTTCTTCTACAAACAGCCCAACTCCTGTTGTGGTTGTTATATTCAAAACAGCGTTGGTAGTACCGGACGCATTTTGAAAGGTTACGGTCGTATTATCCGAAACAATAATACTTCCAACATTGTTAGTTGAGCCATTAACGAAGGTCACAGTAGATGTTCCTCCGTTATTGAAATACACCGTATCACCGGCTTGCGGAATGGCAGATGTACCGGAACCATCCGGCTCTGTATTCCATGCTGATGCTGTAGCCCAAGCTGTGGAGCCAGTGGTTGGTTGCCAATAATACTCCGTTGCGTGCATCACCGAATAAACAGCAAGAAGCACAGCGGTGATAATGGATTTGTAGAATAGCGATTTCGCCTGAAGTAAAAATACTTTCATGGACATGAGTTGAAATTAAAGAAGGGAGGTGTTTAACTAACTAAGCAATCGTTGGTCATCCTAAGCCGTACCGATGACAAATCAGTGGTCAAAGAGGCTTTGATGGCTCTTGTTTATAGCGATTTGTATTAGGTACGCGAATAGAATTCTGTATGCAAGTAGAAAGGGAATTTGATATGTCGCATCCTATTTAACACAAGAGGCATTAATTTTTTTTCACAGTCCCACGAATGGGGGACACTTCTTTATTTATTAACACTTGCAGCCTACAACTTTTGCCGCACGGTACGCATCGTGTCGCATTTCGCTGCCGCTCACTCCACTCCTCCTCAAAGTCATTAACACACAAGCACCTTGCGCGTTCATTTTGCCATCGCTAGCACCCACCGAGCGAAATCAGCACCTGATGCGGCTCTCCATTGTTGACAGCGGGCGTTGTAACTTTTACATGAAGGGGCGGTTGCGTTTTAGCCAGCAGGTTTAAATTCGCCACCGCTGCATCCATATTGCAGTGCTTAACCGCTCACAGAATATGAGTTATAACAAATTGAATGTCTTGACCGGATGGATAGTATGGGCTATCGCAACGGTTGTGTATGTATTGACCCTTGAACCCACTATGCCATTCTGGGACTGCGGAGAGTTCATCGCCTCTGCATATAAACTGGAAGTAGGCCATCCTCCCGGAGCACCTTTGTTCATGATGATTGGCAGAGTGTTCTCACTCTTTGCCGGCTCTCCCGAGCAAGTGCCCTATATGATTAACATGATGTCAGGGCTTTGCTCCAGCTTCACCATCCTTTTCTTGTTCTGGTCCATTACCCACATGGCCAAGAAACTTGCATTGGTAGGTGGCAATGAATTGACCACCGGCAAAACCATCGCCATCATGGGTAGCGGAATCGTGGGCGCTCTGGCCTATACCTTCAGCGATTCTTTCTGGTTCTCCGCTGTTGAAGGTGAGGTGTATGCCATGTCTTCCTTGTTTACCGCTGTCGTTTTCTGGGCCATCCTCAAATGGGAAGCCGTGACAGACGAAGGGGGCGAACTGCGCTGGATCATCCTCATCGCTTACCTCATGGGACTGTCCATCGGGGTGCACTTGCTCAACTTGCTGGCTATTCCTGCCATCTGCTTTGTTTACTATTTCAAAAAATACGAATACTCCCTCAAAGGTTTTATCTACACCGGTATCATCTCTCTGGCGTTGTTGGGATTGATACAAATTGGGGTCATCATTTGGTTCGTTCAATTGGCCGGTTGGTTTGAGCGCACCTTCGTCAACACGTTGGGATTGCCTTTCAATGTGGGAAGCATCTTCTATGCCCTCCTGGTTGTGGGCTTGTTGACCTACGGCCTTTGGTACACTTACCAAAAGCGCAAAGTGGTGCTCAACACCTTGATTTTGGGGATTACTGTGGCCATCTTGGGCTATACTTCTTTCGCTGCCATCATCATTCGCTCGCAGGCCAACCCTCCAATGGATGAAAACAATCCGGAGAACCTCTTTGCTTTGCTCGCTTACCTCAACCGCGAACAATACGGTGACCGCCCTTTGCTCTTCGGGCAATACTTCAATACGCCTACCGATATCAAACAACCTTATAAGGACGGTGCCAATGTTTGGGTAAAATCATACAGCGTGCGTGAAGACAACTCTCGCAATACGCTTGTGCTCTCCAGCAGAAACAAATACACCGCAGAGCAATACATCCAAAACCATCCTGACAAGAAACTCAAACTCGTACAGGAATACATCGAAAGCGGTGAGAAGAAAGGCTCCGTGCCCAATTACCGAAAAGAGTTCAGCGGTTTCTTCCCGCGCATGTACAGCAGCCAAGCCAACCACATCAACGAGTACAAACAATGGAGTAACTACCAAGATTGGAATACGGAAAAAGGCCGCAGCAGAGTGGAAAGTGCAGAGCAACTCATCAAACAATATGAGTATGCACTGAACTACTACAGCCAAACCAACCGCATGCCTCCGGGCATGGAAGACACCGATATCCAATCGGTGATTCGCAGCTTGGACCGCATGACCGAAAAGATGATACCAACCTTCGGTGAAGACATGCGCTACTTCACCAACTACCAGTTGGGTTGGATGTACTTCCGCTACTTCATGTGGAACTTTGTAGGTCGCCAAAACGATGTTCAAGGACACGGCTCCTTCACCGATGGTAACTGGCTCAGCGGTGTCAACTTGATTGATGAAGCCAAATTGGGCAACCGCAAACAATTGCCGGAAGAAGAACTCAATAACAAAGGATTCAATAAATACTACTTCATTCCTTTGATCCTTGGGTTCATCGGTTTGATCTTCCAATTGCTTCGCCATCCGAAAGACTTTACGGTGGTAACCCTTTTGTTCATCCTCACGGGTATTGCCATTGTCGTTTACCTCAACCAGACACCACTGCAACCGCGTGAGCGCGACTATGCTTATGCAGGTTCGTTCTACGCATTTGCCATCTGGGTGGGGCTTGCCGTGTATGCGCTTTATTATGCCGCTACCAACTTGAGCTATGTACAACTGGGCAAAATGGCTGCCATGACCTTGGGTGGTTCGGCTTTGATTCTGCTAATGGAAAAAGCCGTGGACGGAACCATGGTATTGGGTTACTCACTGATGTTCATGAGCCTTGTCAGCTGTGCCATGTTTGCCATCATGGCCATCTTGAACGCTACCATCAAAGGCGAATCATCCACCAAGGCCATCCTTGCTACCGTGCTTTGCTTGTCCGCTCCGTATCTCATGGGATATTACAACTGGGACGATCACAACCGCGCGAAGAGAGAAACCGGTATTGCAATGGCCATCAATTACCTGGAGTCTTTGCAACCCAATGCCATCATCTTCACCAACGGTGACAACGATACGTTCCCGCTCTGGTATGCCCAAGAAGTGGAAGGCATCCGCACCGATGTGCGCGTGGTAAACCTTTCGCTCTTGAACACCGATTGGTACATCGATCAGATGAAACGCAAACAATACGAAAGCGATCCAGTGCCGTTCAAAATGCCGGAAGAGAAATACCGCCAAGGCACACGCGATGTATTGTTCCTCGATCCGAACAGGGAAACAAAAGGCTATATGCCGGTGGCGGAAGCCGTGAAAGCGGCTTTGGATGACAGCAAGTTCATCGTTAACGGACGCAGCAAAATCAGCTACGTGCCTACTTACCAATTCAGCATGCCGGTGCCGGATGAGGTAAAAGAGTCGTACCGCAAATTCCTTCAACCGGGCGATAGCCTGGTGAGCTCCATCACTTGGAGCATCACCGATGCCAGCGGAAAACCGAAAAACTTTATCACCAAAGCACAACTAGCAGTATTGGATTTGCTTGCCAATATGGACTGGAACCGTCCGGTGTACTTCGCTGTAACTACCGGTGGTGATGCCTATATGGGATTGGAACGCTACTTCCAACTCGAAGGCCTCGCCTATCGCCTCACTCCTATCTACCACAAGGAAAATCAAAATCCGAACATCGATGGTGGTGTAGGCACCGACATCATGTACGAAAACATGATGACCAAATTCCAATGGGGCAACATGGATAAGGAAGACATCTACCTGGATGAGAACAACCGCAGAATGACTACCAACTTGCGCTTGCAATTTGGCCACCTTGCAGAACAACTCATTGAGGAAGGCAAACTCGATAGCGCTAAAGCGGTGTTGCACAAATCGCTTGAAGTAATGCCTGAGAAGAATGTTCCTTATGAACAACCGCAAATCATGTGGCAAGTAGCAGACATGTTGTATCAGGCTGGCGACTCCATCAAAGCGTTGGAACTTACCAAACGCCTGGTGGAACTCAACGACCAACACATCCGCTACTTCGAAAGCCTCGACCCTGCAAGACGCGAAACCTTGATGCGCGAAACACGCATGCGCATCCAGGTGAATGACCGCCTCACCTTGTTGGCAAAAGATTATTTCCCAAATGACCCTGAAGTGGAAGCCATGTATAACAATACACAAAGCCAGCTCGAAAACATGGGCATGATGTCTTACGAGACTTATCTCGACCAACAGCGCCAAATGAATGAACTCAAGCGCATTCAAGATTCGCTTGACAAAGCGCGTGGCGGCAATGCCATTGAAATCGGTGCTGACGGCTCCATCAGAAGAAATTAAAATTCATTGCCTGCACATGAAAATACCAATCGCGGCTGCCAAATGGCAGCCGCGATTGCTTTTATCACCTCCGGTTTATTGACCATGAAAAACAAAATAGCCCACGAATGCATTCGTGGGCTATGGATTTATCGCCAATAAAATTTGTTCGGATTATGCGTTCACCAAGGAAAGGATGCTTTCAAATATTTCGCGGCCGTCCGTGTTTTCAAGTTCAAAGTCCGCAGCACGCTCAGGGTGCGGCATCATTCCGAAAACGTTCTTCGTTTTGTTGGTGATACCTGCAATGTTCAGAATAGAACCATTTGGGTTCGCTTCTTCAGTGGTTTCACCGTCAGCATTGCAATAGCGGAACAGAATCTGATCGTTCTGGATAAGTTCCTTGCGCACGTCATCACTGCAATAGAAATTACCTTCTCCGTGAGCAATCGGAATTTTGTACGCCTTGTTGAAGTCCAAATTGCGCGTAGGCAATGCCGTCTTGGAAACCGGCTTGATATAGGTGTTCTTGCAGATGAACTTTCTGGACTCGTTGTGGAGCAACGCACCGGGAAGCAAATTGGCTTCAGTCAAAATCTGAAAACCATTGCAGATTCCCATCACATAACCGCCTTTGTTGGCGTGGCGAACCACCTCATTCATAATCGGTGAAAAGCGTGCAATGGCCCCACTGCGCAAGTAGTCGCCATAGGAGAAACCTCCCGGAAGAAATATGAAATCACATCCCTGTAAATCGGTGTCCTTGTGCCACAATTTCACCACATCCTGATGCAGGATTTCGCGCAGGGTGTACACCAAATCTTCATCACAATTACTGCCGGGGAAAACGACTACTCCGAATTTCATGTCAAAAATTTTGAAAGCGCGAATTTAAGCACGACTCTCCACTTCGGCTCCATTTCCGCTCCGATTATTTACGCGGAGCCGGACAGGCCGATGCATGGGTGAACCGGGCCGCTACGCTCCCAAAACAGTCGCATAGTCCTTCGTTTCAAGGTATTGACCAAAAATCCCTTCGGACTTTTTCATCAGCTGCTCATATTGCTTGGCTCCGTGGCTGATGCGCTTCACGCCTAGCTCGGCTAACCGCTCATAGGAAGGAAGTGTTTTAGATGCAAAAAGATTCAGCGGCAAGTCTACCCGGGCGACAAACTCACGAATCTCTTCTTCTTTCTCCATGAGCGGAACAAACACTCCATCGGCACCGGCAGCTTGGTACTGCAATGCGCGCTGGATGCTTTCCTTCAACGCATTTGCGTGTTTCGTGGTGTAGGTATCAATCCGTGCGTTGATGAAAATTTCATGGCTTGCTTTGATTGCTTTGATTTTTTCTGCCATCAATGTCGCATCGCCCAATTGGCGCTTGCCATTCTTCACCACGCCATCTTCCAAATTGATTCCTACAATGCCAATGGCGGTGAGCTCATGGACATGCTTGGCCACTTTTTGCGGGTCATCGCTGTATCCTGCTTCGAAATCTGCGGACAGTGGAACGGTGGCCACAGCGGCCATGCGCTTGAGCACGAACAGAATTTCTTCAAATGAAATATGCTCACCATCCTCATAACCGAGCGCATTGGCCATCGCATGGCTGGATGATCCCATGGCTTGGAAGCCGGCTTGCTGTGCCAGCTGAACCGTCTTCGCATCCCATACATTGGCGAGAAGAAGCGGGTGTGGCTGCTCATGCAGCGATTTGAATGTTTGCCATTTACTCATGTTTGTAGTGTTTTAATGCGAAGGAGCTACAAGGTTAAAAATTGATTTGCGGGATAAAGCAAACACATTTCATCCACTGCATTGTTACATCATCTCCTGATTTGACGAAAAAAGAAAAAGCACCCCGAAGGATGCTTTTATTTTAATCCGTTTGAATCGAGAATCAATTGTCGAGGCTCTTTTCCCATTTGCTCACGGCTACAGCAGCCACGGCATTACCCACTACGTTGGTAGCGCTGCGGCCCATATCTAACAAGTGGTCGATACCGAGCAAGAGCAACAAGCCGGCCTCAGGAATACCAAATGAGTTGAGCGTGGCCGCTATTACCACCAGCGAGGCACGTGGCACACCGGCTATTCCTTTACTGGTAATCATGAGCACCAGCAACATGGAGAGCTGTTGGTCAAAAGTCATCGGTATGCCATAGGCTTGCGCAATGAAGATGCTTGCAAATGTCATGTACATCATCGAGCCATCGAGGTTGAAGGAATACCCGAGTGGCAATACAAAACTTACAATCTTATTGCTGCAACCAAAGCGCTCGAGTTGTTCCATGGTTTTGGGGAATGCCGCTTCACTACTTGCCGTTGAAAAGGCGAGCAACAAGGGCTCTTTGATGCGCGTGATGAGCGTCCATACACGCTTGCGCACAAGCAAAAACGCCACAAAGAACAACAACACCCACAACAGGAACAATCCGAAATAGAACTCACCAATGAAAACGCCATAGGTTACAAGCACGCCCAGTCCTTTCTTCGCCACTACGGCAGCCATGGCTGCAAATACCGCAAATGGAGCGAAGTTCATGACATACCCTGTAATCTTCAACATCACGTGCGCAACCGAATCCAGAAACTTCACGATGATTTCACCTTTCTCGCCAATGGCAGCAGTGGCCACACCAAAGAACAAGCTGAACACGACAATCTGAAGGATTTCGTTGTGCGCCATTGCATCAATCACGCTCTTCGGGAAAATATGCGTAATCACACCTTTGAGTGTCATCGCTGCTTTGTCTATCCCCGTTGCTGCATCCACCGGAGGCAACTCCAAGTTCATCATGCTGCCGGGTTGGAAAAGGTTCACCAGCAAACATCCTAGCAACAATGAAACAAACGATGCACTGATGAACCATAGCATCGTTTTACCACCTATACGACCTACTGCTTTGATATCACCAAGCTTCGCTACTCCCACTACAAGCGTTGAAAACACAAGCGGGGCAATAATCATTTTGATGAGGCGCAGGAAAACATCGGTGAGAATCGTGAGATTGTCCATGATGGAAGTTAGCTCCGGATTCTCGGCACCATTCACTTCCGGATAAGCCTTGTTCAACCCGACACCTGCAATTACACCAATCACAAGAGAAATAAAAATCCAAAGCGTAAGCTTGTTCGATTTGGTCATAAATGAAAAAATTAAAATGCGTGGTGAAAATAACCTACAAGGGATTCAAACAATTCAAACGGTTCAATAATTCAACGATTGAAGGATTTAAAATCCTTTCCGTTTTCATCAATTATGCGCTCTTCACTTTCTTCACCACTTCGTCTTTGAGCAATGCCTTGTTCTTATTGGCCAATTGACCGCACGCAGCATCAATGTCCTTACCGCGTGATCTGCGCACATTGACAATCAAATTGCGCGACTCAAGGAATTTCGCAAATGCATCCACCTTGTGTGCATCCGCTTGTTTGAATTCGCCATCGTCAATTGGGTTGTATTCGATGATGTTGATTTTTACGGGAAGATTCTTGCTGTACTCCGCTAACTCGCGCGCATCAGCAATGGAATCATTGAAGTCTTTGAAGATGATGTATTCGAACGTTACACGTGTTCCGGTTTTGTCATAGAAATAGCGCAATGCCTCAGCCAACGTTTCGAGGTTGTTCGTTTCGTTGATGTCCATGATTTTGTTGCGCTTCTCATCATTGGCTGCATGCAATGACAAAGCGAGATTGAACTTCGCTCCATCATCACCCAGTTTCTTAATCATTTTAGCAACACCGGCAGTACTTACTGTGATGCGCTGTGGCGACATACCCAATCCCTCGGGAGAAGTTATCTTCTCTATCGAGGTCATCATGTTTTTGTAATTGAGCAGCGGTTCGCCCATGCCCATATACACAATATTCGTAAGCGGGATATTGTAACGTGTTTCAGACTGATTCTTGAGATAGACCACTTGATCATATATCTCACCGGCTGTGAGATTCCGCAACATCTTTAACCGACCGGTTGCACAGAACTTACACGCTAAGCTGCATCCTACTTGTGAGGAAATACAGGCAGTCATGCGTGTAGCAGTGGGAATGAGCACACCTTCCACCACTTTTCCGGGCTCTACTTCAAAAGCACATTTGATGGTGCGATCACTACTCACCTGCTCATCTGAAAGCTTTATCTTATTCAGCGTAAAGTTTTCTTTGAGTAATTCGCGTGTGGTTACAGAAAGGTTAGTCATCTCATCAAAACTGGATGCTGACTTCTTCCACAACCATTCATGAACCTGTTTTGCTCTGAACTTTTTCTCTCCCTTGGACTCGAAAAAAGCAATGAGCTCATCCAATGCTAGACTGCGTATATCCTTTGCTGCTATTGCCATGGCGGGCGCAAAGATAAGGTGCTTTATCTCTTTTATACTGAGCGCATTCTTATGCTCCCATTGCACTTCATTTTACCGCGTAAATCGGGGTTTGTCAAAGTTTACCACCCATAATTTTTACTAAACACAAGAGTTACCACATGCTGCTTTGATGTAGATACAATCACGACCAACAGCAAAGCCGAAAGCAAAAGCGCGGAATAATTGCTTCAAGCATTTCGTGTTTACAGTTTAATCAACCACACGACCTCCTTGCGCCACTGCATATACCATGGCAACTTCACGAGTTCTTCAGGTGCTATATGAAGGAGTTCCGACATTTCTTTCAACACCGTATGATACTCCATGCGTTCATCACTTGTTACTTCAAAGCGCGCTGCATTATGCAGAATGTATGCCGCAATAGCCTTGGGAAATACAACAGTGGTATAAAGTACTTTTCCGGTGAATAACAACTCCACTTTGTTCTTCTCTCGCAATGCTTCGCGTACCCGTATGCGATGCCACATGAACACATACCCTTTGAGGTTGACATCATCATATTGCACACGCTTGAGATGCTTGGCAATAAGCTTGGACGGAACTTGTGTGTGCGGAACTCTGAAATCAAAGAATTCATCAAGCGGAAAATCAAGTGCATTGCCATGCATGTAGTTGTACAGTGCCTTTCTCAATCCGTCTGAGAAGCGGTCATGGTCGGCACCAGTCGGGTCTTCATGAAACAAATCATTGTTCGCAAAGCCTTGAAACTCGGGGCCTGTGCGAATCACATTGAACGCTTCAGGATTCTTACCCACCGGACTGTGCACAGTCATCGCAAAACGGTGCCAATACGCTGATTGCAAAAGATGGTGCTCAAACAATTGGCGCACGATTTCCAATGAATCAATTGTTTCTTGTTCGGTTTGCGTAGGAAAACCATACATCAGATAGGCATGAACAAGAATGCCGGCATCGCGAAAAGCAGCAGTCACTTTCGTCACTTGCTCTATCGTGATGCCTTTCTTTATCATGTCCAGCAAGCGCTGATCGGCTACTTCGAGTCCACCTGTTACGGCAATACACCCCGAAGCTGCTAGCAACCTGCACAAGTCTGGAGTAAATGTTTTCTCAAAACGAATATTCGTCCACCACGTTACTTGTAACCCTCTGCGCAAAATCTCTAATGCAAGATCGCGCATGGCCAATGGCGGTGCTGCTTCATCCACAAAGTGAAATCCACGCTCACCGGTTTCTTTGATGAGAGTTTCCATCTTATCCACCAACTCCGCTGCAGGTGCGGGATCATATCGCGAGATATAATCCAACGTGATATCGCAGAAGGTACACTTCTTCCAATAACAACCGTGCGCAATGGTGAGCTTGTTCCAACGCCCATCGTTCCACATGCGGTGCATCGGGTTAGGCACATCGAACATCGAGAGGTATGCACTCAATCGCAACCCTTCATAACTGGGTGCAGGCAATTTCTTGTGTGCAAAATCACCTCCAATTAGATTGTTGATGAACTCTACTTTGCCATTCACACATGCATACGTGCGCAAGAGTTTCATCTCACTAGATGCTCCATCATTCAGTTGGTTGTAAAGCGCGAGTATTGGACCTTCACCATCATCAAGCGTGATGTAATCCACATAGTTGAACACAGCGGGATCATACAACTCCCGCAATTCCGTATTGGCATAGCCGCCACCCAGCACCACTTTGACACCGGGATAATATTGCTTGATCCACTGCCCCACTTTCAAGGCACCATAGAGATTGCCCGGAAACGGAACAGACAAGCCCACCATCATCGGCACATCATCTTCAAAATACTTGGCCGCTTGTTGCAAGAGCACGGTATCGAAATAGTTGTTCGGAGCTTCAAGTGCTTCTTGAATGGGTTGGAATGAAACAGCAGTTTGTGCAATGCGCTCTGCGTATTTCGCAAAGCCGAAGTGAGGGCCAACTGTTTCTTGTATCAAATCACCCAAGTCTTCGAGGTAGAGCGTGCACAGGTAACGAGCCATGTCCTGCGTGCTGATGGTACCGAAGAACTCCTCCATCTGCTGTGCCTGATGGAAGCGCGGACCTTCAGGAAGGAAGCCACCTGCCACCACACGATAAGCCAATGTGTAGTTCTTGTTTTGCAAAAAAGCGATTACATCATCAATCGTTTCTTCGTACGAAATACGATGATCTACCATCTGTTGTAAATCATCATGAAGACGGTATCGACCTTGTTCAATTGCATCAAACAATTGCACAAGCCCTTTGCGATGGAACACGGCAAGCACCATGTCCAACCCAAGATCACCTTGTTGAACGGGAATACCTTGCCCTTTTAAAAAGCCCGTGAGATAAGCCGTTGAGGGATAAGGCGTATTGAGCTGCGTAAGCGGTGGTATGAGCAGAAGAACTTTTGACACACAATGGATTTGGGGGTAAAGGTAATCTGTGCACACACAATCATTATGTCCCCCTCTGCTTTCCAAAAAGATTGAAGCCTCTTCGGGGCGACCGTATGGTGGCCCCGAAGGGCGACATTATGATACCCCATCGTAAAATTCAAACAGATAATCTGGATTATAAGACACATCAAATTTCGCAAGCAAATCCAGGTATTCATCTCTGAACGCTTGTCGTTGATGATGTTCTTCTTGGCGCATGATGTAACGAATCACATTATCACGTTGCGATTTAGCATATGAAAAAGCACCATAGCCGGATTGCCATTGAAACCTGCCTGTTACAAGGTTGTTTTCATTTATCCATTTAGATGAAATGGCTTTGACATCTCGCATCAAATCGGAAATGGTTTTATCGGTAGGCATTTCAAAAAATACATGAACATGATCCGTCCAACCACCAACGGCTAATGGATAAGCATTGTGGCTCTTAAGCACAGCTGACATGTAACTGAACAATTCATTGCGAAATGATGATGCAAGAAGATTTTGACGTCCCTTCACTGCAAAGACACAATGAAGGTTGACTTGGGTATAGGTATTGGCCATAACAATTGGTTTTGTAATTCAATTTTACAATAACTCAACAACATAACCAAACGGTCGCCCCTACGGGGCTATGCAAACACGCTCCCTTCGGGAGCTACCATAAGGTCGCCCCGATGGGGCTTGTTTTATCAATCATATTAGCAACTTGATGAATACATTTTGTTCTATAGAAAAAAGCTATCTATCAATAGCACGAATGGCTTTGCAAAAAGAAAAAGCCCCAGCGGGGTGACCTTTTCGCACAACAATAGAAGATGATTCAACATAGCACCAGCGGGGCGACCTTATCGCACAACAATAGAAGATAATCCAACAAAGCCACAGCGGGGCGACCTTATCGTACAACAATAGAAGATAATTCAACATAGCCCCAGCGGGGCGACCTTATGGTAGCCCGAAGGGCGGATTATATTATTCCGTTAGGTATCACCAAGCCGCAATCACCGTTTCATTGCCCTTGGTGACATCATTGATTTTGCATTTGATTTCTGTACCGAGTGGTAGGAAGATATCTACACGGCTACCGAATTTGATGAACCCAAATTGATCGTTGCGGTTCACCTTGTCACCCGGTTTTACGTAGTAAACAATGCGTCTAGCTACCGCTCCAGCAATCTGGCGTAACAACACTTCTTTGTTGTTTGGATGCTTCACAACAATCGTTGTGCGTTCGTTCTCGGTGCTGCTCTTTGGATGCCATGCCACGAGGTAAAGTCCTTCATGATACTTTGCATACTGCACTTCCCCTTCGCAAGGAACCCAGTTGGCATGCACATTCAAAGGTGACATGAAGATGCTCACTTGAATGCGTTTGTCTTTGAAGTATTCGGTCTCTTCCACTTCTTCAATCACCACAACTTTGCCATCACATGGAGCCACAAGTTCATTTGCAGCAGCGCGGTTGGTGCGGCTAGGCAAACGGAAGAACTGAACCACGAGATAGAAGAACACGACAACAACAGCCGTGAACAACCAAAACCAAAAAGGATATTGGCCAAACAAGAAGTAAGCGCCTGTAACAAGAGCAGCACAAATCAAAAATGCTGTACCGATGATGGTATATCCTTCTTTGTGGATGGTCATAACGATGTGATGATTTTAAAGTAAGCAATAACAATAGGCAATGACAACAGCAATCCGTCAAAACGGTCCAACACACCGCCATGTCCGGGGATAATGCTTCCGCTGTCTTTCACGCCAAACATTCTTTTAATGTGTGACTCGAAGAGATCGCCTAGGTTGGCAAATACTCCGATGATGATGGCCACTGCCATCCAGTCTTTCAATTCTATTGTATCAAAACTATGGGACAATACCCAAGCGATAAAGAGTGTAAACGCGACTCCACCAATGAGCCCTTCCCATGTTTTGTTTGGAGATACGCGCTCAAACAATTTTGTGCGCCCGAGCATGCGACCAAAGGCATACGCACCCGAATCATTGCTCCAAAGAAGCAAGAAGTACCCCAGCACCAAATGCCAATCGTATTCGCCATGCACTTGTCCTAGCACATTGATAAGCGCCAATGGAAAAATCACATAGCCCCAACCGAATGTAGTTAACGCAAGATTGACGATGTTCTTTGACTCATTGGTGCGGAACATTTCAGAGAACATGACTACAGCAACGGGAATCACCATGAACCAATACAAAGATGTATCAGCGCCATCATTGGATTGAATAAATACAGCCAGATAAAGCAGCAGTCCCGTAAGCATTCCTGCCCACCAGCGCGGAGCGAGCGCCTTATCCCTGTGTAAGATGACATAAAACTCATGCAAGCCCACTGCCGCAAAGAACAAGAACAGCATACCAAGCGCCAATGGCCCGGCCCAAGCCGCTCCCATCACCGTAGCGATGAAGACGATTCCTGCGAGTATGCGTGTTACGAAATTGCTCAATGTCAAGCGAATAAAGTAGTGTGCCGATTTTTACGGGCGCAAACATAACCATGATAATAGCTCGCCTACATACCGTTGGCCATTATAAATCAACATCCTTGATGTAGTGCAACAAGAAGCCACAACTCTGCCCGAAACCCAACGACCAATGGCACATACAGCCGCCTTGCACTTTATTTGTGGCATCGCAATTGAAGGATTGGTACAACATGAAAAAAACGTTGCTCATCATGACCGGTTTATTGGCTGTATCCGTGTGTTGGTCACAAGCGGCCTATGATTCCATTGGTGTACACAATGATTTCATCAAAGGGCTTACAATGGTGAAAGCTCATGGCAAATTGGGATTCATTGATGCGCACGGCAAAGAAATAATTGCTCCACAATATGACAGCATCCAGCCATTTGGCACCATCAAAAAAGAATGGAGCATGGTCACCAAGGACAAGAAACACGGTTTTATTGATCAAAGCGGAAAAGAAATTGTCGCACCGCAATACGATTACATCGACCAGTTTCATGAATACCGCAAGAACTGGTGCCTTGTAAAGAAAGGCGATTACCTGGGATTCATCGATACGAAAGGAGTGGAAGTGGTTCCTACGGAATACCTCACCATTGGTCAGTTTGGTGAGTTCAAAAACGAATTACCTGCCACCAACAAACATGGCCGGAACGGATACCTCGATAAAAAAGGCATGTTTAATGATTTGGAAGAGCATTATTAAATAAGAAAGCCGATCTCCGGAGATCGACTTTCTTATTTATATGACGTTATGAAGCTTATTTCTTCTCTCGAATCAAAATGGTATACACCGGAAAGTGGTCGGAGTATCCACCTTTGAAATCATTTCCCACAAAAGTCCGATAGGGATAGCCTTTCCAAGGACCTTCGGTTTGCATGAGATAAGGTTTATTAAAAACTTTGAACTTATAGAACCGGAAATCAGCGAACGTATTGGTGTTATCCACCAATCCTTGCGTGAGAATCATTTGGTCAAACAGGTTCCAGCTGTCTTTCCAAGCCAAGGTACCAATGCCTTTGCGATAAGACTCTTCGCATGC
>DATCJY010000047.1:0-32655 GCA_036562565.1 Flavobacteriales bacterium | reverse complement strand
GAGAACAAGCAGCACGGAGTAAACCGTCCGGGATTGGTGCATCGCTTGGATAAACTCACCACGGGTATTATGGTCATTGCGAAGAATGACTATGCGTTGGCGCACCTTTCCAAGCAATTCTTCGATCGCACCAGTGAGCGCAGGTATGTGGCGCTTGTGTGGGGCGATGTCAAAGAGGACGGCACTGTTGTAGGTAATGTCGGTAGAAGTTCGAAAGACCGAAAAGTGTTTCAGGTTTATCCCGATGGGGACCATGGCAAACACGCGGTTACCCATTACAAAGTGCTGGAGCGCTTGGGATATGTCACATTGATTGAGTGCAAACTCGAAACCGGTCGCACACACCAAATCCGTGTGCACATGAAGCACATCGGCCATACATTGTTTGGCGACCCTGAATACGGTGGTGACAAAGTGCTCAAGGGCACCACATTTACCAAGTATAAACAATTCGTAGAAAACTGTTTTAAGATATTACCGCGCCAAGCCCTGCACGCTAAATCACTGGGATTTACTCATCCAAAGACAGGTGAATGGCTCTATTTCGAAAATGATTTGCCCGATGATATGAAGGCAGTTCTTGAGAAGTGGCGAAACTATGCCGTGTCCAGGGAAGCGTTGGGCGAGTAATCAACAGAGAGGTATTACTGCACAATCAATCGCTTGGTATAATAAACCTTTCCGGTTTTGATTTTTAGCAAGTAAATACCGACCGGATAGTCCTGCACATCAATGGTGACCATACCTCCTTCCGCGGAGATAATCTCCGGCACTACGATGCGACCATGTAAATCATGCAATTCGACACTGAGATAGAATGAGTCAGCATTTTTGAAATCGAGGTCATTCAATCTCACGGTTACAAACTGGCTGGCTGGATTGGGAAACACTGTAAATGGATCAGCCATGAGCGATTGGAGCTGTTGTGTAAGCTCCGCACAGCGCTGCACTGCGAAGTATTGAATGTCTTGGACTGCGCGTTGCCATTCATGAAAATTGTCCGGGTGATTCCAGCGCATGATGTTCTCCGGAACCATCGGCAAAAAGTCTTTCTCGAATTTTCGCACCATCTCCACTACGCGCGAAGGCTCGAAGGTGGTACTGATGTGATACACGAATCGCGCACCAAATTGTTGTCTGAAACCTTCGTTTTTCAAGAGCGATGAAAACAAGATGGACAATGGATCGCCATAGTTTCTTCCACTCAAATAGTATGCAAGGGGATTGTAATGGCGTTGGTTCATGGAGTCATCACCATCAAAGTAGAAAAACCGCCACTTTGCACCCTCCTTGCGTTCGCGCCAAAGCTTTTGGTTGTTGATAGGAAAATCATTGTTCGCAAAGAACAATTGCACAATGAGGTAATCCAGCAGGTTGTCGATGTCCACTTTGGATGCAACTTCCGCGTAGTTCTCACTGTTGGAGAGATCGTGACTCAAGAGATAGGCTTGCAGTTCATTCCAAGCATTCATATTGCCCTCCACGATGGTAAGCTGGCGGTCAAAGTCGAGGATGTCCACGTTATCCGGATTCACATTGTAATGCGTGGCGAGGTAATGTTTATCAAGTCGCTCGCGCAATTGATGAATACCCCAGTATTCACCGTTGATAAAGACAATCACAGGTTGATAGTCTTGTCCATCAATGTCCATGTTGCGCGCTATTTCATAGGTGAGCGGGTCAACGAAATAACTCTGATTGAACATTCGGTCGGGAGTGCGCACAATGAGGCGTTTGAATGATGAAGCGCCATCTTCACCAAAGAAAGGATAATTGATTTGTGCGCTCCCATAGTCCTTATCAGCAACCAATCGGATGCTCTTTTGGGGATAGGCGCGCGAACTTCGCCCGTGAATTCTGGCCCCGATATTTTGCTGCAATACCCGGGTGCCGTTTACAAAATACTCCAGGTGTATTGGACGCTCCCATTGATCACCATGGTGCGACCAGTTGGGCCATTGCCCTGGTCCGCGCACATAAATGCCTTTTTCATCACTGAAGAAATCTTCTTTTTCCGCAGTTATTGAAAGAATGGGAAAGCCATACCGATTGGTGAAATCTTCTTCCACAAAAAACGTGTGTGTGTGAATATGGCTTATTGGAACGGGCCCGTCAAAAGCTTGAGCTCTCACTACAAAAGCGCCATTGACGCTGCCTTTCGGATGTTTCCATGTGTCGGAAGTTGGAATGGAGGCCAATACCGGTGATTCAGTTGCTGTGTTATGGACGTAAATAGTGCCGGTATAAACAGGCGAGTTTCTGGTTGGTTCCGAGCCATCCAGCGTGTAGCGAATCTCGGCATTTGGTTGATTGCAACTGATGGAAAGAGAAAATGCTGCGGTATAGACACCTGCGGTGTGTGAAAACACGAGTTCAGCGGTGGGCTGGTCCACTACAATGTGGGCGCTGTTGTTGCTGCTGCCGGGTGTCGGATTCTTGAGGTGATAAAGCAATCCGCTGCCATCCGGTATGCGACCCAGTGTGTGATTGGAAGGAATGAAACGCGGATCGGACATACTCACTATCACACCTTGCGGGTTGTAGAGATAAACAACTTCTTCGCCTTGTGATATCTTGAAATTGGTATGGGGGCGCGTAGTGCTCTGTCGGTTTTTATCAGAAGCAAACACGATAAAGTAACCATAAGGCGCAATGCTGCCTTGCTGAAAAACCCACTTTGGTTGTGCATTGCTTTTGTCACTCAGGCCCCAACCTTGCAGTGATACGGCTTCGCCTGATGTGTTGTAGAGTTCTATCCAATCACTTGCAGAGCCATCTTCATCATACAAAGAATAAGTGTTGGATGAGCATACCTCATTGATTACAATTTGCGCATGCAGTGATGATGACCATAGCAGGGCTATGAACGCACCAATACCAATTATTGCTGCACGCAGGGTTTTCATAATCCACGTTTATCAGAACTCTATGGACGCACGTACAAATAAAAGCGAATACGACAAACGCTCGCGGAAATTGAAGTTGTGATGATCGGAGTAGCTGAGATGAATGAATTGTTGTCTATATGAAACCGAAATGCTGAAGTAATCATCTTTCTTCAGCGGCCAGCGGTAACCCCAGCCCGCTCCAAATAAGCCACCTCCGCGGTAATTGTAGCCATCATAATTTTCATAGGAGGGGTTGTTGCCGGCAGCATAACCGGCAGTGACCATCAAAAACCCCGTGGCGGCTTTATCAGAGAGCATGCCTTTTCCCTCCAGGTAAAACGGATAGAGCGATTCGTTATCGATTTGTTCCACACCAACACCCACTCCCAGTGACAGACGATCGTTGAGAATGTTGTGCACCGAGGCATAAACACCACCGCCATATTTGAGGTAAACACTGTTGGTAGTGATTTGAGCGCCACCCACCGTACCCACGCTGATACTCGGTACAAATAACCGTGGCTTAGCATCTGACGCAACCGCTACCATTTCCTGGGCATTGGCACCAAAGACGAGACAACCGATGAAAGCGACAAGCAGGGGTAAGCGCATGCGTTAAAAATTTAACGCGAAAGTAGAGGTGCCAAACCTCCCAAGCGAAAACAGGATTGCCAGTGGTTGCACACCATCGGTAAACGGTAAAAGCACAACGGTAAAGGACTTTCGAGCCTTGAATGCACTGAAACACACCGTTGTGCGATTAAGAAATATTGGCAAATGGAGCACCTTTTATGTCGGCCACAATTCTTTTTCGGCAATGAACCGTGCAGTGCGTTCATTGATGAGCTGATGGCCTGATTCTATTTCGTGATAACATGCGGCATTGCCGATTCGACCGGCCATGGCTTTGCCCAGTGCCGGAACAATTACCGAATCGTATTTGCCGAACACCATGTTGAAGCGCATTCCGTTGCGCGCCCGCCCGGCTATGATATCCAAATCAGGAAACAACAGTTTATGAATGAGCCATGCATCATAAACCAATTGGCGCTTTTCCTCATTGTCCAAGTGCACGTAAACAAATCGGTGCAATTTGTCATTGATGAATTTCAATTTGTGCGCGGTATCGGCTATCCAAAACAACGGCTTCGGGTTGTGAATCATCTTACGATAAATCCATTTACCCAAAACAGTTCCGCTCGCAAAACGGTAGAGCAGGTTTATCTTAAGACCATCGGGAGCAATGAGCAAAAGGGATTGCACACGCTCGGGCAACAATTGTACGGTTATCATCGCGATGCGTCCGCCCATGCTATAACCAATCAAATCGAAGCGATCAATGTTTTCATGGGAGAGGAAAGCAAGCATGATTTCTCTCCATTCTTCGGGCTTCAGCGGATGATTGTGAATGCGCGCAGCAGGAAAAACGCTGCCCTGATGTGCAAAAAGGTTGATGGAAATCAAACGCTGGTCCGGCCGAAGCAAAGGCTGGAACACTGCAAAGTCTTCAGCCTTGCGACCAAAGCCATGGAAGCACAAAATAGCTTTTGAACCTTCGCCCAAGGTGAGGTACTCCAATCGGAACGGACCATGTTCAAATAATTTCTTCACGCGCGGTGTCTTGTGAGACGCGCAAATGTAAGTGCCATGCGGTCCGGTGAATGAAAAAGACCGGCACAAAGGCGGCCGGTCTTTATCTGGGTTAATTATATGTCTGCAAGCGAGTGGTTCGTGTGAGTTATTTCTGCTTAGCTGCTTTCTTGGCAGCCTTCTTAGCTACTTTTTTAGCGATAACGGTACGGTTGGTTGTTTTGAGCTTTGCTGCTTTTTCCAACTGCGTTTTGCGCACGCTAAGTCTGCGTTTGGCAGCATCAACGGCTTTCAACACAGCATCTTCAAAAATCACCGAGTTAGTTTTGATGTACTCATCCTTACCGGGAACACGGATATTGAGTGTGCACACAATTTTTTCCTTGTTGGCTTTTTCTTCATGAAGCAGGGTTGCTTCTACCTCTTGGATGTCTTTGTAAAAACGTTCCAACTTAGACAGTTTCTCGGTAGCATAGGCTTTGAGGGATGGGCTCAAGCGATGTCCCGGTGATTCGATTCGCAGTTTCATCGTGTTTTTAATTTAATGGGGTTTAAGATTCCTTGTGTGAAATCGTGAACGAATGTACAATGGGTGACCCCATCCCATGCGATGACCAAGGTCATATAGCGATATGATATAACTTCAAAAGCCGGAGGCGATTTGAAACAAACACAATTTGCAGGGCGCAAAGGGATGGAACTGAGAACACTTGCATCTTCTGCAGCAGAAAATAGCAACGCGTTTATAATTCACTTTGCAAACAAGGCCCGCGAGGAGTTACTTTCGCGGCCGATTTCCAACCATAGGAAGAAGACATTTTGATTGCCCGAGAGGAGCTTTTTCCTGTCGGATAAAAAAAAAATGCCCAAAGACAACTCCATCAAGTCAGTTCTGATAATTGGTTCAGGCCCCATCGTCATCGGTCAGGCGTGTGAATTTGACTACAGTGGCTCCCAAGCTGCACGTTCCCTCAGAGAAGAAGGTATTGAAGTAACACTCATCAACAGCAATCCGGCAACCATCATGACGGACAAGCTCGTTGCGGACAATGTTTACCTACTGCCGCTGGAGGTGGAGAGCATCGAAAAGATATTGGCCAACCACAAGATTGACGCAGTATTGCCAACCATGGGCGGACAAACCGCTCTCAACCTCGCTATCCAATGTGAGGAAATGGGTATTTGGGCAGAGCACGGTGTACGCATGATTGGCGTAGACACCAAAGCCATCGAAATCACCGAGAACCGCGAAGCTTTCCGCAACCTGATGAATGAGATAGGTGTGCCCATGGCGCCTCAGCGCACGGCAAAGAGCTTCTTGGAAGGAAAGGAAATCGCCCAAGAGTTTGGCTTCCCACTGTGTATCCGTCCATCCTACACACTCGGTGGTAGCGGTGCGGCTATTGTTTACAGCCCGGAAGAATTTGATAAACTACTCACTCGTGGTTTGCACTTGTCGCCTATCCACGAGGTGATGATTGACAAAGCCTTGATGGGTTGGAAAGAGTTTGAGCTCGAGCTGTTGCGCGATGCGAATGACAACGTGACCATCATATGTTCCATTGAAAACTTTGACCCCATAGGTATCCACACCGGTGACAGCATCACTGTTGCTCCGGCTATGACCCTTAGCGATACTACGTATCAAAAGATGCGCGATATGGCCATCCGAATGATGCGCGCTATCGGAAACTTTGCTGGTGGTTGCAACGTGCAGTTTGCCGTGAGCCCGGATGAGAAAGAAGAAATCATCGCAATTGAAATCAACCCGCGTGTTTCCCGCTCATCTGCTCTTGCCAGTAAAGCAACGGGCTATCCGATTGCGAAAATCGCTTCAAAGCTGGCAATCGGTTATCACCTAGATGAATTGCAAAACCAAATCACCAAGTCCACCTCAGCGTTCTTCGAACCGACTTTGGACTATGTGATTGTGAAAATACCCCGCTGGAACTTTGACAAATTCCCGGGCAGCAACCGCGAATTGGGTTTGCAGATGAAAAGCGTGGGTGAAGTGATGGGTATTGGTCGCAGCTTCCAAGAGGCATTGCAAAAAGCTTGTCAGTCGCTTGAAATCAAGCGCAACGGTCTGGGTGCTGACGGCAAAGAAGTAAAAGACCAATCACAATTGCTCAAATCACTTGAGCATCCAAGCTGGAACCGTTTGTTCCACATCTATGATGCTATCAAGCTCGGCATCCCTTTCAAGACCATCCAGGAGAAAACTAAGATTGACATCTGGTTCTTGCGCCAGATAGAGGAGATGATCCAACTGGAGCGCAAAATTGAGAAGTACACGATAGATACCATCACCAAAGAGCTATTGATGGAAGCGAAGCAGAAAGGCTATGCCGACCGTCAAATTGCTCACTTGTTGCGCTGTTTGGAAAGCCAGGTGTACAAGAAGCGCACAGAAATGGGCATTCAACGCGTGTATAAACTCGTTGACACTTGCGCGGCAGAGTTTGAGGCACAAACACCCTACTACTACAGCACATTTGAAGACGAAAACGAAAGCATCGTTTCAGACAAGAAAAAGATTGTCGTACTCGGAAGCGGCCCTAACCGCATCGGACAAGGTATAGAGTTCGACTACTCTTGCGTACATGGTGTGCTCGCAGCCAAGGAATGCGGCTACGAAACCATCATGATAAACTGTAACCCTGAAACGGTTTCTACCGACTTCGATACAGCCGATAAACTCTATTTCGAACCGGTTTTTTGGGAACATATCTATGACATCATTCAGCTTGAAAAGCCCGAGGGTGTAATTGTTCAGCTGGGTGGACAAACAGCGTTGAAATTGGCAGAAAAACTCGAGCGCTATGGCATCAAGATTATCGGTACCGATTTCAAATCGCTCGATTTGGCTGAGGACCGCGGGAGTTTCTCTGCGTTACTGAAAGAGCACAATATTCCGTATCCGAAATTCGGTGTGGTGGAAAGTGCAGAGCAAGCACTTGAACTTTCAAAAGAACTTGGTTTCCCATTGCTGGTACGTCCTAGCTATGTATTGGGCGGACAGAAGATGAAAATCGTCATCAACGAAGCCGACCTTGAGAAGCACGTGGTGGACATCCTCAATGATATGCCGGATAACAAAATCTTGCTCGACCACTTCTTAGAAGGCGCAATTGAAGCGGAAGCCGATGCCATCTGTGATGGAGAGGATGTTTACATCATCGGTATCATGCAGCACATTGAGCCTGCGGGTATCCACAGTGGTGACTCGTATGCGGTGCTTCCTCCATACAACCTCGGAGACTATGTGATTACCCAGATTGAAGAGCATACAAAAGCTATTGCGCTTGCTCTGAACACCGTGGGCCTCATCAACATACAGTTTGCAATCAAGAACGACACGGTGTATGTCATAGAGGCCAACCCGCGCGCAAGCCGCACCGTGCCATTCATTGCCAAGGCCTATGACGAACCGTATGTGAACTACGCTACCAAGGTGATGCTAGGTGCCAAGAAAGTGAAAGACTTCAACTTCGCACCGAAGCGCAATGGATATGCCATCAAGATTCCGGTGTTCTCTTATGAAAAATTCCCTGAGGTGAACAAAGAGCTCGGTCCGGAAATGAAGAGTACCGGGGAAGCCATTCGCTTCATAAAAGACCTGCGCGATCCTTTCTTTAGACAGATTTATGCAGAGCGCAACTTGTATTTGAGTAAGTAATCCCACACGACAGAATAGAACATTGCAGAAAGCAAGGCGAGTCATTGCCTTGCTTTTTTTGTGTCCGGAGTCATGGTGAAAATGTCCACCGGCTTTGTCGTTGGTCGCTTTTTTGGGGTTATCATTGCGCCCGACTTTTCTAAGCTTTCGCTGCCATCCGGTTCAGTATTTATCCCTCGGGAAAAGTCATCATGAGAAGAATGAATGAAAAATTAGAGGTAAGGGTCTATTCTGCTAAAAACCGTCAGGAAGGATTTTCTGCACTGCTCAAGGACATGTTCCGCGACTTGTCGAAATCCATGGACTTAGGCTATCGTTTGGCTAAGCGCGATATTCAAGGGATGTATCGCCAATCACTTCTCGGAATTTTTTGGGCATTCATCACCCCGCTGCTCACATCGGTTATCTGGATATTCCTCAACGCCACAGGTGTTATCAAGACCGGACAAACCAATATTCCTTATCCGGCATACGTATTTGCCGGAACCATTCTCTGGTCCATTTTCACGGAAGGCATCATGTCGCCCATCAACCAGACACAACAATCCAAGGCGGTGATGTCAAAGATTAATTTTCCCAAGGAAGGTTTGTTGTTGGCAGCATTTTACAAACTGGCCTTCAACTCGGCTATCAAGTTGGTGCTTTTGATAGCTTTCTTCCTTTTCATGGGCGTTTATCCTACCGCAACCGTTGTATTCGTTCCTTTCCTCATGTTAGGGTTGATGGTGTTCGGATTTGTCATTGGCATGTTTCTCACACCACTGACGTTGCTCTTTGGCGATGTGGGGCGCGCCATTCCGCTGGCCCTGCAGCTGTTTATGTTCCTCACGCCCGTGGTTTACATCATGCCGGCAGGGGGCGTTTTGCTCCAGATTATGAAACTCAATCCGGTGACCCCCATGATCATGAGTGTGCGCAATTTCCTTTCGGGTTATGAATTTTATATGCCCGGATATTTTGCGGTGGTGATGTTGGCAACACTGGCGTTGAGCCTTGTTGCATGGATTATTTATCGCATGTCCATTCCGATTATCGTAGAGCGATAATCAACTAATAGAAGAAGCTTAGATGGCAGGAGAAGTCTTAATAACAGCGGAAGATGTAGGCAAAAAATTCTGTAAGGATTTGAAGCGCAGCCTATGGTACGGTGCCCAAGATTTGGTCAAAACCATTGTAGGGGGCGAGCGCTCTACGGATTTGCGCAAAGACGAATTCTGGGCTGTTCAGGATATCAATTTCGAAGTGCGAAGAGGTCAATGCCTTGGACTCATTGGTCACAATGGTGCAGGCAAGAGCACATTGCTCAAAATGCTCAACGGCCTCATTCGTCCGGATAAAGGTTCAATTACGATGCGGGGGCGTGTGGGTGCACTCATTGAGTTGGGTGCGGGGTTCAACCCCATTCTCACAGGCCGCGAAAACATCTATAACAACGCAGCAATTCTCGGATTTACCAAAAAGGAAACGGACAAGAAACTCGATGAAATCATCGCTTTTGCGGAGATTGAAAAGTTTCTTGACATGCCCGTGCAGAACTACAGCTCGGGAATGCGTGTACGTCTTGGCTTTGCCGTGGCGGCACAAATGGACCCCGATATTCTGCTCATCGATGAAGTGTTGGCTGTGGGAGATATCGGTTTTGTGCTCAAATGTTTCAAACGTATGGACGAACTCCTGGGTAACACGGCAATGATTTTCGTTTCGCACTCCATGCCGCAGGTGGCACGTATGAGTACCAATATCTTGCTCATGGACCATGGCAAGGAGGTCATCTATACCGATGATGTGGCAGCCGGTGTAACGGCTTACTACAGCCAGTTCCAGATGGAAGTGGGCAAAGAACAACTGAGTCCTATTGCAAGCATGACGGCTGTGCGCATTACCAGCGAAGGAAAAACCTACACAAAAGGAGATAATATCATCATCAACTACAATGCTCCCATGGAGATTGAAGTTGAAGTGGACTGTAAGGAAGAGGTTGAAAATCCCCGTGTATTCTTGATTTTCGCGGACAGAGAACAACGCAATTTTGGTGAAGTGCTCAACTTCCGCGAGGTAATCAATGTACCGAAGTGCAAAGGAAAATTTGTGGCAAAAGCCCTATTGCCAAATGCCAACTTCGCGCAGGGCAAATACTCCATTACGGTAGGGTTCGGCCAAGAGCGCAACGGTGTGCGCGAAACCATCTTCCGCAATCAATCAGCCATCTACTTCACCATTCATGGCACGAAGCATGGTTGGGCTCCGATACAATACAATCTTGATTGGCAACTCTTGAATGCATGATCCAGGTAACACAAACATATTTACCACCTCAGGAAGAATATCAGCAATGGGTGAGCAAAGCTTTTGAAAACAAGTGGCTCACCAATCGTGGAATGCTGGTGAAGGAGTTGGAATCGCGATTGAAAAACCACTTGCAGATCGATTGGTTAACCATCACCAACAACGGCACGGTACCATTGCAGATAGCCATGAAACTCTTTGGAAAAGGAGGTGAGGTCATTACCACACCTTTCAGCTATGTGGCTACAACTGCAGCCATCGTTTGGGAAAACTGCAAGCCCATATTCGTGGACATTCATCCCGAGTATTTCACCATTGATGAAACCAAGATTGAAGCTGCCATTACACCGCAAACAACCTGCATCTTGGCCACACACGTTTTTGGCAACCCATGCCATGTGGAGGCCATAGAAGCAATAGCCCAACAGCACAACCTTGTGGTTATTTATGATGCGGCTCATTGCTTTGATGTGAAGTATAAAGGTCAGAGCATCTTCAAATTTGGCGATGTAAGCACGTGCAGTTTTCATGCTACCAAGCTGTTTCATACTGCAGAGGGCGGAGCAATGTTTGCTAACAAGGCCGATATACAACACCGGCTTTTCTATAGCCACAACTTTGGCCACAACGGACCATTGGAGTTTCACGGCCTTGGCATCAACGGTAAAATATCAGAGTTGCAGGCCGCCATGGGCCTTTCGGTGTTGCCTTATATGAAAGACATTCTCGCAGCTCGCAAGCAAGTGGTGGAGTACTATGAGGCCCATCTTTCTGCAAAGCTCCAACGTATGCGACTCAGGGAAGGCACAGAGTGGAATTACAGCTATTATCCGGTCGTTTTTGAATCGGAAGAAATACTGCTGAAAACCCTGGACGCATTGAATGCCAACCAAATCAATCCGCGCAGGTATTTCTATCCATCGCTCAATACAATAGAGTACACACAGGGTGCCGAGATGCCTGTTTCAGAGAGCATTGCCAAACGCATACTTTGCTTGCCTTTGTATGTAGGTTTGAAAGAAGAAACGTTGTCAGCGATTGTGAGCATTGTCAACCAAACCATTTCATAATGGATAAAAAAGTAGAAGCCATAGTCTTGTTTGACGGGGTGTGCAACCTCTGCAATGGCTTTGTCAATTGGGTAATCGATCGCGACCCGAAAGCGAAAGTGATGTTTGGTTCATTGCAATCGGAAGAGGCCAAGTGGCTGCTTTCCAAGTTCGGTGAAAGCCCAGATTATCTCGATTCTATTGTGGCCATCAAAAACGATAAACTCTATAAAAACAGCCGTGCTGTGCTGGAGATATGCCTTACCATAGGCGGGGTGTACAAGTTGATGGGTGTTTTTTTGATTGTGCCAAATTTTATACGTGATGCCGTGTACAAATGGGTGGCACGCAACCGCTACAAATGGTTTGGCAAGAGCGAGAGCTGCCGCATTCCTACACCGGAACTCAAAAGCAGATTTTTATAAAGTATGAAGTTTTTATCCCTTAAGAAAGCTTACTTTAGAGAACTACTCATTTTACTGGTCATTTTACTTATTGAATTCAATTTTGCACAGTGCTTTGATAAATGGCTGCCCTATTTCAAAGCCTCGCTTAAGTGGAAGCTTTATTTCTGCCTGCATGGTTGCCTTCTGATTCTTTGGTTTTATCTTGTTTACAGAAGCCTTACACAAGGTGGAGTGGTGGCCAAGTGTTGGCAACAGTTCAAAGTGCTATCCATTCCAAGAGGTGCAAAATGGGCTTTGAGCATTGTCTTTATTGGCATTGTGCTCACCGTTGGTTTTGCCAAGTCTTATTATCCGTTTTATGAAGTGGGCATGTTCCGCTGGTCATCTAGTAAATGGAAACCCAATAAAGTGCTTTATAAAACCAAGTATTTCTATTATGACCAAGGCGAGCCCAAGCTCCTGGATTTGCGCAAGGCGAGCTTCTTCCTTTTGCATGAACATTTGGGCTGGGGATATACTCATGAATTCACTTTTTCTGCGGCCTATCACAACAAGGGACAGAAGGAGAATTTTGAATTCATACAGTCGCTCATGAAGGAGCGCGGAATTGATACTTTGTGGGTGGGTGTACAGATGGTGAATTATGAAACGGGTGAGGTAAGCTTCAATCCTGACCCATGTAATGCCATCACTGTCAATGAAACCGAAAAGCTCCATTACGGACCAATCTATATACCGGAATACCAACTCATAAAATGCAATGACGCCCATTAATTTCTCAAAAGAAAATATCTTAGCTCGGATGAGCCTGCCCGGATCAGCAATTCAGCTTGCTGTTTTCAGAATAGCGCTTGGGTTGCAGGTGTTTTATTCTTCTTCCAGTGAGTTGTTTGCTCTGTTGCAAACAGTGGATGGGACCAAAGGCACGAAGACCATTTTTCCCGCAGCCATGGATGAGTGGATTGCCGCAATGGCCTATCCCTATATGACGGTTGCAATGCAGGTGTTGAGCATCTTGCTTGTTCTTGGATTGTTCACTCGCTTTGTTTTGCCGGTGTTGGCCACGCTGTTCATTCTTGCATTTGGCTTTTGGTATACCAAGTTCAATGCACCGATTCCGTGGCTCTACGTGTGGTTTCCGCTGCTCATTTTGTGCTTCACGCGTTGTTCGGATCGCTTGTCTTTAGACGCGCAATTTGGCTTCACAAAAGAGGAGCAAAGTAAGACAAGTGTGTATCGCTGGCCCATTGAGGTGGTAACCGGTTGGTATGCTTATATCTATGTGGCAGCTGGTCTGGCCAAAATTCTTCCTTTCAACAAAGGACTTTACTGGCTCGATGGTGCCACCAGCCAGAAGATTATCTATGACCGCTACCTTGACAGCTTTTTCCATTTTGTTGTGGGCAAGCCGTTTTTTGATTACACCCAACATGCTTGGGTTTTTGGTGTGCTATCTATCAGTTCATTGCTTATCGAACTGACTTGTATCATTCTGTTTTTCACCAATCGTTACAACAACTGGATCATCTTCCTGATTGGGTCCATGCACTTGTTTTTATATCTCACAGGTGTTCCCGGTTTTATGCAGCTCGCACTGGTTTTAAGTTTGTGCCTGCTTTCTCCTTCGCTGTTTCAAAAGAAATCGGTACAAGAGACATCCATTTAAGAACCTTGTTGATGCAATAGAAAATGAAAATACTTTACGTTACTCGCCACTTCAATCACAGTGGATATGAAATATTGGACCGCCTCATACGCGAGAACGTAAAGATTGATGCTATCCTGTTGCACGATGATAAAAGCTCTTGGCGCAAACCTTATGTTCGTCAATGGTTGATTCTGAAGTACAAGCTAAAGTGTTGGTATTACCGTTGTAAGCCGCTTCGCACACTGCGTTCAGAGGAGGCATTGGCCAAGCGCCACAACATTCCAATTATTTGGGCCGATAGCATTAAGTCAGATGCATTCTATGAAGAGCTCACAAAGCTGAATCCCGATATCATTGTGTTGGGTGGTGGTTGGCACGAGCTGATTCCACCGCGCGTGTTTTCTTTCCCATCACTTGGTTGTATCAACACCCACCCATCGCTGTTACCGGAATTCAGAGGAACTTCCATTACGCGTTGGCAGGTGTTGTACGGTGTAGAAAAATCGGGCTCTACCATTCACTATGTGGATGAAACGTTCGATACCGGAGGTGTTCTCGCACAGGCCGAAACCATAGTTGGTCCACACACTTCACCACAAGAGCTTTTTCTGCAACTGGGCAAAGTAGGTGCAGATATCATGATACCGCTGCTCCGGAAGTTCAGCGAAAGTGGAAAACCAACACCGTATTTTGTTCATCACAACGAAGCATATTATCAGTATTTCAAGCGTTGGACTTGGGATTTGGAACGCTTGAAAATTGATTGGAGCAAAACACTTCGCCAGATCCACTACATGGTGCTGGCCAACACGCAGGAAAGCTATGAGTACCTTGGCCCCACTTTTAGATACAACGGACACTCGTATTTCTTGCGCACTACGCGATTGATAGAGCTCTCACCACAAGAGCAACATCATGTAAATCAATTGCCCACAGGCAAGTTGATGGTTCTGAAAATACAAGACAATAAAGTGGTAGTGGTAAGGAATGGCGACCAATATGCGCTCGAACTGAACCTCATTCAGCGATTTGATAAGTATTACAAGTATCGCAGGGCTTATCTTGCCAACCGTTTATTGAAGTTAACTCCAGGACAATTATTTGAAGTATGAACAAAACCCGCCAATCTCAGCAGCGTATCTATAAAGAACTCTATGAACAACACAAGGGTACGCCCATGGCTGTGAGCTCGGAGTCATGGAATCACAAACTCACTCGCTTCGGCTTGGTGTGTGATATCTTCAAAGATGAAGACAATATCACCGTGCATGATGTCGGAATGGGGATTGCCGATATGGGCGCATTCATCAAAGAAAAATATCCGGAAAAAAACATTGTGTATTCCGGTACGGAAATTCTTGATGAATATGTTCAAGAAGCAAAAAACAGATTCCCCGATTGTGCTTTCTACAACCGGGATATAGCCGAACAGAGTTTTGATGACAAATACGATTACTGCTTATTGAGCGGTGTGTTTCATCAACGCAGAGACAGCAGCATACGCGATTGGGAAAAATTCTCGCAAGACATCTTGCGCAACGCATTTAAGATGTGCACCAAGGGTATTGCGTTCAATTTCATATCGCCCTTTGTGGACTTCTATCAAACACAGGTGTATTACTGCAACTTGCCAAAGCTCATCAATTTCATCAACGATGATTTGAGCCGTTTCTTCGAAATCAAGCACAACTATGCATTGTTCGAATTCACGGTGTACGTTTACAAAGAGGAATACATCAAGTCCAAATACCCCCAACCTGAGTTTCAGAAATATTTCAAGGTATAATGAACATACTGCTTACCAGCGCTGGTCGCAGAACCTACATGGTAGAGTATTTTAAGGAAGCTGTAAAACCCTACGGTGGCGAAGTGCACGCCATGAACAGCAGTTTGGATGCTCCCGCACTTTGGCTTGCAGATCATGCTGTGCAAGCACCGCTTATCTATGATCCACACTACGAATCATTTCTACTGAGCTATTGTTTGGAACATAAGATACACCTTGTAATCTCGCTGTTTGATATCGAATTGCCTGTTCTCTCTCGTCTCAAAGCCAAGTTTAAGGAACAAGGCATCACCATTGTTGTGGGTGATGAATGGCTCACCGCAATGGCCAATGACAAATGGAGTACACAGGCTTTCTTGAAACAAAACGGATTCCACACTGTTCCGGCTTTTATTTCTCTTACGGAAGCTGAAGAAGCCATCAACAATGGTTCAGTTGCATTTCCACTTTTTGTAAAACCGCGTTGGGGTATGGGTTCCATTGCGGTCTATAAAGCAGAAAACACGGAAGAGCTTCGGGTGTTTTATCACAAAACCAAACGCGATATTGCCAAATCATACCTCAAGTACGAAAGCGGTCAACAGCCTGAGGAAGCAGTGTTGATACAATCCGCGCTGCCCGGTGAAGAATATGGGCTGGACATTATCAATGACCTCAATGGAAACCATTGCATCACCGTGGTGAAGAAAAAACTCGGCATGCGTGCAGGTGAAACCGATGGTGCCGAAACGATGGATATTCCTGCTTTGCATGCATTGGGAAAACAGCTTGCTGCTCTTACTAAACATCCGGGAAATATGGATGTGGACGTGTTTTTCAATGGACACGAAGCTTATATCCTTGAGCTCAACCCGAGATTTGGTGGTGGCTATCCTTTCAGCCATCAGGCAGGTGTGAATGTTCCCAGAGCAATTGTGGAATGGGCTAAAGGTCATGAAGTGAACATAGCCGAATTGTTACAACCGGTGATCGGAACCCGTGCGATGAAAGGAATATCAATGATTACCCAACCCAAGAACAGGTGATTCACAGATGAAAACAATAGTTGAAAACAGTTGGAAAGAAGATGAGCCCGTGATGGTGAGCATTCTTGTACTGTGTTTCAATCATGCCAAGTTCATCCGGCAGTGCCTGGACAATATCTTAAATCAACGTGTTTCGTTCAAGGTGGAAATCATTGTGCATGATGATGCATCCACAGATGGAAGTGCCGATATACTTCGAGAATACGACCGAAAGCATCCCGGAATTTTCCGACTGATTCTTCAAAAAGAAAACCAATATCAGAAAGGCATCAAGCCATGGTTTCAGCACATGATGCCCAATGCGCGCGGCAAATACATGGCCATCTGCGATGGCGATGATTACTGGACTTCGCCCGATAAACTTCAAAGACAAGTTGGCTTTCTTGAATCACATCCTGAATACATGCTGACTGCTTCGGCATATAAAACGGTAGATGACGCAACCGGTGCTGAAAAAATCATCGTGCGCGAGTTGCCATCACCTGAAGAGCAAAGCGCAGATGGATTCGATATCACGGTGAAACGTTGGTTGGACCAATGGCTCACCAAATCCGTTACGCTGGTCTTTCGCTCAGCGGCTTTTAATTTTCAGCACTTGGGCAAATACACCAATCCGCGCGATACACATTTGATTTATACAATTCTCGCCCAAGGCAAGGGATATTATTTCAAAGAAGTGCTTGGTGCATACCGAATCCATGGCGGTGGCGTGTTCAGCTCCATTGGATTGCAAAAGCAATTGTTGGACAACTACTACATCTACAAAGAGTTGTACGCCTTGCACCCTGAGGATTTCGCAGAGAAATTGTACCAATGGATTTTGCGCATGCTCGCGCAGGACAAGGTGGAAATACCGGGATTTCCTTCGCGCAGAAACTTGTTGTGGAATGCTTTTTTAATAGCTGATACTGGAGAAAAAATTGCAGCGCTATACAAACAGACCGCGTGGAATACACCACGGCTCTTTCGATTGGCAATAAGGTTTTTCAAGGTATTTGGTAAGATTAAATAGATGAAGAAGATGAGTGCTTTGGTGTCTGTAATAATTCCCGTTTTCAACAGGATTCATCTGCTGGGTGAAACTCTGGACTCCATCCTTGCGCAAGATTATACCCATTGGGAATGCCTAGTGGTGGATGATGGCTCTACCGATGGCACCCAAAACCTCATCCGTCAATACCAACAACGCGACCCAAGAATAAAATTCTTTGAACGCCCTACCGAAAGACCAAAAGGAGCAAATGCATGTCGAAACATCGGCTTGGAAAATGCTCAAGGTGATTGTGTCATCTTCTTTGACAGCGATGACCTCATGACCCCGAATCACATTGGCTTTAAAGTGAGGATGCTGCAAGAATCCGGTGCAGACTTCATCATTGCCAAAACCAAGAATGTGGGTGAAAGTAACATCAAAGAGCAGCGTTATAACTTTAAAGATGATGACATCAGTGCAGCCAATTTCGCACGTTTCAAAGTGCGATGGCTGACTTATGATACATGCATTAAATCATCCATTGCCAAATCTGTTTCATTCAATGAAAGGTTGAAGTCCGGACAAGAGTTCAACTACTTCATGAAGATGTTACTGGTGACCAACAAAGGCAGGTTGTATGATAAATACGTGACCCTTCGCAGACTTCATGACAACTCCATTCAATCCGCCATTGTGGATGACCCGCATAAAAAAAAGCGTTCAGTGGCTACTACCTATCTTACGACCTATGAGGATTTACGGCCCATTGCCCCAGCAGAAGTGAAGAAAAGCATTCTTCTTGAAATGATTGAGTTTTTGTATCCGACCGATGCGGCCCTCAAGCCGGAATGCGATTGGTTGGGACACCTTATAAAGCGCGATATCGGTTGGCAAGCGTTTATGTACTATAAGTTTGCGCACTTGTTTAAGCACAGCCGTGTTCAACGCCTAAAGAATTTCGCATTTCGCGCCAAAGGGAAAGTGAAACACCTGGTGAATGCGTTGTGATTGATTGAATGTGCCGATGAAAGAAGAGTTGAGAATATCCGTCATCATACCGGTTTACAATGCCGCAGAATATGTGCAGCGAGCCGTAGAATCGGCCGTGGCACAGGAAGTGGTGAAGGAAATCTTGCTAATTGATGATGGCAGCAAGGATAACTCACTCGAAGTCTGCAACCGATTGGCTCAACAATATCCGGTTGTGAAAGTGTTGCGCCATCCCAATGGCGAAAATCGCGGCTCCGGCCCAACACGCAACTTGGGAATTGAACAGGCCTCAGAACCCTTCATTGCTTTTCTCGATTCGGATGATGTTTATCTGCCCAATCGTTTTGATGCCGAAAAGAAAGTGCTCACTGCTGGTGCTGACGTTGATGGTGTGTATGGTGCGCTGGGTGTATTTCATTTTGGTAAAAACCAACACTCGGATATCAAGCAGTTCAAGGAAGGTTCCCTCACTACTCTGAGATGTGCTGTGGAACCTCAAGAACTCAAATGGGCATTGCTGGATTTTATCCCGGCCGGCTCTTTTTCCATCGATGCGTTGACCATAAAAAAATCGGCCATTCTCAAATGTGGTATGTTTCCGGCTTTGAAGTGGCATCAGGATACGGTATTCATTATCAAGTTGGCATTTGGCTCCAAGATTGTTGCCGGCATTCTCGATGAACCGGTGGGTTTGCGCGGTGTACACGATAACAACAACACCGCAGGCAATAAAAGAATCAACTACACGCGTGAGCAGATGTACCACGAACTCATCCGATGGGCCACCTCTATGCAAATGCCCAAAGCAATCGTACAATTGTTGCGTGCCAAGCAAATGCCCTTTGCTTTGAGGAATAGAAATAAGTTGAGCGGTTTGTTCTTGTTCATCAAAGAAATCCTTACCAACAAATACTTCAGAAGGTATTCGTATTTCTTCAATGCCGCGTCTGATGCATTGTTCTCAAAACAATTGTCACAACTAGTAATCCGTCTGAAGGAAGCATATTACGTCCGCATCAAACGATGGAATACCGATAACACATCTTTCCACACGTTGCTTCAACAATTGAATCAACAACTATTGACCAAACATTGATTCGCTATGTCATCGCATAACACTCATAAAGCATATGACGAAAGCACACTGGTGTCCGTGGTGATTCCGGTTTATAACCGTACCCAACCCTTGAAGCGTGCGCTGGCGTCAGTACTGGCACAGACACACGCTAAGCTTGAAGTGATTGTAGTGGACGATGGCTCAACGGAGGACTTGATGCGTGTTGTGGATGAACTCAATGATGAGCGCATCACCTTCATTCGCAATGAGAAGAACACCAATGCCAACGTGTGCCGCAACATCGGTATCCAAAAAGCTTCGGGCAAATTCATAGCCATGATGGACTCCGATGACGAATGGATGCCTGAGCACATTGCACTGCGTTTGCAGTTCATGGCACAAACGGGTGCAGATGGTTGTTTCGGTAGCCACTTTGTGGACAATGGCAGCGAGCGCATTCCTGCGTTGAGTCGTAATAGGAACGAAAAAGAATCCATGGCCGATTATCTCCTGAGTGATGGCATCGCGCAGACTTCAACGCATTTCTACAAAGCTGAATGCGCCAAGCAACTCCGCTGGGATGAAGAACTCAAACGCCATCAGGATTATGATTACAGCATTCGCTTTGCCCAAAAATTCGACTTCAGACCATGCATCAGCTGCACATGCATCGTCTACTGGGAAAAAGGTGTAAGGCGTGTGGAGAGTTACCGTAGCCAGATGAAGTTTATTGAAAAACACAAGTCATCCATCTCTCCGCGGGTGTATAACCTGTATCACTGCCGCAACTTTTTTAATGTAGTGGATAGAGAAGATATGGAGCCTTCAATTGTGGAGCATTATCGAAGAGAGAGTTATCGCTATCCCGATCATATCACGCGCACGGAATTTATGGCTGTGGTCGGACACCGTCAGCCTGTCTGGAAACGCCTTCTTTTGAGAATAAAATTCGCATTAATAGTTTTTCGGTAGGCCATCCCTAAAATTAGGTACGCATAGATTAAGAAATTTTTCTTGGGTCAATTGCTACCTTCGCTTTCTTTTAAATTCAAAACATTTGAAACGATTATCCATTCTGCTGGTGGTGGCAGCTTCTCTTCTGGCTGCATGCAAAGACACCAAGCATCGTACTACAGTGGAAGGCCCACTTGAACCCGGCAAGTATGAACTGGCATTTGTGGTGGACTCGCTTTCCATCCCAATTGAGTTGCATATAAATGATAACGGACACTGGACCCTTGTCAATTGGACGGAGCATATCGCATTGGATTCGATGCAATGGAAGGATAGCACCTTCTTTGCCAAACTGCCGTTTTTCAATACTACCTTGAGTGGTAAGGTGTTGAGCAAGACTTCTTTCGAAGGCAGCTGGACCGACCTTACTCGTGAAGAGCATTATGAGATTCCGGTCAAAGGAATAAAAAAGGACTTGCCCGATTATCCTGCAAACGGGCAACCTCAAAAGCTCATGTTTGATGTGCTTTTCTCACCTTATGACCCTCCGGCTCATGATGATGCCATTGCATTGCTTTATCGTTACGACTCATTGTTGTACGGCACTTTTCTCACGCGCTCCGGTGATCACCGCTTCCTGCAAGGGCGCTATTATGAAACAGATAATACCTTGCAACTTTCAGGATTTGATGGTGCTCATTTGTTTCATTACAAGGCCTCCATCACGGGTGATTCGATATACGGGATGTTTTACAGCGGTAAACATTACAGCACCAACTGGATTGGTGTCAGAAATGAATTGGCTCAGTTGCAACACCCAGACAGCATTGTAGGATTGATTGACCCGAATTTGGAATTCCGCTTCAAAGTGCGCAGTGAGTCCGGTGACTCCGTCATTTTTGACCGCGATAAACTGAAGGGACATGTAACCATTGTCCAAGTGGCAGGCAGTTGGTGTGCCAATTGCATGGATGAATCACGGTTCTTGAAAAAGCTTTATGAATCTTACAGCAACCAAGGCCTGCAAATCATTCCTGTCCATTTTGAACGCGCTGAGGATTTTGATGCTGCTCTAAAACAAGTGAAACGCCAACACGATGAGATGGGACTACCATTTGCGGCATATTTCGGTGGTGCCGCAGGAAAAGGTTATGCCTCCAAAGTGTTTCCGAACATCCAGCGCATCACTGCTTATCCTACGGCTATCTTTATTGATAAGAAAGGAGAAGTCAGAAAAATTCATTCAGGCTTCTATGGTCCCGGAACAGGCGATTATCACGCTATCTATACCACGGAGCTTGAAAGCTTTGTTCAGATGTTGCTCAGCGAACCGGAGCAATAAGTGGATTAACGGAAAATATTGAGTCGCTCTGCATCAAGTCGCAAAAAGATAAAGAGCAACAGCGTGAAGCCTATCAACGATGAACCTCCGTAGCTCATAAACGGCAACGGAATACCGATGATGGGTGCAAGCCCGATCACCATACCGATATTAATCACCAAGTGCAGGAAGAAGATAGAGGCCACGCAATAGCCGTAGATACGCGAGAATTGCGAGCGCTGTCGTTCCGAATTGTTGATGATGCGGATGATGAGAAATGCGTAAAGCGCAATCACCAGCACACTGCCTACAAATCCCCATTCTTCACTGACCACACTAAAGATGAAGTCGGTCCAACGCTCTGGAACGTATTTGTTCTTCGTCATGGGGCCTTCCATAAACCCTTGTCCAAAGAGGCCGCCATTGCCCACAGCAATCTTGGCCATGCGCGCATTATAGCCGGGGTCGTCTTTCTTCGTTGGTTTTGAGGTGGCGCTGGCTGCATCTTCAGCGTTGTTCTCCAAGGCCGCCCGTTCGTCTTCTTTTTCTTCCAATCCGAGGGTTACATAGATACGGGTCTTCTGGTGCTTGGCCAGCACACTGTCCACAATGAAGTTCACCGAATAACTGAAGGCAAGTGCGGCAACTGTGGATGAAATGGTAATCCAGTAAAGGCGTTTCCGGTTGCGAGGCACCACAAAGTTCTTGATGAGGAAGATGAAGAACAATCCGATGATCAATACAATGAGCATGAGGATGAAGACCCCGCTTTGCTCACCGAAGATGGGATAGTTAATTGTGGAGAAACCTGTAATGATGCTCAATACCCCAAATACGATAGCACCCAAACCGATGATGAGGATGTTACCCGACAAGCCTTCGCGGTAAAGAGGAAACACAAAGGCAGTGAAGGTGAGAAGCGTCCCCACGTCAGGTTGCAGCAATATCAATATGGCCGGAATACCGATGATGATGGCCGAAGTCATACGCGGCTTCCAGTTGCTGAGCTTGGCTTTGGTGTTGGCGATGTATTTGGCCAGCATCAGCCCGATACCAATCTTCGCAAACTCTGCCGGTTGAAGTGCAAACCCACCTAGCTGAATCCAGGCACGCGCTCCTTTCACTTTGGTTCCCACTATGAGAACCAATATGAGCAGAAAGACAAAGAATCCATAGATATAAGGTGCAAACTTGTTGAAGAAATCACCCTCCATGTAGAGCACCAGCAAACCGATGATGCATGAAATGATGATAAACAAAAACTGCTTGCCGTATTCCTGAGTAAAATCGAATGGACTGGGGTTGGTTTCCACAATGGCGGCACTGTAGATATTCATCCATCCGAAGATGACCAACACCATATAAAGGATGACGGTCAACCAATCTACGTTGGCAAGCGGGTGTTGTCGTGTCTGACTCATCTATTCAGGAAGTTTGCATCCAGGATTGTTTTCTCTCTCGCTTTGCTGCTGTTGGAGATGGTATCATTGAGGTATTTCTCTATCATCAATGATGCTACGGGAGCACTCCATGTTCCTCCAAATCCCGCATTTTCGGTATAAACCGCTACTGCAATTTTCGGATTGTCTTTTGGTGCAAAGCAAATGAATACCGCGTGGTCTTCTTTTCCGCCCGGGTTTTGTACCGTACCGGTTTTGCCGCAGATTACAATGTCTTTCAACGCGGAGCGCCAAGCCGTACCTCCGGGCTGCATTACTTTTTCCATGGCATCCACTACCACTTGGAAATAACTCGAGTCAATTCCCAAGTGATGGCGCACAAGGAATTCTTCACGTGGCTTGCCACCCAAACCAATTTGCTTGACGGTATGTGGTGAAATATACCAACCGCGGTTGGCAATGATGCAAGCGAGGTTGGCCATTTGCAACGGTGTTACCAACATCTCACCTTCACCGATGCTCAAGGAGTAGATGGTGGAGAAGGCCCATTGCTCTTTGCCATACCATTTATCGTAAAAATCTACCCCCGGTACAAGGCCCGATTTCACACCGGGAATGTCCGTGTTAAGGTTGGAACCAAAGCCGAAACGCTTGATGTAGTCTTGCCAAATTTCCAAACCTGCTCGCGCATCTTTGAACCGGTTTTTGTGTCTGCCACCTTCTACTACGCGCTGCATAGCTCCACGGAAATACGGGTTACACGAGTGAACAATGGCCATTTCCAAATCATCGTTGGTGTGGCTTCCGTGGCATCCGATAAGTGCTCGGTTACAAGGGATGCGCGTATGCTCCGTAATTGCGCCCACCGATAATGCCGTGAGTGATTGAGCCAGTTTGAAGATAGAACCAGGACGGTATTGCGCTTGGGTGGCACGGTTGAACAACGGCTTTTGCTTATCGTTCATGAGCACGTTGAAGTTGTGCCCACGCACACGGCCCACCAATAAGTTGGGGTCATACGTAGGAGCGGAAACCATCGCAAGTATTTCTCCAGTTGAGGGTTCAATGGCCACAATACAACCGCGTTTGTTCTGCATGAGCATCTCACCATACTTCTGCAACTCGGCATCCATGGTGCAGACAAGGTCTGTCCCCGGTATGGCAGGGCGGTCGCTCTCGCCACCCACTTTTTCTTTGATGTTGCCGATGTTGTCGCGGAAGGCGTAGTTCACTCCTTTGATACCGCGCAACTCTTCTTCATAGGCTTTTTCAATGCCGCTCTTTCCGATGTATTCCTGCTTGGTGTAATAAGGAAGCGCCTTGTATTCTTCAGGAGAAATTTTACCTACGTCACCCAAGAACAATGCACCGATGCCCATCGGGTACACGCGCAGTGTACGCGATTCCGCATAGAATCCGGTGTACTTGTAAAGCTGCTCGGAAATGGCCGCATAATCAGATGGAACAATTTGCTCTACAAGGATTTGCGGACGATGGTACTCCCCGCGTGCTTTTGCTCGCTGAAATGTGGCTACGAGATCTTCCTTCTTGATGCGCAGTAGTTTGCAAAATGCATTGGTATCAAATGGCTGCACTTTTTTGGGAACCACCATCAGGTTGTAAACCGTTTGGTTGGTCACCAACATCTTGCCGTTGCGGTCATAGATGATCCCGCGTGGTGGATAAAGCGGTATGGCCTCTTCCGTCAGTGCCGATGCTTTTTTCTGTAACTCATCACTGGCTACCTGAAGGAAGAACAAGCGGATAACGTAGATAATCGCTATCACGCATACAATCATGATGATGGTAATCCTTCGCGAGTTAAGATTCACAGCTGTGCTGACTTTGAGTTATATATCAAATACTGACCAATGGTCATCAAAAATAGCGTAGCAAGCGAGCTTAGGACAATGTGCACCAACTGATAAAAGAAATCATCGAAGCGGAATACTTCGAAGAAGAAAAACCATGCGTGATGAATGAACGATAATACACCGGCATAAGTGAGGTACCACGGCAGGCCCATGCTTTGTATCGTTGGGCGCTGAATGGAATCATAGCCTTCGCGCGGTGCGATGAATTTCTGCACGATGGGCTGCATATAGGCCAATGTGAGGCAAGAGGTGGTGTGCAATCCCATCGGTCCAGAGAAATAATCCATGACCCAACCTACCACAAAGCCAACCAAGAGCGTTACCCAGCGCGGAGTTTCAAATGGCAGCATGAGTATACCGAATATGTATACCCATGGCAGGATGAGCCCATCGAAGAGCTGAATCCTGCTCACAACAACGGCTTGAAGCAAAATCAAGAAGGCGATGCGCAATATGTTACTTCCTACTGTTAGCAGCATCTTGTTGTCTTACTAGGTTGAGCAATGAGTCTTGTTCCATTTTATAGAGGTCTCCTACTACCTGCACCTGACTGGTCATGCGCATGTCTGCTGCGAGCCTCACTTTTAGAACATGGTATTCATTGCTGGTTTCATCGTCTATTGTTTCTACGGTACCCACCATGATTTCAGCCGGGTGATAAGTGGAATAACCGGAGGTGAGGATGGTATCACCCACTGTTACAGGAATGTTCTTGGGTATTTCCACCACATCGGCAATGCGTGGGTCGCCACCGCGCCATTGCAAGGAACCTATCACACCGGAGCGCTTGAGTTTCACACTCGCACGGAAATCGGCATGGATGATGGGCATCACCACCGCGTAGTGATCGCTTGCACTGCGCACTACACCAATGAGGTTGCCGTTGGAGATAACCCCCATATCGGCATCCACTCCGCTGAGCTTGCCTCTATCAAGTATGAGGAAATTTTTCTCGCGGTTCACGGTGGCATTCACCACTTTGGCGGTTCGGTACACATAACGCTGCAATGTCTTGGTGTTGATTACAGTGTCTTTGTCATCCCGGATGTACAGAAAATTCTCAGGGCGCTCACTGCGCAACACGGCATTTTCCAAGGAGAGCTCATCGTTGATTTCGCGCAGGCGCAAATACTCCGAGAGGCTCGAGCGCTTGCTATAGATATAGCCCGTTACATCATTGCTGTGCTGAATGAATTCAGCACGATGAAAATCATTGTTGTTAAACAGAATGTACAGTGCAACTACCTGCAATACCAAAAAGAGCAGGAACAAATAGAATCGTTGTATCAGTACAATTATGTTCCTCATTCTTTTCGCTTTCTGATCTTACAGATTATGGATGTCTGTCCGTTTCTCCAAGGTGGTCCCTCCATGAGGGGGATGTACAGAGAAACGATTACTCGCGCATGAGGAATTGGAACTTGTTGATATTCTTAAGCGCAATACCTGTACCTCTTGCCACCGCGCGCAATGGATCATCCGCTACGTGCACAGGCAATTTGGTTTTTTGAGAAATGCGCTTGTCCAGTCCGCGGAGCAAAGCACCACCACCGGCAAGGTAGATACCGGTTTTGTAGATGTCGGCAGAAAGCTCCGGTGGAGTATTCTCCAGACAGCTCATGATGGCTTCTTCTATTTTGGAAATGGATTTATCCAATGCGTGTGCAATCTCAGAATAAGAAACAGAGATTTCTTTGGGAATACCGGTCATCAAGTCGCGGCCGCGTACGTTGTAATCCGCAGGTGGATTGTCCAGCTCCGGCAATGCCGCACCCACTTCAATCTTGATTTGCTCCGCTGTGCGCTCACCAATGAGGATGTTGTGTTGTCTGCGCATGTACTCCTCAATGTCGTTGTTGAGTTCATCACCGGCCACACGGATATTTTTATCTGTTACGATACCTCCCAGAGCAATCACTGCAATTTCAGATGTACCGCCACCGATGTCGATGACCATGTTGCCCATTGGTTCTTCCACATCGATACCGATACCGATAGCAGCAGCCATCGGCTCGTGGATAAGGTATACCTCCTTCGCACCGGCATGTTCGGCACTGTCTTTTACTGCGCGTTTTTCCACCTCGGTAATACCCGATGGGATGCAAATCACCATGCGAAGGGAAGGTTGGAAGAATGATTTTCCTTTGGAAATCATTTTTATCATTCCCTTGATCATGTCTTCCGCTGCGTGGAAGTCAGCAATCACACCGTCCTTGAGCGGACGAATGGTCTTGATGTTCTCGTGCGTTTTACCGTGCATCTGTTGGGCAAGACGACCAACGGCTACGGTCTTATTGGTGGCACGATCACGTGCAATGATGCTGGGTTCGTCCACAACGACCTTATCGTTCTGAATGATAATGGTATTGGCAGTGCCGAGGTCAATAGCTATTTCCTGTGTCAGGAAGCTGAAAATACCCATGCGCAGTTCTGTTTTTTTAAATGTTATCTTCTTCCAAGTAGTTTTTACAGCGCTTGTCCCATGCGGTTTTTCACGATGAGACGCACCAAAAGTCAGCGTCAAAGATATTTGTATGAACAAGCGCGTTGGACAGCGTGTTCATAACAAATTGATTGAGTTATCAACGTTTTCGGTGGATAGTGTTAGTCTTTTTCAGCTGCTCCGGAAACCGGATTTCGGGCTTGGATAGCGCCCGGTTTTCTTTTTTACACTTGTGTGTAAATGATTTATTGCGTTCAGTTACAAGCCGGCCAGCTCGATGGTAATGGTATAGTAATAAAGCCCATCATTGGCCGGAGTAATTTCATACACTGGAGGTTTTCCCATGCGGTAAGCCATATCGTACAGCCCGATGCCGGCTCCTCCGCGTTTGTTGATGTGCGCGCGCAGCAGCTTTTCGCGGTATAGTCGTTGATACTCGCTGCGTGGCAAATCCGCTATCTCACCAAAGAGTTTTTCTAGGGCTTCTTTGTCTTCCCGCTTCACAAGATTGCGGCAGCGCATCTTGATGCTGTGTTCATCTTGGTAAATGACTACATGGGTGGCTCCTTCATGAGCATGGCGAACCATGTTCTGCAGACACTCTATGGCAAGACGTGTGGCTTTGGTGGTGTTGTCATTCGCTGTCCGGCCGGCAATTTCATTTTGTATGAAATCCAAAATGCTCGTCACATTACCACTGGTGACTACACCTTCGCACGCTTGCTCAAACAAGACATTGGGACCGTTTGCCGAAGCCGCTTTGCGATTCATTTCTATTTAATGTTAAGTTATTATGCATTCAATGTCCGACCAATTCCTACTTGATAGTTGACCTACCCATCGGTCCAACAACGAACGCTTGTTGTAAAGTACACTTATCTTGCCATTTAATTATCTTACCTTCCAAATAGATCTCCACAATCGTATAGGGATAATTTTGGACGGTGTGTACAGTCCCGATGGCCTTGTTTTTTGGCCTAATGAGCTTGAAAAGGAGATGAGCCACAGGGCTCAGATGTTAGTAATTGCGGACCGATCCCGGTGAGTTTCAACTACCTGCTACCGGTTTCTTCGCTGTTGGCTCAGATAGAAAAATAGACATTAGGAAGGAAAGCCTTAAACAAGCTTCACCAAATCAACGAGTTGTTGAGGGGAATCACTCTTACTTTCTTCGGGTTCTTACGTTGAATGCTTTGTAATAAATAAGCGGGAATACAAGCAGTGTGAAAACGGTAGCCGTAATGAGACCTCCGATGATGACCACCGCCAGCGGCTTCTGACTTTCTGAACCAATTCCGGTGCTCACGGCTGCAGGCAACAAGCCGATGGCGGCCATCATAGCAGTCATTACTACTGGTCGCGTGCGCACTTTCACCGCTTCAAAGATGGCCTTGGTCATATCACCGGTTAGTTTCACTTGCTTGTGAAACTCTGAAATGAGTATTACACCGTTTTGCACACAGATACCAAACAATGCAATGAATCCAACACCTGCCGAGATACCGAAATTGATGCCGGTAAGATGCAATGCAGCAATACCACCAATCAATGCAAATGGCACGTTAATCAATACATAGCCCGCATCCTTCGCATTGCCAAACATGATAAAGAGCAAAATGAAAATTAGAATCAAACTGATGGGGACAACTTGGCCTAAAGTCTTTGTAGCGCGCACTTGGTTTTCAAATTCACCGGCCCAGCTCATGCTGTAACCGGGCTCCAACTGCACGTTTTCAGCTACTTTTTGTTGTGCCTCGGCAATCGTACTGCCAAGGTCGCGCTCGCGCACAGAGAACTTCACACCAATGAAACGCTTGGTATTGTCGCGGTAGATAAAGGCCGGTCCTGTTTGTTGTTTGATGCTCGCAATTTCTTTGAGCGGAACTTTTTCATCTTTCAAAGTAGGTATCATTAGCATCATTATGTCCTCTTCGCTCTTGCGGTATTCACGGTCATAGCGTATGCGGATGTCAAACTTCTTCTCGCCTTCGTATTTAACTGTCGCGGTCTTACCTCCAATGGCCATCTCAATCACAGCTAGCGCATCGGCTTTGGTTACACCATACATGGCCATGCGTGCCTCATCAAGTATGATGCTCATCTCCGGTTGACCCAGGTTGCGAAGGATGCCCACATCTTTTACTCCCTCTACATTTTTTATTTGAGCCAATACCAAATTGGCGTAGTGATCAAGCTTGTTCAAGTCATCGCCATAAATCTTTACGGCATTGGAAGCGTTCATGCCGGCAACAGCTTCCGCTACGTTATCGATAATAGGCTGAGAGTAGTTGTAGTTGATGCCTTGGTAATTCTTCAACCGTTTATCCATCTCTTCTACGAGTTCATCCATCGTGATTTTCCGCGTCCATTCTTCTTTGGGTTTCAAATTCACCTGCATCTGCACATAGTAGAAACCGCTCGGGTCGGTACCGTCATTGCTGCGCCCTGTTTGCGATAACACGCCATTCACTTCCGGGAAACGGTTCAACTCTTCACGCAGGGTGCGTACCATTTTTACAGTTTCATCAAGGGATGAACTCATCGGCAATTTGGCTTCCACCCATAAGGCACCTTCATTGAGCGTGGGCAAGAACTCCGAACCCAACCAGCGTGTACTGAAGATGGTCAGTGCAAAGCATGCTATTGCAATACCAATGGTGAGGCGCTTGCGCTGAAATGTCCATGTAAATGATTTCTCTACTATCCGATTGACAAATGTGATGAACTTGTTGTGCTTCTCTTTTACGTTCTTCTTGAGCAAGATGGAACACAGCACGGGAACAAGCGTGAGGGTAAACAACAATGCACCGAGCAGCGCAAAGCCAAGTGTATATGCAAGTGGTGAGAACATCTTGCCTTCCACTTTTTGGAAAGCGAAAATGGGTAGCAATGCAGAGATGATAATGAGCTTGGAGAAGAAGATGGCTTTACCCATCTCTGTTCCTGTTTGCTTGATGATGCCAAGCTTCGCGAGCTTGTTGAACTTATCCATGCCGCGTTTGCGCGCCTCATGATCCAGTGCAACAAACAATCCTTCCACCATGACAACCGCTCCATCGATGATGATACCGAAGTCCACAGCACCGAGCGAAAGCAAGTTCGCACTCATGCCTTTGAGCTTGAGACATAAAAATGCAAACAACAATGACAACGGAATGATAAGTGCCACGATGAGCGTTGTTCTCCAATCTGCCATGAAGAGCAACACGATTACCGTTACCAGAATCATTCCTTCCAGCAAGTTGTGCATCACGGTTTTGGTGCAATAGGCCATGAGGTTGTCACGATCATAGAATGTTTCCATCGTGACATCTTTAGGAAGAATGGTGGAGTTGAGTTCAGCAATTTTATCTTTTACTCGTTTCAATACCTCACTTGGGTTTTCATTCTTGCGCATCACCACGATGCCTTCCACCACATCATCGTTGTCATCCAGCCCCACTTGACCAACGCGTGGCAAGCTGCTCTCACGCACCGTAGCAACACGCTTCACGAGCAACGGGTTGCCGTTGTAGATGTCTACAATTGTGTTTTCTATTTCCTCAATCGAACCGAGCAAGCCAATGCCGCGCACTACATAAGCTTGGCCGTTCTTCTCAATTACATCTCCACCTACGTTGAGGTTGGACTTTGCAATCGCTTCATACAACTCAAGCGGTGTGAGGTTATACTTCTGCAATTGCACAGGATTGATACAGATTTCATAGGTCTTCTCTCTTCCGCCAAACGCCACTACATCCGCCACACCGGGAACTGCGCGCAGATGGCGGTCGATGGTCCAGTTCTGAATTGTGAGCAATTCGCGTGAATCACGCTCATCGCTGCGCAATACATAACGGAAGATTTCACCCGTTGGACCATAAGGTGGTTGTACATCCGGTTCTACATCATCGGGCAGCGACACGTTGCGCAACTGATTGTTGACTTGTTGTCGTGCAAAGAAGTCATCCACATCATCCTCAAATATGATTTTGATAACCGACAGACCGAACATGGTGATGCTGCGCACATTGGTCTTGCGCTGCACACTGTTCATGGCAATTTCAATGGGTGTTGTAACGAAGCGCTCTACTTCCTCCGCACTGCGCCCGTTCCATTCCGTAACTATGATGATTTGCGTATTGGTGACATCGGGAAATGCTTCAATCGGAATCTTAATGAAGCTGATGATTCCACCAACGACCAACAACGTTACCCAGAAGAACGTGAAGAAACGATTCTTTAATGAGAAGCCGATGATGTTTTTAATGAACTTATTCATACGTCTTTTCTCAATCGTTTAAAGCATCGTACACAAACAAAGCATTCCTTCCAATCACGCGTTCTCCGGGTTTGAGACCCACGCTGAGATAGGTTGTATCACCCAGTTGGCGATATACTTCCACATTGCGTGTTTCAAGGTTGTTGCGATCGTGGAACACAATCACCCAGTGTTTGCTCTTATCGAAAATGACTGCGGACGATGGCACGGCAATCATCGATTTGTCTTCTTTGAAAATGACATTCACCGTGGCCATCATATCAGGCTTGAGTTGAAAATCTTGGTTGGGGATGCGCACACGCACTTTCATTGCTTTGGTCTCCGGGTCTATCGCATTCACGATTTTGTCAATTTTTCCTTTGTAAACCACATCGGGAAATGCAAGCGTGCGCACTTCTGCATCGTATCCAATCTTGATGCGTGACACATCGCTTTCACTCACGTTGGCAATGGCCCATACTTCATTGATTTCAGAAATAGAAAACAGCGGCTCGGTGATATCGGCACGCAAGAGTTCATTCGGATAAATGTTTTTGGTGAGGATAAACCCACTGATTGGTGCGGTGATGTTGTATGTGGACCCCTTGCCCAATCCATAGATGCCATAGATTTCATTGATGCGGTTGAGCTCGGCTTTTGCTTTTACAAGTTCTTTTTCGGCCGCAATCACATCGCGCTCCGAGTTGAGTTTACCGGCAAATAAGTCTTGCGCTACTTGCAGGTTTTTCTCGGCAATGGCTACATCGCTTTGGGCATCCAGTAGTTGCTTGTTGAACTCTGCCACCTCGGAACTGCGCACGGTGGCAAGCACTTGGCCGCGTTGCACATAATCACCCAGCTCTGCATTGATGGATAAAATATTACCACCAACCACCGGGAACACTTGTGCGAGTTTGTTGTTGTCAACGGCTATTTTTCCAAATAGACGAATTTCGTTTTTTACTTCACTCATTGTTGCCTCATGAAACTCGCATCGCGCAAGCATGGTATCGCTCAAGCTGAAAGCTTTGGCCAACTCGTCTTG
>DATCJY010000044.1:0-34702 GCA_036562565.1 Flavobacteriales bacterium | reverse complement strand
ACCGGAAGACATATATAAGTTCCTTCAAGGATTGGGGTATCATATAACTACCTTAAAAGGCTTCTTGAACAACGATTGTTTAACGGCTCAACGTTTTTGTCAACTCTTCAGTACCGGTGAGGAGTATTATTTTGTAGGGAGGTAAATTATGAAGAAGCAAATAGTATATGACATTGCTGTTGTTCTGCTTCTTCTAGTAGTTTTCTTTCTTTCGGGTTATCATGAGATCATAAACTCTTTACCACGTGGGCTTCATTTTATAAGGCAAACTGATAGCCTCTCGTTTACGGATAATTATTACTTAAATGGCTATCCCTTTTTTGAGCCACATGTATTTAACTTGGCCAGTCATGAAGGAAGAGCAGCCTGTGAGTTTCCCATTCTTTATTATTTATCTGCAAAGCTCTTTGGGATATTTGGTTACCATTACTGGATTCCAAGAGGTTTAAACCTGATTGTTTTTTCAACCGGTATCCTTTCTTTCAATGCACTTTCGAAGCGAATAACTGGGCAATTTTTTTTGTCGCTTATCTCCACCTTGATACTTGTTTCTTCTACCATCGTTTTATACTATGGAGCAAACTTCTTAGTAGATATAGCTGCACTCGGATTAGTCCTTATAGGTCTAAATCTTCATCATTATGGTTCCGTTAACGGGAAGACAATCAGCCTATGGGGAGCGTATGTTTCTTTTATACTCGGAGCTCTCCTTAAGGTAACCTTTGCAATCGTTCCTATAGCACTTATTATCTGTCTACTTCTTGAAAAGCTTTATCCTCAAACTTTTCACTTCCATGCCTCTAACAAAGGAAATGCACGTTTAAATTTTTTGTTGTTTGGATTACTAATACTGCTCGTTGGAGGGTGGTATCTCTATTCGAAATATTATAACTCTACTTATGGTGATACTTATTTCTTAACCAGCATCGTACCATATTGGGCATTGGATACAACGCAGCGAGAAGAAGTATTTGAGGCAATAACCAACTACTGGAGAACGAGGTATTATTATCCTCAAGTTGTTCAGCTGCTCGTGCTTGGTATCCTCACATCAATAGTGTTTCATAAAAAACTGTCAGCTTATATCCTTCGACTTTTTATTATCGGCTTTTTAGGCTTAATGTGTTATCTGGTGTTGTTCTTTGGGCAATTCAAGGACCATGATTATTATTTTCTCCCGTTTGTGCCTTTTTGTGGAATGATACTCATTCTGATTATCCAGCTAGTTGGCCTCTTGGAAAAGAAGTGGATTTGGGTAAGTAAAATTGTACTGACAGGTTTATGTGTTGCAAGTCTTCATTACAGTATTGGTAGATTAAAAGAAAGGTATACTGATAATGTGGACAAGTTTGAATATCCTCGATATGATTTGTTTAATGCGGACGAGGTTTTGACTTCAAAAGGAATTTCGAGAGGTGCTCGCTTTTTGGTTGTAGGTGATAATACAAGAAACGGTACACTCTTTTTTTTGAAGCGAGCGGGATACACATTTGGTACGTTGGAAAGTTTGTTGGGGTCACAGTTTTCCTCTCAAATTCAAGGGGAATGTGATTATCTGGTAATCAATCAGGCTCTCACTTCAATGGAGGGGGAGCTGGATTTTGAGATTGAACCGTTCTTGCAACTAGGACAGTGGAGCTTCTATAAAAAGCTTAATTGATTGATATTTTGAGAGTGCGGTTGTTTTGAATATCGTAAATGATATACAAACCATCAGCTATGTTTTTCCCGAGCTTTATTTGATCAAACGGAACGTTTTGAAGGATGATTTTTCCTGTTAAATCATAAACAATGCATGGGAAATCGGTTTTTAGTGATTCCGCTACAGGGGGGATTTCAATTCCAACGGTCATACAGCCATTGTCTATCGGATCCATGTTGCCTTCGCTTGAGAGTATTTCCCTATTGTATAGCATGACTAGGAGTTGCCACTGCTGCGTTTGAGGATTTTGTCGTGCACCGGTTAGAACCATTTTTTCGTCATCAATTATGAGCGAGGAGAAGAAGTCATCTGCAGTGTCACCATAAAAGAAACCCCCTTCAAAAATTCCGGATAATGACAAACGGTACATGATACAATCCATTCCACCATAACCGTATACTCTGGATCCTCCAACTACATTAATGTGATCATTGAAGAATTTGATGTCGTTGAAAACATATGAATTCTGAGGGCTTTCAAGGAAAAAGCTTAATTCTTCTCCATTTTGAGAAAGCTGCCTATAGTAGCTGTGTTCAAGTGTTTCATGTTTTTTGACACCAACTAAGAATATGCTTTCATTATTACAATGAATTGCATTCGCATAGAAATTATTACTGTTGTCGGATTCTTGGTGTTCCCAAACAATTCCACCGGTGTTTATGTCAAGTTTTCGGGTGCTTGCACACATTAATCCGTTCACGTCACTTGTTCCAAATACAATCAGTTCTTGGGTTTCAGGTATTATGTCCATATCCCTCAACTCATCATCTCCCTCACTTCCATAGGTCCATTCGTTGATAATGTTGCCATCTTCATTGATGTGAAGGAGGTAACCGTCACTGCCTCCATTGCCGTAGCTGTATGTCTTTCCACAGATAAGATAGCCATCTGTAGGATGGGCGATGATTTTATAACCGAAATCCCAATCGGTGCCGCCATAGGTTTGTTGCCAGATAACGTTTCCGTCTTCATCTACTTTGATGACAAGGATGTCATAGCCGCCATGACCTTGGCTGTTGGTATATCCACAAAGCAACAATTGCCCTTGAGCATTCTCCACCAAGCTATATCCCCATTCCACATCTGCACCTCCATAATTGCGATTCCACACGCAGTTGAGGTTTCCATCTATTCGCAAGAGATAGATGTTGGTGTTGTTCAACTGGTCACTTCCTGTTGTGCCAATGATGGCATATCCACCTGCTGCGCATTCAATAATCTCTTTGCCTTCTTCGTAGTATGGACCTCCATACGTGCGTACGATTGCGGTGTCTTGCTGAGCCTGCGCTGTTGTTATTAATAATGCCGTGTAGGACAAAACGGCTGCTTGTATGATTACAGAAATGAAATTGCAGTTAGAACGAATCATAATGCGATTGTAGTGGTGTGATTGCCGAAGTGCACGCTGTGCTTATTCTCTGATGGCTTCTCTGATACGACAAGCTTTCTCCAACAGGCTCTCAAGCAAGTCCAAGCGAAGCATATTGGCGCCATCGCTTTTTGCAACTGCCGGATTGGGATGTGTTTCAATGAACAAACCATCAGCTCCTACAGCAATCGCAGCTTTGGCAACTGTTTCAATGAGGTCAGGTCTTCCTCCTGTAATTCCACTGCTCTGGTTGGGTTGTTGCAAGCTGTGAGTGCAGTCCATAATGGTTGGTGCGAATTGACGCATGGTTGGTATACCGCGATAGTCTATCACCAAATCTTGGTAGCCGAAAGTTGTACCTCGTTCGGTAAGCCATACATTGTTGTTGCCTGTTTCTTTGACCTTCTTGACAGCGTGCTCCATGCTTTCAGGTGAAAGGAATTGACCTTTCTTAATGTTAACGAATTTGCCTGTTGCTCCTGCTGCATGAAGCAAGTCTGTTTGTCTGCAAAGAAATGCAGGTATCTGTAGAACATCCACATACTCTGCGGCCATTGCTGCTTCAGGGGCTGTGTGAATGTCAGTCACGATGGGCAGGTCATAGTGCTGCCCCACTTTCTTGAGCAATTCCAATGCTTTTTCATCACCAATTCCTTGGAAACTATCACTGCGCGAGCGATTCGCTTTGCGATAAGAGGATTTGAAGATGTATGGAATTTTAAACTGGTCCGTAAGAGCCTTGACTTTTTCAGCCACTTCAAAAATGAGTTCTTCATTTTCTACCACACATGGCCCGGCTAACAGAAAGAAATTACCTGAGTCCGTATGCTTGATTTTATTTAAGTTGCTTAACATGCTTTTATATGTTCTGTTGTTGTTGTGTCTACTGGTGTTGGGTATATGGTACAAACCTGTATCTGTTTGGCAAGTAACGATTATTCCATGGGTGGAATTTCATTGTCACTTGCTCTTCCAAAGAACTTAGCTAGGGTGATGTGGGCACTCATGCCGTGTGTTTTGGATGTAAACAACCCATCCAAATTGGATGTTCCGGCACTAAGGTACCACGAAGATTTTGGCATCCATTGCGCATCCACTCCGAAACCGAATTTTCCGAATCCTCCATAACTGATGCGTTCTCTAAGGATGAAGTTATTGCATAAAAATTGACTTGCTCCAATATAGATTGCTGGTATTGCTGCGCGCGTTGCCCATATCGAAACACCCACTTCATAAAGATGCTTTTCATGAAACTGTTTAGCATAGCGCACATGAACGGAGGTCGGAAGTGCAGCAGTGAAGCCTTTTGTTTTTTTGGTATAATCCAATGTGTCGCGCAGGTTGGGGAAGCGCAATGAGTCATTGTCAAGTTGGAAGACACTGTTCACTGCAAGCCCGGTCCATGATGTTGTGGACTCGTAAGTGAATTGCTGACTGTTTTTATTCCATGCAATGAAACCGATATCATACACCGCAAATGACATGATGCTCTTGCCATCGGCAAGTGGTATATTGTAATTGAAATCAAGTGCTAATCCGAGGCCGCTTCCGTTGGCAAAACCTTTTCTGAGCGTATCACTGCGATAATAATCACCCGCATAACTCAATGAGAGGCTGTCGCCTGATTCGCTTGTGTACATCTTCACATTGTTAGCAATCAACGATTGATATTGTTGACCTGCAACAAGTGAAAGAGTGGCGGAGCTCCAGTTCTTCTTGTTAAAGATACCCGCACCGAATTTCTGCCATGCTTGATAGTTGAGTACAAGAGGTCCGAGGTCGGCAATATGTCCGGCAAATGATTTGTTACCTACATAAACCGTTTTAAATGCGTCTTGGCTGAAGCTGATACCGCCATGGTATTGAGTAGAAAATCCTGCGCGTAGCCCCCAATCAGTGTTTGCAAAGAGCGTGTCGCTAAAGTTGAATAAGTCAATACCCCCATTTGCCATCATGCCGGCACGGTTCTGAACATTCATCTTCTCCGCAAGGCCTTGTAAGTGATTATCCTCCAGATGACCTCCTAAAAAGCTTTTCTTGATGAAACGATTGTCCAACACATTGGAACCAATTATCCCTTGGCCATAGAGTTGAATCATGGAAGATGATTGTCTGTAACTGGTGTCAGGATTGAAAAGCAGTAGGGTAGGAGTTTGTGCGTTGATAGCTTTGCTCAAAAGAATGATAACCGTCAAAGCTGCTAAGTGAAGGAAGATCTTATTCATAGCTTACCTCCATTTTGCCGTCTCCTATTAGCTTGAAGTCCATGTAATAATCTTTATATAAACCGTAGTGTTCGTTGTTCTGCGGAGTATCCAATTGAACGCGAATTGCAAACCGGTTACCTGGATGTATTTCGCGTAATTGGTCAGCGTTGACGGGTATTTGGATCAAAGTGGTGGAAGGAGTAGTGGTCATTGAATTATATCCCAAAATAGCATGAGCGATAGGAGCTTCTTGCAGAATGTAATGCAGGACTTGATTGTCGCTGGAAAGGATGAGTACACTGCACGTAGCAGAGAACGGAAATGCATTCATGACTTGGAGCGCCAACTTGCCTTCCGCTACGAGCTCAATGGAAGTGTTGATGTCTAATGTGTCTGCGAATGCGAGATGATGCATGCCGATATTTAAGGGTACCTGAATGTCAAGCCATGCTTGAAGGCTGTTGGAAGTGTAGATAAAATCATTTCCACTGGTTTGGTCGCCAAGTGGATTCACTTTAATCTGGGCAGCCATTTGCAGTTGACTCGGAAGATTTTCAATGAATACATCTAGGTTGCTGTTGGCATTGTTCAGCGAAAAATTGTTTTGTGTTGTTTGAACATAGCCGTTGTTGTCGTGAGCGCGCGTGATGTTGATGGTTTGATACAATGGGTCGTGTTGTAAATGAACATTGCTATCAGTTTGGGGGTTTAGACCGGCAAGTGTTTCAAACTTAATTTGAGCATCGACACCAACAGCATTGACAATGTTCAGGTTCAAACTTGCTTGATCAATGTTCAGTGTGCCGGTGGGCATCATGAAGTCGTTTGTGATGTCCACGGTTTGTTGCAAATTATATACATGTTGACCAAAATATCCCTTGGCATACTCAATAACAGGCTCGATGAATTTAAGCTCTACTACAACGCTGTCTTGACCATAAACTTGTGCTTGTGATGGTGAATTAGGTGTTGTGACAATGGACAAATGTGTATATACACGATTGCTCATAAAACCTGATTGCCCCGTAAGGCTCATCTCGTACCCTGAAAGATCCAGTTCACCACTAAATACGAATGGCTGATTGCCTTGCTTTGGTTCGGTTTGAGCTTGAATAACGGTACCAACTCCGTTGAGCTTTACTCCTGGAATGTTGTAAGTGCAAGTGAGGTAACCATTGATATAACTTTTGATAGTGTATTCCAATCTTCCTGCTTTCATCTTTACATAACGCAACTCGACATCATTGATGTTGAGCTTATTGTTTTCATGTTGGTTGATGATGGTAGTGCCGTTGGGAAGCGTAATTGGGCCACCATTAATCGGAACTTTAAATGATTTTCTGATGACTGTATCGGGTATGGTAACAATGGAATCAAGGTTGAAGTCCGTGAGATTCTTTGTCACCTTTAAGTGCCATAGCCCATTATCATCAGCATACAACAGTGTATCAGGAATCAAATTGTCCAATGTCAATCGGCCTTGTACAAGCGGGGCATATACATGTGTGTTCCATGAGGTGGGCTCTTCGCGCTTACAGCCCGTAAGCACAAGGATGACAACAAGTATGTGGCTATATCGAAACAGGTTCATTTATGCAGTCCGAAATTTTTGTGACTTAGAAAGGAATTGAGGGCGCACCAGTTTGATGCAAGTGAATATGGATGCAATTATCAATGCTATAAGAGATAGGTGCAGGCGTTGCGGCAAGAGGAACCAAAACAACAAGGTTGCGACTAGGATGAAGCAATATATAGTGAGGTATTTTTTCTTCCATCCTTGTAATGATTTGGCCGAGCTAAATGCAATTACTATATTGATTGGGTTAGCCCAAAGAATATTGAGGTTCCACACGGTAGCGGTGTGATCGGTGAAGTACCACAAGAATACCACAACCAAGCCTACTGCACCTGTAACGAATAGCAGGACTCTGTCCGTAATCTGATAGTAAATTCCTTTTTTCAGACGAATAAAGCCTATGAACAAATGAAACATCAAGAACAGAAAGAATACAAGCATGGGGGTCAACACCGTTGTGTGGCTCAATTCATACTCCACTGGTAAAAGTTCCTCATTCCTTGGCACCAGTGGCTGACCATTGTGCTCTGCGTATTGAAATTCGTTCATTAACGAGTCCGGAAGGAACATCATTTCACGGTCACCAACTACTTTGTCACATGGAATACCGAGTGCGATATCAATACCTAAATCACTCCAAGGTTGATAATCCAGATAACTCTGAATCGCTTGTCTGAAAGTGTGTTCACGTTTGTATTGATAGGTGTATTCGACTTTGTTGTCCAAAGCTTTGTTCACCATATCACGAATGCGTGAAGAGCAATTATCGTAGAAGAAATCATAGCGATACGTGCGGTTTTCAGGAAGATAATTTGTCTCCAATAGGTCGAAGAGTCGTTGCTTTTCTGCAGAAGTCAATCGCAATTCTTGCTCATAAATGCCGCGACCTTCTAGGATATATCCCTGCTGGAAATAACCAAAATGCTCTTTGGACAACAGGTAATCGAGCTTGCCCATTGCGAATTTCCAATAGAAGGTATCATCAAACTCAAAGGTCCCGTAGTTATACACCCAGTCAATCATCTGACCATTGATATTGTCTTGCAGTCGGATGGCACTGTGCCCAAAGAGGCTGTATAAGTCAGGACCGGGGGTGCAGGTGAGAATGGAGAATCGGGCATTTTCGCTCAACTGAATGTTGGAAGCTTTTGCCTCTGATAGATTAAAAAACACTATACATAGATGGAGTATGTATAGCGCAAAGTTTTTTGTGATAGCTGTATTTCTAAACATAAATTTTTCCTTCAAATACGCGTTCAGCAGGCCCGCACAAGTAGATATCGGTGTATCGTTTATCAATATAATTCCACTTTACAAAGAGTTGTCCCCCACGTGCGTTAACGGTGAGTTCACTCGCTTCAGGATGGCGCATGTGATAGCTCAAAGCTGCGGCAGTTACGCCAGTTCCACAACTCAGCGTTTCATCTTCAACACCTCTTTCATAGGTGCGAATCTTCAAGCCTTCCGCTGTTTCCTGCACGAAGTTGACATTGATGCCTTCCGCCTTAAAGGTGTCATTGTAGCGAATAGCACGACCCTGCGATACAATATCCAGTTGCGCTACATCCTCCACATAGATGATGTAATGCGGTGAGCCGGTGTTGATAATATAATGACCGTTGCTCATCTGTGCATTCTCTACATCGCGCATGTGTATGTGCACGGCCTCGTTGTCAGACTTGAAATTGTGCAGTCCGTCAATGGCTAGGAAGCGACCTTCGTTGCCTACAATCCCAAGCTGTTGTGCAAAACGTACTGCACAGCGGCTGCCGTTTCCACAAAAACTCTTACTTCCATCGGGATTGAAAAAGTTCATGTGAAAATCAGCTTTAGGTGTAGTTTCTATGAGGATCAGACCATCGCTACCGATTCCGAATTTGCGGTCGCACAAGCGTTGAATTTGTGCAAGGGTGAGTTGGATATTTCCATCACGATTGTCCATCATGATGAAGTCGTTTCCAGTGCCTTGATATTTAAAGAATTGCAGCGCGGTCATTTTTAATTGCTTGCGCGAATTTAGTGCGTGCCGCACGAGTTCCTAAGGGTGGAAACTATAGTTTTTAAAGCTTGCCATGGAACCGGTTCATCGCGCATCATTTGTATCTCGGAGGAAAGGTCAGGCGCAAGCCTTCCGCAATGGCGTGGTGCAATACCGTTGCATGGTCTTCATCCGGAATGGTCTGAAATTTCAATGTTTTCTTATCGTTCCGGAGCTTCTTCAGTAAGCGATACAAAGACTTCGCATCCTTTCTCATGCGTTTTTCTTCGAACTCGCCAACCGCTATATAGACTTGCTTGTAGTTGTGATAATCATCGGATGTATGTAGTTGTTGGAGCAGTGATTCATTGTCCCACCACAAGCTTGGAGAAACTATAAAATAATGCGTGAAAAGGTGAGGATGATGAATGAGAATTTCACTGGCCACAAGACCTCCAAGCGATTGTCCAATCAGGTAGGCATTGGAGGTGGTCTTGAATTGCTTTTCAACCCAAGGCTTTAATTCATCTTGCAAAAAGCGAATAAATGTTGCTGAACCACCTGTGGTCGGAAATTGCTCTTTGTCTTTGGCAATTGTAGTTGGATAGGTAAAATCCCTTCTGCGGTCAGTATTGGCAATTCCTACTACGATATAGTTGGGCATTACGTACATCATATCATAAAACGAAAACAATCCTGCAATGTGTACGAAGTCCTCCTCCAATGCGCCATCGAGTAAGTAGAATACATCACCGGGTTGACCCGGATCAAAGTGCGATGGAAGGTAGATATTGATGGTGCGCTTTTCCTGAAGTACTGTGGATTCAATAGTGTACGCTTGTCCGATACAGGCGGAAGTGGCAGGCTCCTGTGCGAAGATGTTACTTCCTGATAGCAAGCTTGCCAAAATGAGAATGAAGGAGATGCAGGTTTTCATGTTCGTTTTGATGTGAGAATTAGGGATTTAAGAAATCTTGTAAAAATATCGATTTCATTGAAGAGGTCATTTTGGGCAATGGTCGACCAAAAGAAAAACCCGGTCGAAAAGATGAAATTTATGAAACCAGGCGCCTTCTATGGGAGTATAACTTGACCGTCCACACCTAACAGGGAAAATAAAAATGAGAAGCAAAATTTTGATTGGAGTGCTGGTAACGCTGGCACTTTTTGGATTGAAAACTACTAATGCACAAGCTCCCCTAACATGTGCATCTGATGAAATCAACGATTCGTTGATGGCACATGATCCTATCTTCTACATGGGCTTTATGCATTTCGAGCAAATGCTTGAAGCAAGACGCAATCAGCCAGTGGAGGAGCGTTCGAATGAGATTTACACAATTCCGGTAGTGGTGCATGTGATTCATAAAGGAGAACCTTATGGCTCAGGAAGTAATATTCCCGATGAACAAATCTTTTCGGCTATTACTGCTTTGAACCAGGACTTCAGAAGAATGCCCGGTACCAATGGTTATGGCAATGGACCAGATATCGGTATTGAATTTTGTCTCGCTGTGAGAGACCCCAATGGTCAGCCCACAAACGGTATCAATCGTGTAAATGGAACGGTAGTTCCTCAATATGCTGAAAAAGGTATTGCGAGTTCAGCTAGTTCTACCAATGGTGCAAGTGAAGCTGCTGTAAAGGCGCTTTCTACTTGGCCACGCACGTCCTATATGAACATTTGGGTGGTGTCTGAAATTGAAAACAATGATGGCGGTAGCGGTGTTCAAGGATATGCTTATTTCCCTGCAGACACTCCTTTGGACGGTATCGTTATTCTATACAATGCTTTTGGAACCGTGGGCAACCTCAAGTCATATACCAATATGAACAGGACTTTGACGCACGAGGTGGGCCATTATCTGAACTTGTATCACACTTTCCACAATACTACATCTTGTGGTCCTGAAGGAAACTGTAACACTGCCGGTGACCGTGTATGTGATACTCCTCCTACTATTCAAAGTGGTTCATGTACTACTCCTGCGTGTAGCGGAACCCAACAAGTGGAAAACTACATGGACTATACAGGACAGGTTTGTCAAAACATGTTCACCGAAGGTCAGAAACTGCGTATGCGCACAGCACTTGAGGAGATGCGTACATCCATCTTGTCTTCATTGGGGTGTGTGGCAGTGAATGATATTGATGCTGGTATTACAGCTGTTCTCAGTCCTAATGGTTATATCTGTCCGGGAGGTGTTGAGCCGAAGGTGACTCTTACCAACTTCGGTAGTACAACTCTGACCAGCGTTACCATTCATTACAACATGGATGGTGTTGGCAATCAAACCCAAACATGGACAGGTAGCTTGGCTTCAGGTGCGTCAACTACAGTAACGTTGAACACGATTACTCCGACTGAAGGTACTCACACTATATATGCTTGGACAAGCAATCCAAACAACCAAACCGATCAGAATACATCCAATGATCAGGTATCAGGAAGCTTTACTGTGGCTTCAGGTGGTTCTGCTACCTTGTCTGTGCGATTGGATTACTTCGGTTCTGAAACTACTTGGCGCATCACTGATAGTAACAACAACTTGTTGCTCAACGGTGGGCCGTATGAAGACTACGCTCAAGGTACAGTACATACACATAATGTGTGCCTTCCTCCGGGTTGTTATACCCTCACTTTTTACGACACTCATAACGATGGTCAAGGTTTTACCAATGGACACTTCTTATTGAGAAATGCCAATGGTGATACATTGGCTTACCAACAAGGTAACTGGGGACAGATTTCAGTCAACCCTTTCTGCTTACAAGCTTCTACTGAAACTCCTGTTGCAAGCATGACAGTAACGAATAACAACATCTGTCAGAATGCATCTGTTTCTTTTATGAGCACGAGTACAGGGCAACCTACCAGCTATCAGTGGTCCTTCCCGGGAGGAAGCCCATCTTCATCCACTGCTCAAAACCCGCAGAATATTACTTATTCAACTCCGGGTGTCTACAATGTGACATTGACCGTGAGTAATTCAAACGGCTCACATACCTATACGTGCAACAACTGTATTACCGTTTATGCCCTGCCTAATCTAACTCTAACAGGAACAAATCCTTCATGTCATAACGGTACAAATGGTTCAGTTGTTTCTAACGTGGGTAACGGTGTACCTCCTTTTACTTATGCTTGGAGCAATGGTCAGACAACGGCCAACCTCAACAACGTAGGTGCAGGTACCTATACTTTGACCGTTACCAATGGTAATGGTTGTACCCGCCAAGCATCTACAACGCTGACCAACCCGTCTGCTATTACCATCAACGGAACTACCACAAACGTAAGCTGTGCCGGTGGTAATAACGGTAGCATCACTGTTACTGCATCGGGTGGTACGGGTTCCAAAACATTTACTTGGAATACCGGTGCTACAGGAAGCACAATTTCCAACCTCGCTCCGGGTACTTATACCGTCACTGTGAAGGATGCAAACAATTGCACGAAGACGCAATCATTCACTGTTACTGCTCCAGCTGCTTTGTCTGTTCAAGGTACAGTGACCAACCCGACTTGTACCAACTCGCAATCCGGCAGCATTACAGTAACAGCTACTGGTGGAACAGGTTCCAAAACTTTCACATGGAGCCATGGTGCAACGGGAAGCACGGTCAACAACCTTGGTGCCGGATCTTACACGGTTACAGTAACGGATGCCAATGGTTGTACTGCCACTCAAACTTTCCAAGTGGTGAGTCCATCTGCCATGTCAGTGACTGCACAAACCAACCACCCGACATGTAACGGAACCAGCAATGGCTCTATCACTGTGAATGTGACTGGCGGTACCGGTACTATTACTTATCAGTGGAGCAATGGAGCTATTGGCAATTCAATCTCTAATCTCGGTGCAGGCACTTACAGTGTAACAGTATCGGATGCGAGCGGTTGCTCAGTAACACATACATATACATTGACTGCTCCGCAACCTATTCAGGCCAACCTCACCAAAACCAATATCACATGCAGTGGTGGTTTTGGAACAGCACAAGTGAATCCCGTTGGCGGTACAGCACCTTATCAAGTGACCTGGAGCAATGGTGTCACCGGTACATCCGTAGGTGGATTGACCGCAGGAAGTTATACCGTAACTGTTACCGATGCAGCCAACTGCTCTGTTCAATCTTCATTCACGATTACTGCTTTGGAAGGCTTGGCTCTTGACATCGTTGCAATTGATGTAAACTGCCACGGTGCAGGTGATGGAACTGCTATCGTCCAAGTACAAGGTGGTAGCGGTTCATATACTTACCTATGGAGCAATGGAGCAACCGCTGCTCAAATCACAGGTTTGGACACCGGTACATACAGTGTGGTAGTAACCGATAGCAACGGTTGTCAAGGTGCTGCACAAACGACAATTTCTGAGCCGGCTGGACTTTCTGCTACAGCCGCTGTTACACATCTTACTTGTTACGGTTCAGATAACGGTAGCATCGCTTTGTCACCACAAGGTGGTACAGCTCCTTATCAATACAGCTGGAGCAATGGTGCTACGAGTGCTGAAATCAATGAGCTCTCTGCTGGTGAATACAGTGTCATGATGGTGGATGCAAAGGGTTGTGTTTACCAAAACTCATACATAATACAGCAGCCTGATATGTTGACCGTGAACGTAATTGTTCTCGATGGTGAAAGCTGCTCAGGTAATGATGGTGCTGCTGAAGCCGTTGCGGAAGGTGGGTCAGGTGATTATATGATTGTTTGGAGCAATAACGCAAGCGGTGTTGTACTGGAAAATGCTGCTGCAGGCAACTACTCGGTCACTATTTACGATGCGAATGGTTGTACTGTGGTGGGACAGGTTGCAATTCCGTATGAATGTGAAACTCCGGTTCCTCAAACTCAATTGATGGATGAATACTGCGGTGCCCAGGAGTTGCAATTGCATGGCTTCATCTATTGCAATGCAGTAGCGGGAGCATCCATGTATATGTGGCGTTTTGCTACAGAACAAGATGTTATTGTCAGCGATGAATACTCATTGGGAAATGTGTTCCAGATTGATCAAATTCCGTCTGCTGCTCCGGGTATGAAATACCATGTTGCCGTGAAAGCTTTGGTAGATGGCGCATGGGGACCATTCGGAGAGGTGTGTACTATTGGTATCGAAGGAGAACCTGAGCCAATCTTACCACAATTGAATGCGGAGTCTTGCGGTATGGATATTACCAGCTGGGGGCAACACCTCGTAGCAATTTATGTTCCCAATGCACAAACTTATCAATGGCACATCACAGGTAACAACTACGACTGGACTACTTACACCTCTACCAACGAATTGGCAATGGACGAAGCCATGCAGCTTATACCGGGTAACATATACTCCGTCCGCATTCGTTGTGCAATGGGACAAGGTCAGTTCACTGATTGGGGACCATCTTGTAACTTCAAGATTAACTTGGCTATCAATGTAGAAGCATATCCGCCTATTGATGGTATCCTGCACTTCTACCCGAATCCATGTGATGGCGAAAAAATAATTTTCGATTTCGGAAACCTACCGGGGGGTAGCATCGTTGAAAACCTTGAAATCTACAATTCAGTAGGTCAATTGGTAGAAAAGATGAATAACGGTTTCTCTGCTTCTGCCGGAACCACTTATGAGTATCACTTCAATAACACCTTGTCATCAGGCATGTATGTTATACGATACAAGTTCAATGGTTTTGATAGTGAAGAGAAACTGATTGTAAGATAATAACCGCTATAGGGTGGAGACTGGTCCGCAGGGATCGGTCAAGTAGAAAGTCCGCGCAGCCGAAATGCTCGCGGACTTTTGAATTTTTACAACGCCCTCAACAGACAACCATTGCCCTGTGCCATAGGTCATTTCTGTGGTTATCCTTACATTCGACCCATGGACAAAAAAGCTTTATTGCTCTTGGTCTTCTTTCTTTTCCTGAAATCCTTGCTAGGTCAAAAGGATTTGCCTTTTGCGTTGGTCGAAAACAAAGGTCAATGGCCCTCACACGTACTCTTTGCAAGCGATGTTCAGGGTGGAAAAGTGTTTTTTGAAACCGATCGGTTAACCTATCACTTATTCGATTTATCTGCCATAATAGAGGCTCACAATGAAGGAAAAGTCTTTGACGGTGATGATGTAAGAATCAAAGGTCATGTCTATCATGTGCAATTTGTCGGGGCCAATGAGAACGCAGTCGCAATGACTGATCAACCGCAACAAGCATATTACAATTATTTCTTAGGAAATGATTCAACCCAATGGGCCGGTGGTTGTCGTGCCTATGCACGTGTAAATAGAAAGGCTTTGTATCATGGAATCGATATCGATTTCTATACTACCGGTCATGTGTTGAAGTATGATTTCATCGTGAAGCCTCATGCAGATGTTGCTCAAATCAAGCTTCGATACGTGGATACCGATAGATTGGAGTTGGAGAATGGGCGTTTGAAAATTGTAACTGCAGTAGGAGTGGTGTACGAACAACGACCTCTTGCGTGGCAATTCATCAATGGTGAAAAGCGCATGGTGGACTGTCGTTACCAATTGCGCAATGATGAGTTAAGTTTTGTTTTCCCGAAGGGATATGATCACCGGTTTGAGTTGGTGATTGACCCGGAGTTGGTCTTTTCTACCTATAGCGGTAGCTATGCGAACAACTTCGGTTATACTGCAACGTATGATTTGGATGGCAATCTGTACGCTGGTGGTTCCACTTTTGGTCAAGGCTATCCTACTACTTCAGGGGCTTATCAAATCACGTTCAATGGTGGTCACAGTACTTTGGGAGGAATTGATATGGGACTGACCAAGTATCACGCCAGTGGAACTTCGTTGATTTGGTCAACTTACCTCGGTGGCAATGGCGATGATTTGCCACACAGTATCGTAGTCAATGACCAAGGCGAACTGTTTGTTTATGGTACCACCGGCTCCAATACCTATCCTGTTACGAGTGGTGCAATTGATGTGAGCTTCAATGGCGGAACATGGGCCTCTTCATCCGGTACCGGTGCCAATTTCGTCAACGGTTCCGATATTGTGGTGACCCGTTTCAATCAGGCATGTACACAACTCATCGCATCTACCTATATCGGGGGCAGTGCCAATGATGGTCTGAACCTTGCAAGTGCTTTGCGTTATAATTATGCCGATGAGTTCAGAGGAGAAATTACGCTCGATGCGCAGGGAAATCCCATTATCGTTTCCTCAACGCTTTCATCTGATTTCCCGGTGTACAATGCTTTTCAAAGCAATCTTGCAGGTCAGCAAGATGGCGTTGTCATGAAGTTGTATCCTGATTTGAGCGGCTTCTTTTGGTGTTCCTACATAGGAGGTTCGGGAAATGATTCTGGATTCTCCGTTGCCGAAAATTCCAACGGTGAGGTTTATATCTGTGGAGGAACAACATCAACTGATTTTCTGCAACAGAACAATGTATTGCAACCATCTTATGGTGGAGGCACGGCCGATGGGTTCATTGTTCGTCTCAGTAGCAATGGACAATCGATTGCTTCATGTACCTATTGGGGAAGCGATGCGTATGATCAAGTTTATTTCATCGAGATAGATGGCAACGAAATGGTTTATGTGTTTGGCCAAACGCGTGCCAGCGGCTCACAGATGATTATCAATGCCAATTATGGAACTCCCGGAAGCGGCAATCTGCTGTCGAAATTCAATACTGATTTATCTCAAGTCATTTGGAGTACTGTGTTTGGTCCTGCTACGAATAAACCAACACTCTCTCCATCGGCATTCTTGGTGGATTACTGCAATCGCGTTTATATCTCGGGTTGGGGCATCACACAAGTGGCAGGCAATGCACTTAATCCCAATCAGAACCTGAGCAGCATGGCTTCTATGCCGGTCACTCCTGAAGCCTATGATGGCACGTGCAATTCAGGTGATTTCTACATGGCCGTGTTTGATGAGAACATGAATGCTCTCGAGTATGCAACCTTCTTTGGAGGTAATCAAAGCAGCGAGCACGTGGATGGTGGAACAAGCAGATTCGACAGAAAAGGGGTGATTTATCAAAGTGCCTGCGCAGGATGTGGTGGCTTTGATGATTTCCCTGCTTATCCTGCAAACGTTTGGTCGGCACAGAACAACAACAATTGCAACAACGGTGTCTTTAAATTCGATTTCCAATTGCCTTTGACGATTGCTGATTTTGACTATATCCCGGTGGCGTGTGCCAATAGTCCCATACAATTTCAATCTACAGCTTCTTATGCTGAGGCGTATGAATGGAACTTTGGTGATGGGCAAACATCCAATGTGGCCAATCCCATACACCAATATGATGAAGTTGGTACCTATACGATTCGTTTGGTAGTGTCGAGCTCCAACACATGCAACGGTGTGGATACCGTATATAAAACCATTCAGATTCAACAGCCGGTGAGTGCCACACTCAATGAATTGCATGCATGCAGTGGTGATGTGATTCAGCTGGGCTTGCCTTCTAGCAATCCAAATTATCAATATGTGTGGTCACCTACCCAATACCTGAACAACCCGAACATCCCCAACCCATCATTTGAAGCAGGAACCACAACAACCTATACGTTGAGTGTAGATCGTGGCGGATGTGTAGATACTTATTACCAAACGGTGCAAGTGACCCAGTTGTATCTGCAGGTTCCAAGTGATACCACCTTGTGTGATGAAGAGGAACTCGTGTTGGCTGCCATTATCCAACCGGCTTCAGCAAGCATCATCTGGAGCGATGAAATCTCTTTCGGCAATGTTTTGAATGATCATTCGAGTGATTTAGATATTGTGGTTGCTCCATCGGTTCCGACTACTTATTACGTGCAGATTTCTGAAAACGGATGCACACTCACGGACGAAGTGTTTGTGAATCTGGTAAGTTTCCAAACGGTTATTCAGGGTGACTTTACGGCATGTGTGGGTGATACGGTTGACTTGTTTGTCCAAGATCCTAATCCGGATTTTGTTTATGAGTGGTTGCCGGATGAGTTGGTGGCTTCCGGTCAGGGAACTTCACAGGTGGAAGTGGTGGTGCAAGAGCCCACTTTGTTCACCATTATTTCGCACACACCTGATGGATGCACAGCAAATGATTCTGTATTTATCAGTGTGAGTTTGCTCAATGAAGCTGATGTTGTTGCAACAGCGGAGCCTGCTTACATCGTAAATGGTCAAACATCACAGCTGAATGTCCTTCCTGAAGGCTACAGCTATCAATGGTCTCCGGGGGCTACGCTCAATAGTGCGGTCATTCGTAATCCGATTGCTTCACCCACAACCACAACCACGTATAATGTTATCATACGCGATGGTGAATGTGTAGCCACCAAGTCCTTGACGGTTTATGTAACAGACTTTGAGTGCGGAAGACCTACGGTGTATGTACCCAATACATTTACTCCGAATGCGGATAACAAGAATGATTTGTTTTATGTGCGGGCCAATCAATTGAGTGAGTTGTATTTCGTTATTTATGACCGATGGGGTGAAAAAGTTTTTGAAACAACAAGTTTGGAAATTGGATGGGACGGCACTTTCAGAGGTCGTCCTTTGGACCCGGATGTATATGTCTATTATCTCAACATTACTTGCGTGGGGGGTGAAGAATATCAGGAACAAGGCAATATCACGTTGATTCGATGAGCAATGCACTACACATAGCGGTGGCAAAAAGTGCAAAGCTTGTCTTTGCATGGATAGTCCTGCAAGTTGCCTGTATGAAAGGGATTGCACAGGATATGCACTTCTCGCAATTCTATCAATCGCCTTTCAACCTTAATCCTGCGCTCACGGGACAGTTTGAAGGAACCTATCGTTTCATAGTGAATCAGCGCACACAATGGCGTTCGGTAACGACTCCCTATTCCACATTCGGTTTATCTGCCGATGCACGCTGCTTGGTATTGCCTGATGGTTGGCTCAATAAGAAAGATGGCCATGCTTTGACATCGCCTTATCATGGTGGTATTTCTTTTTATCACGACAAAGCAGGTGACTCTCATTTGCGCACTACTATACTCAATCTTTCCGCAGCGCGGGATTTCACCATAGGAGGGGATGCATCACAACGATTGGTGCCCGGTATCATGATCGGGCTCACCTCCATGCGCATAGACTACAGTGAGCTTACTTATGACAATCAATGGAACGGTTTGGTCTATGACCCATCTATCAATCCGCAGGAAGACTACGCACGCAGTTCACGCAGCTATTTCAATTTGAACCTTGGATTGGCTTATGTCAAAACCATTAGCAAACGCGAGCAATTCAGTGCAGGCATTGGATTATTCAACTTGAGCAATCCTAAACAAAGCTTCTTTGATGATGGTTATGTGAAATTGGATACACGCATCAATGTGCATGCGAATTATCGTTTCTGGTTTCATGAGCAATGGCTCGCAGAGCCAATGGCTAATTTTTCTACACAAGGCACGTACAAGGAATACTTAATTGGTGGTCTTGCGCATTATGTTCTTGATGACAAGTCATGGACCTATCGCACATTTTACTTCGGTGTATTCGGAAGGGTGAAGGATGCAGGATACGCTGTCGTGGGCATGCAATACGATGCATGGAATGTGGGTCTCAGTTATGATGTCAATACGAGCAACCTGCGACCCGCCAGTAACGGACGCGGAGGCTTTGAGTTTTCTGTTGTTTATATCCTTCCTCCTAAACCCGTTGCCAAACCTGTAAAAGTCTGTCCCGATTATTTGTGAGTTTATTGCTTGATGAAACGCATCACGACCGGTGTGTCATCATCTTTGTGGCCAACAATGGTATAGATGCCGGGAGCCAGATGTGTTACATCAATGGTCTCATTGCTTTGCACGCGCTCACGGATGAACTGCACTTGGCCATCTACTGAGAGGATGCGCACTTGTTGCAACGATGCAGTCATAGCGATATGTGATGCAGCCGGATTCGGATAGCAGTGCAGGAGTTGGTGGTTAATCGTTTTTTCTGTTCCTATATAACCATCCGGACCTACAATATAGAACTCATCAATACCCACAGCAGAACCGTTTGGGCCTGAACTTCCGGCATTGTTTACAATATAACGAATGGCTACTCTGCATTCGCCACCGTTTGGGAAACCGGCTACCGGAAAACGATAAAGCTTCCATGCATCACCATTGGCTACGGAAGGAAATCCGGTAGTGGTCATGTCAGGATTGATGACTCCAATGAGGTAATTGAAGCTGCCCACATCGGTTGCACTTGTTGGCATGATGGATTCCGCACCGAGGGTGCTCACGCGCACTTCAATTTTATCAGGACGCTCTAGGTTGTTATGCGAGATGGCATGAAAGCGTACCGAGTCGCCATTGAAGAGGTAAAGCACGGGGCTTATCAGCCAGTTGCTGATGGTTCCACCTGTTGCTGCACTTGTGGCATAGCGGTCAGCTTGTATATAGCAATGCTCTTCAGGTCCCATGTGTGCATGGATTCCCATGCTCATGTCTGCCTGAAACCAGCTGTATTCACTCGGAGTTCCCAATGGAGAACTCACATTGATGCTTCTCCAACTATTGATGTCTTCGCCAAATAGGAACTCTACGTAATCAAACGGTTCGTGAAACAACGCTTGGGCAGAAGCGGTTGCATATCCTGATAAGGTCATCAATAGAAGTAAAAATGTTCTCATATGCTCGTTTGGCTATTTACCTTGAGCAATGATAAACATATTTACATTTTTCCTTATCTGCGTCTTTTCCAATAACTGTTCTTTTTCTTCTTCACTTGGCCATCCAGTTTCTGAACGCCTTGCTTTGATAGTTTCTTAGATTGTGGTTTCACGGCCACTTTGGTTCCACCGGATTGTTGTTTGAAGTTTTCTGCAGGTCTTGCAAAATCCATCTTGTTTTCCGGAACGGGTGAGGAGTAAAACTTATCACGTACCACGGGAATCTGAAAACCTATGAGTTTCTGAATGTCCTTGAGGTAAGGGCGTTCTTCGGACTCGCAGAATGAAATGGCATAGCCGGATGTACCCGCGCGACCGGTTCTACCGATGCGGTGCACATAAGTCTCGGGTATGTTCGGTAATTCGTAGTTGATGACGTGTGTGAGCTCATCCACGTCAATGCCGCGCGCAGCAATATCGGTAGCGACCAGAGCCCTCGTGGTTTTGTCTTTAAAATTCTTGAGTGCTGTTTGTCTGGCACTTTGCGATTTGTTTCCGTGAATGGCTTCTGCGGTGATGCCGTATTTGTTCAACTCTTTCACCACCTTGTTCGCTCCATGCTTGGTGCGAGTAAACACAAGCACACGCTCAATGTTTTCGTCACTGAGTAAGTGAATGAGGAGGTCCTTCTTATTGCCGCGCTCCACAAAGTAGAGCGATTGATTGATGGTTTGCGCAGTGGTGGAGGGTGGAGTCACTTCCACCTTTGCCGGTTTGTTCAGGATGGAGTTGGAGAGTTTTACAATCTCAGGCGGCATGGTAGCACTGAAGAACAATGATTGGCGTTCAACAGGTAAAGCGGCAATCACTCGTTTCACATCGTGGATAAAGCCCATATCCAACATGCGGTCTGCTTCATCCAATACGAAGATTTCGAGGTGCTTGAGCGAAACAAAACCTTGATTCATGAGGTCAAGCAATCTGCCGGGAGTGGCAATAAGAATGTCAACGCCCTTGCGCAACTGGTTGACTTGCGGCTGTTGACCTACACCACCATAAATGACAGTGTGCGCTAGTCCGGCATGTCTGCCGTAAGCTGCAAAGCTCTCTGAAATCTGAATTGCCAACTCACGCGTTGGTGTCAAAACCAAGGTTTTGATGTCTTTTTTTCCTTTGGAAAAGGATGGGCGTTCGTGGAGTAATTGAATAATCGGAATGGCGAATGCAGCCGTTTTACCGGTGCCTGTCTGTGCACATCCAAGCAAGTCGCGGCCTTCCAATACAAGGGGGATGGCTTGTTGCTGTATGGGGGTGGGAGTAGTGTAGCCTTCTTCTTGGAGGGCTTGTAGTATAGGTTCTATCAAACCTAATGATTCAAAATTCATTGTAATATTAATGGTGTATAACTGCCCGAACGGTGGTGTTTCGTGGCTTAGATATGCTTCCGGGCAATCAGGTCATGGAATTATCAGCGATGGGAGAAGTACTGATTCCTGATTATCAAAAGACAAAATCGGTCGCGAATGTACGATGGTTTTACCCTTGTTGAGGACATTCGGTGGTTTTTACCAAAAAAGTTAAACACTTTTATCATCTTTGCGTAAGAAGAATGGTTTCTTATAACCACCCTACAACTATGATGAAAAGATTTTTTGCCCTTCTGATTTTTGTTTTGACTTTGAACGCCTCACAAGCACAGAGCGATAGTGTGTATGTAGAGGTTGGTATGAACGCAATGCGTTTGGTGACACTTGGATGGAACAATAATACCCAACCGAATCCGGACATTTGGAATCCTTATTTGTTTTCCCTTGAGGTGGGTGTTAAAAAAGTAGGTGTACGCATGGGAGCTTCCAGATTTAGCCATTCTCATTCGGAATTGCCTGTTCCCGTGAATGGAAACCTTCGTTTCGACAATGACAGCGCCAGAACAGATTTCAGAATTGGCTTGTTCTATAATTATAGTCCGGATGATAAATGGTCCTTCAAGTTTGGAGTGGATTACTACATGGCGCAAACCGAGTTAAGCTCCAAGACAGATTTTAAAGAGCATACTACCAATAATCATATCGTTCAAGAGTTCAACGCCACTTTGAAAGAGTCCGGTTTTGCTCCTTTTATCAATGCTCAGTACCATATTACTCCGCGTGTAAGTGTCGGTACTGAATTGCTATGGCGTATTGGGACATTTACCGAAAATCAGTTAGCCACAGATACTGCATCTCCTGTGGATGTGGAGCGAAAATATGAGGGGAAAAAGAATTATATGATTCCTCCAACTGCCTTGTTTTTGACAATGCGTTTCTAAACAATTCAACTGAAATAACATGAAAAAGAAACTATTCATAGGAACATTGTTATTAGGGCTTATCGGCCTTCATGCATGTCAGAAATTGGAAAATCCTGAGGCTCCGGGTATGCGATTAGAATTGCCTGACGAACCTTATGATTATGCCACTCCTGTGAATGAGACTTTTTTCAATCCATTTGGAGATTCTACCATCAATAATCATGTAGCCACACTCGGACGTGTATTGTTTTATGATACGCGTCTGTCCTATAACTATCGTACGAGCTGTGGTAGTTGCCATATACAGATGTATGGCTTTGCAGATAATAAGAAAGGAAGTGTTGGTTTCAAGAATGATGTAACCACTCGTAATACTCAGACTATTGTCAATACCGGTACGCAGAAGGGATTTTTCTGGGATTTACGTGAGGAAACGTTGGACCACATGGTGCTGCAACCGATTGCTAACCCAATTGAGATGGGTATGCATGATTACAGCTTGTTGGAACAGCGTATTCGCGATACGGAATATTACAAGCCTTTGTTTATTAATGCATTTGGAAGTGAAGAAGTCACTGCACATAAGATAGGCTTGGCACTGGCTCAATTTGTGAAATCAATTATTTCCGTAAGCTCTAAATATGACAAGGGCAGGAAAATGGTAGATCCAAACAACACGATGCACAATGCCGCGAACCTTGTTCCTTTTCCAAATTTTACGGATTTGGAGAATGAGGGTAAGCGTTTGTTCTTTAGAAAATTCCCTTGCTCACAATGTCATGGTGGTGTGAATTTGGATGGAAGTTTGACCAGACCAATGAATATTGGACTTGACGAACATTATTCAGACCCGGGAATGGCCGGAATTGACACCATTACAGGTATGCCGCGCAATGGCTTCTTCAAAACACCATCTCTTCGAAATATAGCGCTTACAGCACCCTATATGCACGATGGTCGTTTCAACACATTGGAAGAGGTGCTCGAGTTTTATAGTTCAGGTGTTAAACCCCATCCTCAGCTCTCCGAGCAATTGCGCATTCACGAGCAAGGTGGCTTGTTCCCTGTACGTGTGGGCCCATTTATTCATCCGGATTACATACCAATTGGTCAAGGTACCATCCCTCAACGGATGTATATGTCAGAGTCTGAGAAGGAGGCGCTTGTTGCCTTCCTCCATACACTTACCGATTGGGAAGTCATTTCTGACCCTAAGTTTTCAAATCCATTTAAGTAAATCCGCGCTTACCAGGTCACTTTGAGTGTCATCTCTTCACCATTGCGCAGGATTTTGCAATCGGTGGTTTGACCCTTTTCAAACTTGCCGAGTGCTTCCATATAAGCGTAGATATCGGTGATGTTGTACGGTCCGAGCTGAATGATGATATCTCCTTTGATAAGGCCGGCTTTGTGCCCGGGGCGGTCTTCTTTTACACCATCCACGCGCAATCCGCGCTCATTGTAGAGATAGTCAGGCATCACACCCAAGGAAACCTTGAAGTCTGAAGCCGCTGCTTTCTCTTCTTCTTTGGTCTTGGTGAAGGCGAGTTGGCCTTTGTTGTCCAATACCACAATCAAGTGCTTGATGAAGTTGACAACACTCGCTAGGCCTTCATAATTGATTTTGGCGGCATCGTCTGATGGCTTATGATAATCTTCATGCTGCCCCGTGAAGAAGTGTAGTGCCGGAATGTTGCTGTTATAAAAGCTGGTGTGGTCACTCGGACCTGTACCGCTTTCACTCGTCACGATTTTCAAATCTTCTACCTTGATGTTCGGAATTACTTTCATCCATTCTGGTGAAGTGCCTACTCCATTAATCGCAAGTGCGCGTTCGCTATTCATGCGGCCAATCATGTCCAGATTGATCATGTAAGCTGCTTTGCTCAAGTCAATGGTAGGGTGCTTGGTGAAATAATTACTTCCCCAAAGGCCTTTTTCTTCACCGCTGAATGCGATGAACAGGTAGTTGTGTCCCGTGGTGTTGATGGGTTTCAGTGCAAGCCATTTAGCTAGCTCAAGCATGCCTGCTACACCGCTTGCATTGTCATCTGCTCCGTTATGAATGGCCTTTTCACCCGTCCACAAGGAGTTTTCATCTCCATAGCCGAGGTGGTCATAATGCGCCCCGATAATGACAGTGTATTCGGCTTTGTTATCAAGGTATGCAATGACGTTGCGCGTAGTGATTTCTTTGGCCAAACCCATACCGAGCGATGATGTATCACCATGATGAATTTGCATGGCGGTGCGCGGAATGTTTCTATAGGTCTGATACCAAGAGCTGTCGCCTTTGGGTGTTAGGCCTATACTCTCAAATTTTCCGGCAATCCAAGCTGCTGCTTTGCGCTCTCCTTCCGTGCCGGTGCCTCGTCCTTCAAATTCATCGGATGCAAGTATGGCAATTGTTTCGCGCGCTCCCGTTGCTGTCCAGGTTGCGTTGATTTTTGCTCTGGAACATTGGAAGCCTGCGTTGATGACAAATGCAACAAGTACAAGAGGGAATAGTTTTTTCATGGCTGTAGTTTCAATGAGGCTAAAATAATAGGTGCTCACTGAATCGGTTGTTGTAGTGATGGCTTTCCTTGGTTTATTATTCGAATACCCTTTCCGTGGTATTATTTCGGTGGTAATGATTTGTTGCAATGTGACGTTTAACTTCGCCCTTGTATGAAACAGCTATTTACTAACTCTTTGCTAATAGCAGCCCTTTTGATGACGGCTTGCAAATCAACCAAGACGAATAATCCTACTGTCAGTGAAGTATGGGCTTCAACCGATGAACCTATTCACTATCCTCAGGAAAAACACTTGAAAAATGTGCGTCAGTTGACCTTTGGTGGTAACAATGCCGAGGCCTACTGGAGCTTTGCCGGAGACAAACTCATCTTCCAAAGCGATAACAGAAACTGGGGGGTAGGGTGTGACCAGATTTTCATCATGGATGTAAAAACGGAGCCGGACAGCACCAAGAAAAAACAGATTTCAACAGGGAAGGGAAGAACGACTTGTAGCTTCTTCATGCCCGGTGACAAAACGATTCTTTATGCCAGTACCCATCATCATATGAACGAATGTCCTCCGGTTCCGGTGCGTGAGAGTGGCCGGTATGTATGGCCTATTTATCCGGAATACGACATTTTTGTAGCCGACCTTGAAGGCAATATCGTGAAGCAGTTGACCAATGAACCCGGATATGATGCCGAAGCAACGGTCTCGCCAAAGGGTGATAAAATTGTCTTCACCAGCATGCGCAATGGTGACCTCGATATCTACACGATGAACATTGATGGAACAGATGTCCGACAAATCACCAGTACACTCGGATATGATGGTGGAGCGACCTTTTCTCCGGACGGTAAAATGATTGTGTGGCGTGCATCGCGTCCGCGAACACCTGAAGAAGTGAAGAAGTACCGGGAACTATTGGCTCAAGGCCTTGTAGAACCGACCAACCTAGAAATCTTTGTAGCCAATGCCGATGGTACCAATGTGCGCCAAGTAACCAATCTTGGCAATGCGAACTGGTCACCTTATTTCCACCCCAGTGGCAAGAAGATTTTGTTCAGCAGCAATCACGCAAGCCCAATTGGTTTCCCTTTCAACATTTATATGATTAACCTTGACGGAACAGGACTAGAGCAAATCACATTCGATAAGCAATTCGATTCATTCGTGATGTTCTCACCGGATGGAAAGAAAATAGCTTTCAGCAGTAATCGCCACAATGGTCGTACGCGTGATACGAATGTATTCATTGCCGACTGGGTTGATTGAGAGAAATGATATCATGAATAGAAAAAGGGAAGCACCATGCTTCCCTTTTTATTTGCTATTTGAACTATTGCCACTCGGCAACTGAAATGGGATGTCCTGCTTTTTCAAAGGCTTTGAGCAATTTCTTTTTGAACTTCATGTATCCCTTGGGGTCTTGTTTCAGGGAAGTTTCAAAATAGCTTGATTGCTGAGTTTGGAAGTTTCGTATCACACCGTCCGAGGCAATCTGATAACTAGTTTGTGTCACTGCATTGGGTTTGGTGCGAAAGAAAATGCCGTAGTCTTTGAGAAGCGATTCGATATCATGAATACATACGGAGCGCAAGGAATATTGGCGTACCAAGCGCGCATCATCCAAATAGACAAATGTGGACACCAGCAACGTGTCATTTTGGATATAGAAGGCACGCTCTATATTCGGTTTGTCCGAATCCAACTCATCATACATGAATGACTCTTTCACAATTTGGTCATTAAGAATGCCCATGACGCGATCCCATTGACCATTCATGGAGTTTGTTCCGCAGAAGTATGTCGCTGCTATGAGTAGCAGTTTCAGTAAGATGTTGTTGTACATGCTGTGAAGGTTGTGCCGCTATTTTTAATAGGATAGTTGAACGTAATAATACTGTTGTTTTTTATATACAAAGGAGTGAAATGAAAGGTAAAGAGCATATGCGTTGAAAAAATTATTCTCCAACGTTTCACCTATCGCTGTTTCATTCATTAGTCTTATGAAACAACGTGGCTCATCACCTTCATTGGCTTCAATAAATTGTGGACCTAAATTCTTCATCAATTCTGAATAAATTTCATTGTACACTGCTAAAGCTTCACTGCGATTGGTGGTATTGATGAGGCAAAAATCCACATTGGTAACTAGGTTATTCGTTGAGTAATCATCGAAGCGATCGGGGTTGCTATAGCGGTTTTGCGTTTGTAAGCCGATAAGGAAGTTGCGCTGATGTTTCACCATTTCCTTATAAGGCAAATTGGCGTATGACTTGTATCTTTCTCTATGCTCCATCAATTCAAACACACCCTCCATCTTAGTTGATAACCGACCTACTGTAGTGACTTCGCGAACCGGAAAGTTGTAGCGCCACAGAAAATTATTGACAAAACGGATTTTTTGTTGGTGTTCTTCTTCAAGCATTCGGCCCTCCATTGCCAAGATGGAGTGCGGATATTTTTTATAAAACTCATAGCGTGATAAGGAGTGAAATGCATCCCACTCACTTTTTGCTTCGGATGTTGTAATGATTTTCTCTTCCATGCGCAAGTGCGAGATCATGTCGTATACTTTTTTGAAAAGCGCATTTACATCTCCCTTCTGACAATGCAGTTCAATCACATTATAATTATACTTACGGTATAAGGGTTTGTATATCTCAACACTCAATGATTGGTCTTCAAAGTAGAGCTGTATGTTGTCTTCAAAAAGCAGAATGTCAGTGACGCTGGCCAAATCGATGTTTTCCACAACGAGCAGGATACTGTCAATGCTAATGCTATAACTCAACAATCGGTTGTGGTAGTACATCTTGAAACAAGAACTATCAATTCCGATGGTGTATTCTTGTTGGTCAAGAACTAGTTTGCGACCATTTGTTTTCAACATGGCATCGCGCACATAGTCGGTAAATGCATCGATGTTCTCATAGCTCAACGGATGTGTAGTGTCTTGCGCTTTAGCGGTTATAAAGTGAAGTGCAGTTATAATTAGAAGCAAGGAACGAACTAGCATGATGATTCAGGGGAATAGAAATTAGAAACCGTAACGCGCGAAATACCCGCGTTCTGTGGACAATATGTTGAACTCAATGTCGGTATAGGTAGCTTCACCACTTGTGGTATGGATGTAGCTGGACCTCACAATGGCTCTTGCATTTTCGGAGGTCACTGTGCTCCAATATGCTTCCCAACAAGCTTTGTCAATGGCTACGTTCGCTTCGTGTATATCAAGTATTTCTTGCATGGAAGAATAGAAGGCATCCATTTCAACGGTCTTGCTACCACTGCAAGTGAGGGACTCTTTGTGTACACGCTCAAACGGTTTGTCGTAGATGGAGAATTCAAAACGGTTATACTTTTTGTTGAAGATGATTAAATCAAACCATTCGTCACCACCAACGAGAATGGGTTCGCCATACAGGTTGATGAGTTTTAGTTTGTTGCCCACTTTTAGCGTAAAAAAATTAGTGCCCTCCACTTTGCTGATATGAGTGGGGATGCCATCGTTGCTTTGTCTCCATAGCAACTCACCACTCAATTGCACCCCGTAATAGTCGGAGGTGTTATAAGCATCAAGACCTTCCAATTCAGCCTCGTATTTGGTTCCGGAAACTTTATGGAGATTCGAATAACGTCCTTTTAATTGTTCCGCTCTTCTTCGCGCTGTTGCAATGTCTTCTTGCGCACGTGCCAGATTTTCTTGCCTGCGTTTTTCGCGCTCTGCTTCTTCTTGCTTTCTCTTAGCTTCTTGGTGTTCGCGCTCTTCGCGTTCGGCTTTTTGCTTGGCTGCGATGAGCGCATTTCTGCGGTCATCTTCTTCTTTGCGCGCTTTGATTTCTTGTTCACGGTTGGCCCTGCATCCTTCACAAACGCAGAAATCGTTGACGATGCCTTTCACTCCTTCCGGTCTTTTCCAATAGCGACAATTCACACAGTCGACATCGTGTGTTTGTGAGTGGGATGGAATTTGGAGCAGGAGTGCAAACAGCAGTGTTATCAAGAAAGGGGAATTCTTTTTTTGAGAAAAAATTGACATAAGTTTGATTGAATCGATAGCGGAAAAATAGACGGAGACGGGTGATGAATTTGATTGCAATGAAAAATATTCTAAACACTTCTTCTCGCTCCGGGTAGTGTTGGTGGAAGGGGTTTATGGGTTGATATTTAAAGATTTAATTGGCCGGGTGAGGAAGTCGGAAAACAGTTATACACAGGGCAGAAAAATGTCAGCCAACAATGCTTTCGTTAGAGGGCGATGCCAATAACCTCCTAAGTTGACTCCTGATTATAATGCAGAAGGCTTTCTAAAAACCAAATTACCAACATTGCATGAAAGGCTAAGGCTCAAAGCTCTTGGGCCTGCCCCGTTTCGGTAGTTGAGAGTTACCCTATTTTAGCCCCACTTTTAGGAAACAACTGCATGAGTAATTTAAGGAAACAAGAAGCCCTTGACTATCACGAACAGGGTAGGAGAGGTAAGCTTGAAATCATACCAACCAAGCCACACAGTTCGCAACGAGATCTCGCATTGGCCTACTCGCCCGGTGTGGCTGAACCTGTTCTAGCCATTGCTGAAAATACCGATAATGTTTATCGCTATACTGCAAAGGGAAATTTGGTGGCCATTATCTCCAACGGTACGGCCATCCTCGGACTGGGCAACCTTGGTCCTGAAGCGAGCAAGCCGGTAATGGAAGGAAAGGGCATGCTCTTCAAAATATTTGCCGATATCGATGGTATCGACATCGAAGTGAACGCAACCGATGTAGATGAATTTGTCAATACCGTAAAAAATATTGCCCCAACTTTTGGCGGCATCAACCTCGAGGATATCAAAGCTCCTGAAGCATTTGATATCGAAGAAAAATTGAAAGCAGCACTGGATATTCCGGTGATGCATGATGACCAGCACGGTACAGCTATTATCTCTGCCGCTGCATTGCTCAATGCATTGGAAATAGCCGGTAAAAAGATTGATGAAGTGCGCATGGTGGTGAGTGGTGCCGGTGCTGCTGCATTGTCATGCGTGAACCTTGCTGTTCAGCTGGGATTGAATCCGGACAATTTATATATGTTCGATTCAAAGGGTTTGGTGCATGCAGGACGCACCGATATCGATGCACGCAAGAGAAAATATGCCTGCAAGGATAACAAATATGCGAACCTCGCAGAAGCCATGAAAGGTGCGGATGTGTTCTTCGGGTTATCACAACCAAATGTGGTGACTGTAGAGATGGTTCAGTCCATGGCGGATCATCCGATTGTGTTTGCTATGGCCAATCCAAATCCGGAGATACCTTATGAAGATGCCATCAATGCGCGTAAGGACATTATCATGGCCACCGGTCGCAGTGACCATCCTAACCAAGTGAACAACGTACTTGGTTTCCCATTCATTTTCCGCGGAGCATTGGATGTGCGCGCAAAGTGCATCAACGATGAAATGAAACTCGCAGCGGTACATGCATTGGCAGAACTTGCAAAACTTCCTGTTCCGGAAGAAGTGATTGAAGCCTATGATGTGCGCAACCTTTCCTTCGGACCCAATTATATCATCCCAAAACCACTCGACCCGCGATTGATAACTGTCGTATCAACTGCTGTGGCAAAGGCTGCTATGGAAAGCGGAGTAGCGCGTGTGCACATTGAGGATTGGGATAAATATGCCGAAGAACTCAACAACCGCATGGGCCGCGACAATATGCTTTCTCGCAGCATCTCGGAGCGTGCCCGCAGAGTGCCTCAGCGCGTTGTGTTCGCAGAAGGTGATAACTATAAAATCCTCAAAGCCGCCCAGCAGGCGCGTGATGAGAAGATTGCCATTCCCATTCTTCTGGGTGATGAAAAGAAAATCCGTGAGAAGATTCGGGAAATGGAATTGGACTTGGAAGATGTACAAATCATCGACCCGCGTGCCGATGAGTGGAAACAAGTGCGAGAAGAGTTTGGCGAAAAATTATTTGCTAAACGCATGCGCAAAGGACTCACCGAGTTTGAAGCCATCAAAACCATGCGCGACCGCAACTACTTCGGCAGCATGATGGTGGAAACCGGCAGAGCCGATGCGATGATTAGCGGTATGACACGCAACTATGGAAGAGTGATTCGCCCGGGATTGCACACCATTGGCCCGGCTGTGGGTGTGAAGAAAGTATGCGGCATGTATATCGTTGAAACCAAGCAAGGTCCCTTGTTCTTTGCCGATACCACGGTAAACGTCAACCCAACCGCTGAAGACCTGGTGGAAATCACCTTGCGTGTTTCCGAGACCATTTCGAAGATGAAAATCATTCCACGCATTGCTTTGCTCAGCTACTCCAACTTTGGCAGTGCTGATGGCGAAGATGCCGAGAAGGTGAGAAAGGCTGTGGCCATCCTCCACAGAGATTATCCGAATATGATTGTGGATGGTGACTTACAAGCCAACTTCGCGTTGAACAATGAAATGTCCAAGGAGAATTTCCCATTCTCGAAATTGGTGGATCAGAAAGTCAATACTCTCATCTTCCCCAACCTTGCCGCAGGCAACATCGCTTACAAACTGTTGCAAGAAGTAGCCGGTCTGGAAGCCATCGGACCTGTTTTGCTCGGAATGAAGAAAAGCTATCACATTCTTCAGATGGGCTGCACCGTCCGCGAAATCATGAACATGATTCGTATTGCGGTAGTTGATGCTCAAATGAAATGATTTTAATTGTTAATTTATGAATGATGAAAAAAAGAAAATATCGTTCTTACTAAGTCATTCAATTTCGCAATTAGAGTGGTGAAATTGTTCAGGTTTTTACTTCAATATAGGGAAATGGTCCGTGGAAGATGCAGATGAGCTTGGCAAAAATGATCGCAAGTATTATTGTAACAACATAGAAAAATCGAATATCCAATTCACAATTAATAATATTAATTCATAATTAAATAAATGCCCTCAATTTCACAGAAAGCCCATGACATGCCGGCATCGCCTATCAGAAAGTTGGTGCCGTTTGCAGAAGCTGCGAAGAAACAAGGTCGCACAGTGTACCATCTAAACATCGGTCAGCCGGACATTGAAACACCGCAAGTAGTGCGTGAGAAGATGAAAGAGCTTGACCTCAAAGTAGTGGAGTACAGCAATAGCGATGGTATTGCTGCATACCGCGATGGTTTAGTCAACTATTATGCATCCAAAAACATCTCCTTGTCCAGAGAGAATGTGATGGTAACTACCGGTGGTAGTGAAGCGTTGACTTTTGCCTTCATGACGTGCTTCAGTCCCGGTGATGAAGTGATTATTCCGGAGCCATTCTATGCTAATTACAACGGTTTCGCGGTGATGGCCGGTATCAAAGTGATTCCGGTAATGAGCTATATCGAAAACGGTTTTGCGCTCCCGGCAATTGAGGAATTTGAAAAACTAATTACTCCAAAAACAAAAGGTATCCTCATCTGCAACCCGGGTAACCCTACCGGATATCTGTACAGCCAACAGGAGCTTGAGCAATTGCGCGACATCGTGAAGAAACACGATTTGTACTTGCTTGCAGATGAAGTTTACCGCGAGTTCACTTACGATGGCGCAAAGCCATATAGCGTAATGAACCTCCAAGGAATTGAAGACAACGCCATCATGATTGACAGCGTGAGCAAGCGCTACAGCATGTGCGGTGCGCGCATCGGTGCGTTGATTACACGCAACCGTTTGGTGATGTCCGCAGCCATGAAGTTCGCACAAGCGCGTCTGTCTCCTCCAACGTTCGGTCAAATGGCTTCGCTCTATGCGCTTGAAACTCCACAATCTTACTTCGATGCCGTAGTAGAGGAGTATGTGGAAAGACGCAATATCCTTGTTGACGGGTTGAACAAGATCAAAGGCGTGATTTGTCCTAAACCCAAAGGTGCATTCTATTGCATTGCACAATTGCCGATTGATGATAGCGATAAATTCTGTCAATGGATGTTGGAACACTTTGAATACAACAACCAAACAGTGATGATGGCACCAGCTACCGGTTTCTACTCACGTCCTGAACCCGGCAGACAACAAGTGCGCCTTGCTTATGTACTCAACAAAGAGTCTTTGCAAAATGCATTGGTGTGTCTTGAGAAAGCACTTGAAATTTATCCGGGAAGACAATAATTATAGTCGGATTTAAATGAAATAAAAAACGCCCTCTCATAAGGGCGTTTTTTGTTGAGTAGAGAAATTTTTAATCTGTATTCATCTGTTGATCTCTTCGGAACTATAACTTGAATATTAGAATCGGCATTCAAACCTCCCTAATCCTAATTCGTGTTTTGGTTTTTCGCACACTTACTTTGTTAGGTATTCACCTGTTCAAAAGTCTTGCTGCCATCGTCCAACGGACTTTCAAAAACGTTCTAATCTTATCCCTTTTTATTTAGCAATTAGTACCCCGCATCGATGATAGGCTGGAGTGATGTTCTTCAAAGCATACAGGATTTCTTCGTCTTCGACCCGAAGGCTCCGCTAATCTTTACCGCCAAAGTGTTTTGGGTCTTCTTCGGGATTGTGCTCGCAGTGGATTCGTTCCTGCACAAAAACCGCGTATGGAGGCATGCTTTCTTGTTTGTCGCCAGCACATTTTTCTACTATAAGACCACGGGATTTTTCTTCTTGCTTTTGTTATTCACTGCGGTGTGGGATTACTTCGTGGGCAAGTTCATCTATGTGAGCCGTGATAAAACCAGAAAGAAGATATGGCTCGCCATGAGTGTCATCATGAACTTGGGCGTGCTTTGTTATTTCAAATACGCTTACTTCTTCACGGATCTATACAATGCTACGTTAGGTGCTAATGTTCAGGTAAAGAATTTTGTAGGAGAGTGGTGCAACAGTTTCTTCGGTACACACTTCGATGTGGACAAAATCATCCTGCCCATCGGTATCTCGTTCTATACCTTCCAGAGTATCAGTTATACGGTGGAGGTCTACCGAGGACAACTCAAACCGGTGAAACGTTTTACCGATTTTGCCTTCTTCGTTACTTTTTTCCCGCAATTGGTTGCCGGTCCAATCGTGCGGGCTACAGATCTCATCCCTCAGATTTATAAACCGTACCAGCTCACGCGCTACGAGTGGGGACTGGGTATCTTTTGGATTTTGAACGGCCTTACAAAGAAGATTCTCTTGGCCGATTACATTGCTGTAAACTTCATCGACCGGGTGTTTGTCAATCCGATGTCTTATACCGGATTTGAAAACCTCATGGCGATATATGCTTACAGTTTACAGGTATATGCCGATTTCTCCGGTTATACTGACATAGCCATTGGTGTGGCTTTGCTCATGGGCTTCCACCTCACTAAGAATTTTAATTCACCTTATAAGGCCGTCAACGTTTCTGATTTCTGGAGACGTTGGCACATGTCATTGTCTAATTGGCTGCGCGATTATCTATACATTCCACTGGGCGGTAATCGTGGAGGTAGTGTAGGTTCCTTCATCTTGGTCATCATGTTTGTGCT
>DATCJY010000037.1:0-13701 GCA_036562565.1 Flavobacteriales bacterium | reverse complement strand
GCTACCACATCAGTGCATGTTTCTCAGCCTGGTGTAGAGAAGATGGCCATGGCATCTGATTATTTCTATGCACCGCCAAAAACATTGACAAGCGATATCTTCAGCAGAACCAATCGCGCTGTTTATAATGAATCCAACCCGATTCCTGTGGATATGGAGATGCCTTCCGGTATCTACTATAAAGTTCAAGTGGGTGCATTTAGAAATGATATCCCGCAAAACTTGTATGACGAGTTCGCTCCAATTACAGGTGAGCGCTTGAGCAATGGTATCACTCGTTACACAGCAGGATTCTTCATGAACTTCGAAAATGCGGATGCCGCCAAGCGTGAAATTCGCGCCATCGGTTATAGCGATGCATTCGTAGTGGCTTATAAAGATGGTAAGCGTATCCCGCTTTACGAAGCAATGGCCAAAACAGAAGGTGAGAACATGATGGCCGCAGTAGAGAAGGAGTACATCTATGGTGACAAAGGAGAAGCTCCTAAGTCAACTGTGAAGGCTGCTCCGAAACCGGCTGCTCCTGCTACCACTAAGGCTCCTGCTAAGCCAAGCAATAAGACTACAGGTGCCAACAACAACGGCAGCATCATCTACACTGCAAGCCTCAGCAACAATGCAGGTGATTACTATGCAGGTTATCCTGATGCTGCCAAAGCAACTAAAGTGGAAGCAACACAAGGTTTGTTCTTCACTGTGCAAGTGGGTGTGTACAGCCGTCCTGTTCCTGCTAAGAGCTTGCACTACATCAATCCTTTGAACAGCGAGCTTACTGAAACGAAAAAGATTCGTTACACTTCGGGTATGTACACTTCGCTTCAGGAAGCTGTAGATAAGAGAACCGAAGCACGTGCAATTGGCATCACCGATGCTTTTGTAACGGCTTACTACAACGGTCAACGCATCTCTTTGTCTGAAGCTGACAGATTGCTAAAAGAAAAAGGTAACGGTATCTTGATTGCCAAAGGAATCAACTAAGCAATCAGAACGAAAGAATAAAAAAAGGAACCGCTCTTGCGGTTCCTTTTTTATTTCCATTGAATGGGATTATCAGTGCAGAATCTTGAACACCAGTTCGCGCATCAAGTCTCCGTGGCCAACAGAGGTATTGTCCACACCTTTCGATTTCCTATCCGTATCGCGCAGATAGCCGATGATGCGCTCCGCTTTCGGTGCGGAATATTTTGTTGCCGCCTCTTTGTAGTCATTGAGCGCAAAAGGATTGATGCCGAGTTCTTTGGCAGCAGCCGCCTTGTCTTGTGCTGATACATAAGCTGCCAGCTTGGAGAAGTACCCGTACAACGAAGGAATCACCATTTGGATAGGATTTGCTTTCGGGTTCGCCTCAAAATAATTGATGATGCGATTGGCTTTGAGAACATCTTTTTGTCCCAAAGCTTTCTGTAATTCCCATACGTTATAATCCTTGCTGATACCAATGTTGTCCTCAATGTGCTGCGGTGTAATCTCACTTCCGGCAGGCAGCAGGATGGCGAGTTTGTTCACTTCATTCACCACTTTGCTCAAATCCGTTCCAAGGTATTCGGCAAGCAATTGTGCAGCGGTGTTGTGAATCTTGAAGCCGCGGTCTTTCACATATCCACTTATCCACTCAGCAAGTTTGTAGTCTTTGATTTTCTGCGAATCAAAGACCAACGCTTTCTTCTCTATGGTCTTATAAAGCTTCTTGCGCTTGTCCAGTGTTTTATGCTTGTAGTTGAATACAAGAATCGTGGAAGGAGTGGGGTTGTTGAGGTAATGCTCCAACACGCGCAGCTCATTGTCTTCATCATCATCTTTCTTGCGCGTTTTCCATTCCTTCATTTCTTGTGCTTCCTTCACAATCACCACTTGCTTGTCGCCCATCATGGGGAAACCTTTTGCAAGCGAGATGACCTGCTCCATGGTTACGTCTCTTCCATAAACCACGGTTTGTCCAAAGGCTTTGGATGCTTCGTCCAAGACATTGTTTTCAATGTACTCGGTGATTAAATCAATGAAATATGGCTCTTCGCCCATCAGGAAATAGACGGGCTTGTAGTTCTTCATTTCAATATCGCGTATGATGCGCAAGTGTTCCATTCAGAATAAATCAGCTTGAAAATTATTAATTGCGTGGGTCGTGACTGGATTACCATCTGAGGTGTCTCACGGAGCGGCCTTCATTGCGAATCTCTTTAAGGGCGTCAATTCCGATTTTGATATGGTCGTCCACAAAATTCGCTGTGATTTGATTGTCGCTTTCGCTGGTCTTTACACCATCGGGAACCATCGGTTTATCACTCACTAGGAGCAATGCACCGGTCGGAATTTTATTGGCAAAACCCACTGAGAAGAGTGTGGCTGTTTCCATGTCCACAGCCATGGCTCTGATTTTTCGGAGATAATCTTTGAATTCTTGGTCGTGCTCCCAAACGCGTCTGTTGGTGGTATACACCGTTCCAGTCCAGTAGTCGTAGCCATAGTCACGCACGGTGGAGCTGATGGCACGTTGCAAGGTAAATGCCGGTAGAGCAGGCACTTCGCTTGGGAAGTAGTCGTTACTGGTTCCTTCACCGCGTATGCCGGCAATGGGCAGGATGTAATCTCCCAGTTTGTTTTTCTTTTTGAGCCCTCCGCATTTGCCAAGAAAAAGAACCGCTTTTGGCATGATGGCCGAGAGTAGGTCCATTATCGTAGCCGCATTGGGACTACCCATGCCGAAGTTGATGAGGGTGATTCCGTCTGCCGTGGCACTGGGCATCGCTTTTCCACGCCCTTGAACTTCCACGTTGTGCCACTCAGCAAACTTTTGGAGGTAACCGTCAAAGTTGGTAAGTAAGATGTATTCACCGAATTGATCCAATGGAACGCCCGTATAGCGGGGCAGCCAATTTTGTACTATTTCTTCTTTTGATTCCATAGATATGTCTTGTTTGTATTTGTTTTGCCGTCAGCAAATGAATTTGCTTCAGGTGTTTAAAGATAAATTTTAGTTATTCTTCTATGCAGCAACTTAATTTCCCTGTTTTGCAATCGCAATTAAGGCATAAAAATAATGTTGCTGAAGTGTGGGATATTGTCCGCAAGAAATGGATTTTACTCACACCGGAAGAGTGGGTAAGACAGCATCTTATCCAATATTTACACACAGAAAAAGGTTTTTCAATTGGTCTGATGGCTGTTGAGAAAGCCATCCAATTCAACGGTATGATGCGCAGGTACGACTTGGTGTTGTACAATCAACAATCCCAACCCGTTCTGCTGGCCGAGTGCAAAGCTCCCGATATCCGAATCACCCAACAGGTTTTTGACCAAGCTGCGCGGTATAATCTGGTGATGAAGGTGCCCTATCTGCTCATCACCAACGGCCTGGAGCATTATTGCTCGCGCATCGATTTTGAAAATTCTTCCTTCGAATTTTTGCGCGAAATTCCGAACAGGGTGGAGATTATCTAGCCACTGCGCGCAATCCGAATAGTTTGATGAGCAGGCGTTTAAAGGACGAAATTCCGTAAAGGCCTTGGCTCTTCCACCGGGGTTGGATATGCTGGCGGAAATAGTTTTCAGCAGCTTCGGCATCGTGTTTATATAAGGTGATAATCGATACCATTAGAAAATCATGAAACAATCCAAGGTGCCGGTTGTAAACCTCCGGATGCTGTGACTTGAGCTGTTGCAGATAGGAGAGGCGCACATCGATGTATTGTTTCCACTTGCGAGCCGGATTGCTTTGTGAGATTTGTCCGCTGGCGCGCTCGCGAATGGTGGTTAGAGAGGTTTTGTCCTCCAACGGTAGTGCACCGGTGAGCACCAGGCGCATCATCAAATCGGCTTCCTGTGAGCTGCGCAGGTCTTCGTTCCAAGCACCAATCTTTTCCAATGCACAGCGATTCCACAGATTACCGCTGGTGATACCTGCTTTGTTGATGAATACACCAACAAATGGATTTTGTACATCAGTGACTACGGTTCTGCGCTGGCCATCCATGCGCTGTATGGTATAATTAGCTGCAATAAATGAGGGTGCAGTGGTGGATTGTTGAATCAGCACCAGTTGATGCCAAAGTTTTTGTTCATCCAGCAAATCATCTGCATCCAGAAACTGGATCCATTCGCCTTTGGATAGTGCAAAGCCTTTGTTGCGAGCGGCATTTGCTCCGGGCTTCAACTCTCGGTCGATGATGATTTGCGGATAACGCTCATGCAGTGTTTGCAGTTTCCGCCAAGTACCATCACTGCTGTTATTGTCAATGCAGATAACCTCAACAGGTTGATATACTTGGCGGAGAACCGACTCAACACATTCTTCTACGTAGTCCTCTACGTTGTAACACGGTATGATGACCGAAACCAGCATCAATCAATCTTAGGACTGAAAGCTTTTAGAAACTACCGGGTTCTTTGGATCAGCGTAGTTGTAAAAACCTTCACCGGTTTTGTCACCCAGTTTACCTGCAGTTACCATGTTCACAAGCAACGGACATGGTGCATATTTCGGATCGCCATAACCTTCTTGCAATACACGCAGGATGGACAAGCAAGTGTCCAAGCCGATGAAGTCAGCCAAGCGCAATGGACCCATTGGGTGAGCCATTCCAAGTTTCATCACCGTATCAATTTCTTCCACACCGGCAGTGCCTTCATGTAGCGTGATGATTGCTTCGTTAATCATCGGCATCAAAATCTTGTTCGCTACGAATCCGGGATAATCATTCACTTCCACCGGAACTTTTTGAAGTGACTTGGACAATTCAAAAATCTCTTTGGTCACCTCATCACTGGTGGAATATCCGCGAATCACTTCCACGAGCTTCATCACAGGCACCGGGTTCATGAAGTGCATACCGATTACTTTTTCAGGACGCTTGGTGGCAGCGGCAATCTTGGTAATCGAAATGCTGGAAGTGTTGGTGGCAAGAATGCAATCAGCAGGTGCTGCTTTATCGAGGTCTTCAAAGATTTTTAGTTTAAGAGCAACATTCTCTGTAGCGGCTTCCACTACGAGCTGTGCATCTTTCACAGCGGCAATCATATCCGTTGAGGTAGTGAGGTTGGCCAATGTGGCTGCTTTTCCTTCTTCGGTCAAAGTCCCTTTGCTTACTTGGCGGTCAAGGTTCTTTGTAATGGTGGCCATGGCTTTTTCCAATCCAGCAGGATTGATATCGACCATTGTCACTTTGTTGCCATACTGAGCGAATACGTGAGCAATACCATTACCCATTTGCCCTGCACCTACGACTACTATTTTCTTCATATGAATTTGTCTTTATGAGAGTGAAAAAATTTTGCGGACGAAAATAATCTCAAAGCCGGGTTTTTGAGGGACAGGATAGGGATGGTATAAAGAAATAAAGGGGAACCTCGCTTAGCGAGTTCCCCTTGATCATTCATTAGGCCTATAAACGCGGCCTAACTATTTGTTATCAATCTTGTTAATTTGCTGGTCGCCTTTGTTGCTGGCATCGTTGATGAGCTTGTCGCCCTTGGCTTCTGCATCAGCTACGAGTTTATCCGCTTTCTGCCGTGCAAGTTCCACAGCTTTGTTGGCCTCGGCATTGGCTTTTTCAATGGCTTTGTTGTAGGCATTGTCGGCTTCTTTCTTGGCTTTATCGGCTGCGAGTTTCGCACCTGTTTTTTCAAGTGGATTCTTCGCTTTGTTCACCAGGTCATCAGCTGCTTTGTAAGCTTCGTCTCTGGCTTTCTTCGCCATGGCTTCTCCTTCTTTTTTGATTTTCTCGGCTTGTTCTTCTGCTTCAGCAACCATTTTGTCTCGCGCTGCTTTGGCTTCATTTACAAGGCGTTCTTTCTCAGCGATGGCTTTTTCAAGCGCTTCATTTTTGAGGTTTGTGAGTTGCTCTTTTACTTCTTCTTTCGCTGCTGTGATGGCTTGTTCCTTGAGGTTGGCAACAGCATCTTCACCTAGTGCTTTGCTGGTCACGCTGATTTTCGGTTCGGTAACTGTTCCGGTAATCAAAGCAATCATATTGATCTTGTTGTTGACGCTCAGATTGGAGCCAAGCTTCTTATTGATTTCTCCAATCCATGTATTTGCTTGATTGAGCGCACCACTCGCAAACTTGTCAACCGGAATATCCATGTCCACATTGTAGCTTATATCTTGGTCAAGTGTGGTGTAACCGTAAACTTTGGCAGGTATGCCATCAATGAGTTTTACGGTGAATGGATCGGTCGTTACAACACCGTTTTCAATTTTGAACGATACATTGATGTCAGAGAGGTGCTGTGGTTGCTTGAGTTTATCAAGGTTGATCTTATCTGCCAATTTCACCAACGGCTCGAAGTCTTTGAGTGTGATGCTCTTGGTACTCAATACCCCTTTACCGTTCACACTGGAGTTGATAGGCATCATGTCCTGACCAAGATCGGCTTTCATAGTGAAACGCGTGGTTACGCGACCGTTACAAGCTTTTGCAATTGGTGCCAACTTATCAATGGTGTTGAAGGTATTGGCCGCCATGTTGACGTCCATGTCTTTGATGTCAAAGAGGAAGTCCATCTTCGGCACAGCCAAATCTTGGGCATTGTAATGTCCGGTCATACTCACTGTTCCATCCAACACGTTCATCACAAGGTTGTTGAGGGATGCCACTTTGTCTTTCAATCCAATTCCTCCGCGCGCATTGGTGATTTCAATGTTGTCATAAATCAGTTTGCCAATGCTGGCATTCAGGGTAAAGTCAATATTGCCGGGTAACTCAATAGGAGCAAGCGCACCGGATTCTTCTGAGGTTGTGGTTGGTGTGGTCTCCACTTCTTCTGTGGACATGAACTCGTTGAGGTTAAGCACATTTGAAGTGAGATTGAATGTTCCTTGCAACAACGAGTCATGCAATGCATAAGCGAGGTAGTTGGTAATCTTTCCTGATGCTTTCAAGTCGGATTGTCCAATGCGGGCATCAAATGCGCTCAAGTCCATGTGTGATGGATTCACACCAAATACTGCTTTGTTTACATGCAAATCATACGGTAAGGAGTCGCTCTTGAACAACACATTGGTAATATCCAGCAGACCTTCTGCATGGAACTCATTGTAGCGCTCTTTCTCAATTGAGCTGTAATTACCTCTCAGTGCAATATCTGCATTGATCTGTCCGTGCACTTCTTCACTGTTTTCAAGTGGAATGAATTCTTTCACATTATCCAAATCAATGAAAGCCTTACAGATGAAGTCCACGAATGGATCGCTCTCAGGTGTGCGCAGCTTGAGCTTCATATCCACTGGGTTTTGCGCCATCTCAAAATGAAACTGATTTACATCCACAGTGGTTTTATCCATGTTGTTCATGTCAGCATAAATGGCTGTTTTCACTTGGATGTTGTTGACGCTCTTCGGTAATTCAGGATATTTGAACCATCCGTCTTTCACAGCGAGGTTCAATCCGATGCTCGGCATGCTGGTTTCGTTGAAAGTTCCTTTTACAAAACCATCGAATGAAACAGAACCTTTTGCTTCAACTCCTTGGAGGTCACTTGCAAATTCCATTGGTACCATCGATAGGATTTGACGGAAGTCGTTCTTCGGCATCTTGAAGGAGATGTCCATATCGATGTCTTCGGCAGGCATTGCCACCCAACCTTCAGCGGCCAGCTCGAGTTCATTCAAGCGCATGGAGTTGCCTGCAATGGAATACTTCGAGTTGACCATATCCATATCAATGTTGGCATCAATGGTGGTTTTCACGTTTTTGAGATAAGTAATTCCATCGTAGTTGACGGTTACTTTATCTGCTGTGGTTTGGGTAATCAGGGTGAATAGGTCTTGTGTGAAATCACCTTTTCCTTCGTGATTCAAGTTTTCAATGTGCGCAAACACCGGCATGCTCTTATCGTCATAGCGCAGGTTGGCTTCGCGCAGATAGTATTCGCGCAATTTAATGTTGAATTTTGCCGGCTCTTCATCAATGGTTGGTTCCACCACTTCGGTGGTGTCTGATTTTATGATATCGTAATTCGCAATTCCTTCTTTGGTCACACGCACATCAAGCGTAGGCTTTACGATGCCGATGCGTTTGATGTTGATTTGGTCACCGAATAAACTCTTGATATCCACAACAGCCTCAATGCTGCCTATTTGCGCAAGCCTTACGCTATCAAATGGCACAACCGTGTTGTCAATGGTCAAATCCTTGATGGCAATGCGCAGGTTGGGGAAATTGCGGATTAGCGATAAATCAACCGATGACCAGTTGATGCGTGCGTTGAGGTTGTCATTCGCAACATCCTTAATTGCAGATTCAATTTTTCCTTTGAACAGAAATGGTGCAATGATGAGTAGAAGAAGGAGTATCAGCACACTGATACCGGTCCATTTGAGTACTTTTTTCATAAAGTGTATGAGCAGTCAATTTTGTACAAATGAATGTATTTTTATAGATAACCCCTATACGGGAGGTCGTGAAATTTGTATCGTTTAACAGCGCATTTTTTGTGCCGTTATTGTATCCGTAATATCGGAAAGCGTTTAAGTTTGCCCGACAGCATTGATTCCTAGTGAAGACAGATTATATCAAAAATGTTCAGACTTTATTCGCTCATTATAAATTGCTGGGTGAACGCGCTATCAACCAGGTAGAAGAAAAGCGGCTGTTCTGGACTTTCAATAACGACTCCAATAGCATTGCCATGATTGTGCAACACCTTCATGGCAATATGATTTCACGCTTTACGAATTTCTTTGAAGAAGATGGCGAAAAGGCTTGGCGAAATCGCGATCTCGAATTTGAGCAGGTCTTCACATCACGCGCAGAGATGATGGATGCGTGGGAAAAGGGATGGCGATGTTTTTATGATGTGCTTTATGAATTGCATGACTTTGACTTGGACCGCACGGTCTATATCAGAGGTGAAGCACACAGTGTGATGGAAGCGATTAATCGACAGCTTGCGCATTATGCCTATCACATCGGCCAGATAGTTTATTTAGCCAAAATGCTCAAGGAGCATGAATGGCAATCGCTGAGCATCCCAAAAAGAAAACCTTGATTAACGTTGAATGATGATGCGCTCTGTGGCGTGATACTGCGCAGCCCGCACAGTGATGATATAGACTCCGGGTTGTAATTGGTTCACCGAGAACGTATGAGGCAATGAAGTCAAAGCTGCTTGTAGCACGATGCGTCCTGTGGTGTCATAGACATGGAGCTCGGCATTTTCATGTATCCAGTGTTCAAAGTCAATTGTGACGTGGTGGTGTGCCGGATTGGGATATATCCGCATGCGAGATGACGGAGACACTTCTGCTACGCTCGCAATCACACCTTTGTAATAACCCAATCCGCCACCAAAATTGCCTACAAGCAATTCTCTCAAACCATCTCCATCGATATCGGCAAGAAACGGAGCGCTGCGCTCACCATCCAGTATGCCGGCATAGTTCAACGTTACGAGTTCAAACGTTCCGGTCAGGTTGCTGCTGATGTTGCGGTAATGGTTGATTTGTCCGGTATCCGTACCAATCAACAATTCCCATTGCCCTGATGCATTCTTGAAAAAGTGTGGAACGCTTTTGCCCTGAATGCCTAAGATACTCGTGGCAACAACATTGCCTAACGTATCTGCTCGATGAATAAATAATGGCTCTAGAGGGGTGCCAATGTTTTCATAATAGTTGATGTTGCCGTTGTACTCACCAATGACGAGGTCGAGTTTGCCATCATCATTGAGGTCCACAAGTTGCGGGATTGAGAATTGGCCTATATCAATCACCACATTCAGATGGTCTTTCAATGCGGTTTCTTCCAGCTCAAATAAAAATTCTGAGCCGGTTCCATTGTTTCGAAAAAAATGCAGTGTGCCATCTTGATCACCGAGTATCAGGTCTAAATCGCCATCGCCATCCAAGTCACCAAATGCGGGATATACACCGCGCCACTGATAATTGCTCACCGACAGCCAGTCATCATCCGCCAATTCAAAAGCCGGCTGGCTAACGGTTCCTATGTTTTGGTAGTAATGGATGCGATTGGTATAGCCGTTGAGTCCATCGTAATAACGATAATTGGCAACCAACAAATCAGGCTTACCATCTTGGTTGATGTCGGCAATCACGGGATAGGCACCCGTACCTATGTCTATCTGTTCGTTTTGAAGAAAATCAAATTGCACGAGTTCAAAACTCGGCAAATCATCTTGGCCGTTGTTGAGGTACAACCACATGCTAAAGCGGTCTTCCGCATCAGAGAAAGCATTGCTGCTGACAACCAAATCCTTGACGCCATCATTATTGATATCGAGGTAAAAGCCAGCGGGAAACACATCGAGGTGAACAGGAATGGTGTTGCCGAAGTCCGCGGGAAAATCGGGGATTACATGCATCGCACTGTCGCGGCCGGTGCTGGAGGTAGTGAGCGGAAGTGCAAACAAATCGTTATTGCCCACATCTCCCAATATCAAATCTTTGATGCCGTTCTGGTCGAGGTCAATGAGCATGATGGTTCCACCCACGTGTCGGTCGCGGTCTGCGCCTTCTTCAAGCGAACGAGGATTGGGTACATCTATATCGCACTCATATCCGGTAAACAACTCAAAACTGTCGGGAGCTTCTTTTATCATGCCATAACAAAGGCCGCGGCAGACAAATTGCGGTGTGCTGCAATCACCATTCTCCACTGCCATATTGATAAAAAGATAAAGCGAGCTGGCATTTTCTGTCCAAGTAATCACATCGATATCGCCATCGTTATCAATGTCTTCAAAAGCTGAAATATCCGGTGCTACCGAATAAATGCTAGCAGTAAACGAATTGCCACCTTCTACTTCATAAAGCGCCTGAACAGGAGGAGTAGGCGTTGGACTAAAACTCAAAGCTCCATCTGAAGTGTTGTAGTAGATGCAAAAACTACCTCCTATGTTGACCAACAGGTCTTCTTTGCCATCGCAGTTCATGTCTCGCATGAAAGCCCAGTTGCGTATGCCTGTGGGGAACACATGGTTGTATTCGGCTGTGTACTTATAGGAAATCACTCCCGGTGTATCGTCTTCATTGAGGTAAACGCTGATGCGCGAATTGGTTTTATCAAAGATGAACAAGTCTTTTTTGCCATCGAAATTGGCATCGAAGTGGGACACTTGGCACGAGTTGAGCCCTCCTGCCCAAGGGTTGCGCAAAGGAGTTCCATCCACTACAACCGGCACATCGTAGATGCGTTGAAATCCTTGCCCGTGAAGGTGAGGTACACACCAATAGCACAATGCTGCCAGAAGTAGAATGCGTATCAAGAAGAGTGGATGCATACTTTTCAAATGTCTGCAAGGTATTTCAATTGGTGTTACATACCGCTTTTCACAGTTTAACCCGAAACTTCTGACGCATTTTTTCAAGTTGTTGTTCGCTCACACCATGCACATTCTTTCCATTGTGACGGTTTTCTACTGTGAGTACAAATAGACGGTATCCATAGGTTTCAGCTAATCGAAAGTAAGGTTCCATTTCCCAATCATGGGTGAATGTGTTGTCCACGATGACCTTGGTCATTCCGTCTTTAAGCGCTGCCTCCGTTTGTGACTCACAGTTTTTATATGCGAGGTGATTTTTGGTGTGTTCGAAATGGTAGTCTCCTTGTTCGTTGATAAAATAGCTGTCGATGGAATAGACGGGATACCGATTGTTCTCGGATAATACACCGGCCAGAGTGGTTTTACCGCTTCCGGGCAATCCTCTTAAGAGGAGGAGGGAATGTGTTTCAGGATTTGGAGGGGGCATGGTGTTAAAGCAAATAGATAGACACAAAAAAAACCGATTTCACTTGGTGAAATCGGTTTGTTGTAGCTAAAATCAAAAAACTATATTTTAATCTTGTTGAGTCTCTTCAGCGACTACTTTTTTCTTTCTGCCGCGTTTAGCCGGTGTTTCATTCACCCATTTGTCATTCTTGTGTTCACCCATAATCACAACTTCCTTCTCAGGAAATACGCTGTATTTTTCGGCTATCATCATCATCCCTTCTTTGGTGGGACTGTACATCATAACCGGGGTACTCATGCCTTTGTTTTTCACACCGACATAGAAACCGTTTTTCAATCTAGCAGGCTTTGTTGCCGGTCTTCCGGCTGATTTTTTGCTATTCATGGGCGCAATATAATACGCTCAGATTGAGAATTTTCAAAAAAAACAATAAAGCCGGCTGACCTTTATCAATCCATCCTTATATGCTCGGGCAAATTTGCGGTTTTAGGCAGTGGCATAAACCGGTTGGAGCTCTTTCACCTTGCTGATGGCATAGTCGATTTCTTCCTTCGTGGTGAATCGGCTGAATGAGAAGCGGATGCTTGCACAACCGGGCTTAAGTGCTCCGATTGCTTCCAATACGTGTGAACCTTTGGTGGCTCCGCTGCTGCAGGCGCTGCCCCCGCTACAACAAACTCCTTCCAAATCAAGGTGAAAGAGGAGCATGTCGGCATTACTGCTTTCCGGGAAGGTGACATTCAACACGGTGTAGAGGCTATCAAGAGAGGCTGACTGGCCGTTGAATACAATGCCCGGAACGGCCTTTTTCAATTCGCTCACCATGTATTGTTTGAGGTCGCTCACATATTTCGCATGGCCTTCCAAATCCTGATAGCAAAGTTCAATGGCTTTGGCCAGTCCCACGATGCCGTAGAGATTTTCCGTTCCACCACGGAGTCCGCGTTCTTGTCCGCCACCGGTGATATCCGGGTTGATTTTGAGGTTCTTATTTACATAGATAAATCCAACGCCTTTCGGGCCGTGGAATTTATGGGCTGATGCATTGAGGAAATCCACAGGCACTGCTTGCAGGTCAAACTTGTAGTGTCCCATGGTTTGTACCGTATCACTGTGGAAGATGGCACCGTATTGCTTGCAGAGTGCGCTCACTTTTTCAAGTGGAAGAAGATTGCCTATCTCGTTGTTGCCATGCATGAGGCTCACATACGATTTCTCATTGTTGGCAAGCAATTCTTCAAGGTGCTCAAGGTTCACACTTCCGTCTTGATTGAGGCGCACCAAGCTAAGCTTGGCCAAGCCCTGTTCTTCCATGGTGTGTGCCGTCTTGATAACTGCACTGTGCTCAATAGGAGACGTGATGATGTGCTTGCAACCCAAATCTTTTACCGAGCTGTGCATGGCTAGGTTATCGGCCTCGGTACCACCACTGGTGAAGTAAATCTCACCCGGTGTGCAGTTGAGTGCTTTGGCAATGGTTCTGCGCGCATTCTCGATGGCAGTCTTCGTCTTGCGACCAAAAGAGTGAGTGGAGGAGGGGTTGCCGAAATGCTCGGTCAAATAAGGCATCATCGCAGCAAGCACTTCTTTATCCAACGGAGTGGTTGCAGCATTGTCCAAATACACTTTCATCTTTTTCCTATTGCAATCTATTTAGGGATACAAAGGTGCAACCTTTCAGTAGTGAATTCACCTAAGAATTATTAACGGACTGTTTAATTCGTAATGGGAAGGGATGGTAGGTAGCCGCAACGGCTTCCTTCCTAAATCGCATGAAATTTTTTTTTTTGCTATTCTTCCTCTTCAAAATCAGCAGCTTTTCTCAGGAGACGCAGAAAAAAGCGAATTTTTTTTAGCTGCCCTCTTGCGCGAGGTAAATACGTGTGTATATTTGCACCCGCAAAACAAGAACGGCCCGTTCGTCTAGGGGTTAGGACATCAGATTTTCATTCTGGTAACAGGGGTTCGATTCCCCTACGGGCTACAAAGATGAAGATCCCTTCGGTAAACACCGA
>DATCJY010000023.1:0-50699 GCA_036562565.1 Flavobacteriales bacterium | reverse complement strand
TTATCAATGCTGCACCACAAATCTTATACTGTTCATGCCGGGTAGTACGAGGTAATACACACCTGTATTCCAATTGTGCGTGTCGATTTGCATTTTGTCTGAAGTATTCAAGCCGTGTAGGACCATTTGACCTTGCGCATTGTAAATACTGTAGCTAGTGGTTTGTGGTTGGCTCAATTCAATTTGCAGTTTGTCATTCGTTGGGTTAGGGTAGATGCTAATATTGATGGAAGAAACTTTATCTACGCTTACTTCTATGCACGCTTCGCAGGAGCTGAAACAAACTGTGGGCATCTCTACATCGGTCTGGCCGGTAGTGAAGTGGCGGTTATATCCACCAAAACCATCGTCAACACCGCAAGCAAAAGGTACAGTTTCCACACCGCTGAAATCGTTGCCATTGATGAATTTGTATTGAATCATGGTATTGGGTTGTATGGCTACGGTGGCTGTATAAATAGTTCCTGATTCCAAACTCATAGGCGTAGCAGTGGGGATGAATTCATTAAAGCTACCTGCAAGGTGAATACCATTAGGATGGATGGTCTGCCCTTGCATATCCACCTTGAAAGTGATGTTGTACGTGGTATTCACAGCACATGCTTCACATTCAGAGAAGCACACAAGTGGAGCAGATGTGTTGGCAGATTGTACAGGGATGGTGCGGTTATAACCACCGTTGTTGTCATCCGTGCCACACGATGCAGGAACAATCTCTGCACCTGACCATTCATTGCCGTTGAGGAATTTATATTGGTGTGTAGTATTGGCTTGTGCAAATACGATGGCTTGGTATTTACCGATTTCGTATTCGGTCATTTGTGTGGCTGTTGGGCTCCACCCATTGAATGTTCCCGCAACAAAAACACCATTCGGTGAAACGCTTTGGTTGGACATATCCACGCGCAATATCAACTCGATGTTTTCAATCACTTGGCAGTCTTCGCAAGAGCCGTAACATACAGGTCCGTAGGTCAGGTCTGATGCGTTTACTTGCAATACCCTGTTGAATCCGCCATTGTTATCGTCCACACCGCAAGCGCTAGGAACAAGCTCTTGAATGCCATCGCCCCAGTTGTTTCCGTTGAGAAATTTGAACTGAATGGTACTGTTGGCTTCTACCTGAGCTGTGAACTCATAAATACCATCGCTGTCGCTGTCGGTCATGGGTGAGCCGCCCGGATTCCAACCTTGGAAACTACCGGCAATATGAACACCATTGGGAGAAACAATTTGATTATTCATGTTGAGCAAGAAGGTCACATTGACATAAGTGGGATCTTCAGGTACAACACAGTTGGCACAGCTGCCAAAACATACTGGCGGAATCACCACATCTTCACCGGCAGTTTGAAATATACGGTTCATTTCGGTTACGCATTGCGATGGCACTGATTCGTCTGTTCCCCAAGAGTTGCCATTGAGGAATTTGTATTCCAATACCGTGGCCGGAGCGACAGAAACTGTTGCTTCATAGATGCCGTCCGCATTGTCATCGGTCATAGGAGTGGCCGTGGTACTCCAGCCATTGAAATTGCCCGCTACATGCACCCCATCCGGGCTGATGGTTTGCTCTTGCATGTTCACCTGGAAGGTCACATTGATATTGGCGGGTTCAGCCGCTGGTTCTACTACCAATTCATATCCACCGAAATAGTGCTGAAGGGAGAATTCGGCCTCGTAGAAATAAAGAGTTACATTCAGTGCCAATGGCCAGGTACCGCTTATGGTGGGGATTCCGGTGAGGTCGCCACAATAAGTTTGTGACGGTAAGAATAAGCAATAACTGTTGCTGCACTCCATGCTGAGACCAATGGTTTCAATTGAAACATAATTGCCATTAACGAGGATGTCAACGCTGTTCAGATAAATATAGTCAATTGGCCATTCCGCCCATGGAGTGTCAGGAATCACATTGCCAATGATGGATGGACATTTGAGATAAAACACTTGAGAGTAAGGTTCGCCTACGGTTCCTGATACCACATTCTGACCAAGCTGCGGATCAGGTGATATGCCAAATGCCGCGCTACCCCAATTGTGGTCCGAAGGTGAGCATTGGCCCGAAACACACTGAGGCAATATACAATAGATAAGTGCGGCTAGGAAAGGGATGAAAGTAGATGTTTTAATCATATTGCGATGATTTATAATGTTTTGTATAGAACGGTCTAGGCGAAGGTAAAGAACCATTGGGTTCAGGTTGTAGCTAATGTTGTGAAGAATAATCCACAGGTTTTGAAAAGTTGATAGCCTGTAATCGTCAACCGAATGTGAGCTATGTTCTACCTTGCACACGTTTTAAATCGTATATGAAGACTCATTTAATAACCGGAGGTTGCGGCTTTGTTGGTCGCAACATGGTAAAACGCTTAATGAATACCACCCAAGACAAGATTGTTTTCATTGACAATTTGTTGGTGGGCAAACATCCCGATACATGGTTAGGAAAAAATAAAGACCATGATGGTGGTCACTATGCGATTTATGACAATGGACGCTTGCTCTTCATTCGGGATGATGCGCGCCATGCCATCCGTGGATTGGAGAAGAGTGATGATTATTTCCGCGAGACATTTGGTTTTGATGCCGGTAGAATCAATGATGTATTTCACTTTGCGGCCATCGTTGGCGGCAGGGCCATGATTGATGGCGACCCTATGGCGGTGGCTTTGGACCTTGCCATTGATGCGGAATTGTTCTATTGGGCCTGTAAATACATGCCTGACAGACTGCTATACCCCAGTAGCAGTGCTGCTTACCCAATCGATTTACAAACCGAGAGCAATGCTATTCAGCTCAAAGAGACCGATATCAATTTCAAGCGGATGGGTGAGCCGGATATGACTTATGGTTGGAGCAAACTTACCGGTGAGTTCTTGGCCAAGATTGCTGCTCAACATTATGGTCTGAAAGTCACTTGTATCCGTCCGTTCAGCGGCTATGGTGAAGATCAGGATCTTTCATACCCCGTGCCTGCAATTGCTGCACGCGCAGCCAGAAAGGAAGACCCATTTGAAGTGTGGGGAACAGGCTATCAAGGCCGCGACTTCGTTCACATCGATGATGTGATTGATTGTATCCTGTTGGCGATGGACCACATCCATGATGGTACGGCCATCAACATCGGTATGGGTAAGCTCACAACCTTCAGAGAAATCATCGAGGTGTTCTGCAAGTTTGCCGGTTATAAGCCTGAAATCAAGGCGCTTACCGATAAGCCTGTAGGGGTGTTCTCACGCTATTGCGACATGTCATTTGTAGAAGAAAAACTCGGTTGGAAGGCCAAAATCAGCATCGAAGAAGGAATGAGAAGAGTATATGATGCTGCTGTGAAACGTCTTGAGGATCAATAAGCTGTAAACCCTACATCTTGCTTCCACCTCGGTATATATACCGTTCACCGCCTCAGCTTGTGGCATCACGGCTTGTCATATGACAATTCCGTTTGGATTCAAAAATATTTGTACAACTGAAAATGAATCTGAATGGATATTAACAGACAACAACCAGGCAATATGCACAGCGAGGAAGCGTGGAATCAAATTCAGAGGACGCATAACCGAGGACGGTTAGTAGGTGGTATCCTCGTTGTAATAGTTGGCTTGCTCTTCCTTGGAAGAGAAATGGGCCTAGCCATTCCCGGGTGGTTATTTACATGGCAAATGTTGGTCATCGCCATCGGTTTGTACACCGGAATCAAGCACTCCTTCCGAAACTTTTCATGGTTCGTATTGATTCTATTGGGCAGTGCATTCCTGCTTCGCGATTTCTATCCGGAGTTTCCTATTTCTAACTATATCTGGCCTATTGCAGTGATACTGCTCGGATTGGCGCTCATCTTCAAACCTCGAAATAAGTATTGCCGTACCTCTGATTATCATGCTTACAAGCGTCATCAGATGCAGACTCGTCTCGATAGAAAGTCATCGAAAGCAGAGAACATAGATGGCACACAGGCTGAGGATTACTTGGATGTATCAGCCGTTTTTGGTGGTGTCATGAAGAATGTCATCTCCAAAGATTTTAAAGGCGGTGAGATTAGTGCAGTGTTTGGGGGTGTTGAGCTCAATATGGCTCAAGCTGATTTTAAAGGTCAGATTGAACTCGAAATCAATGCTGTGTTTGGTGGGGTGAGCCTTATCATACCTCCGCATTGGGAAGTACAGTCGGAATTGACAGCAGTACTCGGCAGTGTAGAAGACAAGCGTCCCCTGCAAAAAGACCACAGTTCCGGTGAGCGCAATATCTTGGTGTTACGGGGGTCGGCTGTGTTTGGAGGCATTGAGATAAAAAGCTATTCTTAGCAATCCCAATGAACGACTGCTCACCCTAACTTGCGATTGTTTTAATTCAAACCGGTTTACCCCTTATCCCTCATTGAGTAAAGAGCAAAGTACATACACCACTTCTTTCTTTATAGCCGCCTCTTGGTGGCTATTTTGGTTGATGGTGCAATTCATGGTGTACTACAGGGTAGGTGGGGATAAGATGAATGCATTGGTAGAAGCAGTGGTTACTACGCTTCTGCTTGTATTGGTCAGCGTGGTGTTATCCAATACTTATCGCTATTATTCTCCGGTAATGAAGCGGTATTATCTGCTGCTTTCCTATACCATTATAGTTCACCTGCTTTCGTTCCGCTTGCACATCTTCTACTTCCAGAAGTATTATGAAAATGAACCCGATTATTGGCTAGCGTTCTATAATACACTTCCGTTCAGGGGATTATTTAACTTGCTGATGATTGCACTGTTGTCGGTGTATTTCTGGTACAGAAAAAATCAACGGGATGAGGAAGAATCGAAGCGTAGGAAGATGGAGGCTGATAAACTCTCACGCGAGGCCGAACTTTCCAAATTGCGCTTGCAGCTGCAACCGCATTTTCTTTTCAATAGCCTCAACTCCATCAGCGCACTGGCAGGTAACAAGCCCGAGCAGGCACGCAAGATGATTCAACAATTATCGGATTTCCTCAGGGGCACACTCAGAAAAGACGACCAGCAACTCACTCCGCTCAAAGATGAGTTATTCCACTTGCAGCTCTACCTCGATATTGAGAAGGTCCGTTTCGGTCATCGACTCCAGTCGGAAATAATATGTGACGATGAGGTAGCCGAGATGGTGATTCCTGCTTTGTTGCTTCAACCCATTGTAGAGAATGCCGTTAAATTCGGCTTGTATGATACCATTGGTGAAATCACTATCACCATCAAAGCAACGAGGGAGAATGGAAACCTGAAAATTCAGGTGAGCAACCCGTTTGACCCGGCCACTTCTCGTCCACGCAAGGGTACAGGCTTCGGCTTGAGCTCTGTGGACCGCAGATTGTATTTGCTTTATGCACGCAATGACTTGTTGACGACTGAAATTGTTGACAATAACTTTATTACTACCATTTTAATTCCTCAAAGATTCTAATCAAAATGAAAGCCATACTCATAGATGATGAACCACTTGCCCGAGCACTCATTTTGGAATACCTCGCGGATTATCCGGAAATCCAAGTGGTGCAAGAATGCAACGATGGTTTCGAGGGTTTGAAAGCCATTTCACAACATCATCCGGATTTAATTTTTCTGGATGTACAAATGCCTAAACTAACCGGCTTTGAAATGCTGGAATTGGCCGACCCGTTGCCTGCCGTAATCTTCACTACGGCTTATGATGAGTATGCCATGCGCGCGTTCGAAGCTTCTGCCGTGGACTATCTGCTCAAGCCATTCAGCAAAGAACGTTTTGACAAAGCCATTCAGAAATGGCTCTCCCATCATCAAGCGACATCGTTCGCTGAGAAGGCTGAGCACTTGGCCAATCAAACCAACAAGCATGCCGATGAGCAAAACAGAGTGGCTGTGCGTTATGGAAACAAGATTTCAATTGTCCCCGCTCAGGATATTTATTACATAGAAGCATATGACGACTATGTAAAAATCTTTACCAAAGACGATTACTTCTTGAAGAAGAAAACAATGACCTATTTCGAAAACACATTGAATCCGAACGACTTCATGCGGGTGCACCGTTCGTTTATCGTTCAGTTGCAATGCATCACACGCATTGAACCTTATGAAAAGAATGGTCATGTGGCATTGCTCAAGAACGGTAAACAAATTCCATTGAGCCGCTCAGGTTACGCCAAACTAAAAGCACACCTTGGATTATAAATCACTGACAGTAAATAAGCATGCGCGGATTCTGGGTCATTGTAGTATTGCTCTTCGTTGAGATCTATGCATTTAAAGGTCTTCGATCCATGACTGTTGGCATGGAGCCTTTGTGGCGTAAACTCATCACAGCAACTTTTTGGTTGACCACCATTGTTACTTACGGTGGCTTCTTCTATATGGTTCAACGCGCCAGAACCGGTACTTCAGCTGAAATGAAGGTATATGGTTTGATGAATGTAGTAGTGGCAACGGCATTGCTTTTTATCTCTGTGAAGCTGCTGTTCGCCCTCTTTCATTTAATAAATGATTTGGTCAATGGAATTAAATTCTTGTGGACCAAAGTAGCAGCACCACCCGTGAGTGAGGCCCATGAAGGCATGACACGGGTGCAATTCTTCAATCAATTGGGGTTGGGTATTGCTGCTGCTTGGGCGGGAACAATGCTATATGGCATCACACGCGGGAAGTTCAATTATCGTGTCATAAAGGAAACCTTGTCGTTTCCTCATCTGCCTTCATCTTTCGATGGTTTGCGAATTGTGCAGATTTCCGACATGCACTTGGGCAGTTTCAACGAGGATTTTGAATCGGTACAAAAAGGTTTTGACATGATTAGTGACTTGGATGCCGATTATGTGTTCTTCACCGGTGACTTGGTCAATAATTTTTCCGATGAAGCGGAGCCTTGGGTAGAGCGGCTGAAAGGCATAAAGGCCCGCTATGGCAAATTTGCCATCCTTGGCAATCACGATTATGGTGACTATGCAATGCGCCATAATCCGGAGGCTAAAGCCCGTAGCCTCAACCGCATTGCAGAGATTAACAAAGAAGCCGGATTTCGCCTTTTGCGCAATGAAAACGTGATGCTTGAAAGAAATGGCGAGCGCATTGCGATTGTTGGTTCAGAAAACTGGGGTGTGGGTTTTCATCAATACGGTGATTTAGAAAAAGCTACACGCGGGGTCAATACGGATGATTTCATTATTCTATTATCACACGATCCCACACATTGGCAGGAGCATGTGATTGGCAAGGTGCCGGCAGCGCTTACTCTTTCCGGTCACACTCACGGTGCCCAGATGGGACTGGAGTTGCCACAATTCGGAATTAAATTGAGTGCAGCACAAATTCGTTACAAACGTTGGGGCGGATTGTATCAAGAAGGAAATCAATACTTATACATCAACCGCGGATTCGGTTATATAGGTTTCCCGGGACGTATCGGTATGTCGCCTGAAATAACGTTGATAGAACTCAAGAAGGGATAATCATACCCAGCCTTCTCGCACGGATTTAATAATTAAATCTTGCATTGAAACGCTTCCGGATTTTCTAAGGATATTCTTGCGGTGCGTTTGTACGGTGTACTTCGATATGTTCAGAGCGTCCGCAATCTGTTGAGTGTTTTTATTGGTAACGATGAGCTTGATGATTTCCAACTCCCGCTTGGTAAAGAGTTTCTCTGTATGGATGATCGCATCTTCCATCTGCACGTTGAAGTAGGAGGGAGCGCCTTCCATTCCGATGAATGAAAGCCTTGAACTGCCTTGTAATTGCAGGTGGGTCACATCCGTAAAAATGTTGAGTGTGCGGGAACCTCCATCTTCAAAATAATATATTGGAACCACCTGTTGTATGACTCTCAGATAATTTCCCGCCTGATTCAAAACCCTATAATCGTAGGAAAATTTATACTTGAAGAAATATTCATCCGGAAGTTTGGCGAAGAACTCAACCGCTTTTCTCTGAAAATGATAAAACTTGGGTAAATCCTGCGGATGGACTTTTTCCAGCAACATAGCAATGGAAAATTCATGCCGCTTGAAACCCAATACGGATTCAATTTCAGGACTGGTATATTCAACTTCGTTGGTCTGGGTGTTATAGACAACGTAGAAATATGGTCCGAGGTGGAAGATGGTGATGTATTTCTCAATCACTTCTTCATAGGTCATATCCAATGATGCGCCTTTTCTCTTGGGAATATCCTTCAGGATTTCGACCAATTGAGCAACATGCTCATTTTCTTTGGCCATTACTTTTGACTTGTTGTCTTTCAATTTTGAGGTGGTTTCGAATTGAGACAAAGATATTAGGAGCAAGACCTTGGCCAAAGCTCTTACCGGACTTAAGTCACAGGAAAATTATATTTTAAAAGAGAAGAGTGGGCCTGATAAGTGTGTGGCTTTTCAGATTGGTGTGAAGTTCTTAACCGCTGTAGAACGAAATGAAAAATTAAATTTGGAAAAAGAACTTTAATTAAAAGTCGGTAGGTTTTAATTAAAGGTTAAGTTGGTGATAATGCAGTTTGGCAACAGTGAAGGCAACGAGCCCATCATGCGGGACGATTAGTCTGATCATAGTTTTAATCATCTCATTACTATGTTCTCAATGACTTCATCAATGATTGAAGTTTTGCAAACATCACTCATATTAAGTACAAAAAAAATACCCACCGGTGGGTATTTTTTGTCCATCGACAGGTCGTGCAACGTGTGCAAAACACACTAACTAGACTTTCAAAAAGACAGTCCCAAAACTTGGAATTCTAAGATTTATTCAAACAATAGGGTAGGCAAGCTTTTATTTATATTAGCTTCAGTCATGGTCGACTCATTCATCTGAACTGAAGGAATATGGTGAGAAATTTACGCTCCGCGAAGTCAATATTAGTAGTGATAATGCTGGTGATTACCGGTCTGCTGTATTGGCAGATGCGTTCCGGTGCGCATGTGAGAGAACACAATCTATTTATTTATCATACCGGTGAACGATCGCTGGACTCGTTGTTTGAAGGAGTCAACGGACATTTTCAAAGTGCGGGGAGGTGTGACCATTGCCATGGTTTTGACCCGGCCGGTATTGCCAGTGTGAGCGGTAAGGCAGGCGATATCAATGTTGTAGATGATTGGAGCAGTACGATGATGGCCAACTCAGCCAAAGATCCGTATTGGCGAGCGAAGGTGAGTCACGAGGTAACCACTTATCCACACCTTCAGGCGGAGATTGAGAATACATGTACACGTTGCCACGCTCCACTTGGACACTATGATGCATTGATGTCCGGTGCTGAGCATTACAGCATCAGTGAAATGCTGGGCGATGGTGTTGCGCTGGATGGAGTGAGTTGTTTGGCTTGTCATCAGCAACTTCCACAACCGACCGTAGCCCAACACACAGGAAAACTTTTTTTCAATCAAGATGGCCATGTTTATGGGCAATACATCAGTCCGCTCATATCTCCTATGGCTGAGTACACAGGACTTTCGCCTGAGTATGCATCGCATATCAGTCGAAGTGAGGTGTGTGCCGGTTGTCATTCGCTTATTACAGCAACTGTGGATGAGAATGGTGTCGTTACTGACAATCAGTTCATTGAACAAGCTACTTGGCATGAATGGCTCAACAGTGGCTATCCGGAAATGGGGGTTACTTGTCAAGCCTGTCACATGCCGCAGGTGGATGGCCCAAATGTGAAGCTGGCTGTAGGCTATAACACCGAACCGCGCCCCAATTTCTCACTGCATACATTGACCGGTGGCAATGCTTTGATGTTGCGCCTACTACGCGATAACCGGGAAGAGCTAGATATCTATGCGAGTGAGTCACAATTCAATGAGACGATTTCAAAAACAGTTGATTTGTTGCAGAACCAGAGTCTTTTTGTTGAATTAAATGAGGTGAACCGCACTGCGGATACACTCTATGTGGATGTGAAGCTCACCAACCGCACCGGGCATAAATTGCCAAGTGGATATCCTTCTCGCAGAATGAGCGTGCATCTTGCTTTAAAAGACCCGCTGGGCAATGAGATTTTCCGCAGTGGCGGTTTCAATGAAGATTTTTATGAGACAGGTGAAGATGAAGTGGAACCTCACTACAACATTATCAATTCAGAAGATCAGATACAGATTTATGAAATGGTGATGGGCGATGAACATGGAGCAAGAACCACCTTGCTCAATAGAGCGCATCACTCCATAAAAGACAATCGTTTGGTTCCATTTGGTTTCAGTACTTCTCACGCACAATACGATACTACCAAGATCATCCTAGGAATCGCGGATGCCGATTTTAATTATGGGCCGCAAGAGGGAAGCGGCTCTGATATCATTCACTACCATATTCCGCTCAATGGATATACTGGCCCTGCAGAAGTGGATGTGAAAGTGTGGTTCCAAAGTGTACCTCCTACATGGGCGCAAGACTTGTTGGAAGTTTCCACTCCGGAGATAAATGCTTTTTCTACGATGTTCCAAAATGCTGATCGCTCACCGGTACTGATGAGTGCAAACCAACTGATAGTGAATGAATATGTTGGCGTGGCTGAAAGGAACGGGAATTGGCGTCCGTTGGTTTATGTCAATGGAAGTCGCGACATCATTGTTTCATCGCATCTTCCCGTGTTCGCTCAGTGTTATGACATCAATGGTAAACTTGTGGATAGCAAGTTCATGGCATCCGGCAATAGCACCTGGAGAGCGAAGCTAGCCACCGGTACATATCTCATTGTACTCAGATCAGATTCGGGACAACAAAGCGTGCACAAGATTTATATCCCATAACACGAATGGCCTTGAGCTCACGTCTTATTTGTCGTACTTCTTCTTGGTCTTTTCGTTTGAGATAAAGATTTTCTTTGTAACGCTCATATTCGAAATGTGTGAAGTAGTCCTCTGCAAGTAGTATTCTTTGTGTACTTCAAGAATCTCGATTTCAAGCTGAAGGTCTTCCGAAAAATCGATGTGTGAATTGTTTTGAATGACGCGATAGGGGATGAGTCGGTATGTGCATTCATTTAGCCACTGCACTTTATCTTCTAAAATCACTCCGAGCTCCTTGTTTTCCTCGCGTTGAATATCGTTCTCGCGTGTGATAATGGTAACTCCGCTTGTTTCGTCATCCAATATGAAAACACCGTGTTTTACCCGACTGCATTTTGGAGGAGCGGGAGCAACAAACGTGTGGAGAGTAAACAATAAGAGGAGTGATTGAAATATTGTTGTAAGCATAGATGTGTTGAGGTTGCTCTAATGGAAGGGATGAGATGGATTGCCTGTGTGCGTTGAATTATTTGTCAAAGCTCTTTTTCTTGTTGTATCGGTAGATTCTTGATGAAATCGAAATCTCAGGATAAATGAGCGAAGTGGTGCGTTGGAGATAATAATCCTTGTGTACTTCTAGTATTTCCACTAGCAACTGAAGGTCTTCGGATAAATCAACTCCCGAGTTGTTCTGAAGGATTCGATAAGGGATAAGTCGATAGGAACATTCATTTACCCATTGCACTTTCAGTTCAATAGTGACACCCATTTGATTGTTTTCCTCACGCTGTATGTCATTTTCACGTGTGATGATAGTATTGCCCATTTGATCGTCTTCCATCACAAATACACCATGCTTGACTTTACTGCAATCTGGAGCAGCCATGGAAAGATGAGTGGTAATGGTAATGAGGATAATAAGGGATTGATAAATTGCGGTTAGCATGGCTGCAGACGGATGTTTTGATGTATGAAAGTGAAAGAATTAATGTGTGGCAAGGATACTACGTTAGTAGGGATATCAATATTATCCGAGGTGAAATTTTTCTTATATACCAATCGCCCTAAATTCGCGTCCAATTAATTCGCAAAAAACACTCTCAATGAAAGAAGTTTATATTGTTTCTGCCGTGCGCACACCGATAGGAAGCTTTGGTGGCTCATTGGCTTCAATCTCTGCTACCAAGCTAGGTGCAGCTGCTATCAAAGGTGCTTTGGATAAAATCAACCTTGACCCGAAAGAGGTAAATGAGGTATTGATGGGTTCTGTAATTCAGGCCAATCTTGGTCAGGCACCGGCACGTCAGGCAGCAAAATTTGCAGGCTTGCCTGATAACGTGACTTGCACAACCGTAAACAAAGTGTGTGCTTCCGGTATGAAAGCCATTATGCAAGGCGCTCAAAGCATTATGCTTGGTGATGCTGATGTAGTGGTTGCCGGTGGAATGGAAAGCATGAGCCAGGTTCCTTTCTATGCTCCTAACATGCGTTGGGGCAACAAATATGGGGATGTGAAAATGATTGATGGTCTAGCTAAAGATGGCTTGACCGATGTCTATAATAACTATGCGATGGGTGTTGCTGCCGACATGTGCGCGAAAGAATGCAATATCACTCGCGAACAGCAAGATGCTTTTGCTATCGAGAGCTATAAGCGCAGTGCGGCCGCGCATGCAGCAGGTAAATTCAAAGATGAAATCGTTCCTCTTCAAATGACCGGCCGCAAAGGTGAAACCATCGTGATAGACACTGATGAAGAGTTCAAGAATGTGAATTTTGACAAAGTTCCTCAGCTCAAGCCAGCGTTCTCAAAAGATGGTACTGTAACTGCTGCTAACGCTAGTACCATGAACGATGGTGCTGCTGCCGTTGTTTTGATGAGCAAGGAGAAGATGGAAGCACTAGGCTTGAAACCTCTTGCTAAACTTGTTTCATATGCAGATGCTGAACAAGCTCCTGAATGGTTCACCACTACGCCTTCTTTGGCTTTGCCCAAAGCTGTTGCAAAAGCAGGATTGCAAATGTCTGACTTGGATTTTGTGGAGTTGAATGAGGCCTTCTCAGTAGTGGGTATCGTCAACATGCAAAAAATGAATCTCGACCCTGCTAAGGTGAATGTGAACGGTGGAGCCGTTTCATTGGGGCACCCACTAGGTTGTAGTGGTGCTCGTATCATCGTTACGCTCATCCATGTTTTGAAACAAAACAATGGTAAGTACGGTGGTGCAGGTATTTGCAACGGTGGTGGTGGTGCCAGCGCAGTTGTGATTGAAAATCTATAAGATTAGCCGTCAATAAAATGATTAAACACGCATCCGGTAAAGGGTGCGTGTTTTTTATTGGTCCGTTCTGAAAAAACGAGAGTCGTTAAGTCAGATTCAATTCAACTAACTTTATGAAGCCAGTTGTTCAACTTGACTCTGGAGAAAAGTCTTAGAGATTGGAACAACATGACCGTTTACAATCAGTTGTTTTCCGTTGTGTTTTGTGATTTTGTTTTTGTTGACAATGAATGCGCGGTGGGTCTGGATGAACATATCAGATGGCAAAATCTCCAAGATGCCTTTTATTGTGTTTCGGCTTTTATAAATCTTATTGTTGGCGTAATACATGAGGTAATTGCCTGCCGATTCGATGTAATCAATTAGCTCTAAAGCCAATTCCAGTGTGTATTCACCATCTTTTACGGTCACTGTCTGTTCACTCTTGCTCGCGGGTTGGTACTGGTGCATTGCTACAACGATGGAAGCAAGGAATTCTTCGTTTTTGAAAGGCTTGGTGAGGTAGGAGGAAGGAGTTGTAATGTCCACTTCATTGATTATATCCTTGGTTTGGTTGGCCGTGAGATAGATAAATGGTTTGTGGTATTTGTCCCGTATCAATCGCCCCAGGCTGACGCCATCAATTTCATTTTCTCCTAGATGGATGTCCAAGATCACTAAATCAACCGGTTCGCTGTCCAAAATCTTGTTGGCCTCCAACGAATTTGGGGCTTCACGTACATTGTAATGGTTTTCAATCAGTACCTTCTTGTAAAGTCTCCTGTTTAAAATGTCGTCTTCTACAATTAAGATGTGTTTAGTTGGCATACTTCGCGTTTAGTTAAAGTTGAATGCAAAGAAAAAAAAACATCTGTATTATGTGTTTTTATTTTTCTGTTTAGTTGGTCAATTAGCACTTTGATTATTTGCAATCCCCATTCTTGATGGTTCGTCTAATTAAAATTAAATCCCGTATGACTATCTATAGAATAAAGTTTTTTTGATTTTTAATATTTCCGCAATTTCGTTCACACATTTCGGAAAATCAACTTCAAATAAACAGCAATAGCTGAAGCATCCATCTAACCAAGAATTGATGTAGAAATCCTGAAATAGAAAACAGCTAAAATGTTGGGATGAATTTCCCAAAAAAAGATTGGAAATGAAATCAAATTAATCGAATGCGATTAGCTGATAAATCCAGGGATATCATTTTTCCAATTAAGGAATTATATCCCAAAGAATAAGCAAAGGGTAATTTTGATTACTCTTTAAAACCGCGATCGCTTTCGCGCTTTAAATCTTTCTCTTTTTGGTCCAGACGTTTATCTCCCATGTTCTTACCCTTGGCCAGACAAATGGTGAGTTTGGCCCATCCCTTTTCATTGATAAATAGGAGGGTAGGTACAACTGTGATTCCTGTATCGCGCAGCCTGCGGTCTATCTTGCGGAGTTCAACTCGGTTGAGCAGCAGTTTGCGGCTATTGCGCTCCTTGTGCTGAGAATACCCTGCATTGTGGTAAGGCCCAATGTACATATTCATTACATACAGCTCTCCATTGATCATTTTGCAATAGGCATCAGAGATATTGGCTTTCATGGCCCGAATGCTTTTTATTTCAGAACCACTGAGCACAATACCTGCTGTAAACTCTTCAAGAAGAGTGTATTTGAATGCCGCCTTTTTGTTTTTTATCTCAACCTGAGCCATACGTGCAATGTGTTTGCCTGCGTTCGTCCACACCGGAATTAGGGACTGCAAACTTAAGTGATGTTTCAGGTCGCTGCGATGTCACTTTTTGAGAAACAATGCGTTTAAAATCACTGTCCAAAGGATGACTGAAGAAAACTGAATTCCATGTAATTTGCCGACAATGAGCAAGACACATACAACACCTCCGCGCAGAAATAGAATTATTTATTTCTTCCCATTTCAGTTGTTATTGCTTCATATCAAGAAGAACACTTTCTTATTGCTGTTGTGGTTGTTTCTTTTTGGAATCATCACCGGTGTTGTGGCCGCGCGTGTGGGGGTGCCTCAGCAATTCTTGATTCCGGAATATTTGGGAGTTACGGGTGTTGTTTCGTTTGGAATACTGGGTTTTGCAGTGGGTGGATTTATTAGCGGTTTCAACCTGTATACCTACATCCGCCATGGTTATCGTTTCCCATTCATCGCAACACTCAATAAGCCGTTCCAGAAATTCTGTCTCAATAACTTCATTATTCCTACAGTATTCGTTATTACATACTGCATTTGCAGCGCTCGATATCAAATGAGTAGGGAGTTGGTGTCAGGATTCAATGTACTGCTGAACCTCACCAGCTTTGTTATCATGGTCTTTGTGTTTCAGTTTTTATCTTATATCTACTTTGTTTATACCAACAAGAGTGCGAGCAATTTTGCCAAATCAGAGCAAAAGGTGTGGGCGAAAGAGCAGGAACATGATCAGGAAGAAGAAGAGGAGGAAGAAGCTGAAGCTGCTTCACGTACAGGTAGGCTCGCACGTTGGCTCAGACGTGCTCGCAGGTCGCATGGCAATTGGTATGTAGAAACCTATTTATTCTCATTGACCAAAATCAGTCTGGCAAGGGATTGCGGGCACTACAGCAAGAGTATTCTCGATAAAGTATTTGATCAAAACCACGTCAATGCTTCGCGCTTTGAACTTGCATTGATTTTTTCTTTCATCATTATCGGCTCATTGCGTTCATATGAAGTGTTGATTATTCCCGCTGCGGCAAGTTTGATGCTGTTTCTGACCGTGCTGATTATGTTGTTTAGCGCCATTCATTCGCGTATGCGCGGCTGGACTTTGACACTTGTCATTTTATTCATTGCAGGATTTAATTATTTCTATGAGGATTTGCGCATATTCAGACAGCAGACCAAAGCTTATGGTCTGAACTATGATGTACCTCCTGTACCATATGACCCGGCTTTGTATATACCAACAACTCAAATGACCGAAGCCGATAGCTTGATTGGAATCGGTATGCTGGAAAACTGGAAAGCGAAAATTCGCAAACTCATTGGCAGCTCATCAAAACCGAAACTCATTATTCTGAATCACAGTGGTGGTGGAACGCGTTCCGCTTATTGGAACATGCTTTCCATGGCTTATGTAGATAGTCTTTTGAATGGTAAACTCTTGGACCATGCTGTGTTGATGACCGGTGCATCAGGAGGAATGTTTGGTGCGGCATATATGCGCGAACTCAAGCTGCGCCAATCGTGGGGAGAACAGATAAATCTCTACGACAGACAATATGCTGAAAACATGGCCAAAGACCTCCTCAACCCCATCATGATGTCGGCAGTGACCAATGATTGGCTGGTGCGATACCAACGCATTGAGGACGGGAATTATAAATACTCCAAAGACAGAGCCACTGCATTTGAAGAGCAATTCCATCGCAATACGGATTATATCTTCAACCGGAGATTGCGTGATTATTCCGAATATGAGTTCAAATCATTCATTCCGATGATGGTGCTTTCACCAACGATATCAAGGGATGGAAGAAGAATGCTTATCTCCTCACAACCCATCAGTTATCTCACTTCTCCTTTTAGGTTAAACGGTCACAATCATCAGTTACCGGAGGATGTGGAGTTCAGACGCATGTTTGAAAATCATGATGCAAACAATTTGCAGTTCCTCTCGGCATTGCGCATGAGCGCTACATTTCCATATGTATTGCCAATGACTACTCTGCCTACGGAACCTCCGATTGATATGGTAGATGCCGGTGTACGCGACAATTATGGTTTGAAAACCACCATGCAATTCATTTTCACTTTCAAGGACTGGATTAATAAAAATACAAGTGGTGTGATTGTGGTTCAAATTAGAGATTTACCAAAGAACAAAGAATTGGAAGAACACCATCCATCATTCTTCGGGAAATTCTCAGCACCTGTTGGAGGTATTTATGGCAACCTCACTAAAACTCAAGATTACAACAATGAGCAAGCGTTTCGCTACCTTAAAGGTTGGTTCACAGGTTCTGTTGACTTAGTAACATTTGAACTGCAGCAGGACAAAGACACGCAAGTTTCATTGAATTGGCACTTGACCAAGTCCGAAAAATTACATATTCAGAAAGCCTTATATGACAGCTACTTCCAAAGCGAGGTGCATCGCCTTGCCAAGTTGCTTAATCAGAATTAATGTGCATGGGTGAGGGCATTCAGTTGCTCCACAACACTTGCAACATTGGTATGCGAAGTTTCCTTGTAGTCCATTCTGAACAAGTCAGAAGTAAGTGGTGAGGTCATTGGTGTTTGACCACTCATATGATACTCATCCAACTCAGGATGAAATACTTCTTTGAAATTATCGGGAGTTATTCCACCACCAGGAATGATTTTTATTCGGCCTTTCGCCTGTTCGTGAAGAGCAAGTACAACGTCTCTTTTATCAGCAACAACATGCCCCCCGCCTGAAGTGAGTAAGCGCTTACAACCGCAATCAATCACAGCTTCCAGCGACTGAGAAAGATTTCTAGTACAATCAAATGCCCGATGAAAAGTAACCGGAAGCGGAGCACAATGCTGTACCAGCTCTTTAGTATGGCGGACATGAATTTCACCATTTTCATTAAGTGCACCTAGCACAAAGCCGTCAGCACCATACTCCATGGCGAGTTCCATTTCGCTTTTCATGTAGTCGATTTCTTGTCGGGAATACACAAAATCGCCTTCACGTGGACGTATTATGACGAATGCCGGCAACTGAATCCACTGTTTTACAGCTTGTAATAGACGAATGTTGGGCGTGAGACCACCTGTAGAAAGTGCGCTGCACAACTCTAATCTGCCTGCACCGCCACGATGGGCCTCGTGTGCGGAAGGAAGGGTGTCCACGGCTATTTCTAAAATATAATTGGTGCGCATGATTTTTTGGTTGGTTATTCAAATATAACTCAATAATTAGGTTACTAGAACTGATTGTTTTTGGGCTTCTAGTTGCAAGATGTCAGTGCCGAGGATGACACTAAGCCATATAGGGTTTGTCATATGAGTGCGGAATAGCATCCTTCAGTATTAGCTGAAATGATTGGTAATTCCCATTTCGGTAAGTTCAACACGAACGGGGCTGATGTTTTTGACGGCCTCTCATGAGGAATATCATGAAGGTAAATTGTCACTTAGGTGAAGAAGGTGGAACTACATAATTCAAGCTCGCTGAACAAGACAAAAAGCTGGCTGGAAGCAGATAGAAAAGGTGTTTAGAAATGCTTTCAATGGTTATTTATAAGCAAGATTGTTTAGATGACGTACGATATGGCTTTATCATTCATTTTATCTTTCCCACCTTTCAAAATTCTTGAGTCTCTATGAAATGTATTTATGCAATTCTAATTGCTTTCTTGCCTTTATCTATCAAAGGCCAAGAGTTATGTGGCACGGATTGGGTTCATTCCCATTCACTAAATACTGATTTAGACTACCGTGAACGATACAATCGTATTCAATCAGAAATAGTGGATGTTTACGATAATATATCTTCTCTCAGAAGCGTAGGCGATGAACATTATGTGGTTCCGGTGGTTGTGCATGTGATTCATTTGGGTGAACCGGTTGGGGTTGGAAGCAATATTTCCGATGCACAAATTCACAGTGCTATTCAGGGACTGAATGACCGCTATTCCAATGCAATAGGAAATGGTGTGGATATGCAAATTACCTTTTGCCTTGCCAAACGTGATCCCAATGGATGTCCTACCACCGGAATTGTTCGAGTAAATGGTTTGAGCTTGAACAACTATGCCGAGGGCGGAATTACACGTGGAGGCAAATCAGAATGTGGTATGTCTGCGCCCGATCATGCGGTGAAGGATCTGAGCAAATGGTCCACATATAGCTATTACAACATTTGGGTGGTCCACTCTATATGCGGTGGTTGGGCCGGATATGCAACCTATCCAAATGGTGATGAATATGATGGCACCGTGATAATGGCTCCCTACATGACCTATAATTCCACTACGCTCACACACGAGCTTGGTCACGGTTTTAACTTGGCACACACATTTGATGGTGATAACAATGGCCAAACATGTCCTGCCGACTGGAATTGCGCTACGCTGGGAGATCATGTGTGTGATACTCCACCTCACAGAGTGGGAGACTGTGGGGCTGTCAACCCATGTAGCAGTGAAGGAATTTGGGATAACTCACGAAGAAATTATATGAGCTATTGCGGTGAAACAAACCGCTTCACGCAAGGACAAAAGGAACGCGTACTGGCGGCCTTACTGGCTCCTCCTCGTATCAACTTGCTCAACTCAAATGCTTGTGAACCTTCTGATTATTCTACCCAAGTTCAAAAACAAAATGTATCCTGCGTAGGGCGATGTGATGGCTCCATCATCGTGACTCCAATGTGCGATGGAGATTACTCCTTCCTATGGAATACAGGAGATACAGCCAACGCAATCAACTTGTTGTGTCCCGGTGTGTACACTTTACTAATCACAGATGCTCTTTCTCAAACATCCCGAACATTCGAATTTACTATTGAAGATGGAGCCAATGTGGATGCATCCACGATGATTGACATAGACGGTGAAACCGCATTTTGTCAAGGTGGTAGCGTTACCTTGACCTCTGTGGTCAATGGACAATATCAATGGAGCAATGGTATGACTCAAAACAGCATAGATGTAGAATCCACGGGAGAATATACGCTCACTGTAACTACTCCTCAAGGCTGCACATTTACGTCTACACCAATAGAGATTACCGTGTACCCACTTCCTAGTTTGAGTTTTGTATTGCCTGAAGAAGTGACCATTATGACCAATCCATTTGAGTTGAATATGGCTTCACCTTCCGGTGGTGAATATTGGGGACCCGGTGTATCCGATGGCATGTTCTATCCTGCACTTGCAGGAGTGGGCAGTCATACGGTATTCTATACCTATACCGATGCAAATGGATGTACCAATGAAACATCGGCTAATATCCAGGTGTTACCGTTTGTAGGAGTGGAGGAGTTTGATACCAATAAATTCATGTCCATTTATCCCAATCCATCAAGTGGCAACTTCAATCTTGTGGTGAATGAGGCGTCAGCAGTGGACGTAACTTGCTATGATGCATACGGTAAATTGGTTTATAGCAAACAATTTGCACCATCGGGACAAACAAATACCTATCGTATTGTGATGGATAATCAACCGAATGGTATCTATTTCTTACGCGTACATGTGAAGGATACCACTTGGATTAAACCAATTGTTATCCAAAAAAATTAGTCCTGGCGAAGAGAAACCAACACCCAATAGCAGAAGAATACGATTCCGGCTTGTACTTCTAGAAAGGACTCAAAGAGGAAATTCATTCCGCAGACTAAAAGAAAAGTCAGCAGGAATAGGTCCTTTGTGCGAATGGATTGAACAAACAGTAATGACAATGAACCGATGAGAAGCAACAGCCCTAACCATCCGAGCTCAGCTCCAGTCTGTAGGAATTGATTGTGGGCGTTCAATTCTTTTTCTGCAGCGAGTTCTTCTGCTTTGCGTTCATAAATTTTCACGAGTTCATTGGTTGTATCACCTGTTCCTACACCCATGGGGTTGCGCAGCATCAACTCCCAAGAGGAAGACCATGTTACCAATCGCAAGTGGGTACTGGTTTGCGCATGAGTGACCTCATTTTCTGCTTCCATGTCCGGATGCCCGGTCGTTCCATTTTGTACAGATGTAACAGCACTTTGTATTCTGCTCGCGGTTACCGGTAATAATCGCGTGCTGGTGATACTGATTGCCAATAGCAACACCGGAACACCGAGGATATATTTCAAATGCAGTTTCTGTTTGAGATAATAAAAAGCCGTTACCACGAGGCAAATCCAAAGTGCCAGCAATCCAGCTTTGCTCGCCAACATGCTGATGAACACGACCATTGCTATTAGTAGAAGCAGAAACAAGTACCTTCTGACAACTTGATAAGAATACCAATTGCTTTTATATAAAAGCAGGAAAACGGCCATTGCTTGATAGGTAGCTGCGTAGGTCGGATGATAAGGCTCACTCAGCAAAGCATAACTTAGGTAAGCCATATCCTTGTTTTGTATAGCGTCATAGATGCCGGTTGCTATGGATACAACAGTATAGACCCAGCAACCTATTACGAAAGCAACGTTGATTCTATTCCGATTTTCGTTGGAAATAACCGGCATTACCAGAGCTATTAAAGGAAAGCCCAGAAACGAAAATTTGATACCTACCTCCACCCAAGCATAGGAAACGTTTTCTGAATAGGTGATGCCTATCAAATGGAGTATAAATAATCCGAGCAGCAGGTACAGAGGCAGATCTTTTTTACCGGTATAGATAGTGCGTGTGGTGATACTGCGCACAATGAGAACCACAGCAAGTAAAATAACCGTTACCGGAACCAATTTTTTATGGGCAGGAATCAGGAAAGCTACCAGAGCAAGCAGATAGGATATCCATTGGTCCCACCACTTATTTTCAGTCGTACGGCTCACAGATTGTTCTTACGTTTAATACGTTCTATTTGATGCAAATGATGGCCAACATGAGCTTCCATGAATTGTAACGTCTGTATTATATTCATCGGGCCGGCCGAAGGTTGTCTGAAAACCATCTTGTTGAGGTTCTTATGAGGAATGGAGTGCACAAAGAGTTCCAATTCCGTTCTCAACTGTTTCCATTTTGCAATCAGCTCATCTTTAGAAATCTTATTTGTAGGTTCGGGCAAAATTGCGGGAGCTTTGATGCGCATCGTTGAGTTGAGGCGATCAATAAGCCCTACAGCTTCCGGATTGGATAAATTATCCACTTCTGGTAACGCATCCCATCCACCTGAAGTCTTTTTCAGCATATATCCCAGCGTTCCCGATTCAGCAATGAGTAGGTGTTCCATCACTTGATTGGGACTCCAGTTCTCTGAATCTTCTTTGGAGACCAATTGCTCCTCTGAGAATGCTTCCAAAGCAGCTAGGAACTTGTCGGTGATGTCCGAAAGTTTTTGAAATAAATCTTGAACGATGACTTCCATGGGCTGGTGGGCTAAAATAATAGGCCTGCAATGTTATGACTTTTTGATGAATGAGAAATAGCAGCGAAAGCCCTTGAGTTATACAATCTTTGGTTTGTATATCAATGTGTGATTTTTTAAATCATCCTAAATCGAAGCGAACTATTTTTAGTGCCCCCAAATCAGAGTGGGGATTGACGATTTTTCTAATAAATACCTTAAACATTTATTTAATCAAATGGCACGTAAACGTATAACCGTGGAAACTTTGGTAGGAGTGAGTCCGCAAAAAGCATGGGATTACTATCACAACCCAAAGCATATCACACAATGGAATTTTGCATCGAAGGATTGGCATTGCCCGTATGCGGAAAATAATTTGACAGTAGGAGGGAAGTATCTGGCACGAATGGAAGCTCGTGATGGAAGTTTCGGGTTCGATTACGAAGCAATATATAACTCCATTGATGAGTTCAAAGGATTCACATATACCATGCCCGATGGTCGAAGAGTAGATACTAGTTTTGAAGAGGTTAATGGCTCAACTAAAGTTACCACCGTTTTTGACGCTGAACATGAGAACTCCGCTGAAATGCAGCGTGTAGGTTGGCAATCTATTTTGGACAACTATAAACGCTATGCTGAGTCGCAGGGCTAGAATTTTCTCTCAATTGATTTGAAAATAAAAAAGGCTGTTCACCATAGAGAACAGCCTTTTTTTATAGTCAGTGAGTTATTATTCCATTAAACTCCAGCGTTATCGTTGCGTTGAGCCATCAAGTTCACATAATCTTCGCTATTGCTAACGATCATCTTTTGGAACTTGCGAACCCCAGTACCCGCAGGAATTGGGTGACCAACAATAACATTCTCTTTCAATCCAATCAAGTAATCGGTCTTACCTTGTACTGCAGCTTCGTTCAACACTTTGGTAGTCTCCTGGAACGATGCAGCTGAAATCCATGAATCAGTCTGCAATGACGCTCTTGTGATACCTTGAAGCATTGGGCTAGCAGTAGCTGTGATAGCCTCGCGCGCTTGAATTTCTCTTTTGTCTTTGCGTTTCAAGCTAGAGTTCTCATCCCGAAGTGCACGAACACTGATGATTTGACCGGTTTGATAACGATCGGAGTCACCCGCATCGGTAATAACCATTTTGTCAAACAACAATTCGTTTTCTTCCAAGAACTCGGCTTTATCTACGCTTGTACCTTCCAAGAAGCGAGTATCTCCGGCATCGGTGATTTCAACTTTACGCATCATTTGACGTACGATTACTTCAAAGTGCTTATCGTTGATTTTCACACCTTGCAGACGGTAAACCTCTTGAATTTCATTCACAAGGTATTCTTGTACTGCAGTTGGTCCTTGGATATCGAGGATATCGCTAGGAGAGATGGCTCCATCGGAAAGTGGCATACCAGCACGAACGAAGTCGCCTTCTTGTACCAAGATGTGCTTGGAGAGTGGCACGAGGTATTTCTTCTCTTCGCCTGTACGAGCTCTCACTGTTACCTCGCGGTTACCACGTTTGATTTTTCCGTATTCTACGATACCGTCAATCTCCGTAACAACAGCAGGGTTAGATGGGTTACGAGCTTCGAACAACTCGGTTACACGAGGAAGACCTCCGGTGATATCGCTTGTCTTACCGGACATACGGGGAATCTTAACAAGTACAGTTCCTTTTTTCACCTTGTCGCCATCGTTCACATTCAAGTGAGCACCCACCGGTAGGGAGTAGGTTTTCACCACGTCCTTATCGCGGATAATCTCGATAGCTGGGTTCTTCTTCTTGTCTTTTGTCTCGGTAATTACTTTCTCAGAGAAACCGGTTTGCTCGTCCAATTCGGTTTTGAAAGTGATACCTTCTTCTACCGCATCAAAACGAACAGTACCTTCTTCTTCTGTGATAATCACGCTGTTATATGGATCCCACTCAGCAATCAAGTCACCTTTGGCAACTGTTGCTCCCGGCTTCACGTGAAGTGTAGCACCGTATGGAATGTTTGCGTTGGTAAGTGTAGCACCGGTCTTCTCATCGATGATTTTCACCTCTGATGAACGGGATACTACGATGGTCTTCATCTCACCATTTTCACCAACGGACTCTACAGAACGCAATTCATCGATTTCAACGATACCGGCATATTTTGCGCGGATATCTTGTTCGATAGAACCACCACCTGCGGCACCACCGGTGTGGAATGTACGAAGTGTCAACTGTGTACCTGGCTCACCGATAGATTGTGCTGCGATAACTCCCACTGCCAATCCTTGTTGTACCAATTGTGCAGTTGCAAGGTCGCGTCCGTAACACTTAGCACACACTCCGCGCTTGCTTTCGCATGTCAATACCGAACGGATTTCAATTTCTTCCAATCCGGCATCTTGTATTGCTTCAGCAATGGACTCTGTGATTTGGTCTCCACTGTAGCAGATGATTTCTCCGGTTTCCGGATTTACCACATCATGTACGCTTGTGCGGCCAATAATGCGCTCACTCAATGACTCAACGATTTCATCGGCTTTCTTCAATGGTGTAGCTACAATACCGCGAAGTGTACCACAATCCACTTCATTGATAATAACGTCTTGGGCTACGTCCACCAACCTACGGGTGAGGTAACCTGCGTCCGCTGTTTTCAACGCGGTATCGGCAAGACCTTTACGAGCACCGTGGGTAGAGATGAAGTACTCAAGAATCGATAGACCTTCCTTGAAGTTCGCCAAGATTGGGTTTTCGATAATGTCTTGGCCACCCATCGCAGCGTTCTTCTGCGGCTTGGCCATCAAGCCCCTCATACCGGCCAACTGACGAATCTGCTCTTTAGAACCACGCGCTCCGGAGTCAAACATCATGTAGATGCTGTTGAATCCTTGTTGGTCGTTCTTCAAGCGCTCCATCAAGATGTTGGTCAGTTTGGAGTTGGTATTGGTCCAGATATCAATAACTTGGTTGTAACGCTCGTTATTGGTAATAAGACCCATGTTATAGCTGTCGAATACATCGCGAACTTTGGCTTCTGCATCGGCAACTAGTTTTTCTTTCTCAGCAGGAATAACTACGTCAGAGAGTTTGAAGGATAGACCTCCTTTAAACGCCCAGTAGAATCCTAAATCTTTGATATCATCCAAGAACTTGGAAGTTCTAGCAATACCTACGTGTTTCAAGATATCACCGATGATATCGCGAAGGGCTTTCTTGGTCAACAATTGGTTGATGAAACCAACTTCAGGCGGAACAACTTGGTTGAACAATACGCGACCGGTAGTTGTTTCGATAATGCTGGACTTGCCATTGATGTCAGTCCAACGAACTTTGATATTCGCATGAAGATCAAGCTGACCTTCGTTGAAAGCAATCGTTACTTCCTCTGGTGAGTAGTAAGTTTTGTTTTCACCTTTCGCAGGATGCTCAGGTGTACCAACACGAGACTTGGTGATGTAATAAAGACCAAGTACCATGTCTTGAGAAGGTACAGTGATAGGAGCACCGTTGGCCGGGTTCAAAATATTGTGCGAACCGAGCATCAACAATTGTGCTTCAAGGATAGCTGCGTGACCTAGTGGTACGTGTACCGCCATTTGGTCACCATCGAAGTCCGCGTTGAACGCAGTACATACGAGTGGGTGCAACTGAATCGCTTTACCTTCAATCAATTTCGGTTGGAATGCCTGAATACCCAAACGGTGAAGGGTAGGAGCACGGTTGAGGAGAACCGGGTGCCCTTTCAATACGTTTTCTAGGATATCCCAAACAACCGCCTCTTTCTTATCAACGATTTTCTTAGCGGATTTAACGGTCTTCACGATACCTCTTTCAATCATCTTGCGGATGATGAATGGTTTGAAGAGCTCGGCTGCCATGTCTTTTGGCAATCCGCATTCGTGCATCTTCAACTCAGGACCAACAACGATAACAGAACGGGCTGAATAGTCCACACGTTTACCGAGAAGGTTCTGACGGAAACGTCCTTGCTTACCTTTCAAAGAGTCAGAAAGGGATTTTAGCGGACGGTTGCTCTCGGTTTTAACTGCAGAAGATTTACGAGAGTTGTCAAACAAAGAGTCTACCGCTTCTTGCAACATACGTTTCTCGTTGCGCAAGATTACCTCCGGAGCCTTGATTTCCATCAAACGCTTCAGACGGTTGTTGCGGATGATCACTCTGCGATACAAGTCGTTCAAATCAGATGTTGCGAAACGACCACCATCCAATGGAACAAGTGGACGAAGCTCCGGTGGAATAACCGGAACCACTTTGGTAATCATCCACTCCGGACGGTTTACTACGCGGGTGTTTGCATCGCGGAAGGCTTCAACAACTTGCAAGCGTTTCAACGCTTCGTTTTTACGTTGTTGTGATGTTTCGATGCTTGCTTTGTGACGAAGCTCGTATGACAATTCATCCAATTTTACATTGGAGAGAAGGTCATACAATGCCTCAGCACCCATTTTCGCAACGAATTTATTTGGGTCTTTATCGTCTAAGTATTGGTTCTCCTTTGGAAGACGCTCAAGAGCGTTCAAGTATTCTTCCTCAGTGATGAAGTCCATTACTTGGTATGGATTGCCCTCATCGTTTACAGCAGGCCCTGGGTTAATTACCACATAGCGCTCGTAATAGATGATTTGATCAAGTTTCTTCGTAGGAAGTCCAAGAAGATAACCGATTTTGTTTGGAAGCGAGCGGAAGTACCAGATGTGAGCTACAGGCACGGTCAAAGTAATGTGACCGGTGCGCTCTCTACGTACTTTCTTCTCTGTAACTTCCACACCACAACGGTCACAAACGATGCCTTTATAGCGAATACGCTTGTACTTACCGCAGTGACATTCGTAGTCCTTTACAGGACCGAATATTTTTTCGCAGAAAAGACCATCTCGCTCAGGCTTATAAGTCCTATAGTTGATGGTTTCCGGCTTCAACACTTCACCATGAGAGCGCTCCAAAATGTCTTCTGGAGAAGCTAGACTAATGGTGATGGATTTGAAATCACTCGTTGGACGAGCTACTTTTTTTGCTTGAAGCATATTTTTATGAGGTGTATTCTTTTAAATAAAAATCTCTCTGTTCAATTGCTGGAAAAATCATCCTGAAGCTGTTACACCCCAGGATGATTTGGTATCATTCTTTTTTATTGGTTCAATGTAATATTCAAACCAAGTCCTCGCAATTCATGCAGCAATACGTTGAAGGATTCTGGTATACCCGGAGTAGGCATATTTTCTCCTTTAACGATGCACTCATAAGCTTTCGCTCTACCCATTACGTCATCGGACTTCACGGTCAAGATTTCTTGAAGGATGTTAGCAGCACCGAATGCTTCCAATGCCCAAACCTCCATCTCACCGAAACGCTGACCTCCAAACTGAGCTTTACCACCCAATGGTTGTTGAGTAATAAGCGAGTATGGACCGATAGAACGCGCGTGCATTTTGTCATCCACCATGTGGCTTAGTTTAATCATGTAGATTACACCCACGGTGGCTTGTTGTTCAAAACGCTCACCGGTTCCGCCATCGTATAGGTAGGTTACACCCCATGAAGGAACTCCGGCTTCTTTCGTAATTTGCTCAATCTCTGACAAGGATGCACCGTCAAAAATTGGTGTAGCAAACTTCTTATTAAGCTTTTGTCCGGCCCAACCAAGTACAGTTTCATAAATCTGTCCAAGGTTCATACGAGAAGGTACACCCAGCGGGTTGAGTACGATATCTACCGGAGTACCGTCCTCTAGGAATGGCATGTCTTCATCGCGTACAATTTTGGCTACGATACCCTTGTTACCGTGACGACCGGCCATCTTATCACCCACGCGTAGCTTACGTTTTTGAGCGATATAAACCTTCGCAAGTTTCACAATACCTGTTGGTAGTTCATCACCTACAGTCAATTGGAATTTCTTGCGTTTGTATGCACCAAGCAATTCATTGTAGCGCATGTTGAAGTTGTGGATACAACGTTTTACCAAGTTGTTGGTAGCTTCGTCTTTGGTCCATCCTTCAGCATTCACTACGCTGAAATCAATTGTAGAAAGGGATTTAGCTGTAAACTTAGTTCCTTTCTTGATTTGCTCTTCACGGAAGTAGTTATAAACTCCTTGGCAAGTTTGATCTTTCAAGATCGCAAGCAACTTGTCCACAAGGATTTTCTTCAAGTCTGCTACTTCTTTTTCGTGTTCCTTATCCAAAGCTTCGATAATCGCCTTTTCATTGGCTTTTACAGGCTTCTTATCTTTAATGGTACGGCTGAACAATTTCTTGTCGATTACCACACCGGAAGCGGATGGTGGAACTTTCAATGATGCGTCTTTTACATCACCGGCTTTGTCACCGAAGATAGCGCGAAGTAGTTTTTCTTCCGGAGTAGGATCGGTTTCACCTTTTGGAGTGATTTTACCAATCAAAATATCTCCTTCTTTCACCTCTGCACCGATGCGAATGATACCGTTTTCATCCAAATCTTTTGTAGCGTCTTCGCTCACGTTTGGAATATCGGAGGTCAATTCTTCCACACCGCGTTTGGTATCACGTACCTCGGTGGTGTATTCATCAATGTGGATAGAGGTGAAGATGTCTTCACGCACTACGCGCTCAGAGATAACGATAGCATCCTCGAAGTTGTAACCTTTCCATGGCATGAAGGCCACTTTGAGGTTACGGCCGATTGCAAGTTCTCCGCCTTTTGTAGAATAACCTTCTACCATGATTTGACCTTCCGTTACGCGCTCACCCTTGGTCACAATAGGACGCAAGTTGATGGTGGTGCTTTGGTTGGTCTTCATGAACTTGCGGATTTTGTAAACCTTCAACGGAGAGTTGAAGCTTACCAATTCATCCTCTTCGCTGCGCTTATAACGAACGTGAATTTCATTAGCGTCAACGTATTCTACAACTCCTTCGCCTTCCGCAGTTAGAAGTACGCGAGAGTCTTTCGCTACGCGTGCCTCAAGTCCTGTACCCACGATTGGTGCTTCTGGACGCATCAATGGAACGGCCTGACGCATCATGTTAGATCCCATCAATGCACGGTTGGCGTCATCGTGCTCAAGGAATGGAATAAGCGATGCTGCGATAGATGCAATCTGGTTTGGAGCCACGTCCATGAGGTGGATGGATTCCGGAGCAACTACCGGGAAGTCACCTTCAAGACGTGCTTTTACCATTGGAGATAGGAAGTTACCATTCTCGTCAATTGCAGCATTTGCTTGTGCGATTACCTTGGTATCTTCATCTTCAGCAGTGAGGTAGGTTACACCGCTGTCATCCATTATTGCTCTACCGTTTTCAACTCTGCGGTAAGGAGTTTCGATAAATCCGAGACGGTTGATTTTAGCATATACACAAAGCGATGAAATCAAACCGATGTTCGGGCCTTCAGGTGTTTCAATGGTACAAAGACGACCATAGTGCGTATAGTGTACGTCACGCACCTCGAAACCTGCGCGCTCTCTGGAGAGACCACCAGGACCGAGAGCTGACAATCTTCTCTTGTGGGTTACCTCAGCCAATGGGTTAGTTTGGTCCATGAACTGAGATAGCTGGTTGGTACCAAAGAAGGAGTTGATAACGGATGACAATGTCTTCGCGTTGATCAAGTCAATAGGAGTGAAGACCTCGTTGTCACGCACGTTCATGCGCTCGCGAATGGTACGTGCCATACGAGCCAAACCAACAGCGAATTGGTTGTACAATTGTTCACCAACTGTACGAACGCGTCTGTTAGACAAGTGGTCGATATCATCCACATCAGCCTTGGAGTTTACAAGCTCAATCAAGTACTTGATGATTTGAATGATATCATCTTTGGTCAACGTACGGCTTTGAGAATTGGTGTTACCCAATTTTCTGTTGATACGGAAACGACCAACCTCTCCAAGGTCATAACGTTGCTCAGAGAAGAACAATTTGTCGATAACACCTCGAGCTGTTTCCAAATCTGGTGGCTCAGCGTTACGCAACTGACGGTAGATGTATTCTACCGCTTCTTTCTCTGAGTTGGAAGTGTCTTTTTGAAGGGTGTTGTGGATGATGGTGAAGTCAGCAGAGTTAGACTCTTCTTTGTGAAGGATGATGGTCTTAGCACCGCTGTCAATAATGATATCGATGTGGTGGCTTTCCAGAACGGTTTCGCGGTCAAGAACAACCTCATTACGCTCAATAGAAACTACCTCACCGGTATCTTCATCCACGAAGTCCTCAATCCAAGTTTTCAAAACACGCGCTGCGAGTTTGCGACCAAGGACACGTTGGATACCTGCCTTAGAAACTTTTACTTCTTCGGCAAGGTTGAATATTTCAAGAATTGCGCGGTCGCTTTCATAACCGATAGCGCGCAATAGAGTAGTTACAGGAAGTTTTTTCTTACGGTCGATGTATGCGTACATCACATTGTTGATGTCTGTCGCAAACTCAATCCATGAACCGCGGAATGGAATGATACGTGCGCTGTAAAGCTTGGTACCATTAGCATGGCGGCTTTGACCGAAGAATACACCAGGCGAACGGTGCAATTGTGATACAATAACGCGTTCTGCGCCATTGATACAGAATGACCCTTGTGGAGTCATGTAAGGAATGGTTCCCAAGTACACGTCTTGCACGATGGTTTCGAAATCCTCGTGCTCAGGGTCGGTACAGTACAATTTCAACTTCGCCTTCAGGGGAACACTATAAGTAAGACCACGCTCAATGCATTCTTCAATGGTGTAGCGCGGAGGGTCTATGAAATAATCAAGAAACTCCAATACGAATTGGTTTCTTGTATCGGTGATCGGGAAGTTCTCTGAGAATACTTTGTAAAGACCTTCGTTACTGCGATTCTCGGGATTGGTGTCCAATTGGAAGAACTCCCGGAAAGATGCTAATTGAATCTCCAGAAAATCCGGATATTCATAAAAACTTTTAGTAGAGGAGAAACTATGTCTCTCGTCTGTTTTTTTAGGTGTTGCCAAGCTACTTGGGTTGTTTAATTGTTCTTACCTTTTTGAATAAAAAAGCATGCGGCCACAAAATTATATACCGCCAGGGCAGAGTAGAACTGCCAAAATTATAAAACAAGTTTAGGCCGTCTCCAAAGGGAAAGGCCTAAACTTGATATTTAAGGAGTTGTGGTTATTATTTAACCTCAACTTTAGCACCAGCTTCTTCAAGTTGTGTTTTCAAAGCAGCAGCTTCGTCTTTAGTAACACCTGTCTTGAGTGGAGATGGAGCTTTATCTACTGCATCTTTAGCTTCTTTTAGTCCAAGACCGGTAAGGTCTTTAACCAATTTCACTACTGCAAGTTTGTTAGCGCCACCGTCAACGAGGATAACGTCAAATGCAGTTTTCTCTTCAGCAGCAGCACCAGCGCCACCACCGGCACCAGGAGCAGCAACTACTGCAGCAGCAGCCGGCTCGATACCGTATTCTTCTTTAAGGATTGTAGCAAGTTCGTTTACTTCTTTTACTGTTAAGTTAACGAGGCTTTCAGCCATTGCTTTCAAATCTGCCATTGTATTATGGAATTTAAAAAGTGTTTGTAATGAATTGAATTGATGTTGTTTGATTTAGGCATTTCTTTCCTCGAGTGCCTTAACGAGGCCTGCCACTTTCTGACCTGCATTGCTTTGCAAAGCAGATACAACGTTTTTAGCAGGAGATTGAAGTAAGCCGATGATGTCACCAAGAAGCTCTGTTTTGCTCTTAAGCGCAACAAGCGTTTCGAGTTGATCAGCACCAACATAACATTCTTCTTGAATATAAGCTGCTTTGAAGGCAGGCTTATCGTACTTCTTACTGAACTCTTTGATCAGGCGAGCAGGTGCGTTTCCTACTTCTGAATACATTACTGCGGATGTACCGTGCAATGTTTCATAAAGAGGGGAGTAGTCCCTGCCTTCAACGCGCTCCATTGCCTTCTTCAAAAGCGTATTTTTTACAACACGCAATTTGATTTTTGCTTTGAAGCATTCGCGTCTGAGCTGGCTGGTAGCCGAAGCGTTCAGAGTAGAAGTATCAGCGATGTAGAAGATTTCGTTGTTTTGCAACTCTTCTACTAGGCTCGCGATCTCTTGGTTCTTTTGCTCTTTTGTCATAAAAGAAGTCCTCCGAATTTTTTAGATTACCAGCGATTAGCTCACTGTTCTTGGTTCAACTTGTACACTAGGACTCATTGTGGAGCTCAAGTAGATGCTCTTAACATAAGTACCTTTAGCCGCAGATGGCTTCAACTTTTGAATTGTTTGGATCAATTCGGTTGCGTTGTCGGCAAGTTTGTCTGCGTCAAATGAAACGCGTCCAATGCTTGCGTGAATGATACCGGTTTTGTCCACTTTAAAGTCGATGTTACCTGCTTTCTTCTCTGTCACAGCTTTTCCAACATCCATAGTCACAGTGCCTGTTTTAGGGTTAGGCATCAATCCACGAGGTCCGAGGATTCTACCTAGTGCACCCACTTGGCCCATAACGTTGGGTGTGGTGATAATAACGTCCACATCGGTCCATCCGCCTTTAATTTTTTCGATGTACTCGTTGAGTCCAACGTAGTCTGCTCCGGCTGCTTTCGCTTCTGCTTCCTTATCAGGTGTGCAGAGTACAAGCACTCTTACAGTTTTACCGGTACCGTGGGGCAATGAAACTGTACCACGTACCATTTGGTTAGACTTCTTCGGATCAACACCGAGGCGAACAGCGATGTCTACAGATGCATCAAATTTTGTTTTTGTGATTTTCTTCACAATTGATGCAGCTTCAGATAGGTTGTACGATTTTTCTGAATCGAACATACCTAGCGCAGCTTTACGATTTTTGCTGATACTTCCCATTGCTGTTTTGCTTTGAAAAAATTAAAAAGGGCGTTCTCCGTTAACTTGAATACCTAAACTTCTTGCCGTTCCAGCAACCATTGACATTGCTGCCTCAATTGTGAAACAGTTCAGATCGGGCATTTTGTCTTCTGCGATAGCTCTTACTTGATCCCAAGTTACTGAGCCAACCTTTTGACGGTTTGGTTGCGCAGCACCATTCTTGATTTTAGCAGCTTCAAGTAGTTGCACAGTTGCTGGAGCTGTTTTGATAACGAAGTCAAATGACTTGTCGCTATAAACAGTAATAAGCACTGGACAAACTTTACCTGCTTTATCCTGCGTCCTAGCATTGAACTGTTTGCAGAATTCCATGATGTTAACACCTTTGGAACCTAGCGCTGGACCTACAGGAGGAGAAGGGTTTGCGGCACCGCCTTTGATTTGCAGCTTGACGAATCCTGCTACTTCTTTCGCCATTTTACTTATTTATTTATTTGTTTGTGCGTGGTTTGCAAAGGGAAGCTGATCGTAACACTTTGAGTAAAACGTCATTGCGCACCACACGCTTTGTTATTCAACTATTTTAAACACACCAAAGAAGCCATTAGGCTTCTTTTTCTACCTGCATGTATCCCAATTCTACAGGTGTTTTGCGACCGAAGATTTTAACCATTACTTTCAGTTTCTTCTTCTCTTCGTTCACTTCTTCGATGATACCTTCAAAATTGTTAAATGGCCCATCGATAACTTTTACAGCCTCACCAACAACGTATGGGATGTTGATTTCCTCATCGGATTCGGCTAGCTCATCCACTTTACCGAGGATGCGATTCACCTCGGACATACGCAAGGGAATAGGATCACCCTTTTTCTCTGCTCCGAGGAAACCGATGACATTGGTAATGTTGCGAATGGTATGTGGAATTTCACCGATAAGTGCAGCTTCAATCAGTACATAGCCCGGAAGGTAGCTGCGCTCTTTGCTGATTTTTTTCCCATTTCTAACTTGGAAAACTTTTTCCGTAGGAATGAGTACTTGAGATACATAGTCCTGTAATCCCAAGGCTTTGATTTCGCTTTCGATCGATTCCTTTACCTTCTTTTCCTTACCACTGATGGCACGAACCACGTACCATTTTTTTTCTATATCGCTCATGATTGTGCTCTATATACTATTTAGTAAGAATTTGGTAAAGCATACCTACGACACCTTTCCACACTGAGTCAGAACCACCGCTAACGCCAAAAATAAAGTCCATTAGGAAAATAAGTAGGCCAATGATAGCCGTGGCTATAAATACAAGAACTGTACTCTCTTGCAACTCTGACCATGTAGGCCAGGTCACTTTCTGTACCAGTTCATTGTACGACTCTTCTATAAATGTGATAAAACCAGCCATTTTTAATGTCGTTGTTTGTTTTTATGCTGTTCGTTCGAGGTGCAAAGATACACCGAACTTTGGTTTGGCACGGGCACCTGGATTCGAACCAAGATCAACGGTTTTGGAGACCGCTATTCTACCATTGAACTATGCCCGTCTCGCCACGTTTCATAAACGTGAAAAAGTGAAGGCAGTTTTTCAAAGTGAAATTCTGCCTTCACAATTGTATTTTCAATCGAATTATTCGATGATCTCAGTTACCTGTCCAGCACCTACTGTACGGCCACCTTCACGGATCGCGAAACGAAGACCTTTGTCCATCGCGATTGGAGCGATAAGTGTAACCTCAATAGATACGTTATCACCAGGAAGAACCATTTCACGACCTGGCTCAAGGTTGATTTCTCCAGTCACGTCAGTTGTACGGAAGTAGAACTGAGGACGGTATTTGTTGTGGAATGGAGTGTGACGACCACCTTCTTCTTTCTTCAACACGTAAATTTCAGCTTTGAATTTAGTGTGAGGAGTGATAGAACCTGGCTTCGCAATAACCATACCTCTGCGGATATCTTTCTTTTCAATACCGCGAAGAAGAAGACCAACGTTGTCACCAGCTTCACCACGGTCAAGAATTTTACGGAACATCTCAACCCCGGTACAAGTAGATTTCAATTTCTCTGTATTGAAACCGATGATTTCTACTTCATCACCTGTGTTGATCACACCACGCTCGATACGACCTGTAGCAACAGTACCACGACCAGTGATAGTGAACACGTCTTCGATAGACATCAAGAATGGCTTATCAACATCACGTGGAGGAATTGGAATCCAGTTGTCAACAGCTTCCATAAGCTCCATGATCTTAGCTACCCATTGTGGGTCACCGTTAAGACCACCCAAAGCAGAACCACGGATAACTGGAGTATTGTCACCATCGTATTCGTAGAAGCTTAAAAGCTCACGGATTTCCATTTCAACAAGGTCAAGAAGCTCCGGATCGTCAACCATGTCAACTTTGTTCATGAATACAACGATACGAGGAACACCTACTTGACGACCAAGAAGAATGTGCTCACGAGTTTGTGGCATAGGACCATCGGTAGCAGCAACCACCAAGATAGCACCGTCCATTTGAGCAGCACCGGTAACCATGTTTTTAACGTAGTCAGCGTGACCTGGACAGTCAACGTGAGCGTAGTGACGGTTAGCTGTTTGATACTCTACGTGAGAGGTGTTAATAGTGATACCACGCTCTTTTTCTTCAGGAGCGTTGTCGATAGATGCGAAATCTCTTTTTTCAGAAAGACCAGCGCTTGCCAATACTGTAGTAATAGCAGCAGTCAAAGTAGTTTTACCGTGGTCAACGTGACCAATAGTCCCAATGTTTACGTGGGGTTTGGAGCGGTCGAAATTCTCTTTAGCCATTGACTTGTTTGTTTTTTTGTGTTTATTATTATCTAGAAAATATACATTTCCGGAGTTTCTAAAACCTAGAAAGTAACCTTGAAAAGAAATTGATTTTACCTATCTATAATAATATGGTTTCCAATTTAAGTGATGGTGGAGCCGTTGATGGGAATTGAACCCATGACCTCTTCCTTACCAAGGAAGTGCTCTACCTCTGAGCTACAACGGCTTGATAAGTTTGAGAATCTCTCTATTTTCAACACAAAGAAACTACTGTTTCGGAATTCAATGGCTTTATAAGGAGAGGCTCTTCAACACTTAAAAAAAATAGAGCGGGAGACGAGGCTCGAACTCGCGACATTTAGCTTGGAAGGCTAATGCTCTACCAACTGAGCTACTCCCGCGTGTGGCCTGTACCAAATTGATTTCTCAAGAAGTGGCAGTGGGGAGTGGAGGATTCGAACCTCCGAAGCTTGCGCAACAGATTTACAGTCTGCCCCATTTGGCCACTCTGGAAACTCCCCGATTTTTTTTCTACTTGGCGAGAAAAAAATGATAAAAAAAAAGAGCCGGTGGAGGGATTCGAACCCCCGACCAGCTGATTACAAATCAGCTGCTCTGGCCAGCTGAGCTACACCGGCAGTAAAATCAATCTTTTCAAAGAACTTTGAGTTCTAAAAACGTTCCTGCTTTAAAAACAGGGGTGCAAATGTACTTAACTTTTGCATCTGTCCAAATGTATTGCGAAAAATTATTTCCAACATTTCAACAACTCTCAGTTCGTAAGACAAACGTGATGACGCATCGGTTAAAGTGCTTGCTTCTTTACAACAAAAGAAGTGCGACTTGTACCTTGTTTGATGGTCTCAAAATTGTCACCGCTTACCTTAAAAGAACGTGCTCTTTTAATTCCTGAAAGCGGGTGCAATTTTAATACGACAAATGCCATTTCATTCACTTCATGAAAAAAAAAATATTTTTCTTTTACTATGTGCTCATAATGAGCAGCTCAGAAGATGTTTCAGTGGGTGAATAGCCCATTTGGAGGTCAAAAACTGAGTGGGTGAGGAGTGGGAATCGGTCGTTTTTTGGTAGGGATAGGGTGTGTGGCGATGAGAAAAATGCTGAGAGTCGGAATAATTATAATTGTAGTTATTGTTTTTTTTTTCTGGTATGAATTCTGGGTATTTAAATCAGGAAACTTTTTCAGTTGTAAGATGGGAAGAGGGGAGATTAATGACTCATAATATGTAAAAGAGTAAAATTGGCTAAATGATAATTCGGGGGATGCGGGTGATTTTATGGTGAAAACTTATACTTTTGCACAATCATATGTTATTTATGAACAATCACCCTATGCTTACCTTAATTAATCGATTGCGAAGCAGTCATCGTTTCCGATTGGAATCTCTGATAGACAAAAATTCTTTCTAATGTGCTACTGAGTACCATGGTGGACAATAGCCCGTTTTAAATCAATGGGTTACGCGTGTCGCACTTGTGGTATTTGAAACTCTTAGGCTTTGGGTCTCGTAGAAGTCAGGCTCTGTAGAAATTGATTTACAGCATTAAACCCAAATAGAAAGTGAAAACCCTATTGGAATCTAATCCCTTTATTGGCATACTAAGGCTATTATTCATTGGCGGTATATGTTTCACATTGTCGAACCATGTAGCTGCCCAATGCACAATTTCCGGTCCTGAATCCATATTGAAATGTGCGGGTCAATCCTACAATCTGGCAACGGGTATTACGGTTAGCGGAACTACCGGTGCCATCCAATACAGCTGGGATGGTGGACCTTTCACTTCGTCACCCAACAAGAGTGTGGCTCCCCAGCAAACCACAACTTATGTATTGCAAATTACTGACGAGGACGGATGTACAGCCTCTCACTCTTTGACAATCAATGTGATTCCATTGCCCGTGGTGGATGCAGGACCTGATGTGTCCATCTGTCAAGGGGAATCCGTAACACTTTGCGGAACGGCGACATCTAGCAATGGGGCTATAACTGTTTACAACTGGATAAGTGTAGGAGTAGGGCAATGCCGAACAGTATCCCCTACAACCCAGACTACCTATATTTTTTATGCCTTGGACGAGGCAGGTTGTGCAGCCACCAATGAGCTCACTGTATTTGTGAATTCTTTACCCTCTGTAAATGCCGGAGATGATGTGACGATTTGCCTCACAGAGGGAACTCACCAACTAACAGGAACTCCTGCCGGAGGAACATGGTCGGGGACGGATGTTTCCGGTTCAGGGGTATTTACTCCAACAACAACCGGTACTTTCAATTGCACTTATAGTTATTCTGACGTAAACAACTGTCAAAACACGGATGTTGTAACAGTGACAGTTATCGAGCCTTCATCCATTGACGGTGGACCCGATTTGGAATTGTGTCTTAATTCGCCAGCCGTTCAATTACCTTCTGTAGGTAGTTGGAGTGGCTCCGCCTCGGTAACACCGGCAGGATTATTTACGCCCAATGCGGTTGGAACACACCTTTTGGAGGTTACTAGTAATGCGGGCAACTGCTCAGCAACTGATCAGGTAATTATAGAGGTGCTGCCTTTACCTGTCATCAATACAGGAGGTTTAATAAGCGTGTGTGAAGGGCAATGTGCACAACTGAATGTTTCTGCATCCAGCTCCAACGGTGTTATACAGCAGTATCAATGGTCTGGAGGTCCGGTTACCAATCCTGCTATTGTTAATCCTACAGCCTGTCCTACAACCAACACCACTTATTCCGTGGAAGTAACAGACGCCAAAGGATGTAAGGTTAGCAATATTGTCACGGTGAACGTGTTGGCACTTCCTGAAGTAGATGCAGGAGACGATTTGACGATCTGTGCAAATTCAGGACCGGTGCAACTCACGGGAGAATCACCTACAGGTGGAACTTGGTCGGGGGCAGGCGTTTCCGGATCAGGATTGTTCACCCCCACAACACCGGGGGATTATCAACTTACCTATTTATATACATCTTCAACCAATTGTACCAATACTGCCACCCGCACTATTCACGTCATTGACCCTGCGGGTGTTGATGCCGGTGACGATTTTGAAATATGTCTCCATGCTTCACCCGTTCAATTAACAGGTAACGGTTCTTGGTCAGGTTCTCCATTGGTTACGTCCGGAGGGTTGTTTACACCAAACTCAGTAGGCAGTCATCAAGTGGTCTACACAGAGAACATAGGCGAATGCCAATCCACAGACATATTAAATATTTATGTATTGCCATTACCGGTTGTGAATGCGGGAAATGACCAATCGGTATGTGAAGGAGATGTGGTAAACTTATCAGGAGCTGCTTCCAGTGCCAATGGTAGCATCGAAGTGTTATGGTGGAATCAACCTTTTGTAAATAATGCGAATGCGGCTACTACAAGTTTTGTTGCCTCAAATACCGTAACACTTCAATTGATTGCGACTGACAATAAGGGCTGTTCAGCAAGTGATGAGATAACTATTCAAGTATACGAAGCGGGTGTAGTGGATGCCGGTGATGATATAACTGTATGTTCCAATGAAGGAGCGGTTACTCTCATCGGTCAAACACCGGCCGGTGGTACATGGTCAGGCACCGGTGTTACAAGTGAAGGAGTATTTACTCCATCCACTCCCGGCAGTTATACGTTGACTTATACCTATGTTAATCCAAATGGATGTGTGGGAGTGGACACGCGAACTGTTCATGTCAATGCCCCTAGCGCGATAAATGTCGGGGATGATTTGGAAGTTTGTTTGGGAACGACTCCTATTCAACTTCTGTCCAACGGAGTATGGAGTGGTACAACATGGGTAAGCCCCGAAGGAGAATTTACTCCGGGAGCTGTTGGTACCTATTTGCTCACTTATTCTGAACAAATAGGCGGGTGTACTTCAACGGCCAACAAGACGATAACGGTTTTGCCTCTGCCTGAAATTGAATTGACGGCCAATACCGAGGTTTGTGAAGGTGAATTAGTCCATATTACCGGTACCGCTTCTTCAGTGAACGGAAATATACAAGAACTAAACTGGTCGGGACACCCATTGATTCAACTCAATGGTACCATGGATGTATCTATCGTGGCGCAGAATACAGTGACAATATCCGTTACAGCTACCGATTTCAAAGGATGTGAGGCGACTGAAGGAATAGAGATAACGGTGCATCCTTTGCCCATGGTGAATGCCGGTAATGATTTGACTGTTTGTCAAAATGAAGAAACAGTTATTCTCAGTGGTGCTTCACCTGCCGGAGGAAGCTGGCAAGGCGATGGAGTGACAGCCGCAGGAGTATTTACGATTGGCAGTGAAACTTCTTATACACTCTTTTATAGTTATACAGACGCAGCCGGTTGCAGTGCTACCGATTCGTTGACTATTCAAGTTCAAATTCCTCAAACTCTTGATGCAGGTGGCGATGTTACGCTTTGTCACAACTCCACACCTTATCAGTTGCCAACAGGGGGCTCTTGGTCGGGTAGTACTTGGGTAACCAATGAGGGGCTTTTCACTCCGGGGGCTGTAGGTGTTTTCAATTTGGTATATACCGAGTCTCAAGGCAATTGTGAAGCTACCGACACGGTAGTTGTCACCGTATGGGCCAATCCGCAAGTGGATGCCGGTGATACCTTAATGATTTGTGAGGGTAATTCCATTCAGCTACAAGCAATGTCCTCAGGAGGAAGCGGTGGTTTTCTGTATCTATGGAGTCATCCGGAGTTGTTGAATCATCCGAACTTTAATAATCCTATTTTGACGACTACAGAAACTGTTACTCTTACTGTTACAGTGACAGATAGCCATCAATGTACAGCACAGGACGATGTGACAGTAGTTGTAGTACCTCTTGCAATTCCCGCAATGACAATCCATGAGCCACATTGCGTGAATAGTCCGATTCAAATCACGAATGAGTCCTTGCATGCTGCAAACTATCAGTGGGAATTTGGTAATGGAACCACTTCAATACTTGAAAATCCGACCGTAACCTATACCGCCATAGGTAATTATGTAATAACTCTCCATGCAACAAATGCTGCCGGTTGTACGGAAACGATAACCCAAGCCATTGATGTAATCGCACCACCGGTTGCACAGTTTAGTGTGGATGTTAATTCCGGTTGTACCCCATTGACCGTTGCCATCAACAATGAGTCTTCCGGTCAAGATGTGCAGTATCAGTGGGATTTTGGCAATGGTAGTAGCTCTGATGCTCACCCGGTAGATATTGTATATACCGCTATTGGAACGACAGCTAACTATACCATACTGCTTACAACCAGCAATGTTTGCGGTAGTACTACCGATACTCAATCAATAACGGTATATCCGATGCCCAATGCTGATTTTGATGCACACCTATCTACTCAATGCTCTCCGGTAACTACGCAATTCACCAATAGTTCAACCGGTAATGCCACTTCCTTTTTATGGGATTTTGGTGATGGTGAAACGTCCAACAGTCCTGTACCGGCCCCTAAAATTTACACTACTGATGAGACGGCCAGCACTTATCTCATTAAATTACATGCTATCAACCAATGCGGTGAAGACGTAGAGCAGTTGAGTATTGTGGTGATGCCCAATACTATACAACCACTTGTCACACCATCAGTTCAAAACGGATGTTCTCCACTACTTGTAGAGTTTGCAAACACCACAACGGGGGCAACTGTGCATGAGTTTGTCTTTGGTGACGGTCAATCGAGTCAGTTGTATTCTCCGTCTCACATATTTGAACATCCAGGAGATTACGAGGTGACCTATTATGCAAATGATGGTTGCAGCTTTGATACTTTGACAATGAACATTCATGTAGATGAAACGCCAACCATTCAAATAACAGCCAACAACACATCCATATGTCCGAATGAGGAAGTGCATTTTGCTTCTCAGACCACAGGCGACTTAATGGATATCGTTTGGAATCTTGGAGGAGGAGTGGTAAGCATGGGAGCAGAAGCTTCAAAGTTGTTTGCGAGTGCTGGTAATGAATCGATTAGCGCAACTGCTATTGGAAACAATGGTTGTGAAGCTGAAGCATCGATTGATATAACAATACATCAACAACCGATAGCAGCATTTACTTTACCCAATGATGCACAGTGTAGTCCATGGTCTTTGTGTCTCGAAAACCATTCGCAACAGGCTAACATGTACTCATGGACGATGGATGGTATAGCACTTTCTACACTGGCTGAGCCTTGTCATACCTTCTCCAACATGACGGATACACTTCAGGAAATTCTTCTTGAATTGCGTGCGGAAAATGAATTCGGTTGCTGGGATACAACTTCCAGAATTATTACCATCTATCCGGCACCTGATGTTCATATGACTATGGAAGCAAATACCTATTGTCAGAGAGATACATTGCAGGCATCAGCCAATGCATCGAATGAAAGTTACCTTTATAAATGGTATATCAATGCTTCACAAATTGCTACTGTTCCCAATCCAAATTTGGTTTTCATGACTCCAGGACATCATTTGGTAAAAATGGTCGCCAGCAACAATTATGGCTGCAGTGTGATGGACACCATGACTGTTTTGGTTCACCCTAAGCCGGTTATAGACATTATGCCAAGTGTGTTTGAGGGGTGTCCACCATTGCGAGTGAGCTTTGTGAACCACAGTGACTATGCTGTAGAATACTTGTGGTCGTTCAGCAACGGGCAAACCTCTACATTGAAACAACCCACTACCGTATTTACAAATTCAGGTCAACAGGTTGTAAATATTGAGGCTACATCAGAACATGGATGCGTTACACGCGTCCAATATGCGGATTTGATAGAGGTTTTCCCATTGCCCAAACCATCTTTTGATGTTGAACCAGATACTGAACATGGCATCTTCTTCAATACAACTGTTCCATTCACCAATACCAGCCAAGGTGCTACGAGCTATTTGTGGGATTTTGGTGATGGTGGTACTAGTGATGTACGTCATCCAACGCATCACTATCGCGGAGGTGGTGATTTCCTAGTAACACTTACTGCCACCAATCAGCACGGTTGTAAGAATAGCTATGACCAACTCATTAAGATTGATAATACAGTATATGTATATGTGCCAAATGCATTTACTCCTGATAATGACGGTATCAATGATGTGTTCCAACCGGTATTGAGCTCATTTGATGAGATTTATAAATACCATTTTATTGTTACCAATAAGTGGGGGGATAAGGTGTTCGAAACGGCTGACCCGACTGAAGCTTGGTTTGGTAACGTATTAGGTGGGGACTACTATGCTCCAAGTGATTTATATAACTGGCAATTATCCATTATATACAATCATGGCCAGTCAAGGAGACAATACAAAGGAGAAATAATGTTGCTTCGATAATCTCACGATATAATTCGAACGGCAGTTTTAAAGATAATTTTAAGATCGCCTATGAATGAATGGCTCTCAATATATTGGAGGTTGAGAGCCAATTTTTTTTGCATGATTTCTTCCACATAGGTTTTGTGCGGATCCGAGGATTTGGCCAATAATTCGCTCTCTTCAAAATATTCAAGCGAAGCGTAGTCGGTAATACCTGGTCGCACGCTTAGCACGCGCATTTGCTCAGGAGTATAGAGTGCTACATACTTTGGAACCTCGGGACGCGGCCCCACAACACTCATATCACCGATTAGGACATTCCACAATTGAGGCAATTCGTCCATCTTGTATTTGCGCAGATAATACCCCACGCGCGTGATGCGGCTGTCACGAGCTCCAACCGTTATTTGTCCGGCAGATTCAGAATCAGGTCGCATGGTTCTGAACTTCCACAGTTTGAAGTGCTTGCCATCTTTGCCTACACGTATCTGCCCAAAGAACGCTCCTCCCTTGCTATCCAATACAACAGCCATTGCAAACAGCAACAGCACTGGGCTGAGGATGATTAGAAAAAAGAATGCGAATAAGAAGTCGAAAATTCTTTTCATGATGCTTGAACAGCTTGAACCGCATCTAGCACACTTTGTGCAACGTAGTGTGCGTCTTCATCAGATAGATTGTAATACACGGGCAAGGATATTTCGTTCTTGTAATTATCCCAAGCATTTGGATAGTCTGACATATCATATCCCAGATGCTTATAGAATGAAAGCAAGGGTAGAGGCTGGAAATGCACATTGAGTGAAACACCTTTTTCTGCGCAGATGCTGATAACTCTATCGCGTTGCTCTTCACTGAAGCCATTCACACGCAACATATACAAGTGGTAACAGCTTTCGCCATGCGCTGTCCGGAAGGTAGGCTGCATAAAATTGGAATGCTCGGCAAATATTGAAGTATATAAATCACAAATGGCTTTGCGTCTTGGAAGTGTTTCATTGTCGTAGCGTTCCATTTCAACAAGTCCAATCACCGCATGGATATCCGTGAGGTTGCATTTATAGCCTGCTTCTACTATGTCATAGCGCCATTGACCGGCTTGTGTTTTGGACAACGCATCTTTTGTTTGACCATGCAGTGCTGATACGTTGAGGGATTTCCAAATCGCTTCGTTATCAAATGGAGCAGGAAGGTTGAGTACCAGTGCACCGCCCTCAGCAGTCGTGAGGTTTTTTACTGCATGGAATGAGAAAGCCATCACATCGCATTGGCTGCCGACTTTCTTTCCTTTATATATCGCACCGAAGCTGTGAGCAGCATCTGATAAAACAAGAATGCGTCCCAGTTGTTTTTGATGTTGATGATTCGCCTGGAACATTGCTCGGATATCATTGCGTTGTACGAGGTCCATAATGGCATCGTAATCGCACGGCAAGCCACCGATATCAACTGGCATAATCACTTTGGTACGCGAGGTAATCTTTTCTTCAATTTGATGGATATCAATGGTGAATCCATTCCTCACAATATCTACCAAGACAGGTGTTGCACCAACATGCATCACAATGTTTGCAGTAGCAGCATATGTATATGCCGGCACAATCACTTCGTCACCCGGACCTACACCAAACCAGCGCAGAATCAACTCAGCCGCATTGGTCCATGAGTTGAGGCACAAAGTTTTGCCTCCTTCACAGTACTCATTGATGCGCTTCTCCAGTTCGCGGGTCTTCGGACCAGTAGTTATCCAGCCGGAGCGCAACACTTCGGTAACGGCATCGATTGTTTTCTCATCGATGCGCGGTGGAGAGAATGGAATGTTCTTCATAATCGAAGGCGCAAGGTATAATTTTATTCCCGTGTGACTTAGGCCGAATTATTTTGCGCATTGAAAATTATTCACGCATGATTTCTTATAATCCGAAGGATTGGTATCACGGCATCATCATGGTGAGCAAGGCAGATACCCTGCGCAAACTCATCGGCCCGATTGTGATGGTTACTATTTTCTCCACAATCGTTATTTATATCGACCTCAATGTATTATCTGTAGTGGAGCAGGAGAAGGCCAGTAAGATCTCTGTGATGCACAGTTTGCTCGGTTTTGTTATCTCTTTGTTGCTTGTGTTCCGTACCAACACGGCCTATGAGCGCTGGTGGGAAGGTCGTAAACTGTGGGGAGCTTTGGTAAACTGCTCGCGCAATATGGCAATGCGTATGCATGCTGTGCTTCATGACCACCCACAAGAAATCAACGAGTTGAAGCGGTTACTCATCAATTATCCATTTGCGCTGAAGAATCATTTGCGCCAAATGGTGCAGGATGAAAATGATATTATTCATCCCTACCAAATCAATGAACTCAGTGAACAGAAACATATACCACTTTACATCAGCGATGCTATTTATCAGCGATTGCAGAAGCTGAATAAAAACGGCATCATTAATACGGAGAATTTCATTGCTCTCGGATCCGATTGGCAGCAGCTCATGGAAATATGCGGTGCATGCGAGCGCATTAAAAACACGCCCATTCCGTTTTCGTACTCCACCTTCATCAAGAAATTTTTGATTATATACATCTTCACGCTCCCGATTGCCTATGGACCTTCCCTTGGATATTATGCCATCCCCATTGTGGCTTTCATCTTTTATGTGTTGACCAGTTTGGAGTTGATTGCAGAGGAGATTGAAAATCCCTTTGGCACAGACGACAATGATTTGCCACTGGATGAAATATCAGCTAACATTCGTGTTTCGGTGGAGACCATCATGCACTCGGACTCAAAAAATTAACCTGTTTTGGTTGAAAAAGATATAAGCGGTTGGCCGCTCAACGAAAGGCTACTGCGCACATAGGCGCTATATTTGAGTCTATAAATGGCAACAAAATCTCTTAATTTCGGTTTAAGGGATTGGATATGTAAATGAACTGACTATGGAATTCAAACCCATCGACAAGGCAAATCTGCAAAAGGGACAAATCCTGTTGGCAGAACCTTTCATGGATGATGCGTACTTCAGGTGCAAGGTCATCCTGTTGTGTGAACACAGTGAGGAAGGTTCATTTGGATTTATCTTGAACAACTACATAGATTTCGATCTGGCGCAAATCATTGATAATATCCCATCGCTCAATACACGTATCAGTATTGGTGGTCCTGTGCGCAATAGCAATCTTTATTATATCCATACATTGGGTGATCAGATAGAGGAGAGCATTGAGATTATTCCGGGAGTTTATTTCGGTGGCAATTTTGAGATTCTCAAAAACATGCTAATTCAAGGCGCAGTGTGCAAACAGGATGTGCGCTTTTTTGTTGGCTATAGCAGTTGGGCGCCCAATCAGCTCGAAGATGAATTGGAAGACAACTCTTGGATTATTACTTCATGCGATAAGAACCTGGTGATGAACAGCAACCTCGATAATTTGTGGGAGTCCATCATGAACAGGATGGGAGAACATCGTCCACTTATTGCGCGTTTGCCGGATGGTCCATCCCTCAATTAACGATTCCTAATGTAAATGTGTTAAGCCCCTCCGTCCACGATGAAAAGTATACACACTTGGCTAAGTGAATATGGTGAAAGCCATCAACATGCCACCAACAAAACAATTCATTGGATTTGCGTACCAACGATTTTCTTCAGTATTGTGGGCTTTTTATATCAAATTAAAACGGGGTGGCAGTTTGGTGATGCACCCATTACGGTTGCGCATCTTGTGACGATTCTTATTATTATTTATTACGTCATTCTATCGCCAGCTATATCTATTGGTGTGGCAATGTTCATCTTGTTGTGCCTCACACTTTGCGGATGGATTGAAGTCGTGTGCTCCAATCCTTGGATGGTTTACCTCATCCTTTTTGTAGTGGCTTGGATAGGCCAGTTTATTGGCCACAACATTGAAGGCAAGAAGCCTTCATTCTTCAAAGACATTCAATACTTATTGATTGGTCCGGCATGGTTGCTCAGTGCGATTTATAAAAAGCTGGGCATCAAAATTTAAATTCTCTCTCAAACTTGTCTTATGGAAATTGAATAGCTTCATTGTTGCATGCAGCAATGAGTCTTTATACGTTTGGTTTTCATTAATCAAATTAAATAAGCATTAGCATATGAACTACGGTGTCTTTTTATTGGCGGGTGTTGTTCCGCTCATTACCGGTATTATCTGGTACAGTGGATTGTTTGGCAAAGCTTGGGTGAAAGCTACCGGAAAAACAGAGGAGGAATTAAAATCAGGTTTCAAACCATTGCTGGTTTTTCCATTGACTGTTTTATTCGGAATCCTTGTTGCTTTTGCCATGAGTTCAATTGTAATCCATCAATCTGGATTGTATTCCATGCTCGTAGGAGTAGAAGGTTTTGGGGTAGAGGGCTCAGAGGTGATGAATGACCTCAATATGATGATGTCCAAATACGGCACCAATTACAGAACCTTTAAACATGGAATGTTGCATGGTTTTATAGCCGGTATCTCTTTGGCATTGCCTGTGCTTGGTACAGTGGCTTTGTTTGAAAGAACCAAATTCAAATTGGTTTGGATACACGTTGGTTACTGGACACTGACCTTTATGATGATAGGCGGTATCGTATGCCAATTTGCATAAGCACTAACAAAAAGTATTACAACGAAAGAGGCTGTCCCATGGGGCAGCCTCTTTTTATTTTATACCTTTAAAGCTATTGCAAGCTTTATTAGTTCTTGATGCTTTGGCGAATAATGTTCAATGCACCACCGGCTTTGAACCACTCGATTTGTTGTTCGTTGTAGCTGTGGTTAGCAAGGATTTCTTCGCTTGAACCGTCAGCGTGGTGCAATACCAACTTGAGCGGAGTATTAGGAGCGAAGCTTGTTAGACCAATGATATCGATGATGTCATCTTCTTGAATTTTCTCATAGTCTTCCTTGTTTGCAAAGGTCAACGCCAACATACCTTGTTTCTTGAGGTTGGTTTCGTGGATACGCGCAAAAGACTTCACGATTACCGCACGCACACCTAGGTGACGAGGCTCCATAGCTGCGTGTTCGCGTGATGAACCTTCACCATAGTTTTCATCACCCACTACAATGGAACCAATTCCTGCTGCTTTGTAAGCACGTTGGGTAGCAGGTACCGGACCGTATTCACCAGTCAATTGGTTCTTAACGCAGTCTGTTTTATCGTTGAAGTAGTTTACCGCTCCAATCAACAAGTTGTTTGAAATGTTGTCGAGGTGACCACGGTAACGCAACCAAGGACCGGCCATAGAGATGTGGTCAGTGGTACATTTTCCTTTCGCTTTGATGAGGAGTTTCAACCCTTTGAGGTCTGTGCCTTCCCAAGCTGGGAACGGATCAAGCAATTGCAAACGTTCTGAATCCGGTTTAACGATGACTTCCACTTTGCTGCCGTCTTCTGCCGGAGCTTGGTATCCCGGATCTTCTACTGCGAAACCTTTCGTTGGCAATTCATCACCTACAGGTGGGTCAAGCTTCACTTGCTCACCCTTACTGTTGGTCAATGTATCGGTAATCGGGTTGAATGCCAAGTTACCGCTGATAGCTATTGCAGCAACCATTTCAGGCGATGTTACAAAGGCATAGGTATTTGGGTTACCATCGGCTCGCTTGGCGAAGTTTCTGTTGAAGGAGTGAACGATGGTGTTTTTCTCTTGTTTCTCAGCACCGGCACGTGCCCACATACCGATACATGGACCGCATGCGTTGGTGAAAATGGTAGCGTTGAGCTCTTCAAATGTTTTGAGGAGGCCATCGCGCTCTGCAGTGTATCGCACTTGCTCAGATCCCGGGTTGATACCGAATTCTGCTTTGGTTACCAATCCTTTTTCTATTGCTTGGCGAGCAATAGATGCAGCACGGGATAGGTCTTCATAAGAAGAGTTGGTACATGAACCAATCAACCCCCATTCAACTTTCAATGGCCAGCCATTTTTCTCGGCTTCTTCTTTCATTTTGGAAACCGGAGTGGCCAAGTCCGGAGTGAAAGGACCGTTCAAGTGTGGCTCCAACTCTGACAAGTTGATTTCAATTACTTGGTCAAAGTATTTCTCAGGATTTGCATACACTTCAGGATCAGCAGTCAAATGTTCTTTGATGGCATTAGCAGCATCAGCTACTTCGGCACGGCCTGTAGCGCGCAAGTAGCGCTCCATAGACTCGTCATATCCGAAGGTGGATGTGGTAGCACCGATCTCTGCCCCCATGTTACAGATGGTACCTTTACCGGTACAAGACAATGACAATGCGCCTTCTCCGAAATATTCAACGATCGCACCTGTACCACCTTTTACGGTAAGGATACCGGCTACTTTCAAAATCACGTCTTTTGGTGAGGTCCATCCATTTAGCTTGCCGGTCAACTTCACTCCGATGAGTTTGGGGAATTTCAGCTCCCAAGGCAATCCTGCCATCACGTCACAAGCATCAGCACCGCCCACACCGATTGCAAGCATGCCTAGACCACCAGCATTCACTGTGTGAGAGTCGGTACCAATCATCATTCCACCGGGGAAAGCATAGTTCTCAAGCACTACTTGGTGAATGATACCTGCACCAGGTTTCCAGAAGCCGATACCGTATTTATTGGAAACAGAGCCAAGAAAGTTGAACACTTCATTGCTCTCGAGTTTCGCAGTTTCAAGGTCGGTTTTAGCACCCACTTTGGCTTGAATCAAGTGGTCGCAGTGTACAGTTGACGGCACAGCAACCTTAGGACGACCGGCTTGCATGAATTGCAAGAGCGCCATTTGAGCAGTTGCATCTTGCATGGCTACACGGTCAGGTGCGAAGTCTACATAGCTCTTGCCACGTTCGTAGGCTTCTGTCACGGGATTGTCCCAAAGGTGGGCGTAAAGAATTTTCTCTGAAAGCGTTAGCGGTTTATTCACCACTTTACGAGCGGCCTCTATGCGCTCAGGAAAGCGGCTGTATACCGCTTTAATCATGTCTAAATCGAATACTTTGCTCATTTATTTATGCTTTGGGATACCTTGTTGTAAGTACCTTGAAAATAGTGGCCGAAGATAGCTCTGCTATATGAAATGTTATCATAGAAGCAGTCTAAAATTGTCACAAATCCTCATTTGACAAATGTGCCTTAGTACGGGAATGGTGGTGGAAAGGTTATGGATTCATAAGTGATGAAGATATGAGGCTGATAGGATGATGTATCCCCCTACAATAGACTGCTCTTTTATTATCACATGTTTGCCCTAAGCTTGCTATACTGTAATGAAATAAAACACCTTTATTTACGATTCATCAATTGTATTAAAAGCTTGGGTAACGAACTATTTAAGTCGACTAATAGTCTGCACATATAGAGAAAAATACCTCAACCAAAAACCATGATTAAACTTCAATTCATTTTATGCGTGGGGATATCGATGATTTTGCCAATGGCCGGGTGTGCCCAGCAACAACAGGTTGATAGCGATTACTTACCAGTTATTAAAAAGCCACTTTATGACCGGGGGAAAGGACCATTGTTACTAGTGGATGCGGGACATCATAATTTTCATACGTTGGATGACAAATTCGCTCCTTTTGGCCGCGTTGCTGAAATGAATGGTTTCGTTGTAAAACCTTTGGAGAGCGGTTTCACTTCCGAGAAGTTATCCGGTGCCAAAGTGTTAGTCATTGCCAATGCTTTACATAAGAAGAATATCAAGAAATGGAGACGACCGGTTTATCAGGCTTTCACTGAATCAGAGATAGAAGTCATTCGCAATTGGGTATGGAATGGCGGTAGCCTTTTTCTTATAGCAGATCATA
>DATCJY010000022.1:0-15198 GCA_036562565.1 Flavobacteriales bacterium | reverse complement strand
TTTAAACTTATTAATGGCATTTCTTGTAAAGTCTGAGAGTACGAGTCTGCCACTGATTCCGGCACGTTCGGTCAAGAGTGTATCCCAGTTTTCAGTGCCTTGCCAGAAGATTTTCTTCAGCTCACTCATTGCTTCAGGATTGGATGCAGCAAGCTTTTCAGCCAATGTCTGAATAGCTTTGTCCATTTCCTCTTCGGTTTCGAATACTTCTGCATACAAGCCTTTCTCTTTTGCCCAAAGTGCACTTTGCCATTCCGTAGCGTTGATTGCAAGTTGAGACATGGCGGAAACACCAATCTTTCTTTCTACTGCAGGACCTACAACAAAAGGACCGATACCTACCGCAAGCTCACTCAACTTTATGGAAGCTTTGGTAGTTGCAAAGCAATAGTCCACAGCAGAAGCAAGGCCGACACCACCCCCCACTGCTTTGTTTTGTACACGGCCAATCACCAATTTGCCGCAAGTACGCATCGCATTGATGACATAGGCAAAACCGCTGAAGAACTTTTTCCCTGTTTCGAAATCGTTGATGGCAATCAATTCGTCAAAGCTTGCACCCGCACAGAATGCTTTTTCTCCTTCACTGCGAAGAATAATCACCTTCGTAGCCTCATCTTGTCCTGCTTTGGTGATGGTGTCCCCCAATTCCGTAAGCAATGCACCGGGAAGCGAATTGCTTTGCGGGTGAAAGAACGTAATGGTTGTAATGCCGTTATGAGTGGATGAATTAACTGTTCCGTTGTTCATGTCTTATGTTGTGTTAGAGCCTTATGTGGAAAATATTGGATACTTGTTAAGCACATCAGCTGTGAGATGAGTTTAATGGGCACAAAAAAAGCCCCAAAATAAATGGGGCTTTCTTGAAAATAATAGGAAAACTTATTGGATTTTATCCTCTTTTTACGATTGGCACATAGTCGCGCAATTTTGCACCTGTGTAGATTTGGCGTGGTCTGCCGATAGGCTCGCCTTGCTCGATCATTTCTTTCCATTGTGCAATCCAGCCCGGTAGACGGCCAAGGGCAAACATCACAGTAAACATTTGAGTTGGAATTCCCAATGCACGGTAGATGATGCCGGAGTAAAAGTCTACGTTTGGATAGAGTTTACGCTCGATGAAGTACTCGTCTTTCAAGGCCACTTCTTCCAACTGCTTAGCAATTTCGAGAACTGGATCATGAATACCTAGACGGCTCAATACATCGTCACATGCCTTCTTGATAATCTTCGCACGTGGGTCGAAGTTTTTGTATACTCGGTGACCGAATCCCATCAAACGGAATGGGTCATTCTTGTCTTTAGCTTTTGCAATCCACTTAGCGGTGTCACCACCATCCAATTTGATTTTCTCCAACATTTCGATCACTGCTTGGTTAGCACCACCGTGTAGTGGACCCCAAAGAGCAGCCACACCGGCAGAGATAGAAGAGTAGAGGTTGGATTGAGATGAACCTACGATGCGTACAGTAGATGTAGAACAGTTTTGCTCGTGATCAGCATGGAGGATGAGCAGTTTGTTCAATGCATCGTCAATTACCGGATCGATTTGATATTCGAATGTTGGCAATGCGAACATCATGTGCAAGAAGTTCTCTGTGTAAGAGTAAGAGTTTCTTGGATACATGATTGGGTGACCGATGCTCACTTTGTAGGCTTGGGCAGCCAAGGTAGGCATCTTAGCCAAGAGGCGATGGATAGTTCTATCCACGTCTACGAATGAGCGATTTGGAACTTGAGACTCAGGATAGAATGTAGAAAGACTCGCCAACATGGATGACAATACGCCCATTGGGTGAGCACCCGTAGGGTACGCTTCGTAGAAGCGTTTCATGTCTTCGTGTACCAATGTGTGGTGGCTGATGGAGCTTTGGAATGCCTTCAATTCTTTCTCAGTAGGCAATTCACCATAGATGATGAGATATGCCACCTCCAAGAAAGACGCGTATTCTGACAATTGCTCGATTGGATATCCGCGATAGCGCAAGATACCTTTATCACCATCCAAGAAAGTGATAGCGCTCTTGGTGGCACCGGTGTTTTTAAAACCGGAATCAAGGGTGATATAGCCTGTTGTTTCCAACAACTTGCTGATATCAATAGCCTTTTCATTTTCAGTTCCAATAACTACAGGAAGCTCATACTCTTTGCCTTCCAGTATAATTTTTGCAGTTTCGCTCATTACTTCTTTATGAATAAGAGTGGATGTTATGTAAACGGGTCGCAAGATAGGCGGGAGGGCCACCACAACAAACTTTTCAAACAGTTAGTTGAGAATTTTTTTGATTCTTATCAAGCGAGACCTTGAAACGTAAGCTCTACCTAAAAAGTTCAACTTTTTGAGCAAAAAAAAAGACCGAAATGTACTTCGGTCTTTTCAAGCGAGTTATATTCAAAATACGTTTAATTCCAGGTGACTTTGAAGTTGTTTTCATACTCCGTAAACTGCTCCTGAGTCGTAATATCACGATATTTCTCCGTAGCGAAGAGGTGCAGGTACAATTCAATCTGAGCAGGTGTTCTGTAGCCAACCAGCGGCATGAGTGGCTGACCGGTTTTATCCAAAAAGAAGATGGTGGGATAGGAGTTCACGCCCAAAGCAATTGTAAACTCATGAACACCGTTTCGGCCGGGCTGATTGGGTTGGTAATTGGGGTTTTTGTAGGTTACTCCTTGGTAAACCACGGTATCCGGACCTTCAGCATTGAATTTCACACTGTAGTAGTTCTCATTGAGGTATTTAGCCACACGAGGATCCTGAAATGTGTTTTTGTCCAACATCTTGCACGGTCCGCACCATGTGGTATACACATCCATCATGATGGGTTTGGGGTTCTTCTTTTGAAGGGCAAGTGCTTCTTCTAATGTTAACCAGTTCACCGTTTCGCTGACGCTGGTTTGTTGCGTGCCGGTGGGGTTCTCAGGGGTAGAGACTATAAATGAGCTTAGCCCCAAGACAAGAGCAGCAACCGCTATAATGGATAAAAACTTTCTTTTCATTGAGTGATATTTGTTTGAGTTGAGCGAAGATAAATGATACACGTGCAGGCATCTTACCGAAATTATGCCAAATTATCTCACATCGCCCATGAGCTTGCGGATGAGCGGAGAGATGACAATGAGGATAACACCGGCAATGATTGCGTACCATGCAAACTCGTAGTACCCTTGGGTATAGATTTCGAGCTTTTCAACCGGAGAAGCTGATTCATCAGGAGAGATGCTGGCTCCGAAAAGACCTGCTACGTATTGTCCGTAGGCACTGGCTAGGAACCACATCCCCATCATAAATCCTTGCAAACGATGAGGGGCTAGCTTGGTCATGATAGAAAGCCCAATCGGAGATAGGCAAAGCTCACCAAGGGTCACCACAAAGTAGGCCATGGTAAAGACATCTAAAGATGATTTGCCATCAAGCCCTGCAAAGAAGCGGCCGGAGAAGAAGATGAAGTAACCAATGCCCAGGAACAAGAATCCCAATCCAAACTTCACCACCGTATTGGGTTCCATCTTCTTTTTGGAAAGCCATACCCAAATGGTACCAACGATAGCAGCAAAGGTGATAACAAAGAACGAGTTAGCGGAGTTGTTCACTCCATTAGGGTCAAGTTTGATGAATCCCAAAATTTCATTGTTCAGGTGCTCTGCTGCAAACAAGCTAAGCGAGCCACCGGCTTGTTCGAATATTGCCCAGAATATCACTGAGAAGAGGATGAACATCAGGGCTGCTACAAGCTTTTTGTTTTCTTCAGCAGTGCCTTTGGTCATCTCGAAAATCAGATACACCAAACTGAAAGGCCCGATGAAATACATGAACCAATCGGTGTAGTGCGTATTGGCTACCATGGTCATGATGAGCGGGATGCAAAGCAAGGCTCCTCCATATACCACATAGTCCACCCATTTTTTATCGGTAATTCCTTTTGCTTCAAACGGTGATAAACCAATTGGGCCAAGGGTTTTTCTGGTGTAAACGAAGGTGATAAGGCTGATGGTCATTACGATGGCAGCCAATCCGAAAGCTACATTCCAAGTGGCTGTTGCAGGAATAAAGGAACTGAACATTTCTCCCTTACCAATTGCAATGCACAAATAACCACCCAGCAATGCGCCCAGGTTGATACCGGCATAAAACAAAGAGAAACCGGCATCGCGTCTGCTATCACCGGGTTTGTAGAGTTGCCCCACCATGCTGGAGATATTAGGCTTGAAGAAACCAGTACCTACAACATTAAACGCAATACCGAGGAAGAAGAATTCTTTGGGATCATAAGCGAGAATAAGGCTGCCTGTTATCATCAGCAATCCACCCCAGAACAAGGACTTTCTGAATCCTAGGATTTTGTCTGCAAATAAGCCACCTATGAACGTGAAGGCATATACCCATGCTTGGGTGGCCCCATATTGCAAATTGGCTTGCTCTTTATCCATGAATAGCTGGTGCACCATAAAGAAGGTGAGCATGCCACGCATTCCATAGAAACAAAAGCGTTCCCACATTTCGGAGAAGAACAAATACCACAGTTGCTTAGGGTACTTTCCTTCGAAATTCTGGATTTGTAACAATTGTGCATCACCTGCTTCATTCAGCGGACGCATTGCTTCTTCATCAATTGCTTTTTGCATAACGAATATATAATGATGTATTAAAAAAAGGCCTGACTCTCACATGAGAATCAGGCCCGCAAAGTATTCAAAGCTTGTCATTGTTCGACAAGCAATTGTTTAATGCACATTGTTTTCTTTCATCACACGGTTGAGGCGTTTCAAAAGAAGGAAAAGCAAACAAGCCGCGGCAAGGAGTAACACAAAGTTGAGCAAGAAGAAATTGGCTTTGTCATCGTATTTGTCCCACATACTGGCCAAAACCCCGGATAGTTTGTTGCCTATGGAGGTGGACAGGAACCAACCTCCCATCATAAGTGAAGTAATACGCACCGGGCTGAGCTTTGAAACAAGCGACAATCCCATTGGACTGAGAAGAAGTTCACCAATGGTAATGACGCCATAACTGGCTATGAGCCACCACACACTCACTTTTTCAGCACCGTTGGTTCCGGCTTTAACTGCTCCCACCATCACCAATACGGATAGAGCCGAGATCAGGAGACCGAAAGCAATTTTAGTTGCAGTGGAAGGCTCTTTCTTTTTACCTCTCAACCAGGTGAAAAAAGCAACCACAAGTGGTGTCAGTAGTATTACCCATGCCGGATTGATGCTTTGGCTCAAGTTTGTCGCCCAAACGCTGACCTTGGCTCCGTCTTCTCGTGGGGTCAAATCATTTTTAAAGTAAACAGGGTAATTGTATTCTTTTTGAACCACTCCATCTACCTTTTGCAATCTGAACTTGTTATCATACATCGGTACAGAGTCTTTTGTGTAGGTGATGGTCTGTGTCAGTTGTACTTTGTTGAAGATTTCCTCTGTCAATCCGGAAACGGAACGGTCGGTGTATCTGTCAGCCCATGTATTGAGTGCGGTACCATTTTGTTTAAACACCGCCCAGAACATAATCACCACAGCGAAGATGGTCAGCAGCACTCCAATCGGGGCTTTCTCTTCTTTATCCGCCTTGATATAGATGGAGCCATAAAACAGAATGACGGGAATACATGCAAAAATGAATGCATCGGTAGAATCACTTCCGAAGATATTGCCGGGAATCAGCCATCCGATTACCCCAGCAAGAATAGATGGCATTAAGATAAGTCCGGTGATTTTGAGCATGCTCATATCGCCCGGTTTCACCCCTTTCTTAATGTCAAATGCGGCATAGTGCTTGGTTCCGAGAACGAAAATGATTACACCGATAAACATTCCGATACCGGCTGCGGCAAACGCGTATCCCCATCCCAACATGTTGTATAACACAGCTCCGAAGAAATTACAGATGAATGCTCCGATGTTGATACCCATATAGAAGATGTTGTAGCCTTCATCTTTCTGATGGTTGTATTGTGGCGTGGTATAAACGTTTCCAAGAAGGGTGGAGATATTGGGTTTGAAAAAACCATTTCCCACAATCACAAGTGTCATGGAGATATACAACACCACCAGATTGTGCACACTCATCAGGCAGTAACCTAGTCCCATCAAAATGCCGCCAATAATAATGGACTTGCGATAGCCCCAATACCTGTCGGCAATAAGGCCACCTAAGAAAGGTGTGAGGAATACAAGGGCGATGAAGGTTCCATAGAGATCAGCGCTCTCGGCCTCGGTCATTGCGAAGCCGTCTTTCACATCTTTGAGGTACAATGTGAAGATTCCGATCATCAAATAATAACCGAAACGCTCCCACATTTCGGAGAAGAACAAAAACGGTAATGCTTTAGGATGTTTTTTCCACATATGTCATGTATGGTTATGTAAAAAGCGCTGAGCCAGCTCAGCGCTTTCTTTATGTTGAGCAAATGGAATGATTATTTGATGCCGTGCATCATCTTTTTCAACTTCGGTGTCAATGAGTAAAGGATGATGGATGCAATACCACAAAGTACCACGAACACCATAAAGAAGTCATAGAGGTTGTGAATCTCGAAACCTGCGAATACGGGGTATTCAGGACTGATGTTGTTGGCCTCCAACAGCGATAATTGTTCAGCAGTCGGAACTACTTGTTTGTCCAATACTGCTTGAAGGTCAATACCAAGTTCTTGTGCTTTATAGAATTTGTCACCGGTAGGTGGAAGGATTGAGCCGAGCGTACCGGACAAGGCATAACCGGCAGCATTGGAGATAAAGAACACTCCGTAAGCAAGAGATGCAAAACGCTTTGGTGCGAGTTTACCTACAAGAGAAAGACCGATTGGAGACAAGCAAAGTTCACCAAATGTTTGGATGAGGTAAAGAAGAATCAACCAGTAGATAGCAAGCAAGCCGTTGTTGCCCAAATCTTTCACCGCGTGAGCGATGATGAAGTAGCTGATAGCAATCAACAAAAGACCGGTAGCTTGTTTGAAAGGAGAGGTGGGTTCTTTACCGGCATTTCTGAGTTTGTCCCAAAGAATACTGAACGGAAGCGCAAACATTACCACGAAGATTCCATTGAAAATCTGAACCATTGATGGTGGCATGGTCCAACCAAAGAAGTTACGGTCGGTTTGGTTGTCTGCAATAAATGTTAGCGATGAACCGGCTTGTTCAAATGCCGCCCAGAAGAAAATCACGAAGAAGGAAATGATGTAGATAACCCAGATTCTTTGCGTTTCAACTTTAGTAAGTGTTTTGTCTGTCAAAATCAAACCTGCCAATGTGATGCCGCTTGCATAGATAATTGGGTAGATATAGGATTTTACAATGTTGTCACCTCCCATCATGAAGTGGAACAAGGTTGTAAGACCAAGGAATACAACTACTGCCCCAATCAAAGAAGCTGTAGAGAAGCTCGCTTTTTGAGATTCTCCTTCTTCGAAATCACCGGATTCATTTTTGGAAGGAAGGCCACCGATGGGTTTTCCTTCAGGAGTGACTACATATTTGTTCTTTAGGAAATAAAAAGTGAGCGTACCGAGCACCATTGCCAAACCTGCAGCAAGGAATCCCCATTTGAAAGCGTGAATGTCACGAATGCCACCGGAATCTTTCACATCACCTACCAAGGGACAAATGAACTGCCCTAGGAATGCACCGATGTTGATACCCATATAAAAAATGGTGAATGCAGTATCGAGTTTACTTTTCTCTTGTTTCGGATAGAGGCTTCCCACCATAGAAGAGATATTCGGTTTGAAGAATCCATTACCGAAGATGATGATACCCAGAGCCAGCCACATCAATGTTGTTGCTAACGAAAGATTGCTATCGAAGATGGTGGCACTTGCAAAAAGGGTCAATTGTCCGATAGCCATAAGTCCGCCACCGAGCATGATACAGTTTCGGTTACCGAAGAATCTGTCTGCAATGAAACCACCAAGGAGTGGAGTGAGATAGCACAATCCAAGGAATCCGCCATAGATAAGAGCCGCATCGGCTTCTTTCATCATCAAGGAGTTCACAAGGAAAAGTGTTAGCAACGCACGCATGCCATAGAAGTTGAAACGTTCCCACATTTCAGTACCGAAGAGTACCCATAATCCTTTTGGATGCGTAGATTTTTGAGTAGCTGTTTCTGCCATATATCAGTGTCTGTTATTTATTGATTAATACTCAACCGCCAAACCTAAGGGAAATTTCATGAATTATTTCCATTGATTTTTTGGAGATGGATTTCCATATAAAATGACAATTATAATCCCCTTGATTTTCAGTCAAAGGATTTTTGTTGGATGATGAATCCCAAAGCCAGCGATATCGAAGCGAGTCTACCATTGACAAATTTGTCATTGTAATTGAATGATTCGTCAAATAGAAATGCTGTGCTCAAATCATCCTTGTGTGTGGTCAACATATCGTAATCGAGATGTGCGGATAATTGCCAGCGGTTTGCAAAGCGATAGTAATAGCTCAGCGATAAAGCAGCATTGATTTTATTGAGACCATTATAATTGGCCGGGACAAAAGTGTGTTCTCCGTAAAAAGTATTGTTGAGTTCGTTTTTGTATTCGGTCATATAGGTGGACTTGCTCAAAATGCGCGGTGACATGCCGAGACCTATTGTACTGCGGTTGGACAACGGCAAAGTGCATTGCAATTTGAAATCGATGCCGGTATTGCGCTGTTTGAGATAAAATCTGTCCAGCAAATGGAAGCGAATTACCTCGGAGCGCCATCCCATCAGAACAAGTAAACCAAGTTTTTGTTCACCCGCGTTCAAATGAAAGAACAAGGAAGGAGTGGAGATATCGCTCGGTGGCCAAACCATCTCATTGGTTGGATGAACATTCAATGCCGCTCCATATTGATAGTTGATTCCCCATTGAAAACCCTTTTGTCCGTAGAGCAACCCGGGACCTATGACGAGGCAACAACACAGCAAGTATTTGAAAATGTGCAATAACATTCGTTCAGAGAAACGATCTCAGACAAATGTATTCGTTATCGATGACTGTGCGTAAAAATCTTTATTGACTGCCGTATTCGTTTGTTGACAGTTGGCAATAAATAGTTGAATTCAGGGGAGCAATTTCTAGAGCATGAGTTCCTTGGCGTTCTCTATAGCTGCTTTGGAGATGTTCTTACCGCTAAGCATTTCAGCTAACTCATTGATGCGTTCCTCCTCGTTGAGCAATACGACATGGGTAGTAGTTGTAGCGCCCTCGTTGGATTTATAAACTTTGAGATGTTGCGCTGCTTTGCCTGCGATTTGCGGCAAGTGGGTGATGGTGATGAGCTGAGTTTCTTTGCTCATTTCTTTGAGAATTTCACCGATTTTCTTGCCAACCTCACCACTTACTCCTTGGTCAATCTCATCCAAAATCAATACAGGCAGGTGCTTGTGTTTGGAGATAGAAGCTTTGATGGCTAGCATCACGCGTGAGATTTCACCGCCACTGGCTACTTTCTCAATCGGTTGCAGTTTGCTGCCTTTGTTCGCGCGGAAGAGGAAAGCAATTTCGTCTTTACCAAAACTGTTGAAGTGTTCAGCTTCAGTAATCTCAATGCTCAGTTCTGCGTGTTCAAGGCTCAGCTCAGAGAAATATCTTTTGACTTCTTCTTGTGCTTTTGCAGCTGCTTTCTTTCTTGAGTCGGTGAGCTTCTTCGCAAGCGTTTGCATGGTTTGCTCATGCATCTCAACTTGTTTCTGAAGCGCAGCAATTTGATCATCCACATTGTCATAGCCGTGGCATTTGCTTTCCAATTCTGCTTTGAGTGCGAGCAATTCTTCAACGCTATTCAACCCATGCTTCTTTTGAAGGCTGTAAAGCACGGAGAGCTTATTGCCGATTTCTTCGATGGCTTTTTCATCCACATGTACATCTTCGGCATAGGCTTCAATCTCACGGGCTAATTCACGGAGTTCAATCAATGCACTTTCTAAACGGGTGCTGTATTCCTCCAGTTGATGATTGAAAGAAGCTATTTTCTGTAAGCTTGATTTGGCAAGGTTCATTGCCGGAATAGCACCTTGTGCCTCCGCATCCAGCAAGCCATGTACATGGGCCAGCACGGTTTTTATTTGTTCTGCGTTGTTGAGTGTGTCAAGCTCTTGCTCCAACGCTTGTTGGTCAAGATTTTCCAGTTGGGCTTTTTCGAATTCTCCTAATTGGAAACGGATATAATCCATTTCCTTTCGCATCTGCGCTTCATTCTGCAAGGTCTCTTCTAGCGCGCGTTTGGCTGCTTTGTATTGCGAGAATACAGCGGAGTATTCCGCAAGTAAACTGTCATTGCCGGCAAAAGCATCAGTCACAGAGAACTGAAACTCGCGGTCGCCTAACAAAGAGTTTTCATGCTGACTGTGTATGTCCACCAGCTTTGAGCCAAGTTGTTTGAGCGTAGTCAATTGTACCGGTGTGTCATTGATGAATGCACGGCTCTTACCACCCGGAGCAATTTCGCGTCTGATGGTGGTGAGCTCCTCATAGTCCAAATCATTCTCGGTAAAGAATGATTGCAAAGATTCATTCTTCAAGTTGAACACCGCTTCTACAACGCACTTGGCGTTTTCATCTTTGATGGCTCGGGTGTCAGCTCGTTCTCCAAGGAGCAAGCCGAATGCACCCAGCAAGATGGACTTTCCGCTTCCTGTTTCTCCTGTAATAGCGGTCAAGCCTTTCTCAAACTGGAGAGAGGTTTGCTCTATCAATGCATAATTGGAAATAGAAAGAGACTGCAGCATAGATGCGGTGTTAATTCCCTGCAAATATGCCGTTGCATGAAAATTTATACAACGGTAAGTAGAGAGGATTTCACGAAAAGAAATTCACAAAAAGGCCCTATGAATATCCGTTCACATAGGTGTGACAAAGTTCGGATATCATCACATCATCCTATCATACTTCGCAATGTTGCCCGGATCTAGGAGTTTACACAAATCAATGATGGGTTGTTTTTCTTCAGCCGGTGCGGGTTTGAAGATGTTTACAATCTCATCGCCTTTTGCATAGAAGAAAATCTGCATGTTATAGGAGGAAGGCTTGATTTTGTGAACGTTTCTCAGGTCTTGCAACGCCTCGGCAATCACCTTGCGTGATTCAGTGGGGTTGCTGTACATCTTGTCCAATCCTTTGCGGTGGTAGGTGTAGAGGCATTCACGTATGGGTTTGAAGGTTTGAGTAAGAATATTTTCGATAATCCAATAGCGATTCTGACGCCCTTTTTCGTTGCTTCTCCAGCCGGGCTCTGCGGCATTCTGCGCATTGTTTACAATGGCTTGGCAAATCATATAGTATTCGGTGCCTCCTTCAGGAGAGAAGGTGTCATAGTCCATCGCAAGGATGAGGTTGCAGTAGAAAGCCAATACACTGCTGAGGTTGTCGCGGTGTTGGTCCTGACTCCACTGCAGCATGGTGTTTTCTTGAAATTGAAACTCGAAATCACGGTCGTTTACATTGAGCACACCGGTTTTGTAATCTGAGTTGTACACCGGGCGGCTACTTGTTACCTGCAAGCTTCCTTTGAAAGAGCGAGCGTCCACTTGTTGCTCAATTGTTATCTGGAAATTGCAATCGATACGTTCGTTGGTGTTCCAGTTATCACGTGACCATTTTCTGCTGTTGATGAATTCGGTGATGGTTGTTTTCATCGTAGCAAACAGCTCTGGTGGTGATTGCACCTGCTGTGGCAACAGGATGTTCACAGTGGCATTGAGCTCTTGCCCGATGGCTGTATGGATGCCAACGAACGTGAGAACTATAAAGAAGAGTTTTTTCATTTCTTAATCAAACGTACGATTTCTGCAACAATATCGGTAGCAACTTCGGACTTGGCCTTTAACCCAAATTCCTGTTGTTTATTGTTGGGCCAAATTAAGGTGATTTTATTGGTGTCGGTTCCGAATCCGGCTCCCTCATCCTTGAGCGAATTCAGCACAATCATATCCATGTTTTTCTTAGCGAGCTTTGCTTGGGCATTGGCTTTTTCATTTTCCGTTTCCAAAGCAAAACCTACGAGCACTTGATGGCCTGATTTCTTTTGTCCTAAAGTGTAAGCGATGTCGGTGGTTTTTTCCAACATCAGATTCCAGCTGTCGTCTTGCTTCTTGATTTTTTCTTTGGCCACTTGTGCCGGACGGTAATCGGCAACCGCAGCGGCCATTACGGCAATGTCCACAGTGGGAAAGTGTCGGAGGCAAGCTTCAAGCATGTCTTGGGCGGAAACCACGCGTTCTACGGTAACAAACGGATTGCTCATCGTTTCTTTGGTAGGCCCGGCTATCAATAGAACTTCCGCACCTTGATGGGCCAGTTCATTGGCAATTGCAAAGCCCATTTTTCCGGATGAGAAATTGCCAATGAAGCGCACGGGGTCTATGTATTCGTAAGTAGGCCCTGCTGTAACGATGGCTTTTTTGCCTTTTAATGGCTGTTCAGGATGAAAGTGTTGGATAACCGCATCCATTATTTCTTCCGGTTCCATCATGCGGCCTTTGCCGATGAGGCCGCTCGCAAGCTCTCCTTCTTGTGGGGAAAGCAGCGTGTGTCTTGGAAAGGATTTGAGCTTGGCGATGTTCTCTTGCGTGCCGCCATGGAGGAACATGTCGTGGTCCATGGCAGGAGCAAAGAGGATTGGACAACGCGCGCTCATGTACACAGCCATGAAAAAATTGTCGCTTTGTCCATGCGCCATTTTGCTCAACGTATTGGCAGAAACGGGAGCGAGAACCATGAGATCGGCCCATAATGCGAGGTCCACATGGTTGGTCCATTCACCGGTGTCCTTGTCTTCGGTGAAATCAGAGTAAATCGGATTTTTGGAAAGCGTGGAGAAGGTGAGCGGGGTCACGAATTCCAGTGCGCCTTTGGTCATCATCACCTTCACCTCGGCTCCGGCTTGAATGAGTAATCGCACGAGATAGGCGCTTTTGTAAGCAGCAATGCTACCGGTAACGCCTAGAAGTATATTTTTTCCTTGTAACAACACTTGTGTGGGCAAAAGTGATTGGGATAGGGCAATGATTGGGCCGGAAAAAACGAAAGATGGCCGGAACCATCTTTCGCAAAGTTATTCAGATTAGACTGAGAAGCCTATTATAGGTTCTTGTCTTCTTCAGGGTAGCGGTAGTGCAGAGCACCGTCCAACAATTCCTGTATAGCGATACTATGAGGCTTTGGAAGGCGCTCGTAGTGTTTGCTGATTTCAATTTGTTCGCGGTTTTCAAAGATCTCCTCCAAGTTGTCGGAGTTGCCACCAAACTCCTCGAGCTTTTGAGTAAGCTCTTCTTTCATTTCACGCGCAATCTGATTGGAGCGCTTGGTCAACAACACGATGGTCTCAAAAAGGTTGTTGTCCACCTTTTCAAAGAGTTCACGTGTGTTACGTGTAATGGTTGTTTTAGCGGCTGTGCTGTTTTTATACTTACTCATTCTATAATGATAATATTCTGTCCTGATGTCAATTTCTCTACTTCCTTCTGGCTCTTTTTATAGTAGCCCTCTACTTCCTTGAGTTTTTTGCTTTGAGGAAACGAGTTGGCAAATGTAATATAACTTTCTATAGTAGAGCGATAACGGTCCAATTTCTTCTCCTCAATACTTCCCTCGGCATAGAGATAATCACTCTTCACGGTGAGGAAGAGTGCCTCCTCGCGGTACTTGCTGGCCGGGTAATCCTTGAGGAATTGTTTGAAAGCCAATGAAGCGGCTTTGTATTTGCCTGTTTTCTCAAAAATTCGGGCATTTTCAAAGGCCTTGGTTTCTAGTTTTTCATAGAGACGCTCAATCATTTTATTGGCTGAATCTCGCAGATGACTGTTGGGATAACGGTCAAGAAACAGCTGGAACTCGTCAATGGAATTGCGTGTGTCCGTCTGGTCCAAGGAGTAAGAGGGTGAGAGCTCAAAACTGCATCGAGCAGCATTGAACTGGCACTCTTCGGCACGGGGGCTATTGGTAAAGGTCTTGGCGAACGATTTGAAGTAATAGTTGGCTAGGTAGTAATCCTTCACGCAATAATGGCTGTTGGCGTAGTAATAGTATACGTCCTCCGCGCGGGAGCTTCCGCGGGTAAGACCAATGAGCTCTTCCAGAATTGGAAGTGCCTTGTGACACTCTCTGTTGTTGTAGTATTCTACCGCTTTGGTGTATTTGTACTCAATGTCGGTGCTCTTGAGTACTTTGTTGTACTCGCTGCAGCCGGCCAACAGTACAACCAAGCAAAGTAGAACTAAATGACTGAATTTCTGCATTTCTGTTTTCAGGGGCGCGAATGTAATGAAGGAATTTATGATGGGACGTTTAACGAACCGAAATGCGTACAAATTGCCTCGTTTTGTTATTAATAAATATTAAAGCAGTCGGTGCAAAACTCGGTTGAATGAAATATATATCATCCCTGAAACTGAGTGGATTTAGATTACCTTCGCGGCCGAAAAATCTAATAATTCACTAAAGTGGACATTTTTGAAAGGATAAAAAAGAATCGTGGCCCGCTTGGTCAACATTCTAAGGAGTCTCATGGTTATTTCACCTTCCCAAAGTTGGAAGGCGAATTGGGCGCTCACATGACTTTCCGCGGTAAGGAAGTACTGGTGTGGAGCTTGAATAACTACATCGGATTGGCCAACGATCCGGAAATCAGAAGAGTGGATGCAGAAGCTGCAGCACAATGGGGTATGGCTTACCCGATGGGTGCGCGCATGATGAGTGGCCAAACCAAATACCACGAACAATTGGAAGCTGAACTTGCAGCTTTCATGCAAAAAGAAGACGCGTTCTTGTTGAACTACGGTTACCAAGGTTGCATGAGTGCAATTGATGCGTTGGTGAGCCGTCATGATGTCATTGTATATGACAGCGAATGCCATGCTTGTATGGTGGACGGTGTGCGTCTTCACTCCGGTAAACGTTTCGTGTTCCAGCACAACGATATGGAAAGCTTCGAAAAACAATTGAAGCATGCCAAAGCTGTAACTGAAAAAACCGGTGGCGGAATTCTTGTTCTTACCGAAGGTGTATTCGGTATGGCAGGTGACCAAGGTAAATTGAAAGAAATCGTTTCATATAAGAAAGAGTACGGCTTCCGTTTGTTGGTTGACGATGCTCACGGTTTTGGTTCCATCGGTGAAAATGGCCGTGGTACCGGTGATGCGCAAGGTGTGCAGGCTGATATCGATATCTACTTCGGAACATTTGCTAAAGCAATGGCCAGCATCGGTGC
>DATCJY010000019.1:0-16666 GCA_036562565.1 Flavobacteriales bacterium | reverse complement strand
GATTTCACGCGGCAAAGGTAGTTTGTCATTCGGCTTTTTTTGCGTGCACTCCACTTTCTCCAATACCTTGCACCGCAAATGCAGGAGAGAATTTTAAAGAAGAATCAGGATATTGAGATTGAGATTGTCGATATGGCTTTTGGCGGTGTCGGCATCGGAAAAATCAAAACGGAAAAGGGTGACTTTGCGGTGTTTGTGCAAAACACCATTCCGGGCCAAACGGTGCGCGCGCGCGTGGAGCGCGCACAAAAGCGCTATGCCGAGTGCAAGCTTCTGGAGGTTCTTCAGCGTTCGGCCGATGAGGTGGAGTCGCCTTACCAACCCATTCCCGGGGCGCCTTATATTACGTTGCCCATTGAGAAGCAAGTGGAGTATAAGAAACGCACCACCCTTGAACTTTTTAAGCGCATTGGCAAAGTGGACAACATCGAATCCTTGTTCGATGAATTCATCTCATCGCCTGCGGTCTATCATTACCGCAACAAGATGGAGTATTCCTTTTCCGTGATACGCTATGATTTGGAAGAGAAAAAAGAATACGATGATTTCGGTTTGGGATTCAAACACCGCGGCACGTGGTGGTGCGTGGAGAACCTGGACAAGGACTCAGGCATGTTCGATGCCGAGTTGGAAACCAAGTTGCCGGAGGTAAGAGAGTTTTGTCGGGCAACGGGATTGCCTGCCTGGCACCCACCTAAGCAGCACGGCTTCTTCCGCTTCTTCGTTGTGCGCAAGAGCTATCACACCAATCAGTTGCTCATCAATCTGGTGACATCTGATAAGGGAGTTGATGAGTTTGACAGCAATGCATTTGCGGAAAAAATGAAATCCTTGTTTGGCAATCGATTGGCCGGTGTCATTCACACCATCAACCCCAACACGGGTGATAGAATAGATCCGCTTTCAGGTAAAACCATCCAGCTCTACGGTGAGCCAAAGATTGTAGAAGTCATCAATGGACTCAAGTTTGAAATCAGCATGACCAGTTTCTTCCAAACCAATCCGAAGAGTGCGGAGAAGCTTTATGATAAAGTGCTGGAGTATGTTGGTACCGATGACAAAGCGGACGGACGTTTTGTGTTGGACTTGTTTTGCGGTACCGGTACGATTACACAATTGCTCGCCAAGCGCAGCAAGCGCAAAGTAGTGGGTGTGGATATTGTGGAAGACGCCATCAAAGACGCGCGTGAAAATGCCAAGCGCAACGGTGTCACCAATCTGGATTTCCATGCTGCCGATGTGGGTAAGTTCTTGCACGAGTATCCGGAGTACAAAGGCAAGATTGCCTACATAGTGCTGGATCCGCCACGCGGTGGTATTGCTCCCAAGACCTTGAGAAAAGTAATGGCGCTGAACAGTCAGCGCATTGTATATGTGTCATGCAATCCTGCAACACAAGCCCGCGACACCGAAGCATTGATGCAGGAAGGTTATGTGATGAAGAAGTTTACTCTCGTAGATCAATTCCCGCACACCGCACACATTGAGTCGGTGGCGTTGTTTGAAAAAGCATAATACAACATAAACGAAGCGCCCTGCATTTGCAGGGCGCTTCGTTTATCTGAGAAGTTGTTTTTAAAGCAATTCCGATTTATCCATATTCAACCATTCCAGAGTGGCATTGCAAAAGATGTCTTCCTGTATTTGCGGATCGAGGTTCATCTCCTCAATGAATTTTCCTACTTCCAAATCTCCCAGTGGGAAAGGATAATCCGTACCAAGAGTGATGCGCTTTGAGCCTTGCAATTCCAATACGTATTTGAACAACATGGTATCATGTGTGGCGCTGTCCACCCAGAACTTGCCGATATAATCTCGTGGGTTCACCGGGTTGTCAATCGCCACCAAGTCAGGACGGCAATGAAATCCGTGTTCAATTCTACCGATGGTCGGCAAGAAACTTCCTCCCGCATGTGAGAAGTTGAAACGAATCTTTGGATGTCTTTCCATCACTCCACCAAAGATGAGTGAGCAGATGGCGCGTGCCGTTTCGGCCGGCATGCCTACAAGCCAAGGTAGCCAATACTTCTTCATGTCTTCCTGGCCCATCATCTCCCACGGGTGAATGAGCACAGCCATGTCCAACTCTTCTATCGCAGCCCACAGCGGATTGAAAATTGTATCGCTCAGGTTTTTGCGATTGATGTTGCTGCCCAGCTGTACGCCTTTCATGCCAATTTTCTTGCAGCGCTCCAGTTCTTTGATGGCAAGGTCGGTATCTTGCATTGGCAGTGTACCAAGGCCTATATAGTTCTTCGGATACTTCACCACGAGCTCTGCAATGTGGTCGTTGAGGAATTGTGCCACCTGCAAGCCGTCATCGGGTTTGGACCAATAAGAGAATAGCACGGGTATGGTACACACCACTTGTACCTGCGTGTTGTATTTCGCATACTCATCGATGCGGAGCACTTCGTCCCAACAGTTGCTTTCAATTTCTCGGAAGAACTTGTCACCCTGCATCATGCGGGCATATCCGGGACGGTGATGATCAAGGTGAATGAATGGACCATAACCGAATTTGCTCGTCCAGTCAGGGAGCGTCTTCGGTATGATGTGAGTATGCATGTCTATCTTCATAGTGCTTCTGTGGCAGATATTTTTTTGACGGTTTTCAAATCCAACATATTTACCGGATTGGTTTGTAAACCTTGAATGTTGTTTCTTACAAAATGCGATACCTGATCGTAGTACAAAGGAATAACAGGAGCCTTTGACATGAGCAAACTATCAAGCGAGCGATAGAGCTCTATGCGCAAGCTGTCGTTGTTCTCTTTGCGTGCCAAGCGGTAAAGCCTGTCGTATTCAGGTTCGCTGAAGTGAGTATAGTTAGGGCCGGTGGGACAAAAATTGGGAGTATAAAACACGGCCAGGAAATTTTCCGCATCGGGATAATCCGCCAGCCAGCTTTTGCGGAACACCGCAAGCTGTCCGTTAGCCGATTGCTCTCGGAGTGCAGGGCCTTGCAATACGTTCACACGCGTTTTGATGCCAATCTTCTCCCATTCGTGTTGGATGTATTCCATGAGGTCGGCATAATCACTGGTTGTGGAAATGGTTATCGTGCCGAGTTTCTTTCTGTCTATGTATCCTGCTTCATCCAAGAGCTGTGATGCCAAGCGCGGGTTATACGGGTAATAGGTAACTTCATCGTCTTCGCGCTTAAGAAGTGATGGCGGAACAAAACCTGCATTGGCTGTGATGACGGTGTTGTTGCGCAAGTACTTTACCATCTCATTCTTGTTGATGGCGTATGAAATAGCTTGGCGCACTTTCAAATTCATCAAAGGCGAGTTTTTGGAAATCTCCATGGTGGAGTCCATCATGATACCGAGGTAATCGGTCTTGATGAATGGTGACTTTTGGAAATGAAGTTGCTCTTTATAGGCATCCACCAGGTTGCCATCCATGTCCAGCAATTCATCTTTGAACGATGCGTGAATGCCACTCATGAAATCATAAGTGCCTTGCAGCAATCCCTGAAACTCGACCGACATGTCTTTGACGAAGTCAATCTTCACCGCATCGAGATAAGGCAGTTGCACACCGTTTTCATCGCGTTGCCAAAAACGTTCGTGGCGATGAAAGACAAGCGCCACATCTTCATACCAAAAAGCAAACTTGAATGGGCCGGTGCCAATAGGATGTGAACGGAAGTCTGCACCGTAATGCTCCACTACCTCATGTGGCACAACGCTGCAGTATTGCATGGAGAGCATGGCAAGGAATGGCTGAAACGGTTCTTTGAGATAGATGACCAACGTGGTATCATCTATCGCCTCAAAGCCACCGTTGCGCTCAGTGTCCACATTGCTGAAAATCCACTTGCCGGGTGAAGCCACTCTTGGAGAAAGGATGCGGGAAAAGCTGTAAACAAAATCCTGCGCTACTACCTTGCGGTTATCTGGCTCATCGAACAAAGGACTCGGGTGGAAGTAGACCGAATCGCGCAAATGGAATTCATAGCGCAAACCATCATCGGATATCAACCAGTTTTTGGCAATGCATGGAACGACATTGAGGTTGTTATCCATCTCCACCAGTCCGTCAAAGAGTTGATTGGTGGCCCACATGATTTCCAAGTCGCGCGAGAAAGCCGGATCTAAAGAGGTAATGCCGTTGCTCTCGTTATAGCAAAAGACATTGTGAGTACTTCCTCGTCTTGACGAAGAACCGCATGCGGTAAAAAGCAATAGCGCCATCACCGATAGCGCTATTGTGTACTTATAATATTTCTGATTATGTCCGTACATCAACTGCCCAAAATTAACGGCAGTGTGATATAGGTCAACTACTTTTCATCTTCTGATTTTTCGAGCTGCATGGTCTCTCTGATTTTATCAGCGCTCTCTTCAGGATAGTAGCGGTCAGTCTTACGTTTGCCGTTTGCGTCATAACGTTTCCAAGTGCCTACTTTGATTCCGCGGGCATAATTTCCCTCACTTTCTATCTTACCATCTTGGTAATAATAGGTGAAGTAACCATCCTCCAAGAATTTCTTTCCTACCTGAACGTAGTTTCCTTCGGCTTTGATGGTGTTGGAATAATCATAGATAATGCCCTTATAGGTATTACCTGCAGTCTTTGTCAGTTGTAATTTGTAAGCAGCATTGTTTTCGCTCACGTTTTGCATCAGTGAGTTAAGGTGAAGTGTATGTACTTCCTTTTGAGCCATACCGGTTGCCACTGTGCCTAGTAACAGGGCCAAAAGAGTCAGATGTTTTTTCATAGCATGAAATTTCGTCCGCTCTTCAACGCAAGGTATTCCGCTAAGGTTACAATTGTTCATGGAGTTTTCAGAGATTGTCCAAATGGGTGCATCTTGCGTCCATGCGAAATGAGATGATGAAACAATGGTGGCCATTGATTATGCTGCCGCTGATGATCGTATTCATAGGGGCATCCTGTGGCGAAACAACAAATGGTGTGAATCAAGGGCAGAAACGTGCTCAGCCGGTACCTTCTTTCAAGGTCATGTTTTACAACGTAGAGAACTTGTTTGACATCTATGATGATCCCAAAACGAAGGATGATGATTACACCGAGAACGGTAAGCTCAATTGGACCATAGAGCGTTATGAGGACAAGCTGGCCAAGATTGCTTATGTGATAGATGCATTGCCTGATGAGCTGCCTGCATTTATAGGTTTGGCTGAAGTAGAAAACAGAAAGGTATTGGAAGACCTTGTTCAACAGAGCATATTGAAAGATGCCGGGTATGTGATAGTGCATGAGGACAGCCCGGATGATAGAGGCATCGATGTGGCCGCGCTGATTGATACTTCGCGCTTGCAGCTGCTCGACTATCGCTATACCCGTGTTAACCTTCCGGTGGCTGACCGACCGAATACACGTGATTTGCTTTATGTGAAATGCGGTTCAGGTGATGAGCTGCTACACTTCTATGTGAACCATTGGCCCAGCAGAGGCGGTGGCCAACAAGAAACGGAACCAAGACGTGTGGCAGTGGCCAATGTGCTGCATTCGCAAATCAGAAAGATGTTGCAGCAGGATAAGGATGCGCGCATCATTGTAATGGGAGATTTCAATGACCATCCTACCGATAAGAGCATTGCTACGGTACTTGATGCGGGAATCAGTAAGAACAACTTCCTTTATAATTATATGTTCGAAACGCATGTCTCCGGTAAAGGTTCTTATTGGTATCGCGGGGAGTGGGGCGCATTGGATCAGTTTATCACTTCTCCGGGAGTGAAGTTTGCGCGCAAGGGGTATGTGGCCGAACAGGCCTATATCTATAGTGAGCCAACCATTATGTTTCGTGACAAGAGCGGGCAAGAACGTCCCAACAGAACTTATGCCGGTGATAAATACACCGGAGGTTACAGTGATCACCTGCCCATTTATATGGAGTTGGTTTACCGTTAGAACATCGGTTCGCTAAGGAATAAAACAAAAAATCCCGATACGCGTGTATCGGGATTTTTCATTTCTTCTTCCTAAGTGGAAGCAGCTGAGATATCTCTGCTCAGAAAAATTATTTCTTTTTAGCAGCAGCTTTCTTCTTAGGAGCAGCCTTCTTAGCAGCAGCTTTCTTCTTAGGAGCAGCTTTTTTAGCGGCTTTTTTAGGAGCAACTTTCTTTGCTGTAGCTTTTTTAGCAGCAGCTTTCTTCTTAGGAGCAGCTTTTTTAGCTGTAGCTTTCTTAGCTGTAGCTTTTTTAGCAGCAGCCTTCTTCTTTGGGGCAGCTTTCTTAGCGGCCTTTTTCACGCCTTTAGGAGCAGCGTGTGATTTTGACGTTGTCTTCATATTTATAACGGTTGATTTATGAAATTACAATTGAAGTGAAAAGCAGAAAGTGATGTCATGTATCCATCTCTTGTCATGTGACCAGATATGTTTACCATGTTCATCATCTTGTTTTGTTTTTCAAAATTCGCTCGCTTGGTACGATCGATTTTTTATAAAGTTTTGTTTTCAAAAAAATAATCCGTGCAATTTGAACTGGCCATCACTTCGCATTTCAAAAGTCGGACTTGGTAGTTTGATGAAACTTAAAATTCGTGCTGTTGTTCGCATCCATTTTTTCTTCCATCGAACACGATTCAAATCTGCATCAAATGATATATAGAATTCACGTGTGTGTTGAAAATTATTAACAGCACTTGCGTTCATTTTAGCGCTTATCATTTGAGTTGCACCATAACCAATTGCAACATTCAACCATCTCGGGAAAGCCGCGTCAGAAGCCATAAAGCTATGAACGTTGAATGATGCCCAATAGGTTTGACCATTATAGTCCTTCATGATGCGTTGTTGAAAATTGTTACCTAATACATCTGGATTCATATCTGCGAACACCGTTGGTGTATATGAAAATTTTATCATGATGCGTTGTTCTTTCCATAGCATCTCTTGTGATAAATAGATCAAACTTCCTGTTGTGTTCGCAAGGATATCACCCCATGAAAATCCCCATTGCGCACTTCTTGAATCAAGCAGTTCTATGCATCCCAAATAACCAAATCCAACACCGGCACCTATCCATGCACTCTTGCGTTGTGATAAGCCTGACCATTGATATGCCTGTGAGGTGAAATGTGCAATGGTATAAGCAGAGAAGAAATGACCTACTTTGTCCATTTGCATCCATTCGTTGTTGTCATTGAAAAGATGAAACTTGCTTCTTTCATAATTCTTATACCAAAGTTCATTGAGACCGATGTAAGATGCTCCGGTTCCAACCACCAACGTTGAGGTGACAATGCGTTGTCGGTTTTTGTATGTGATGCTATCGGCTTGCGCAGCAATGCGATGGTTTGATAATAGAATTACCGCCAATGTCAGAAGTAGGGCAAGACCTCGTGAATACGGCCCGGAGGTGGTAATTGGGAACATTGTAACCATCGGTTGCAAATATTCGTACAAATCATGATAGAACTAAAAAGTATCGTTTGAATGACCCCGAGCCATTTAACTTTTACTGAACGCAATCTCAAGCGTGGCATCTTCTTTTATAGGATGATTGCGCTGGTGAATGTATGTTCATCTGCATTGCTCATCTTCTTGTTTCATTACAGCTTGGAGGGCGTCAATGAGTTCTATTGGGATCGTATAATATGCTTATTGCTCAGCATCTATATTTATGTATTGGGATTTAAAGAGTCCATCAATACTAAAAAATACATTCGCCTGGTTCGGTTCCTTTTTTATGTTCAGATTACACAACTGATCATTGCAGCCGGTCGGAATGATTTTTCTACTTTCTATTTCATGTTGCTTTTTGTGGTGCAGCAGTCTTATGCCTATTGCCTGCGGTCCATCAAAGAAGTGAATTATTACCTCGCGTATGCTTTTACACTGACGATTATCTCCCTTGTCTTCATCAGTAACATTGACAGGAGCCAATTGTCGCTCTATATCTTCTCCAGTTTTTTGCTGGCATTGATGCAGCTGCTCACCAGCGTGGTTAAGTCCAGGTTCATCAATGATCTAAAGATGAACCAAGGTCTCTTGAAGACACTGGTTTCAAAAGCTGACATGGCTGTATTCCTCACAGATGATACAGGTATCATTCTCGATTCGAATACTCGAGCAACAGAACTTTTCGGTTATGAGCGCGAAGAGCTTTTGGGAAAGGATTTCAAACTCTTGCGCAAATATTATTTGTCCGAAAGTGAAATCTTGAAGGCATATGAAGAGCTTGATAAAAACAAGTTCTGGAACGCCATTACTGTTTTGCTCACAAAAGATGGTGTGGAGCTGCACGTTAAAATTTCTGTGGCTCCGGTGATGAACGGACAAAAGCGTATGCTCATCTATCGCGTCATTGACATCACTGCAATGAAAGAGAATGAAGCGAAACTGATTGAAGCCAAAGAACGCGCTGAAGAAGCGGTGCGAGTGAAGAGCCAGTTCTTGGCCATGATGAGTCATGAAATCCGAACCCCATTGAACGGAGTGATTGCTACCGCCAGCATGTTGACCAAAACCAATCTCACCAGTGAGCAAGCCGAATATGTAGATACTATCAAGAAGAGTGGACAAAGTTTGTTGATGCTCATAAATGACATTCTTGACTTTTCGAAACTCGAAAGTGGTAAGATGACTTTGGACCTGCATCCGAATAAATTGGATGAAATCGTCTATGATGTTTCTGACTTGTTGCGCCCGTATGCCGAAGAGAAGAACATCCAACTGAAGATCTTCGTTGATTATAAGAACAGCGATGAAGTCATGATAGATGGTCCGAAGCTGAAGCAAGTTTTGTTGAACTTGTTGGGCAATGCACTCAAGTTTACTCCTGAGGGAAGTGTTGTGCTCAAAATGGAGACCGTGGGTATTGTTCAGGATACATTGCAAATCAGGTTTATTGTATCCGATACCGGCATCGGTATTCCGGAGGATAAGATGCACCTCTTGTTTAAGTCCTTCAGTCAGGTGGACTCATCAACCAGTCGCAAGTATGGTGGTACCGGTTTGGGGCTTGCCATCAGTCAGCAAATAGTGGAATTGATGGGTGGCTCTATCTCCGTAGAGAGTATGGTTGGCGAAGGCACCACCTTCTCCTTCACCATTGAGTGCAAACGTGCCGTAGCCGAGGAAGCTAGTGAAGCCAAAGACCAGTCTGTTTTGCCAACCATCGATTACTCTTCTTTGCGCGTATTGGTGGCCGATGATAATGAAATTAACCGTCAGGTCTTTAAATACATGTTGGACATTTTGGGCATGAATGCCGATATGGCCGTCAATGGTATTCAGGTGCTCGAGCTCTATGAGCAGAAGCCCTATGATCTCATTTTTATGGATATGCAGATGCCCGGTATGGACGGTTTGGAAGCCACTCGACAATTGAGGGCAAAGTATGGTGAGCGCACCAGAATTGTAGCCGTGACCGCCAATGCATTCAACGATGACCGCGAGGAATGCCTCAAAGTGGGTATGAATGCCTTCCTTTCAAAACCGTTCGACCATGCCCAACTCACGGCTGTGCTGTCACAGCTTTATAGTAAGGAGCTGCCAAGTAGTGAATCCGCAGCTTGAGATTTTTCCTCTTCCTTGATTTACTTTTGACACGTTATAAGTGTCTGCTGGAATGCTGTCTCGAGTTGTATTAAAAAGGAGGCTTACATTTTTTCTCCTCTTCATTGCCGGTCTCATGGGTGGTTATTTGGTCTTTTCCTATTGCGCCATGACGATTGAGGAATCCTATGTTTCCAAAATTGGTTTGGCTTCACGTCAGAAAGGTTTGGCTGAAGAGCTCACCAGACGCATGTTGCAGATTGCAAATGGTCAGTATAACAATAGTGAATTGGCGCATCACCTCGATGAATTGAAAGGAGGTGTCAAACGTTGGGAAGAAGCACAAAAAGCTTTACTCAACGGCAGCGAGCAATACGGTACATCCTTTACCAATTCCACTTCGGTGCAAATAATGTTACAGAGTACCAACAACTCCTTGGTAAGATGTACCGATATCCTGAAGCAGTTCATAAACAACGGTGGTTCCGTCTCAAATGACAAACTCGATAAGTACCTCGAGGAAATCAGGGTGTATGAAAATGGAATTTCCAATGCAGTCAGTACTTATGTAATAGAACATACCGAACTCAACAAGTGGGCACGTGTGGCCTTGGGAACCTTCGTTGGGTTGTTGTTGCTCACGTTGTTGTATGCATACAAACGAATCAAGCAACCGATGGAAGCGCTTTATGATGAAGCAAGTCAGTTGCTGGCCAATAAAAAGGAGTTAAGCGATTCTTCAGAAGGAACCAAAGCAGAGTTTTTAGCCAACATGAGCCATGAAGTGCGCACTCCTTTGAATGGTGTGTTGGGCATGACAGATCTGTTGTCACGCACGCAACTCAACGAGGAGCAGCGTGAATATGTGCGCAGCATTCACTCCAGTGCACGCAATTTGCTCGACCTAGTGAATGACGTGTTGGATTATTCCAAAATCAAATCAGGAAAACTGGAACTCTATAAGGAGCGCTTCAATCTGCTTGAGTGCATGGAGCAGGTGGTGGATCTCATGAAACCGCTTGCATCGGTAAAGCAGTTGGAGCTGATGACGGATGTCGATCCCGAAGTTCCCATAGAACTTGTACAAGATGAGCGCAGATTGCGCCAAGTGTTGCTTGGGTTGGTGAGCAATGCGATTAAGTTCACCGACAATGGTGAGGTTACTGTGAGAGTGGAAATCGTCAACCGCGAATCCGATTTTGTCCAAATCAAGTTCTCAGTGACCGATACCGGTATCGGTATGTCACAAGAAACCATCTCCAATTTGTTTCAAGCATTTTATCAGGCGGATTCATCCATCAGCAAGCGTTATGGTGGCTCAGGTTTAGGGCTGGCCATCGCCAAGAACTTGGTTCAGGAGATGGGAGGTCGAATTTGGGTGGATAGCACCTTGGGCAAAGGCTCCACTTTTAGCTTTACGATTGTTGCCGAAACTGCCGGAACAGAAAACAAAATCAAGCTGAAGGCTTTGCAAGGTTTGAAAGCTCTTGTGGTGGATGACAACAAAACCAACCTCAAGATATTGGTGAAACAACTTTCATCTTGGGGTATGCAGGCCACACCTTTCAATAGTCCGGAGCTAGTTGCTGAAATCATGTCCAATTTGCACAAGTTCGATTTCATCATCATGGACATGCAAATGCCGGAGATGGACGGAAGTGCTTTGGCGCGAAAAATCAGAACCGAATATTCATTGGAGCAGTTGCCCATCATCGTTTTATCATCCGTGGATGAGCACCTGATGACCGACACGGATGGATTGTACAACGCATATCTCACCAAGCCTGTAAAAATCACGCGCTTGTTGGATACTATTTGCGATGTAATGAAACTCAGCCCTGCTTTTAAAGCGAAAGAATCATTGCAACGCGGCAATGCTGAAATCCCTATGCCGAAGAGCAATCTGCGCATCCTCGTTGCCCAAGACAATGAACTTTCCAAAGCTGTCACTGCAAAAACCTTGGAGCTGCTGGGACATAAATTTGAAAGTGTGAGCTCCGCGGGTGAAGTGGTAGAGAAAACCATGGCCAACGACTTTGACCTCATCATCATGGATGTGGAAATGGAGGGCGGTGATAGCATGGAAGCCGCAAGACGCATTAAGAAAATGACGGCACACAATCATATCGTGCCGGTCATCTTCGGCCTATCCAATAATGCAGCCGGTGATAAGCAACGCTGCAGCCAAGCCGGAATGGATGATGTAGTACCCAAGCCGATGCGCGCGGATGTACTTCAAGAAAAAATCAATCAGTGGCTCGAAGTAGAATAATCTTCTACAAGTTCCCGTGGTGTGTGCTTTGGAAAGAAGAACTGCAAGATGTAAGCAAAGAGCATCACCAGCAGACAACCGATGACGTTGAGCCATAAGAACGAAATGATATCTGCTACATAGATCGCGATGATACCGGCTTCCGCTAAGACAGCTGCAATGAACACCGCCTTTCCACCGATCTTTTTCATATAAAATGCGACCATAAAAATGCCGAGCATGGTTCCATAGAACAACGAGCCAAGCACATTCACCGCTTCAATCAAACTGCCAAGACGGGAGGCGAACATCGCTGTGGCAATACAGAATACACCCCAAATGATGGTAATCCATTTGGAGGCTTTATAATAATGCAGATCAGATTCTTTCTTCTTGAACAAACGTTTGTATAAGTCAATCATCGTGGAAGAACTCAACGAGTTGATGGCTGCAGCAATAGAGCCCCATGATGCCAGAAAGATGACTGCAATCAAAAGACCTATCAATCCTGCGGGTAGATTGTTCAATACGAAATAGAGGAAGATGTAATTGGTATCGTTGGTATCAGCGGCTTTATCGGCTTGTTTGATAAGGCTAATGGCTTCTGCACGAACTACAGCAGTACTCGCTTCCAACGCGCGCAGTTGTTCTTTGGAAGTTTGAATGGCTGCTTCATCCTTGTTGTGTAGTGCATCTACCAATGCATTTGTTTGAATCAGCTTTAATGCATTGATGGAATCGTTCTTTGCTTGGACGGCCTCAAACTGCTCACGGTATTCCGATGCCAATACCTTGTCCACTTGTTTCTGATTGAAGAACACCGGTGCGCTGTAGTAGAGGTAAAACACGAACACGAGGCTGCCAATCATAAGGATGAGGAATTGCATCGGCACTTTTACAAATCCATTCATCAAAAGTCCTAACCGGCTTTCTCGAATGCTCTTCGCTGTGAGGTATCTGCCCACCTGACTTTGATCCGTTCCGAAGTAGGAGAGGGCAAGGAAGAAACCTCCAATCACACCGCTCCAGATATTGTATTTGTCTTTCCACCAAGTTTCATCATATACATCAATGTGTGTTTCAATCACGTTGAGCTTGCCGGTTTTTCCCGCTACATGAAGTGCATCGGTGAAGGTGACACCATCTGGCAACATATGCACTACCATGTATCCGGCAAGAAACATCCCGACAAACACTACGATGAGTTGTTGCATTTGAGTATAAGCAACCGCTTTGGCACCTCCACTCACCGTATAGATGATGAGCAATCCACCTAGTACGATATTGGTCCAGTAGATATTCCAGCCCAGCAACGATGAAAGGATTATCGATGGCGCATAGATGCTGATACCTGTGGAAAGACCGCGCTGAATCAGAAATAGAATCGAAGTGAGCGAACGTGTTTCGAGTCCGAAGCGTTGTTCCAGAAATTCATAAGCCGTATAAACTTTGAGCTTATGAAAAATCGGAACGAAGGTGATGCAGAGCACCACCATCGCAAGTGGCAGTCCGAAGTAATACTGCACGAAGCGCATGCCATCGGTATAGGCTTGTCCGGGGGCGGACAAGAAAGTTATCGCGCTGGCCTGCGTACCCATGATGGACAACAGGATGAGCCACCACGCCATGGTGTTGTTGCCCTTGAAATATCCATCGAGCGATTTCTCGGTCTTGCTCTTATAAATACCAAAAACAAGTACACTCAGCAATGTGACAACAAGTACAATCCAATCTGCAGTGCTCATGAAAAATGTTGTGTAAAGAGATAGAACAAAACAATTTCAATCACAAGTACTGCTACCACAGCAATGTAGAGGATGCGCATGTTGTCTTTCATAGGCTAGGGTTATTTGCCAAGTTCAATGAGGTTGACAAAAAGGCGATATGCACCGGGAACACCTGCAGGCAATTCACGGAAGAACACCAATCCAGTATATACAAAGTATCCTTTGCCATGTTTGGCAATGATGAGTGATCCATTGGTAGCACTTTCTCCCGGATCGGCCATGCTGATGGGGGCTTCATAGGCACTATCGATGTTGCCTGCATGGTAAATACTGCGCTCTTGAATCCAGCCTTCAAAGTCGAGCGGAGTGATTTTGTTGGGAGTATTCAGTGCCGGATGATTCGGTAAGTCGAAATTCACTTTCGCGTTTTCATCCGTTACGCGATCGCGTGTGATGGTGAATGGATATGGACCGAAATCACCTTTGATAGGCCCACTCCAGCTGTTAGTGTTGTATTGCACAATGAGGTTTCCGCCATTGTTCACATAGTCGAGCAACTTGGATTTGTGCAAGAACAAACTTTCATTGGTGTTGAATGCACGCACACCCATCACAATGGCATCGTATTGCGAAAGGTTCACTTTGCTTACTGCATCGGCTTTGATAACGTCCACACTGTATCCGATTTGCTCCAGACATGCGGCAACATCATCACCCGCACCTTCGATATAACCAATACGGTTCGATTTCTTTACAATATCAAGCTTGATGAGCTTGGCTTGCGCTTCAGGGAAGGAAGTCTGAATGGGAATATGATCGTAGATGATTTCTTTGAATCCTTTTGAATAGGTTTTGCCATCAACCGTTGCAATGGCTTTTACGGTGGAGGTTACGTTTTGTGCCGGAGGACGCACAGAGAAGATCAACAGTTTCTCCTCGCCTTTTTTGTCCAAGACAAATTGAAGCTCTTGTGGCGTTGCTACCCAGCCGTCTTCCAGTTGCAAGCTCAGTTTTCCTTTCACATTGTCTTTACCGGCAATCACCGATACGACAACCTGCTTCGCATCTTTATCAGAGAAAACCACCACATCGCTCACCATGTTCATCATCACGGGATCAGTCACAACAAGTGGACGATACAATTCCCCTTTTTCGGGATCTGTCCACTTGTATTGAATGGAGCGTTTTACAGTGAATGGAACACTGTTGATGCTGAAAGATATGTCAACGTGCATCGGGGCATACTTCTGTGGCAGTTGGCGATATGAGGCGTCTTCCGGAGTGAAAATGTCGTTCTTCATGGGCTCACTCAGCCAGTGCTTTTGTTCGTTGCTCTTGAGGGCAATGGCTTGTGCCGTTATGTTTTCAAGTTTGTTGGATGGAAGCACTTTGTTCAATCCGGTTTGGGATTTGAAGTTCATCGCATCTCCTTTGTGTTCGATTGCATTTACTATCACTTTTGCGTTGGAGCGGTTAATCATGCTCACATCAAACTTGATGGTGTCCTGTATGGCGACCTGATGACTTTGAGCGGTTACATCAAACACCAAGCCTGCACATGCGATGATGATTTCATCGAGCAATGCTTCTTTCTTTTTGTAGTAATCATCTTTTTTTCCTTGTAGAAAGGACTTGATGGCCAGCAGGTCGGGAAGGATAGCAGCAGGGTTTTCGAAGTTGTATTTCGTCCAAGCATTCTTTACCATCTTCTCAAATGACCCAACATCCGACAGGTGCTGAGGACTTAGGTTCAAGCTTTGGAAAATGTCTTTAAGGTTAGCTGTATCGCCTTTGATGGGTTTGAAATACTCAAATGACTCACCGCGCTGGCGTGCACTTCCAAATCCTTGGCTCTTGTGCATGCTGCGGCTTTCAGCGGCAATTTCACCATAGCTTTTTCCGATGAGCGCATTGTAACCGCCTACATCCATTGGGATGTAGGCACTCATATCGGCATTTGGATTGCGGAAGCGTGTGCTTACGTTCCAGAATAATCGCTTGGGTTGCCATACGTCCACTTGTTTAAGTTGGTGAGGGAAACGCTTTGGATCGGCTGCAGCATCAAACGCTTCCTCTGCGAGCATGGCTGATGCAGTGTGATGTCCATGACCTCCGCTGCCATCGGTTGCAAAACGCGTGATGATGACATCGGGTTTCAACAAGCGTATCACCCACACAACATCTTCAAGAATGTCTTCGTACTTCCATTTTGTAAAGGTTTCTTCAGGGTTTTTACTGAAACCAAAGTCATATGCTCGGGTAAAGAATTGTCCTGCGCCATCGGTTCTGCGAGCCGCCAACAACTCTTGCGTACGGATGATGCCCAAGTCAATTCCCTTTTCACTACCGATGAGGTTTTGTCCTCCATCTCCACGCGTAAGCGAGAGATAGTTCGTCTCCATGCACAATCCATTGGCGAGATAAGCCAATAAGCGCGTGTTCTCATCATCGGGGTGAGCCGCGATGTACAACACCGAACCCGATGTGCCGAGTTTTTTTAAATTAAGAAAAATCTCTGAGGAAGTGTAGGTGCGCGGTGGTTGCGCAATCGAAACAATACTAATGAGAAAAACAACGGTGGTAAGAAAACATCTATTCATAGCGGCAATAATAAGGATGCCAACTTTTTAATGCATCTCAAATATTTAAAAATGGAACTAGGTCAAGGATGTAGAACCCAGGAGATACTCATCCGTCAATTGGCTAGTTTTCATTTTTGCTTTGCCTTCAATCTTGAAACTGTAACTCAAACAGGCGATGATATAAGCCTTTCTGCTCGAGCAGTTCATGATGTGTACCCACTTCTACAATTTCTCCTTTATCGAGCACTACGATCTTATCCGCTTTGCGAATGGTTGATAAACGATGTGCAATAACAATGCTCGTGCGCCCTTTGGTGAGTTTTTCTGTAGCCGATTGAATGAGCAATTCCGATTCGGTGTCGACACTGGATGTGGCTTCATCCAACACAAGAATGCGTGGATTCTGTACATAGGCTCTCACAAACGAAAGCAGCTGTCTTTGTCCCGCGCTCAGCATTCCACCGCGCTCACGAATGTTGTAATGATAACCGTTCGGTAGTTTAGAAATGAAGTCATGTGTACCTACGAGCTTGCTCGCTTCAATCACTTGCTCCTCGGTGATGGTCTTATCGTGAAGGGTGATGTTGTTCAATATCGAATCATTGAATAGAAAAACATCTTGCAA
>DATCJY010000017.1:0-8719 GCA_036562565.1 Flavobacteriales bacterium | reverse complement strand
GCTACCGTGGCACAATGGAACGAAACCGTTGTAACTACCGGTTTCGCAGGTTCCGATTATCCTGCTCCGGGATATACCTTCAACAACATTCAATGGTATGATGAAAGTGCTCCGGGCAATATCAACAACGGTTATGTAGGTGTATCACACGTCAACGAAGCATTTCAACCTAACAAAGGATATTTCTTCTATACCTATGCCAACCTTCCTTCTCCTCAAAACGTGTTGAGAGCAAAAGGATACATTCAACAAGGAACCATTATTGACACTGTTTCCTATACTGCAACCGGCAATCCTGATGATGATGGTTGGAATTTGCTTGTGAACCGCTATCCAAGTGAAGTGGATTTCAAAGCAATTGCCGAAGCCGGCTCAGGCACCATTCGTATGTATTACTTGTTTGATGCCGAAACCAACAACTACAAAGTATATCACACGGCAGCTGCAGGTACTGCTCCGCGTTACATTGCTTCAGGTCAAGCATTCTTTGTGAAGGCAAATGGTCCGGGTGCTACACTTCAATACCGTGAAACATTCAAGACCAGAACCGGTGTTGCTTTTGAGCGCAGCGAAGATGAAGATGCCTCTTATGCGGCAATTCGATTCTTTAAGTCGGGCAACAGTTCCGATGAATGCGTCATCAACTTCAACAATGATGCTACCGGCAACTACGAGTATGAATTTGATGCCAAGAAACTTCCAAGCCAAGAAGCAGGTGCTGCTGAATGTGCTCTTGTGAGTGAAGATGGAATCCGCCTTTCAATCGACAGCCGGCCGTTGAATGCACAAGGAAACATCACCATTCCTGTGTATGTGAAAATGCCAAACAACGGTACTTACCGCTTGCGCATCCAAGAAGTCAAAAACTTGCCGCTTGGTTCTTGCCTCATGATTGAAGACCTCGTTACTGGCAACACCATTCCTTTTGTAGAAGGACAAGAACTCGTTATCTCACACACCGGCAACTACAGTGGTAACCGCTTCTTGATTCATGCTACTCCGGCTATTACAACTACCGTGGCTAACCTCGATTGCAACAATGCTAACAACGGTAGCATCTCTTTGGAAGTACCACAAGGTGAATGGAACATTACTTTGACTGATTCTTTGGGCCATGCATACACCACTGAAGAAGGTACTTACAACTTCATCAACCTGCCTGCGAATGTCTATACCATCTCCGCTACACCTGCAGGATGCATCTCTACTTCCAAAACCATTGAAGTGAGCGAACCGGCTGCAGTGACATTCGAAGCACTTGCTTCTACCATCGATTACTGCAACAGCGGACAAAATGGTGCATTGGCCTGGAAGGTTAACAACGCCCCAAGCTATGACTTCTTCGTGAAGAACTCACACAACGAAGTGGTTGCCCAAGGCACTACAGGTAGCGGTATCAAAATCATTGAAGGATTGAGTGCGGATGTTTATACCGTATTGCTGCAATCTTACTGTGGTGCGGAAGAGTTCACTTTTGACCTCCGCGACAACAACGTTGTGACCGTAGAAATTCTTTCTGATGACATGTTCTTCGCTTTGACTGAAGGAACTTCGCAAAATGTAACCATTGAACAAACCAACGCCAATGCCACATCGTTCCAATGGACTTTGAGCAATGGCTTTGTGAGCAACGATGATGTATTCAGTTATGAATTCAGCGAACCCGGAGTGTACACCTTGACACTTGTTGCTAACAGTGCCACATGTTCAGCTACCGACTCTATCGATATCGTGGTAGATCGCGCGGTGAACATCACTGAAATCGATGAAGAATCACACATCTCTGTAATCAAAACTTCCGGTTCACTTGAAGTGTATTTCAACTTCCAATCATCTGAAAAAACAACACTGAGTGTTTATGACATGACCGGTAAGTTGGTTTGGAATATGACTACATCCACCTGGAAAGGCAAGAACATCAGCATCGGTACAGGTTCAATGCCTGCAGGTGTGTATGTGTTGACGGTGACCAACAACAACGAAGAACTGCTTCAAAAGAAATTCATTAACCCATAAACTACTCTTTCATATCCCTTAACAGAGAAGAAACTAAAACCTGCTCTCCTTGCTGGAGCAGGTTTTTTATTTTTATAGTCACCCTTTATCACATCACCGGTGTGTGGATGAATGTTCCGAATACCTTTGCACATAACGGAACACGAATTAAGGATGATAACGGATTATGCGATTATTGTAGCTGGGGGCAGTGGTACTAGAATGAAGGCTTCATTGCCAAAGCAATTTCTGGAACTGGCCGGCAAACCCGTGTTGGTTCATACCTTGGAAAAATTCCATCGCTTTAATCCGACCATGAAGCTCATTCTTGTGCTACCTGAGGAATACATCCAGTTTTGGGAAGACCTCAGACGCACTATCGGCTTCAAGATTGAACACACGGTAGTTCCGGGTGGCAAGGAACGCTTCTTTTCGGTTAAGAATGCATTGGATACTATTGAAGAAGGTTCATGCATTGTGGGCATTCATGACGCGGTACGTCCTCTGGTGAGTATGAAAACATTGGAAAGCGCTTATCACACAGCACGTGAACGTTCTACGGCAGTTCCTGTTATTGCCATTCATGACAGCATCCGCGAAGTGGACGAACTGGGCAACAACCATGCAGTGAACAGACGCTCGTTTCGCATCATTCAAACACCGCAGTGTTTTGAATTGAATATTCTGAAGAAAGCTTATGAAGTCATGTACCATCCCGGCTTTACCGATGACGCATCGGTAGTGGAAGCATCCGGTGTGAAGATTCACCTTGTGGAAGGAAACAAAGCCAATATCAAAATAACGACACCTGAAGACTTGCGCATGGCTGAAAGCCTGCTGGCAGAATAATTTCAATAAACTACGTATTGATTACCGCTTCTTAATCCAAAGCTCAGGGTTCTGTGCTTTACCACCTGAACTCTCTACTTTCCATACTTCGAAGTGCAAAGTGTATTGATCACCATCGTTCTGCACTTTGCCGAGTTTTTGCTTCACATCCACAGTATCTCCCACTTTTACCAAGACTTCAGAAAGGCCGGAGTAAACGGTTTTATAGGAGCCGTGAGTTACAATAACGTTCTGTCCTGCACCCGGAATGGTGAAGACCGAAGTCACTTTTCCTCCGAAGACAGCCAATGCATAAGCACCCGGTTCTGTAGAGAAATCAATTCCATTGTTATTCACTTCCACCTGAGCAATGGATGCGTGCGGATGCCTACCAAAGCGTGATGTAATGACCCCGGAAGACACCGGCCATGGCAACAAGCCCTTGTTCTTTTCAAAATCGGCATTGATAAGCTTGGTCTCCGGAGCAAGCTCGATAGGTGCCGTTGACTTACCGCTGGCGGTGGCATCATTAACCGGTGCACCGGAACTTCCTGCTTTCTTCGCTGCTTCGGCTCGCTTGCGCTCTTCTTCTTTGCGTATTTCTTCAGCTATGATCTGCTGTATCTTGGCCGTGAGCTTGTCGCGATCGGCTTGCTGTTTCTTCTGTTGCTCGCGCAATTTGGACTCTTCTCCTTTGAGCTCTGCAAGCTTCATTTGTTGCTCGCGTTTGTTCTGCTCTATCTCGCGTTTTTCCTGCTCCTTTTTCTGAGCAAGTTTCTCTTTTTCCTTTTTGCTTATCTCCAGACCAATGAGCGATTGCTCTATCTCGCGTTGTGTTGCAGTAATGATTTCCGCTTGCTTCTTGCGTGCTTCCGCATAACGCTGTGTCATCTTGAAACGCTTGTAGCCTTGGTGAAAATCATCAGCTGCGAAGATGTACATCATCTTATCGTAGGAGCTGCGGTTGCGATAAGCATTGTACACCATCTTGGCATACTCCTTCTTCATTACTTCCACTTGCTCCTTGAGCTTTTTGATGTCGCTTGTTTTTTCAGAAATCTCTTTATCGAGGTTCTTGATATCGCCATTGATGTTTTGCAAAAGTTTTTCGCGCAAGGCCATCTGCTCGTTGAGCAATTGTACCTGAGCGGTGGTGCTTTTCTGCATTTTCTCCGCTTCACGAATCAGCTTTTTGGTAAGTTCAATCTGTGCGTTGAGTTCATCGCGTTGCCTTTGCAATTCTTTTTTGGATTGCGCAGCTCCGGGAATAGCCAACCATATAGAAAGCATTGACATCAGTACGATGATGATTAAACCAAGGGAAATTTTTCTATATGTAAGCTTGTTCATGTGTGTTTCGTATTCCGTATCAATTCTCACAGAGAATCACGTCTTGCATAATCATCCGGAATTTCAAAAGGGAACTCGTAAGTCTTATCCGTGACCATACGGGTGATATCAAAGTTCACTTGTATGGTCCCCTTCGGATCACTCACCTGAAGGGTTGCATGGGACGGATACAGCTGCTCTCCGTTCTTCTGAAATTTTCCGTAACGAATATCCATGGTTCGTTGACGAATCACATCGTTGAATACAGATTTTACTAACCGGAAGTTGTCGGGTTCTAACCAATACCTCGAAACGATGATTCCCTCGTTTTCATCCACGCGTTTGATTGTGCGCTGATAGCGTGGATCGTTGGGATTAATGACAATCGTATCATTATCAAGTTTGCGATCATCTACACCTACAATGCGCCTCACCTTGCGCTTGTAACGAGAAATAAGCATGTATTCATAACCATCAATCTCGCTTCTGAAACGTGTTACATCTTTTTCCAAGCCAATGGCATTTCCCAATAACAAATCTTGAAGCATATCGAAATCCAGGTCCACACCCAACTTTTGATTGAGCTGTTCTGTGGAGCCTATATAGTAGAATTTGTTATCCGGTATCTTGGATAAATATTTCAATGTATCAGGTGTCACCAACACACGAATCATCTCGATACCCAAGAGCGGAGAGATAGACATCCAGATGGCGCTGTCCTTGTGCATGCGCACGGTGGCTTTGAATCCTTGGGATTCCTTGGCTGACTTGAACTCTACATCGAGCTTCATTCCAATCCATTCATACTGGAAGCTGTTGTCCTCGTATTGCTTGAGCAAGTATGCCGCAGAGCGATGACGCAAAGGTTCACGGTTATCGATGATTTGCTTTTTAGTTCCACAAGAGGTAGCGATGATGTTGAGCACCAAAACCAAGAAGGTAAACACCATCCATTTCGTTGGCCGGGCTAATGTTGATTCGCTGAGATAATGCACTTTAAGATTGTTTATTCAATGTATTTTCCTTGTTCAATTTTCCGGTCGATGGTGTTAGTGGTTCCTCCTTTGATTTTGGCTTGTTTCCATTGCTGTAATGCGCCTTCCACATCTCCCAGCTTGAAGAGAATGTCTCCGTAATGCTCCAATAACTCACCGCTTGCATTGCCGTGAACTACTGCCTTTTGAATCCATTGCAAGGCTTCATTGTATTTGCCTTGTTGGAAGAGGACCCATGCATAGGTGTCTTCGAATGATGCTTGGTTAGGAGCCAATTCATTGGCTTGCTTGGCCATTTGTGCGGCCTTTTCCAACTTCACTTTACGAAGGGACAAGTAATAGGCATAATTGTTTAAGACAAACACGTTGTTCGGGTCGAGCTTGAGTGCTTTGTCATAAGCTTCATCCGACAAATCGTATTTTCCTGTTTTGTGATAGAGCTCACCGAGATAAGAATGAAAGCGCATGAGCAAGTCATCGTTGTCAATCACCAGCTCTCTTCCCATTTTGTAGGCATCGATGGCTGCGTTGTAGTTGCCCTTCTGTTGGTGAGCAATGCCGTTGAAGAGATAGAACTGCGGTAGTGCAGGGAATAACTCAATAGCCGCTTGACTATCGGTCAACATATTATCGAAGTCGCCCACCTCTCCTTCCACAATCAGGATTTGCTCCCATACCAATTGGCGCGAAGGATCGAGTTCGGCAGCTTTTCTGTATTTCTTCAATGCCTCCACGGACTTGCCATCCCTGTAGAGGAAGTCGCCATACATCGAATAAGCTTTTGCCTCTTCGGGGTGAACCTGCTCCACAATTTTCAGCAGTTCAAAAGCCGGAGGCAAGTACTTTGGATCGCGTTCGGTAAGGGAGAAATAGCGCAGCATGACCGCAATCTTTTGGTCAATGCTCACATCGGTGGAACCGAATGCGAGTTTCATTTCATCAAATGATTTTTTATCATCACCTGCTGCTGCATACATCTCCGACAGCTGGAAGTGTACTTGGCCATTGCCGGTACCAGCTTTAAGCAGCTCTTCCATTGCTGCCTTGGCTTTATCGGCCATACCCATCTTTTGATAGAACTGGGCGGCCATTCCCCAATAGCGTGGTTCATCGGGATATGCGCGTGCAAGCTTCTCCAACTCAAGGCCTGCTTTCTGCGGTTGATTGATGTGGAGATAGAGTTGATGTTTCTGTATGCTCAGTTCTTCATACGGGCCGGTTTCTTTTTCGAGTTGGTCATAGATAGCAATGGCTTCCTGTGTCTTACCGGCACTGAGGAGTGCATTGGCTTGCATATAGGGAGCGTCAGGGTCGTCCGGATTAAGGCGTTGTACTTCTCTGTAGGCTTTATAGGCGAGATCAAATTTGTACATCGCCATATAAGTATCGCCCAGCAAGCGCTGGTACCAAGGGTTGTTGCGGTCGCCCTCTACGGCTTCCTTGGCATGAATCACTGCTTTGTCGGGGTTTTCAAAAAGGCCCATCTCCAAACGACCCAGCTCATAATGGATGACCGGATTCTTAGGCTCCATGCGTAAACATTCCTGAAACAGGTTGTAGGCTTTTTGATAATTGCCTTTCGCCTTTTCAAGCTGAGCCTGAAAAAATGCTTCCTGAAAACGGGTGTCAACGCGAGGATTGACCTGCTCAGGCTCCATTTCGTGACCGCCTTTGCCGGTTCTTCCCTCTGCGGTGTCCTTGGAAGATTTACATCCAACCACCGACAGCAGAAGGACAACACCGAGCACGTATGTGAACAGTTTATTCAAGGAATAAAGATTTTATTGATTAACAACCGAATAATCTCCCAAACTTACGGAAGTTGGGCGAAGAACGTAGTGTGTATGAGCACCAACCATCGCTTTTGAAAGATTTGCATGACGAATTGTAGCATGGGGTAATACAATGCTTTCTGCCACCACGCTTGATTCAACATGCGTGCCATCTCCGATAGAAGTGCATGGACCCACTACGCTGTTTTTGATAACCACGCCTTTACCGATATAACACGGTGGGATAATCGTGCTGTTTTCAATTTGTGCACTGCTATCCACCCAATCCTTATCCCGGTTGTAGTTGAGGTATTTGATATTGGTATCTACCATGGCGTCTTTGTTGCCACAGTCCATCCAGTCCATAACCGTACCCGGCAAAAACTGCGCACCTTTGCGCACCATGTTGCGCAAAGCATCTGGTAATTGGTATTCGTTACCATTCATGATGTTGTTATCGATGAGGTATTGCAACTCCTCACGCAACTGCTCACCACTCTTGAAATAGTATATACCGATCATGGCTAAGTCAGAAACGAATTCCTGCGGTTTTTCCTTGAACTCCTTGATGATACCGTTTTCATCGAGCACCACTACACCAAATTGGCGCGGGTCTTCAATTTTCTGAACCCAAAGGACACCGTCTTTGGAAGTATCCAACTTGAAATCTGCACGGAAAAGCGTATCGGCAAAAGCCACGGTTACCGGCCCTTGGAGAGCGGACTTCGCGCAGAGAATAGCATGTGCAGTTCCTAAGGCTTCATCTTGATAGTGGATGGTGCCTTTAGCTCCGAGGCGCTCAGCCACCTCGATGAGGTTTTTCTCAACTTCTGCTCCGAAGCGACCGACTACATACGCGATTTCATCCACCTTTTGGCCGCTGGTAGCCACGATGTCCTCCACCAATCGTTCTACAATCGGTTTGCCTGCAATCGGCAGCAATGGCTTAGCGGTGGTCAACGTATGCGGGCGCAAGCGTTTTCCCATGCCTGCCATGGGTACGATGATCTTCATTTACTTGTATTTCAATTGTAACTCATGCAAACGTAAGTAGTATAGGGCGCATGCAATAATTGGTCTTCCTAAAGATTCAAACATCGGGTGTTGACGAGGTGTGATGCGCGGTTGCACCGTTTTGCGCAAAGCGTATAAACTGCATCTTACTACTCATACAAAAACAAAGTCGGCCTTCGCGTAGCGAAGGCCGACTTCTTTCCTTTATCTATTAGGGCTGTGATTATTTCGCAACGATCATGCGTTGTGTCTTCACTTCATCGCCTGCGGTGATCTCCACCATGTACACACCTTGTGCAAGTGGTCGGGTGAAGTTCACCATCGTGTTGAGTGAGCCATCTACACTGTAGCGGTTGGTGTACACCTCACGGCCCATGCTGTCAAGCACACGAACATATACCTCGTTGCTTGTGATGCCGGTGATGTTCAAGTTCACCATCTCTCCCGTGTTCGGGTTCGGATAGATGCTCGACTCTATGGACTCTGCTGTTGTAAGTACACTCGCTACCGGTGCATCGTTCATCGCCATGTTGGTCACCGGTGCTGTGCCATTCACCGCTATTACATACGGTGTTCCCCACTCGCCTGTGTGACCATTGTAACGAGGACGTATGCGCACCGACCAATAACCAAGGTTCGGGTTATTAGCCAATGGAACTGCATTGAACACATAGTTCAAGCTGATGTACGGTGTATTGGAAGTAAGCGGCTTGATGAATTTGTCCAACACTTGTGGGTCATCGCCCGCACAGTTGGCTACAGGAGTAAACTCAAACTCAAATCCGG
>DATCJY010000011.1:0-152875 GCA_036562565.1 Flavobacteriales bacterium | reverse complement strand
AGAACATCCGGTGGTGCTGCTTTCAAAGCAATAAGTCAAGGTGACCTGCCCTGTTCCTGATGGAGTGAATGTGCCATTGGTCGTTACACTTGGTCCTGACCAAGTGCCTGTTCCGCCTGTTGTGGGTGAATAACCGGTAAGTTCTGTAGCGACAGGTTGATTGCACAATGTGAGATCGGGGCCGGTTTCTACGATTGGCAACGGACGGACTGTAACAGGAACACTCAAGGTGTTCTCACAACCGTTTTGGTCCGTTACACTCACTAGGTAAGTGGTGCTGCTTGCACCTGAGAAAACAGGATTCGGAATATTCGTTTGTGAAAGTCCATCTGAAGGTGACCAGTTATATTGCGTATTTGGCGCGCTTCCTCCTGATGCTGTTACACTGAGCTGTATATCCTCCCCGCTGCAACCGGTGAATGTATCATCGGCACTTAAGGTGGGCAGTGGATCAACCGTAAGTGTGATGGATGCCGTATTGCTGCATGCTCCATTGGAGCCTGTTACTGTGTAAGTGATGTCGGATGCCGGTGTTGCAGTGGCCGAACTTCCATTGGCCGCAATATTGGAGAGGTAGGTAGTAGGACTCCATGTATAAGTATTGCCTCCGCTTACTGTTAAGGTGGTCTGTTGTCCCTGACAAATAGATAGATCATTATCCATAACGGAAACGTTGATGCTCGGGACATCCATCACGTGTATAGTGGCAGTATTGCTTACCGTACCACATGCATTGGTAACAGCAAGGGTAACATTGTAGTCACCTGCATTGGGATAGCTTACACTCGGTGCAGTTGCATCCGTGGATGATGATGGTGTGCCGCCTGCAAAGGTCCATTGATAGGTGACAGGAAGACTGCAAGGGTTGACTATGGCTGTAGGGCTATTGCTCTGTCCGGCACAAATTCCTGATGCCGGTGTGCTCACCGTTACTGTAGGTACCGTGTTGACGGTTACATACTCCTTGTATTCATAGATACCACACGAATTCTGCAAATGATACATGATACTGTATGTTCCTTCAGATTCCAGTAGCAGTTGTGCAAAATCTGAAGTCGAAGTTGTTCCGTTGATATAGGTGTATGCTCCTCCATTAGGTAAACAGGGCAGCTCGGTATAACCAATATCCCAATTGCCAATAGCATTACAGGAGTTTGTAGTGGTACTTGTATTACTCATGTCCAGCGTCATGGGCACACAACCTTCATTGCTGCTTAATACAAAGTGTGGTGTAGGAGGTCCTTCTATGCAGATGGTTTTTGTTATGGTAGTCGGTGAACACGCCAGTTGAGGGTTTCCGCCATTGCTGGCGGTCAATGTCACGGTATAGGTACCGGGAGCGCTATAGGTGTGCGTAGGATTAGCCAGAGTACTTGTATTGTTTGCTCCTGATGCCGGATCACCAAAATCCCACAGATAAGTCGTAGATGCATTACACCCTTGGTTGTATCCGGGAATGGTGAGGTTGGTAAATGAAACGGCACTGTTGACACAAGCATAAGGTGGTGCACTGAAATCAGCAGTGGGGCCCGTGAAGATCATTATGGGAGTAATCTGCGCAACAGTGGGAGTGGGGCAATTACTCACTGCAGTGATGCTAAAGGTAAATGCTCCCGGACAGGAACTCACACTGTATTCATGACAAATGGGGTCCGGTAAATTACTTTGCGAGTAGGTTGCTATGGGAGAGCCGTCACCAAAATTGATTTCGTATTGTATCTGAGAAAAATTGTTTTGATAGTTAGATAAATCGAAACACACTTCCACCGGACCACATTGCAGCGTGTTACCATCGGTGGCGGCACCAATTGCAGGGTTCGAAATATTCGTCACCGTGTACTGTGATGAACTGGTACATCCATTAGGGCCCGTTACTTGATAGTCCAAGGTCCAGATATCGATTCCTTCATAGATATGTTCCAGTGAAGTAGGTGGAACTGAGGAATTATAGGGAGGAGTATTGTCTCCCCATTCTATGCGGTAATTGGTAATCGTGGCAGGGGAGGAGTTATCCGTTACATAAGCAAAGAATGACGAAAGCCCTAAACATTGCGTGAAGTTTACATCTTCAGTGAGCACTGCGTTGGGAGATTGTTTTACGTTGATGACGTTGCTGTACACATCGGTGCAACCGTTGGCACTTGTGACAGTTAGTGTAACCGTATAGTTCACACTTCCTCCACCAATGGAGTTAAAGGTATGTGAAGGATTGGGTTGCGCACTGGTGTTGGCGCTTCCGGAAGAGGGATCTCCAAAGTTCCATGAGTAAACACAACCCGTGCATCCGGTAACGTTGCTATTGAACTCAATTGGAATACCTGCGCATGGCGAGGCAGGTGAGTAATCAAATGAAGCAATAGGAGAAGGTTTTACTTGTACAACAATATTACCGGTCACCGGGCCGGGGCATCCTCCCCCCGATACAGTCAAGGTATAAGTCGTGTTAGTGGTGGGATGTACAACCGGATTGGCGCTGTTGCCAAGGCTGTGGCTCCATGAATAATCAACTGGTCCTGTATTTCCGTTGATGGTGAGGTTGGCTCCTAGGGCTACCGAGTCTCCGGAGCAAATAATCACTTCATTGCCTAATGATACCGTGCATTGGCCATAACCTTCCAGTTGTGACAACCAAAGTACCATCGCACATATACACGCGATTATTTTAGGCATAGGAAAATTCAAAGTAATGTTTTAGTCTGATTTGGTGTTTCGTTGGGAGCTAAAATAACAAATCGGGTTTTGGAATAGATAAAAGTTAATAGCTTTGAGATGTGGAAAATAAATCTTATCCGCATCTAATTGAAAAAACGAATTTCACTTGACGGACTTCAATAATCTTTCATCATTATTGCTTTATGGTATTTGATCTTTTAAAAGAAAACATTGAGAAACGTGTACAGCTATCGGAAGAAGCTTGGAACCGATTGGTTTCTTTGCTTACTGTTCAGCATATCAAGAAACGCGAAGTTTGGCATAAAGCCGGTGAGGTCACTGAAGTAATGGGGTTTGTGCTCAAAGGATGTCTCAGAACCTATTTTACCGATGAAAAAGGACATGAGCACATTGTACAATTTGCATTTGAAGATTGGTGGACCAGTGATCTCATGAGTTTCGTAACCCAGGAACCATCCAATTATTCCATCGAGGCGCTTGAGGATACTACCGTGGCTGTCATGCACAAGAATGACTACGAACAATTGCTCATCGATTTTCCAATATTCGAACGCTTCTTTCGTTTACTGGTACAGGCAGCTTATGTGGCAGGCCAGTCACGTATGATAGCAGTGATGAGCAAGAATGCCGAACAACGCTATATCGACTTGGTGAAGAAGTATCCGGCATTGGAGATGAGGGTAGCCCAGCATCATATTGCATCCTATCTTGGAATCACACCGGAAGCGCTGAGCCGCATCAAGCGAACCATCATCGAAAAAAGCAAGACACAAGGAGCGTAAATAGTTAAATATAAATTGATTGAGGTAGGAAAAAGAGGGGGTAAAACATTTCTTGAAAAATATGTGAAAATGCCTATTTTCGTCACCTCAAAAATCTTTTGGAAACAAATAAACACCGTATGAAAATATTTCGACTACTGATTTTGTCATCGGCAGCATTGCTCTTCTCTGTAGGCCTTCAGGCGCAAGCTGCACTAAAAAAGGCAGACAAGTATTTTGAAAACAGAGCCTACTACGAAGCTGCTCGTCAGTATAAAGCTGCTGAACCATCAGTGAAAAACTTGGATGACAAGGCACGAGTGTTTTTTCAGATAGGTGAGAGTAACCGCCTAATTGCTAACTATCAGGCTGCACTTGAGTGGTATGAAAAAGCAATCACAGCTCAATACTATAAAACCAATCCGGAAGTTTATTACAACTATGCTACTTGCCTTCAGGAATTGGAACGCTTTGAAGACGCTGTTGCTCAATACAACAAGTACACTGAGCGCGGTGGCGAGAAAAGCAAAGCCGCAGCTCGCATAAAAGCTTGTGAAGATGGTGCCATGAAGAAAGCTTCAAAGCCGAAAGTCATCGTAGAAAACATGGTGGAATGGAACTCTCCGTTCTATGATTTTGGTCCTGTTTTCGCTGATAAGAAAGGTGATCAGGTGATCATCACTTCCAGCCGTCAGGCAGCCTCTGGTTCTCGCACCGACCTGATTACCGGTGAGAGCTTCATGGACTTGTTCTACTCTGACAAAGACAAGAAAGGAAAATGGAGCACTCCTCAGCCTGTTGGTGGTGGCATCAACACCATTCACAACGAAGGTGCCCCTGCATTTGACAAAGGATTTAAAAACTTGTACTACACCTCTTGTGTGTATGAGAGCGATCGCTTGCTCTTCGCTTGCGATATCATGATGGCAAAAAGACAAGGTAACAACTATACCAGCCCTGTGAACCTCAACTTGATTGATCGCAACGACAACGATACTTCTGTTGTTGGTCATCCGGCTCTCACTCCTGATGATGCTTACTTGTTCTTCGTTTCCGATATGCCGGGTGGTAAAGGTGGTAAAGACATTTGGTACTCTGCTTATGACAAGAAGAGCGGTAACTGGGGCAAACCAGTGAACCTTTCATCCATCAATACCGCTGGTGATGAGTTGTTCCCCTACTTCGACAGCCAAGGTAACTTGTACTTCTCTTCCAATGGTCGCGGTGGCCTTGGTGGTCTGGACATTTTCAAAGCTGAAAAAACCGGTGACTTGACTTTCGGTACTCCGGTGCCATTTGATTATCCCATCAACTCTTCTTCTGACGATTTCGGTTTCGTATTGGTGAGCGAAGGCGGTGACGGTGAACCATTCTCCGGGTACTTCACTTCTTCTCGTCCGGGTGGTAAAGGGAAAGACGATATCTATCGCTTCACTGAACCTCCATTGGAATTCACTTTTACCGGTGTTGCTTATGATATCGATAACGGTAGCACCATCGCTGATGCTGACATCTCTTTGGTTGGTAGCAGCGCTAATGGTGACCCTATCACCATCAACAAGAAGACAGATGGTAACGGTGGATTCAGTTTCGATGCGAAAGAATTGAAAGCAGGTTACAACTACACCGTGAAAGTGGAGAAGGAAGGATTCATCGGTGCAAGTGGAACTTTCTCTACAGTTGGTTCTAAGAACTCTCTCAATTTCGCCAAAGAGTATTTCCTACGACCAATTGTGAAAGACAAAGAGTACGATATGCCTACTGTACTTTATGAGTTCGCCAAAGCTGACTTGATTATCAACGATGAAGTGAACTCTGCCGACTCATTGAACTACCTCGTTGAATTGTTGAAAGACAACCCACGCTTGGTGATTCAATTGGAAGCACACACCGATGCTCGTGGTAAAGATTCTGACAACCTCAAGCTTTCTCAAGCTCGTGCCAAGACTTGCGTAGATTACCTTATCTCTAAAGGTATCGAAGCTGACCGCTTGGTGCCGGTGGGTAAAGGTGAGTCTGAGCCTCGCAAATTGTTGAAAGAAACAAACGGTTTCCCTGCAGGTACAGTATTGACAGAAGCGTATATCAACAAACTTCCTAAAGATCAACAGGAAGCAGCTCATACGCTCAACCGTAGAACGGTATTTAAAGTTATCGGTACCAATTACATTCCTAAAAAATAGCTCAATTCGCAATAATTTTGGGGCGGACAGAATACACATTCTGTTCGCCCTTTTTATTTATCACACATGGACGAATCCAGATATGCCCAGCGCGGGGTTTCTTCTCAAAAAGAAGATGTACACGCAGCCATTAAGAACGTTGACAAAGGACTTTTCCCAAAAGCATTTTGCAAGATTACTCCTGACTATCTCACCGGTAGTGAAGAGCACTGCCTCGTAATGCATGCCGATGGAGCCGGCACCAAATCTTCGCTGGCTTATATGTACTGGAAAGAAACCGGAGACATCTCGGTGTGGAAGGGAATTGCCCAAGATGCATTGGTGATGAACCTTGATGACCTTATCTGTGTCGGGGCGGTGGACAATATCATGCTCAGCAGCACGATTGGACGCAATAAGAATCTTATCCCCGGTGAGGTCATTACTGCCATTATTGAGGGCACCGAAGCGCTTATCAAAGAACTGAAAGCACATGGTGTGAACATTCACTCCACCGGTGGAGAAACTGCTGATGTGGGCGACCTCGTTCGCACCATTATTGTGGACTCCACCGTCATTGCTCGACTCAAAAAATCAGAGGTAATTGACAATGCGAACATCCAAGCTGGTGATGTCATTGTGGGCTTTGCTTCTTATGGGCAAACAACCTATGAATCTGAATACAACGGTGGTATGGGAAGTAACGGCCTCACCAGTGCACGCCATGATGTGTTCTATAAAAAACTGGCAGAACAATATCCGGAGAGCTATGACCCCGCTGTTCCTGCAAGCCTCGTGTACAGCGGTTCCTATGCCTTGACCGATCACGTGGAAAATGCCGAGCTCAATGCCGGTAAACTGGTTTTGTCACCTACTAGAACCTATTTGCCGGTAGTGAAGAAAATTTTTGAAACACTCAAAAATGAAATTCACGGAATGGTGCATTGCAGTGGTGGCGGGCAAACCAAAGTCCTGCACTTCGTGGACAACCTCCATGTCATTAAGGACAATCTCTTTGAACTCCCTCCATTGTTCCGCATGATTCAACAAGAATCCCAAACGGATTGGAAAGAAATGTACCGCGTATTCAATATGGGCCATCGCTTGGAGATTTTTACCAATCAAGAGGCTGCCAAGCAGATGATTGAAATCGCCAAAGCATTCAACTTGGAAGCGAAAATCATTGGTAGGGTGGAAAAATCGGATACCAAAAAGCTCACCATTCAAAGTGAGTTCGGAACATTTGAGTATTAATATGTGATTGAAGATTGAGGATGGTCTGTTACCGGGAATCCTATGGCTAGAATTTTCAATCTTTAATTTTCGATGTAGAAAAAAGACAATGCAAGATCTATTAGATAGATTATCCTTACTTGTAGACAGATACAATGAAGTGGGGAAGATGATTACTGACCCCACAGTTATTTCTGATATGAAGCGCTATCCCGCGCTCATGAAAGAATACAAAGACTTGGGTGTAATCGTGGAGAAATACCGCGAGTACAAGAAAGTGATTGATGACCTGAAGGCGGCCAAAGACATTTTGTATTCCAACGAAGACCCGGACTTGAAAGAGCTCGCTCAAGAGGAATACGATACCCTTGTGCCACTCAAAGAAAAACTGGATGAGGAAGTGAAATATTTGCTCATTCCGAAGGACCCCGAGGATACCAAGAACTGTATCATGGAATTGCGTGCCGGTACCGGAGGGGATGAGGCCAGCATCTTCGTGGGTGACTTGTTCAAGATGTATTCTCGCTATATCCAGCAACGCGGCTGGCGCATGGAAGTACTCAATCTCAACGAAGGAACCATGGGCGGATTCAAGGAGATATCCTTCGAGATTTCAGGTGATGAGGTTTATGGTACACTCAAGTTTGAAAGTGGTGTGCACCGTGTGCAACGCGTGCCTGAAACCGAAACTCAAGGTCGCGTACATACCAGTGCTGCTACTGTGGCAGTGCTTCCTGAAGCAGAAGAGTTTGATGTGGTATTGAATCCTGCTGATATCAGACGCGATACATATCGTGCAAGTGGTGCAGGTGGTCAGCACATCAACAAGACAGAGTCAGCAGTGCGCCTCACACACATTCCTACGGGAGTGGTAGCTGAGTGCCAAGAAGGACGCTCCCAACACGAAAACTATGAGAAGGCATTGACGATGTTGCGTACGCGCATCTTTGAAGCGGAGGTGAACAAACGTCAAGCAGAACGCGCACAAATGCGTAAAACATTGGTGAGCACCGGTGACCGCAGCGCGAAGATTAGAACCTATAACTATCCGCAAGGACGGGTAACCGACCACCGCATCAACCTAACGCTTTATAACCTTGATGCCATTATGAACGGTGAAATAGATGATATCATAGAGGCACTTAAACTCGCGGAAAACACTTCTAAACTGCAAGAGGGAAGCGGAGTATAAGCATCACCTTCCAACGAAAATTTTATTGAAATCCATAGTTCTCAGCTGGCAGGGGCCAGCTGAGCTTCTTTATACCATCTGTGTTTTTGCAGCCTGCGAATGGTTGGGTTGATAAACAACAGAAAGAACACTGATGTAAAGGTGTTACTGATGGTATATGCCAGGGCCACCTGCATGGCAGGCTCAGTGCTGAATCCCGTTGCAATGGACTTCAGTACATTGAAGAATGGGAACATAATAATCACTCCCACTACGTTGAACAAAGTGCTGGAAAGAGCTACAAGCTTGGAGAGTGAAGACATTTTCATGCTCACCAACAAAGCAGTGGAAGTGGTACCAATGTTCGCTCCAATCACCACAGGAATGGCTATGTCAATGGTGATGGTTCCTTGAGAGAGCAATACAATCACAAGTCCAACAACTACCGAGCTCGATTGAATAATCACCGTAATCACAATGCCATAGATTATTCCCAACAGCGGATTGGAAGCCTTCGAGAGGACTTCTATCAAAATCGGATCGTTTTTGATAGGTGCCATAGCAATGCTTATCAGCGTGAGCGAAAAGAAGATGAACCCAAAGAAGAATACGGATTTACCGATGGTTGAAATCCGTGACGGAAACATACTGATGGCAGAACCAAGCACGATAAAGAAGGGACCGAGAAACGATGAGTTCAAGGATACAATCCATCCGGTAGAGGTGGTGCCAATGTTCGTTCCCAACAAAATCATAATACTATCACGGAAGGTGATAATCCCTGTGTCCACAAGGGAAACTGTGAGCGTAGATACCAAGGTGCTGGATTGAATCACCGCAGTGAACAGTCCTCCGAGGAAGAAACCACCCAATGGTAAGCGCGTAATTTTACCTATCCATTTGGCTAATCGCTCTTTTCCGAGATTCTCGATTTCTTTACTGAAACTCTGTAAGCCAAAGACGAAAAGAGATATCGAGGCAATGATGATAATGAGTGTCTGAAAATTCTCGAAGAACATGGATGATGCTGTGTTGTATGATTAGGATGGTTGTAGTGTTTCCATTAGATGCTTTTTCTTTCGGTGAGCATGGCCTGTACCCGTGATCTGGTCAGCGCTGCCAGCTCTTCTATCGTGATGTTTTGGTATTCATCCGGACAAATCACTTTGCCAATATAAATATTGATAACACCGGGCTTGGGCGAGAAAGAACCGCTTGGCAATACTTGTCTGGAGCCTTCGATGGCTATCGGAATAACATCCAAGTTCCCTTCTTTGGCAATGAGAAAAGGACCTCTTCTGAACATGAGAAGTTCCCCCGTTTTGGTGCGTGTACCTTCAGCAAAGGAGATGAGGTTTTTGCCGGATTTGATTTTATCAGCTGCTGCGCGCATGCTAATTTTCGCGGATTCCGGATTCTTGCGGTCCACGAAAATGTGCCCTAGGGCATAGATGTACCATCCAATGAGTGGAACTTTTTTGAGCTCCTGTTTCACTACGTAAAACAAGGTTATCGGCATCACGCGGCACAAGGCTACAATGTCAAACTGCGATGCATGATTGGCCACATAGATGCTTGCTTGTTCATAGTTGATGTTCTCCGTACCATAGAGGTTGACCTTCACTCCGCATGCTCCAAGCAATACAGGCGACCATACATAACGGGTCGTGAAACGCTGTGTGAATGAAGGATTCCAAGTAACGAGCAAAACAACTATGCCGAAAAGCGCACAGAACAATGACCATAATAGGACAATGGCTGCACGAATGAAGGTGATGATACTGTCTATAATTTTCATCGTGAATCAATGAATGAATGTTCGGGAATACGAGTGCGTTCACCATTTTTGCCGGGATACGTTCCACACGCATTTGAACACGTCCAAACATAAAACATTCCTTGCGCTGGTAATGCTGGCTGTATGGCTGGTTTATACACCACGCGTGTTAGCGCAGAATTCCCAAGTGCCTGGCAGTTCCTCCTGGATGCTTTTGCCCATTGGATACTACAAGCCGGAAACCGGAGTGGCCATTGGCGCAGCTTCAGCTTTCAACTTTTACTTCGCCAAGCATGATTCCATCTCTCCGGCAAGTCAGCTTCAGCTAAGTGCTGTTATCACACAAAAGGGACAGATGAGTGTGGCTTTGCCTTTCAATCTTTATTGGAAGGAACGCTCTCACACCCTCTTTGGACAATTTGAATACAACGATTTTAATTACGATTTCTATGGAGTGGGTGCCAATAACCTAGATGGCATTTCAGAGAATTATCATGTGCGCTTTCCTTTATTCCGAATCAACTATTTACGAAAACTAACGCAACATTGGTTTGCCGGCTTGCGTTGGTGGTATGAGAATTACCAGATTTATCACAAAGAGAAAAGTCCATGGCTTACGAGCGGAAACATTGTAGGTGGCAATGGCGGTATTTCAAGTGGCCCTGGGCTGGTACTGATGTATGATTCCAGGGATAATGTCTATTTCAGCACAAACGGATATTATCTGGAACTCGTAGCACAGGATCAGGCTAAGCATTGGGGAAGTGATTTTGCATTTCAGCGTTATCGTGTGGATGCGCGTGTTTTTCATACGCTTACTCGTCATTGGTCGCTGGGTACCATGTTGTTTGTAGATATAACAACCGGCAATGTGCCGTTTAACCAATTAGCCAGCATTGGCAGCGATAAACGTATGCGCGGCTTTCTATACGGACGATACAGAGACAATGCCTTATTCCTTTACCAAGGAGAGGTGCGCGGCTATTTCTACAAACGTTGGGGCGCAACTGCTTTCTGGAATTATGCCGTGATGGGAACAGGGATAGAAAAACTCTCCTTTCATCATGATTACCTCAGTGCGGGACTTGGCTTGCGTTATGCTTTTGATAAAGAGAAGAAAACGAATATTCGTCTGGATGTTAGCGCACCGATTGGGTTTGGAGCGTTAGACAATATTCAACACAAGAATCCATTTGTGTTTTATCTAACCTTGAATGAAGCTTTTTAATTAAGCATAGTAAACTATGATGACCAGACTACTTTTTATAATCATGTTATCTATTTTGTCAATCCAAGGATGGACGCAGCGCCATAAAGAATTCCAGATTCGTTTAGGAGCTGGAGTTGGAGGTTATAACACAACCACTGAATTGAAATATACGGTTAATTCTTTGGGATATCCGGTTAAAGGTCACTATTCAGATAATGGAGGTGCTAGTACAGTTCATTTTCCATTGGAACTGCGTTATGAAATATCGGAACGATTCAATGTAGGACTGGATACACGGTTTGGTACATACTTATATGAAAACAATGGGAACAATGCGCAATCAAATCGTTTTCGGTATATGGGTTTGGGAGTGGAACTTACGCTCATGAATAGAGAGAATTCACGTCTGTATTTAGGAGCAGGAGTTGGCTCGACTTATTTGGAAATGCGCGAGAAAATTGGAACGGGCTGGCTATCAGATGAAGTCAAAATCAAATGGCGTGGACCTGGCTATAAAATGAATCTTGGATTTATAAAATTCTTTGGTACCGGTCCAGTAGGCATCAATTTCAACGTGGGCGTTATTGCTCATTCATTTAATTTGAAAGGAGTGGAATTGACCGGTATACCCTTGAACCTACTCAATGGGACATTAAATGCAGCTGCTCTAGATTTGAATGTTGGAATCGTGTTTCGAATTCCACAGTAATTCAGGATAGATGTAATCAATAAAAAAGGGAGAAGCTTGTACAACTTCTCCCCTTTATTTTTTTAACCCTATCTATAAAAAATGAACGGACGAATTATCGCGCCATTTCTTCAGCGATGCTGTTGTCGTATAGTTGACGGTAATCTTCGATGTAACCGAAGTTCTGTTCGTCAATGGTGATACGGCCTTTGGTGACATGACCGAGCAACATCACTTGCACATTGTGCTCGGTTACAAAATCGAGGAACTCTTCTTCGTAGTCTTCCACCACCGTTACCACAACACGACTTTGCGATTCACCGAACAAGAAGGCGTCTTTGCGCACTTCGGTATCGGTGTGGATGTCAAAACCGAGTGAGTTAGGGAAGCCCATCTCACATAGTGTTACGAACAAACCACCATCGCTCACATCGTGAGCAGAACTGATGAAGTTGTTCTTAATCAATTTGGATACACATTGCTGCAGGTTATATTCTTCTTCAAGGTCGAAGTATGGAGCAGGTGTGTTTTTGATACCGTGAATGGTTGCGAGGTATTCTGATGAGTTGATGTCATCGCGAGAAACACCGAGCAAGTAAATGAGGTCACCTTTGTATTTGAAGTCAAGCGTGGTGTGCAATGACTTATCTTTCATTACTCCCAACATACCGATGGTAGGAGTAGGGAATACTGGCTTGGCGCTACCGTCATCATCAACAGTTTGGTTGTAGAAGCTCACGTTACCACCGGTTACAGGTGTTTGGAATTTCTTACAAGCAGCGCTCATTCCTTTGATAGCTCCCACAAATTGCCAATACACTTCAGGGTTGTAAGGATTTCCGAAGTTGAGGCAGTTGGTAATAGCACTTGGCTCACCTCCACTGCACACGATGTTGCGCGCGGCTTCAGCTACTGCAATCATGGTGCCCACTTCGGGGTCGTTGTTCACGTGACGGCCGTTGCAGTCCACAGTTAGAACAATGGCTTTGTTGGTGTTTTTGATGTTTACCACAGCAGCGTCTGATGGTTTGTTAGTGGTCATGTTCACTGTTCCCACCATGCTGTCATATTGTTCGTAGATCCAACGCTTGCTGGCAATGTTAGGGTTGGCCATGAGGGTGCGGGCTACCACTACATAATCCGTTGGCTCTTGTACTTGGTCTATATTGAATTTCTTCGCTTCGCGGTAGTAAGCCGGCTCAGTGTATTCGCGCTCATAAACAGGAGCTCCTCCGCCCAATACTAGACTCTTAGCAGGAACTTCAGCCACCAATTCACCGTGCATGAAGTAGCGCAGGGTATTGCCTTCTGTTACCACACCGATTTCTACAGCATTCAAATCCCATTTTTCAAAGATGTCGGTAACGATTTTCTCCTTGCCTTTTTTCACCACAATCAGCATGCGCTCTTGTGATTCACTGAGGAGGATTTCGAATGGTTGCATACCGGCCTGGCGGGTGGGCACACGGTCGAGGTGAATGTCCATTCCTACACCACCACCGGCACTCATTTCGGAAGTACTGCAAGTGATACCGGCTGCCCCCATGTCTTGCATACCGGCAATGGCATCGGTCTGTGCCAATTCCATAGTCGCCTCTAGGAGCAACTTCTCTTGGAAGGGGTCGCCCACCTGAACGCTCGGTAGGTCGTTAGCACTGTCGGCTGTAATATCTTTTGATGCGAAGGAAGCGCCTTTAATACCGTCTTTTCCTGTAGCGGAACCAACAATAAACACAGGGTTTCCAACGCCTTTTGCTTTTGCTGAAATAATTTTTGAGGTGTCAACCAAACCAACGGACATCGCATTCACCAGTGGGTTGGCTTGATAGCTTTCATCGAAATAAACCTCGCCACCTACGGTTGGAATACCGAATGCGTTGCCGTAGTCACCGATACCTTTCACCACTCCGCTGAGCAACCACTTGGTCTTTGGATTGTCCAGCCTGCCGAAACGCAAGGAGTTGAGCTGAGCAATCGGGCGCGCACCCATGGTAAAGATGTCGCGGTTGATACCACCCACACCGGTTGCGGCACCTTGGTAAGGCTCAATGGCGCTCGGGTGGTTGTGGCTCTCAATCTTGAATGCACAACCGAGTCCGTCACCAATATCTACTAGCCCCGCGTTTTCCTCTCCGGCCTTCACCAGCATGTGCGGTCCGTCTTTTGGCAAAGTTTTGAGCCATTTAATACTGTTCTTGTAGGAGCAGTGCTCGCTCCACATCACGGAATAAATGCACATTTCCGTGAAGTTGGGAGTGCGGCCAAGAATTTCTTTGATTTTGTCAAATTCGTCATCGCGCAACCCCATTTCACGGGCTTGCTCAATGGTTGCGAGGGCTGTAGATGCAGACATATTGTTGATATGGTATGTAAAAATTGCAGCGTAAACGATACGCCTTATTTCAAGGCGCGAAAATACTCAGGACACATGGTTTTCACCAGCTAAAATACCCTGCTATGGGCAGATAATTTTCAACGAATTATCCCGCTCCGCCTTGCTTGAAAAACAGGCTTCATACCTGCTATTCATAAAATAAACAGTCGGTTTCGTTGATAAAGATGCAAATGGATTTTTGGGCCATAGTGTATTTTCGCCACTGTGGTTCCAGCGAACCGCAAAACTTGAATTAAAACTATTTTCTATTGTGATCAATTCGAAATTACCCAATGTTGGTGTAACCATATTCTCTACTATGTCTGCACTGGCCAATGAAGTTGGTGCCATCAATTTAGGCCAAGGGTTTCCCAATTTCGAAATTGACCCACGACTTGGGAAACTCGTTGAGAAATACATTAAAAAGGGGTTTAACCAATATGCACCGATGGCCGGTGTGAAGGAGCTGCGCGATGTGCTCTCGCATAAGGTGGAAAAACTCTATGGGCATCGTTATGATGCGGATACCGAAATCACCATTACCGCGGGAGGTACGCAGGCTATTTATACTGCTATTACTGCACTCGTGCATGAGGGCGATGAAGTCATTTTATTTGCTCCTGCATACGATTGCTATGCTCCTGCCATCCAAATTAATGGTGGTAAACCGGTGTGGATGGATCTCAACTATCCCGATTATAAAATCAACTGGAACCACGTCAAGAAGCTCATCAACCACAAAACACGCATGATTGTGTTGAATACACCCCACAATCCGAGTGGTATGTGTATGACCAAAGAAGACATGCAGCAGTTGGAGAAATTGGTGGCCGGAACCAATATCATTGTGCTCAGTGATGAGGTGTATGAGCACATCATCTTTGATGGACAAGAACACCAGAGTGTGTCGCGTTTCCCAAAGCTTGCAGCTCAATCGCTGTGTGTGTTTTCCTTTGGTAAAACATTCCACACTACAGGATGGAAGATGGGCTATATCTGCGGCCCGGCTGCCATGATGGCTGAGTACAGAAAAGTGCATCAATACAATGTGTTCTCAGTGAACACTCCTGTTCAGTATGCGCTGGCTGATTACCTTGAGGATGAGCAAACCTATTTGAGTCTGTCACAGTTCTATCAGGACAAGCGCGACCTTTTTCTGGAGGGCATTAAAAATTCTCGCTTCAAATTCACGCCCAGCTCAGGCACTTATTTCCAAAGTCTTTGCTTTGAGGGAATGTTCAATGAGAGAGACATTGACCTTGCGGTTCGTCTCACCAAAGAATTTAAGATAGCGAGCATTCCATGTTCCGTTTTCTATCCGGACAGAATGGATGAGAAGGTCTTGCGTTTCTGCTTTGCGAAGGACGAAAAGACGCTCAAAGAGGCCGCGAAGATTTTGAGTAAAATCTGATGCGCTCTTTTCATGCTTTCATGAGCTTGGTGGATTTTTCAAAGCTTCTTAGCTCCGATAGCGCATGTAGGAAGGACAACACCGTGGATGGCCCTTGTACGTTGGAACGTGCAGCTGTCGGTACAAATCCAACTTTGATGGTGTGATGATGTGCTTCATTGAGAACATTGAACATGTCTTCATCCGTTGTGTCATCACCAATGGCAAGCACAAAATCAAATTCCACCTTGGTCAACAAATTGCTCACAAATGTTCCTTTGTTCACGTTGTTGGTTTTTACTTCCAAGACCTTATTGCCACACATTATTTCAAACTCCTTTTCATGATTGAGCAAAATCAATTCGCGGCATAGATTGATTTTGTATTCTTCAATTTTTTCATCGGTTGAGGGACGGTAATGCCAAGCGATTGCATGTTCTTTTTCTTCAATGAATGTGTCGGGATAAAGCGCTGTGTACTGTTGCAACAACGGTAGCACTTTGGCTTTCCAAATTGGTGGGCGGTCACTCATCTCTTTCCATAAAGTCTTTTCCGCCTTCTTGTATTGAGAACCATGTTCAGCCACCAAGTCTATGGGCAAAGCACCAAACCAATCATTCAATGTTTTAGTGTCGCGCCCACTGATGATGACGACTCTGTTGCGCCTATCTGCAGCAAGCGCTGTAAGCATGCTCTTGATATGGATATCGGGAGCCGCATCTTGCGGATTATCAAAGAAGCGAATGAGCGTGCCATCATAGTCCAATAAGATTAATCGGCTTTCGCTGTGCTGATAATCATGAAATATCACGGATTGGTCTTCACTTGTCAACCGGTGTGATAAGGCTTGTGTATTCTCCATGCGCAATTGCTTTACATCATTTAAGAATGAATTGGCCCAAGCTTTCACATCATGCTCCATGAGATGTTGTTGCATCTCTTGCATGCGCGCTTCCTGTTCCTTGGGCTTCATCTTGAAAGCTTTGTAAAGCGCGGATTGTATGGCATTAATGTCATTGGGGTTCACGAGCAAAGCACCCTTCAATTCATTGGAGGCTCCCGCGAGTTCACTCAGGATAAGGCAGCCTTGCCGGTCTTTGCGTGAGGCAACAAATTCTTTCGCAATTAAATTCATTCCATCGCGCAACGGTGTTACCAATGCTACATCACAACCGGTATAGCACGCAATCAAATCATGAAACGATAGGTGCTGGTATTGATAAACGATGGGTTGCCAAAGGAAGGTGCCATAAGCGCCATTGATACGACTGATGCATTCTTCAATGATATGCTTTCGCTCCGCATAACGATTTATCTCTTCTCGCGATGGAATCACGTTGATGATAAGGGCGACCTTGCCATGTATTGATGGAGTGGTCTTGAGCAATTGCTCGTATCCCTCCAGTCGGTTGATTACTCCTTTGCTGTAATCCAGTCTGTCCAGTGAGAATACAATCTTGCGATTGCGGTATTTGTTACGAATCAAAGTGCGTGTGTGTGCTACTTCAGGATGATCATAAGCTGAGTGGAATTGGTCGTAATCAATGCTAATGGGATAACTGCTGATTTTCGTAGTATGACTCTCTTGAGCAATTTTATCTCCTTTGTAATGGATGCCCAAAAAGAACTCCAGGCTTTTCTTAAAGTGAAATACATATTCGTCTGTATGGAAGCCAACAACATCCGCACATAGAAGGCTTTTCAAAATAGCATTGCGCCAATGGTCAGGCATGAGTCGTAGCAGCTCATGTGTGGGAAAAGGGATATGCAGAAAAAAACTGCTGCTGATAGGAGTGTCGCCCGTCTTAAGCATAGCAGGCAAAAGCATGAGGTGATAATCATGAATCCATACAACATCTGATGTTCTCGCTACCGTTTTGACCTTCGCAGCGAACAACTCGTTCACGTGCTTGTAGGCCTCGAAATATTCAGGAGTGTACTCCGTGAATGAAGGGAAGTAGTGGAAGAGCGGCCAAACAACGGAATTTGCGAAACCGTTGTAGTATAAGGTTTCTAGCTTTTTGTTGATGAATATCGGGATGATTTCAATTTCTGTTTCAATGTTCTGTTTCTGAAACTCCATCCAGATATCTTCTTTAAAGTCAGCCGCTCCAATCCAGACAATGCGCTTATTGTTAGAGATGGATTTGACGGCAGAAACCAGACCACCGCTGGATGGTTTGACTTTGAATTTGTTGTTTTTCTTTTCTATGCTATAAGGCAAGCGATTGGCCACAATGAGTATTCTTTCTTCCATGGTACGATTATTTTTTAATGCACCGGAAGCAATATGAAATCAGTAAACTATCAAGGGAAAACTAGCCGATGGCCGAGAATGAATCGCTTCCGAAACGATGAATTGAATGACCTAAACGGTCAGGGGTACATGTTCTAAAATGAACGACACAAAGATACGCATTCATTTTTTAGCGCTTTGTTACACGTTTATCGCGCAATGATTGCAATAATCAGTGTTTGCATGAAAAACGCTATGCAAGCGGCATTCCATTCAATCTTCTTGTGTTTTGAAAAGGTCTTGCCAATTGACATTTTCAGTTTGTCTTCTCGTGCATCACGTATTCCGTGTTGGTTCATATTTAACGAGGAGAAGGCAATAGCACATTGAACTATTCGTCATGTATCTTCGCGCCTTGGCTATAAAGGCTGTAAAAACACGTGGAACAACATTTTGATGTCATAATCATCGGGGGCGGCATTGTGGGTGCAGCTACGATGTACAAAATACAATTGGCTTTTCCTGACAAGAAAATTCTCTTATTGGAGAAGGAAAAGGGTTTGGCCGATCACCAGACCGGTAACAACAGTGGTGTAATCCACTCCGGTATTTATTACAAGCCGGGGTCGCTCAAAGCCACCAACTGTGTGAACGGCCGCAGAGAGCTTGTGAAGTTTGCCAAAGAGCACAAGGTGAAGCACGATGTATGTGGAAAGCTCATTGTCGCAAAAGACAGCACGGAGTTGCCACAACTTGAAAAAATCTGGAAACACGGTTTGGCCAATGGAATAGAAGACATGCGCAAAGTGAATGCGCAGGAAATTCGTGAGATAGAGCCCTATTGCGAAGGTACCGAGGGCATCTTCGTGGGATGTACCGGTATCATTGACTTCCGTGGAGCTACTGAGAAAATGGCTGAAGTGGCTGTAGCCAAACAACCACAATCGGAAGTACACACTTCAGAAGAAGCACTGGCCTTTGAACGCAATGGTGAGTTTACACGTGTTGTAACGAATAAAGCAGTTTATAGTGCTGGCAAGCTAATCTTCTGTGGTGGTTTGCAGGCTGACCGCCTCGCTCGCAAGGATGGTGTCCAACTCAAGGAGAAAGTCGTGGGTTTCCGTGGTGATTATTACGAACTCACAGATGAAGCTAAACACAAGGTTAGGAATCTAATTTATCCGGTTCCGAATCCTGATTTCCCATTCCTTGGCGTGCATTTTACACGCATGGTAAATGGTGAAATCGAGTGTGGTCCAAATGCGGTATTTACCTTCAAGCGCGAAGGCTATGGCAAAACCGATTTCTCGCTGACCGATACACTTGATGCCCTTTCCTATAGCGGAACCTGGAAGTTGTTCTTCAATAACATGAAGTTCGGTATTGAAGAATACCGAAGAGCGTTTTCAAAGCGTCTGTTCTTGCAAACCTTGCAGCGATTGATTCCATCTCTTACGATGAATGATATCAAACCCGGAAGAGCCGGAGTGCGCGCGTTGTTACTCAGTCAGGATGGTGATACCCGAGATGACTTCCGTATTGAATACACCAATCACAGCATTCACGTCCTCAATGCTCCTTCACCGGCCGCTACAGCCGCATTGGCCATTGGCGATAACATACGCGAAATGGCCGAAAAACATTTTGGATGGAAATAAGGTTGTGAGGTTTCGGGAGGCAGGTATTGGGTGGTTATGTAAATAAAAAGAATAGCCCCATCTTTGAAAGCACAATTGAATCTTCGAAATGAGTACTTCGTACTTTGGATAACAAAAAATGAAGCAGATGTCCTCACGCAAATACACCGAGAAAACTTTGAAAGACCTCATAGGAGAGATGCTTAAGAATACCGGCATGGATAAGCGCTTCAATGAGCTGGAAGTGATAGAGTGTTATAAAAATGCTGTGGGCGATATCCTTGCCAGGAAGACCAGGGAAGTCTATCTCAAAGACAGAACTTTGGTAATCAAGATGGACAGCGGTGTTCTTAAGCAGGAATTGTATTTTGAAAAGAAGAAGGTTCTTAAACTCATCAACGAACAGTTGCAATCTCCTTTTCTAGAAGACATAGAGGTGTGGTAGTATTCCACGCATCGGATTCAATTTGAATAGGGTAAATAATCGGAAGGGTGTATTTTGGTTGTGTATTTCGAAAGCCATTACATCCTTCAAATGCTTTATGAATATTTTTTACCTCGTTAAATCATATCCAAGAACCGCGCTGGCAATGGCAGGTGCTGCGGTGATTATCTTGTTTGGTGCTGCTGAGAAGAATAAACCGATGAATTATCACAGTGAATCGGAGATTATACAGTTCATGCAGATGCAAGGCGGTAACCTTCCGGATGGAACGAGTGACATGTTTATTGGCAGCGGCAAATGTGCAGGATGTCATGGCATTGATCCAATGGAGATAGCAAACGTGCTGAGTACAGGTGAGAATGTCAGTCCGGCTGAAAACTGGCGAGCTACTATGATGGCCAACAGTTCCAAAGATCCATTTTGGCGAGCAAAGGTGGCACATGAAGTAAGCGTGAATCCCGCGCACGGTGAGGTGATTGTACAAGTGTGTACTTCTTGTCATGCACCACTTGGAAGGTTTGAAGCTGCACACGATGGTGTGATGTTTACGATGGACATGCTTTCGGATTCATTGGCCAATGATGGTGTGAGCTGTATGGCATGCCACTCCCAGCAGATTGAAACAATGGGAAACGTGTTCTCTGGTGAACTCACTTACAACGCGGATACCATTTGGGGGCCGGTATTCCAAATCAATGAAGGCGATTTCCCCATGTTTAGTTCTGCTATGACAAGCTTCGTTGGAGTAGAACCGGTGCCTCATGTGAAGATGATGAAGTCTGAAGCATGTGCGGGTTGTCATACGCTGCGTACTCACACCGTTGACCTCAACGGCAATCTTACCGGTAACAGTTTCTTTGAGCAAGCCACTTACCATGAATGGTTGAACAGCGCTTACAATACAAGTGATCCGGTGCAGAACAAGGAGTGTCAGCATTGTCACATGCCTGAAACCAATGAACCGATTGTGGTGGCATCGGGATATTCTTTTCTGGCTGAAGCACCTCGTGTTCCTTATCGCCAGCATTGGTTTGTGGGAGGCAATACATTTATGCTGAACCTGATGAAGAACCGCATCAATGAGCTTGGTATTACAGCTACCGAAGAACATTTTAATACCGTGATTGAACGCACAACCGATATGCTACAAACACAAACGGCTATTTTGGAAATCATAGAAGGTGCGGTGGACAGTGATACGGCTCGATATACGGTACGCATTACCAATCTCACAGGACATAAATTCCCAAGCGGTTATCCTTCAAGAAGAGCTTACATCGAATTTGTAGCAACCAATGATGATGGAGATGTGATTTTTCATTCAGGTAAACTCATGCCGAATTTTGAAGTCCAAGGACAAAATCCAACCTATGAACCGCACTATGACCTTATCACCGATGGAGCCAACCAAGTGCAGATTTATGAAATGGTAATGGGCGATGTGAATGGCAATGAAACCACGGTGCTCGAACGAGCCGATCACCCTTTAAAGGACAATCGTTTGGCACCACTCGGCTTCACGGTGAACCACGCATCCTATGATACAATGCGCATTGCCGGAGTTCCTACTACCGATTTGAATTTTAATCGCATCAATGCACAAGAGGGAAGCGGTACAGATGATGTGCGCTATCATATTCCGCTCAATGGTGCTACGGGCAATATTCATATCACTGCACGTCTCATGTATCAATCTGTTCCTCCTAAATGGAATGCGGAAATGTTTGCTGTAGATCATCCTGTCATCAATGCTTTTGAACAGATGTATTGGCAAGAAGGGGCAGTGCCTGTGCAAGTTGCAATGGATGAAGCCAATACACTAGTTGCAGGGATGAATGAAATAAAAGGCTTTTTTCATGTGAGCCCAAATCCAACTATCAATGGTACAGTGACCTTGGATGCAGGCAACGATGAATTGTTGCAAATCAAAATCTATACTCTTGATGGCCGTTTGATACGCACTTATGAAGGCACAAGCAACAAACGCAATGTGCAATTACCGGAAACTGCGGGAACCTATCTTTTAGACGTTACTACTTCTCGGGGAAGACGAGTAGAGAAGGTGTTGCGTAGGTAATCAATACTTGAAATTCATTATCAAGGTGAATTGATTCACCGTTTGTATTTATCGGTTCACTCATTCAATTCTGTCCATGCAACACTTGGTTTTAGTGTGCAAAGGAAAAAGCATTGTTGGAGGCGCTGATAAATTGGCTTGATTGCCGTAGGTTTTAATACTTCAAGGTGTAGTAAATCAATTTGATGTACTCGTTGTTTACGGTGATAAGTCCTTCTTCGTGTTTCCACCAGTTATCGGCATCAAAGTCCTTATCAGGGGCGGCAAAGAAGACGACCTCAATTCCATCTTTTCTGAATTTATTCTCAAATACGCTTTTCACTCTCCTCAGGTGAAATGCACTTGAGAGGATTGCAATTTTCGAGAGCCGGTGTTGTTTGCAGTACGCAAGTATTTCTTCACTTTCTTCCATTGTGCTTGTGGACTGCGTGAGAACCGTAATTTGCTCTTGCGGAACACCAAGGGTGTGCATGAAGTGTTTTGTAAGTTCGGCTTCATACATCACCGTATCGAGCGCTTGTATTTGCGTAGGATAATTACCTCCGGTGGCGACAAATCGTTGGTCGGGGAAATGCTTATACACTTCTGCTGCGTAGAGCCCTCGGTCATAACTATTGCCTCCCAGCACAAAACATACTTCGCTTGGTTGCAATTCATCACCGGCAACAAGGTAGTGCCCAATACTGCGCAGTATGGGATTCCGAAAGAGGAACAAGACAAGCAAACAGCCGGTTAGAATCAAGCATCTGCGAAACCAACGCTTCGCAAAAAAATCTTTGATGCGTTCGGAGGTGTTCACGGTGCTTGGACGGATGGTGTTTAAACGAGTTTGAGCCAAGGAGCTGTCAATTGCGCCACTTCAAAATCCAGTGAGCACATGCCAATGGAGGCAAGTGCTTCGCGCGCATTGAGCAAGCTCCGGATGTCCATGTTGTAGTCATAGTTCCATTGGGTGTCGCGCAACCAATTGCGTGCTTCAGTCATGCTCATGTCGAAGCGTTTCTTTAAGTATACAACACTGTTGTTGTGCTGTTTGAATGCGATACATTCAGCATTCATCACTTCCAGCACTTTCTTGATGGCTTCTTCTTTGTACTTGAGTGCTTCATCACTCACAATGATGAGGAAGCTGCTCCACGGTGCACTGAATTCACCTACAAGATTGAGCTCACCACTTCGAACATGCGGACGTGTCATGAATTTTTCCCAGTAGAACAATTGGGTTTCATTGCGCACCAACGATTCTACAGCACCGTGTAAGCTATTGACCACAACGAAGTTCTCAGGGGCGATATCCAGATGGCGTTGGCGTGCATCAATCATGGCCATTAGATGTGAGCCTGAGCCAAAACGTGAAATAGCATATTTGCCCTGACGGCCCTCCTCGGCATTTTTTATTTTGGAATTAGCACCTGAATAGATGCCCCAAATCAAGGGGGTCTCAATATATACCTTGGCAATCTTGGCTTTCAACCCTTGATGTGCTGCTGACACAAATCCTTCGGTCAAAAGGATGGCGATATCGAGCTCGCCTGTGCTCAATGCCTTGGTCATAGCTCCTGTGCCACCGGCATACATGGTCCAAGCCATATCGATATCATGACTTGAGAAAATATCTTTTTCTGCTGCGAGTTGCCATGGTAAATTGAAGTGCTCCGGAACTCCGCCTATGCGTAAATGTGTTGCCATTTTCAGTTTTCCTTTTTTCTAGAATCTATTGGTGGTATTGCTACCACCGGAGGTTATTGCATGATGAAAAATTAGTACATCATATGAGTGACTAATATGTACCTGCACGCTTTCTCAGGAGCCATTCCAATCCTAGCAAGAAGATGAGGAATGCCATGATCCATTTGTAATTGATCAAGTCGCTGAGCTGCTTGTTCTCGTAGGATACAGACACAATTTCTTTTTTCGCTTTAATCATTTCCGCTAGCTGATTCATCTGCTGCGGATAAACCATATCACCGTTGTTGTCATGGGCGAATTGATAGAGCAAACGGTGGTCGGCAATGCTGTTTACAACTTCAAGTTGCAGTGCACTGATGCTGAATTCGCCTTTCTCTTTCAACACACCTTGGTCGCTGTTCACTTGTGCTTCATAGGTATAATTGCCCACAGGAAGTTTGCCGGCATCCAAGCGATAACGTGTATCAACGGGAGAGAATGTATAAGTATATTCTGTTCCTTCTTCGTTGCGGATACGCATCGCTATCTCGCGGTTGGTTATCGGTTCATAGCTTTGGTTGTAGAGCTCGGCATTGAAGATGATGTTTTCGTTTTCGTAGAAATCATTCTTGCCGTTGACGCGGAATAAGCTCTTGTCTTCCTTGGATGCAAGATATTGAACCATCTTGGTGATGAGCTCGTTGAAGTGCGCGTGTGTCTCAGTTTGCTGGAAGGCTGCGAGTTTCCAACGCCAGATACCTTCGCCCGCAATCAAGCCAATTTTGTTTTCATTGACCTTATTGAAAGCAATAAGCGGTTTCTTGGTTTTGATTTGGCCTACTTGCTGATAGATGACCGTGGATGCACCGGGACTGAAACCATAATTGCCGAAAGGCATGGCTAGCGGTGGCAGAGTGCGCACCATGTGGGCTGTTTTATTGTCCAATGTGAACAATGAAAATTCTTCAGCAAAACTGCCGCTTACATCTGTTAGGTTGTTACGATAACCTTCAAGGGAAAAGCCGATGTTCAATCGGTTGAAAGCATTGAAGTCGGTTGAAGCTCCCCAAACAAATAGCGAAGGAATGTTTTTCTCCATTGCATTGGTCACAAGTGAGGCGCCCGTTCCACCAATGCCCGGAAGCTGGTGGAAAATTACCAGGCTGTAGTCATGGAGATTGCCGCTAAAGTCTTTTGCTAGCTGCACATCTACGTTGTAACTCTCATTGCTTGTGATGGCATCACGCATCGCGTTGAGGTCCGGATGTGGTGCATGAGCGAGTATCAATACTTTTTGTCGGCTGTCCAATACATCGATGAAAACATCCTTGTAATTATTTGCGAGCGTTACTTCATTGCTCACGGAGGAGAGTTGAATACTGTATTTCTGCAAACCAACTTCTATCGCATCCAAGGTGATTGGAATGGTCTTGAAGAAACGGTCACCTGTGAACTGGATGGTTTCGCTGTAGAGTTTGTTGCCTTTGCGGCTTACGGTAAGCGTGGCTGTTTCGCCAGCAGCCTTGCGACCTTCAACCGTGATTTCAATGGGAAACTTGTTGCCCAAATATGCAAGGCGGTTCGCTGATACTTCTGCAAGCAACACATCCTTATGTACCGTAGTATCACCCAGTGCAACGGTATATACCGGTACATTCAGTTTCTTATAAGCATAAATCGGATTGCTCCCTTTGTTATACAAGCCGTCTGAAGCAACAACAATGGCACCTAAGTTACGACCGCTAAAGGTGGTGTAGATTTCATCGAGCAAATTGGAAAAGTCTGTGAACTTTTCAGAATAGTCCAATGAGTCGATGCCTTGCCTTACTTCGTTACCAAAGCGATAAGTGTGCACATCGTAATCTTCGCCAAACTGCTTCAACAGTTCTTGCAATTGTTGCTTATATACACCTTTGTGATAGGTTGAGTCTTTACCTACAACCAGCGATTCCGAGTTGTCTTGCGCAATTACAATCACCGGTTTCTCCACCGTGCGGTTGATGGATTTAATCAATGGTTTTAATAAGAAAAATGCGAGCAATGCCACACTCGCAAAGCGCAATAGACCGAGCAGTGTGGCAAGTGGCTTGCCATAAGTTTTATTGAACCGATCACGGAAGTATAATGCACCGGCATAGATTACACCTGCCAATAGGCATAGCAAGATGAACCACGATGGAGCCTCAGTAATTATACTCATGGATGAACCGATTGGGAAATGGGTATACGAAATAGGAACTCAGAAATTGACGCAATGGTTACATCAACATACCACCGCACACGTGCAAGGTTTGTCCTGTGATGTAGGAGCTCATATCTGATGCAAGGAACAATGTAGCATTTGCGATATCCTCAGGAGTTCCTCCGCGTTTGAGTGGAATAGCTGCACGCCATTCTTCTACGGTTTTCTCATCCAATGCACCGGTCATTTCCGTTTCTATGAAACCCGGAGCGATGGCGTTGCAACGGATATTGCGTGATCCCAACTCAGCAGCCACACTCTTGGAGAAGCCAATGATACCTGCCTTAGAAGCAGCATAGTTGGCTTGTCCGGCATTTCCTTTTACTCCTACTACGGAGCTCATGTTGATGATGCTTCCTTTTTTGGCTTTGAGCATTGGTTTGATAACGGCCTTGGTCAAATTGAATACTGACTTAAGGTTCACGTTCATGATTTCATCCCATTGTTCTTCGGTCATACGCATCAACAAGTTGTCGCGTGTGATACCGGCATTGTTTACAAGGATGTCCACCGTGCCGAAGTCTTTTACTACCTCATCGACCAATGCTTGAGCAGCGTTGAAATCGGACGCATCACTTTTATAACCTTTCACTTTGCCACCGTTAGCAGAAAGTTCTGCTTCCAATGCGCGTGCCTTTTCTTCACTGCTTGCATAGGTGAAAATTACGGTAGCTCCGTGCTCTACGAATTTCTCAGCAATGCCTTTGCCTATACCACGTGTCGCTCCGGTAATGATAGCGACTTTATTTTCAAGAAGTTTCATATAAATAGTCGATATTGTGATGTGGTCAAAGATAGGAGGATGCGTTCTGAATTGTGAACTATCGCGCCATGATTTATGAGCAGTGTTGTGCAAACCCTTTCAGGTGTTTGCGGCATTATTGATTTGCCTTGATACGCTTGAAATAAACCGGTTGATGTTCGGGCAAAATTTCAGGGTGAAAAATGGCTGTCAAATCAGCGAGAATGACTTGAGGCTCCATGATGGCATCTCCGTGATAATCGGCTGTTGCAGCATTGCAATAAAAGATATTGCCTTCCCTGTAGGATTTGATTTGTGTGAGCCTTTCATCTTCTTGGGCAATGCGTTGCATTGTAAGTTCATCTCTTTCAAATGTGATTTTTCCCCAATAATCCACATTGTAAACGTGCTCGTAGAGCTTCTCATAAGGTAGAATAATGTTACCGGCCTTGATGGAATCGGCATAGATGTATGTCGCACCGGCATCCGAAAATGCCTGCGCAATAAAACTATTGCCGGGGGGTGAAAACCAATGACCATTTGAATAGGTGGCGGTAAACACGGAAGATTGCTTAAGTGCTGATTGTTGTACAGTTGTCTTGATCAAGTTGTATTGCGATTCAATTGCAGCAAATAGACTGTCGGCTTTTTCCTTTTCATTTAATAATGTACCAAACACTTTGATCCATTCGGCTCTGCCTAGTGGATGTGGTTCTAAGTATTCGCTGATTTGTACACAACCAATGCCGCGCTTGAGAAATCTATCATAGCTCTGTCCACCAAAAGGATAGACGAACATGAGTTGCGGTTGCATTCCATAAATGATTTCCGCATCGATGTCTTCACCGGTACTGATGTTTGCAATATGCCCCGATTGAATGCGCTCACGTGCTTGTGGATTGAGTACGCGGTCTGCAAAACCCACGCCCTTTAAATCTTCCAACCTATTGAGGTGATTGAGCATGCTAATGTGCGTGGTAGAAACACATGCGATGCTATTGATTTCGCGTGGCTTCCAATGAATCTTTTGCAATGTGTCACCTGGGCTTTCTAGGTTGAAAAGTATAATCAGTTGAGACGAATCAGAGAGGTGTTGGATTTCAAAGCCTTTCGCGTAGGTGGGACGCTCAATAGCAACCACCTCCGCCATGGTTAGCTCGCTAGGAGTCTGCTGGCATGCTGCGAGTACACACAGCGTAAAGAACAAAATGATGAATCGCATGGTGCGAAGGTAGGAACCTAATTTGAACCGAGCCGGTGGCGTTTTAGCCTGTTTCAATCAACATGAGTCAATCCAAGCACATGGTATCAGGTTAAATCGTAATGGGAATGGTATAGGGGGAACGCTAAGAGCAAAATCAAACCATGATTTATCATTTCCATTGGTTGTATCGCCTCACTGTGGCCTTTGAATCATTTTGCATCATGGCTAGGATGATTGTGCTCCTCCGGTGCACGTGATGCATCTGTAACTGTATTTTGTGCGATGGTTTGATTTTGAGTCATTTGTTCCTTTTGTGGCCTTTGTTGTTTTTGAATGTGAAGGGTTACATCTGAAATACCCGCCCCACCGTAAATTCGCCCAGCACAATTTTCATGTAAAATCCATTCAATAGATAATGGCTACAGCACAAGAATTAGAATTCAATCACAACGAAGACAAGATGATGCAGCTCGTTGGGCAGCTTCAACGCAAGTTGGACAAAGTCTACGAGGGAGGTGGAAAAAAGCGTATTGAGAAAGAGCACGAAAAGGGAAAGATGACCGCTCGTGAACGCATCGATTACCTGCTCGACAAGGGCGCTCCTCAAATAGAAATTGGTGCGTTGGCCGGTGACGGCATGTACGAAGAGCATGGTGGTTGTCCTTCTGGTGGTGTGGTTGTAGTCATCGGATACATCAGAAAGAAGCAATGCATTGTAGTAGCCAATGATGCGACTGTAAAGGCCGGGGCTTGGTTCCCTATTACGGGCAAAAAGAACCTCAGAGCGCAAGAGATTGCCATGGAGAACCGCCTGCCAATCATTTATCTTGTAGATAGCGCAGGTGTTTACTTGCCTATGCAAGATGAAATTTTCCCTGATAAAGAACACTTCGGTCGCATTTTTAGAAACAATGCGATTATGAGTTCTCGCGGCATTCCACAGATTGCCGCCATTATGGGAAGTTGCGTGGCAGGTGGTGCTTATTTGCCCATCATGAGCGATGAGGCCATGATTGTGGACAAGACTGGCACCATCTTCTTAGCCGGTTCTTATCTTGTAAAAGCCGCTATCGGTGAGGATATCGATAATGAAACATTGGGTGGTGCTAGTACGCATTGTGAAATTAGCGGTGTTACTGACTTTAAAGCCAAAGACGATAAAGATGCGTTGGATCGCATCAAGAATATCATAGACAAAATGGGGAGCCTTGGACCAAAAGCCGGTTTCGATCGCATCAAGAGTGAACCACCTTTGGGTGACCCCAAGGAGCTTTACGGTATTATTCCTGATGACCGTGTGAAGCCCTACAATGTCTATGAAGTTATCAAACGCCTCGTAGATAAAGGTGAGTTTGATGAATACAAACCGGATTACGGTAAGACAATCATTTGCTGCAATGCGCGCATCGATGGTTGGAGTGTGGGGATTGTGGCCAACCAACGCCTCATGGTGAAAAGCAAGAAAGAAGGAATGCAGTTGGGTGGTGTGATATACAACGACAGTGCTGACAAGGCTGCTCGCTTCATCATGAACTGCAATCAGAAAAATATTCCATTGGTATTCCTGCAGGATGTTACCGGATTTATGGTAGGGTCTCGCAGTGAGCATGCCGGTATCATCAAAGACGGTGCGAAAATGGTGAATGCACAAAGCAACAGTGTGGTGCCCAAGTTTACCGTTATCATGGGTAACAGCTATGGTGCCGGTAACTATGCAATGTGCGGCAAAGCTTATGACCCACGCCTAATCATTGGTTGGCCTACTGCTCAAGTGGCAGTAATGGGCGGTGCGCAAGCTGCCAAGGTATTGCTTCAGATTGAAGTGGCTTCTCTGAAGGCCAAAGGTGAAGAAATCACCAAAGAGCGCGAGGAGGAACTTTATAACAAGATTAAAGAGCGTTATGATGCGCAAATCTCTCCATACTATGCTGCAGCCCGCTTATGGCTTGATGCTGTGATTGACCCGGTTGATACCCGCAAGTGGATTAGCATGGGAATTGAGGCAGCAAACAATGCTCCTGCGGAACGCCAGTACAATGTTGGAGTGATTCAGACTTAATCCTGAAAAATGATAAAACGTATTGTCAATTTTTTTAATGAACGACCATTGCAAGCAGTGATGCTACTCGCATTGGTTGTTCGTTTGCTTGCAGTATTCTTTGCCAAAGGATACATGATGCACGATGATCATTTTCTCACCGTGGAACCGGCAAGCAGTTGGGCTGACGGAAGCAATTTCAACAATTGGCTACCCGGTATAGGTAATGATCGTCCGCATCCAGAACCAATTAGCTTCTTCTATCTCGGTTTCTTGGCCTTGTTCTTCAAGATATTCAATGTATTGGGGATGGAGAACCCCGATGCGCAGATGTATCTCATCCGCTTGATACAAGGACTGTACTCCTTGCTCATTGTATATTACGGCTTCAAGATTACTGATCTCTTGACCAATAAGAAGAATGCCACCTTGGTAGGAATACTGCTTGCAACCATCGCCATTATGCCGAACTTCTCGGTGCGTAACTTGGTGGAGTTTGTATGCGTGCCTCCGCTGTTGATAGGTTACTGGGTCTTGCTCAAGCGAGCAAGAACTGCAGAAAGAACTACAGCCTTAGCATCCAAACTCGGTATTCTATCCATCGATTGGAAGCTGTCTACGATTGTTCTTGCTGCTGCAGTGATGGGGCTCACAGTAGGTGTGCGCTTTCAGACGGGATTGTGGGTTGCGCTGGTTGGAGTTGTTATTCTCCTGTATAGCAACCTCAAGAATTTCATCGTCTTTGGTTTGGTTTCTTTTACTGCTTTCTTCTTTACACAAATCGATGATGTGATTTTGTGGGGTGGTCAACCGTTCCAACACTTGCAAGGATATTTTGCTTACAATACCGAGCATGCCTATGATTACCCGGGTTCGCCTTTTGCTTACCTGAGTTTCATCAGCGTGTTCATCATCCCACCGGTGAGTTTGTTTTTGGTGTTTGGATTCTTCCGAAAAATCAAGCGTTACCTCATCATCACATTGCCGGTATTGGGATTCGTATTATTCCATGTTTTGTATCCCAACAGACAAGAGCGTTTCATTCTTCCTGCATTGCCATTCGTGGTAATGATTGGTGTGATTGGTTGGAATGAATTCGTGAAAAATTCTTCCTTCTGGCAAAACAGAAGACAGCTGTTGCGCGCTTGTTGGACCACTTTCTGGGTTGTAAACACCATCGGTATGCTGGTGATGTGTTTTACTTACTCTAAGCGAAGCAGAGTGGAATCCATGTTGTATCTGTATGAGCAAGGTGATTGCAAGAACTACGCATTGGAGTTTACTCACTTGGAACACGGCTCCATGCTGCCTCAGTTTTATTCAGGTATATGGACTCGCTATTATGAGTTTAATAATGCGGTGGATGTTCAAGAAGCTATTGCTCAGATGCCCCGATTGGAGAAGGAATATGCAGATAAGCTCATGACTTGCCCTGAACCTAATTATTACATCTTCTATGACCAAGACAATTTGGAAGAGCGTGTAGCTGCTGTAAAGAAGATGAAACCTACTTTGACATTTAAAACCAAAATAGAAGCCGGGTGGTTCGATATCTTGCTCAATAGACTCAATCCCAACAACAAGTTGGAGGAGATGTTTATCTACAAAGTCGAATAATTGGATTGAACTATAAAAAGGTACAAGCCCCTTAGGAATTATTCTAAGGGGCTTGTGCGCATTAACCTTTAACCAAAAACACTACTTATCATGAATTGACAGTAGAAAATACATCCGTGTTACGCCCTCCTGTAGAATTGGTTACAAAGGAGTTGCGATTTGTTCTTATCCGATGTGACATTCAGTGAATTAACCATCAGCAGTGAGGCGGCAACTTATTTTTGCGTCCATGATATATTTCTCACCGGATTTTCTTCAATTCTTTAAAGAATTGGCTGCCAACAATAACAAAGAATGGTTTGATGCCCACCGCAAGCGCTACGAGATAGGCGTAAAGAAATCCATGGAGGTCTTTGTAGCGGATGCTCTGAAAGCGTTATATAAGAACGTGGATGTAAAGCCAGGGGAATGCATCTTCCGCATCAATCGCGATATCCGGTTTTCGAAAGATAAAACACCCTATAAGCTGCATGCATCGGCTGTCATTTCCAACAGGGGAAAGAAAGTAGAAGAGGTAGGTGGTATTTATGTGGAATTAGGTCCTGAGAAGTTGGCATTGGGAGGGGGAGCATATCAGCCCGACAAGGAAGCGCTTTTGGATATTCGCGATGCCATTGCAGCCAAACCAAAGGAATGGCTCAACGCGTTGAATCATCCTGATTTCAAGAAGTACTGGGGGGAGATAAAAGGCGAACGCAATAAGGTATTGCCGGCAGAATACAAGATGCTCTTAAAGGAAGTGCCAACTATCGCCAACAAACAATTCTACTATTGGACGGAGTTGGATCCGCAGATTATCGTATCCGATAAGTTGATGGATACGGTTCTGGAGCATTATCATGCGGCTACTGCGGTGCGTCAGTTTCTTGAGCGTGCTACTTCCGGATAGTTTTTCATCTAGCGGGCTAAATCGCATGCCATTATAAATCGAAATTTAATTTGATGTCCTCTGTGCTAATAATTTAATTCCGGAAACAAACGGCTCCATCAGTATTATCAGGCATTTTGTCGCATACAGCGCACCATTTTTTTAAAATATCCTTAAGTTTACGGCTCATACATCGGTTAACAAAGTATATGAAGCAACCTACACGATTATTTGATTTTCCTTATCACCAGTTACATACACATCCATTGGAGAAAATGATGAGCTCCAGGTTAGCCGGTGAATGGCATTCCGTTTCAACCAAGGAATTCATTGAGAAAATGAACCTCGTCAGCAGAGGGCTCATGGCCATGGGAATTCAAAAAGGAGATGCCATTTCCTTGATTACGGAAAACAACCGCCTCGAGTGGAATATTCTGGATCATGGCATTCTTCAAATAGGTGCGGTAGATGTGCCGGTTTATCCAACAATGACCGAGCAGGATTACGAGTACATCATGAATCATGCTGAAGTGAAGTTGTGCTTTGTGTCCAGCAAAGAGTTGTATGACAAACTCAATCGTGTAAAGGCTCAAATTCCAACGTTGCAGAAGATTTACACTTTCGAACGTGTTGAAGGTCTTCCACATTGGACTGATATTTTTAACGAAGCCGACAAAGTTGACCAACAACAGGTGGATGCCGCGAGTGCAACGGTAAAAGCAGATGACCTCGCCAGTTTGATTTATACCTCCGGAACAACCGGTTTGCCCAAAGGTGTGATGTTGTCACACAACAACATTGTGAGCAATGTGTTGGCATCAACTCCTCGTCTGCCTTTATTTAAAACAGGCGAGGCGCGTACACTCAGCTTCTTGCCTTGTTGTCACATTTTCGAACGCATGCTTCAATACCTGTATATCTACCACAGTGTATCGATGTATCTCACAGGATTGGATAATGTGAAAGATGACTTGCTCGTAGCACGCCCAACCATGTTTACCGGGGTGCCGCGTTTGTTCGAAAAATTCTATGATGGAATTCGCGCCAATGGATTGTCAAACCAAGGATTCAAAAAGAAAATCTTTATTTGGGCTCATGACTTGGCATGTCAATGGGAACCCGAAGGAAAGAATGGATGGTGGTATGAGTTCAAACTCAAGATTGCATCATTACTTGTATTCAGCAAAATCAGGAAAGCATTAGGGTTGACAGAGGTCAAAGCCGTGGCATGCGGAAGTGCAGCATTGCAACCAAAGCTTGCGCGTTTCTTTACCGGTTGCGGCATTCCTATTCTGGAAGGATACGGCCTTACTGAAACCTCTCCGGTAGTTTCAGTAAATACTTTGCGCACTCCCGGCATGTGGCGTTGGGGGACTACAGGTTTCCCTTTGGATAATGTGCAAGTAAAAATTGCTCCCGATGGTGAAATCCTGTGCAAAGGCCCAAACGTGATGATGGGGTATTACAAAGCTCCAGAACTTACTGCCGAAGTGATTAAGGACGGTTGGTTCCACACAGGTGATATCGGTGAAATTCGAGATGGTTTCCTCATCATTACCGATCGTAAGAAAGAGCTTTTCAAAACCTCTGGCGGTAAATATGTGGCTCCGCAAATTGTGGAAAACGCCATGAAGGAAAGTGTTTACATCGAGCAATTGATTGTAATTGGTGATGGTGAAAGATTCCCCGGAGCATTGATTATTCCGGATTTTGTAATGCTCAAGAAATGGTGTGATGAGAATGGAGTGGATAGCTCTAGTCCTGAAGCCATGATTGCCAGTGAAAAAGTGTTCGCACTTATCCAAGGAGAAGTGGAACGCATCAACAAGCGCTTTGGCAACTGGGAACAAGTAAAAGCATTCAGACTATTGCCTCGTTTGTTCAGCATCGAAGCCGGTGAAATCACTCCAAAGCTTAGTCTAAAGCGCAGGAAAATTGTTCAGAACTGGAAAGCATTGGTGGATGAAATTTATGGCAGACAATAGTTCTCGCCCCTACATCTAAATAATTAAGCGAAGTGCTGGAAAAAATCATTGAATGGGACAAAGCAGCTTTTTTGGCGCTCAACGGTATGCACCATGTGGCGTTGGACCGCATGATGTGGTACATCAGCCAAATGGCAACGTGGACACCCGTTTACCTGTTGTTGCTTTATTTCCTCTATAAAAAGTATCCGGCAAAAAGTTTCCTTTATGTGATTGGTGCGATAGCGCTCACTTTGTTCTTCACGGATTTTATCGCTGCAACATTTGTGAAGGAAACCGTACAGCGCCTGCGGCCGGGACATGAACCATCCATTCAAGGATGGGTGCATCATGTCATGGATACGCAAGGGCATCTCTACAAAGGCGGCTCGTATGGATTTTTTTCCAATCATGCCTCCAACTTTTTTGGTGTGGTTACTTTGTATCTGTCGCTTATGAAGCCCGTGCGCAAATGGATAGTCGGCTTGCTTTATGCATGGGCATTGCTCATCGTGTATAGCCGTATATATCTCGGTGTGCATTATCCGGGAGATATCTTAGTAGGCGCGGTATACGGCATGCTTATCGCTTGGCTTGTATCCAAATTGTTTTATAAGGTGATTCCTACACATACCGATAAAGTATGAATTGGCTGTATGTATTCATAGGTGGTGGTTTGGGGGCAGTGATGCGTTATGGTATCGGTGTCATGTGTAAGCCCATTGCTAAATCGTTTCCATGGGCAACGCTTGCATCCAACATGATTGCCTGTGTTGTGATAGGTGTGCTCTTTGCTTATCATGTGCGCGATAATAAAAGCATATGGTTGTTGCTCGCGGTAGGTTTGTGTGGAGGATTGTCCACTTTCTCTGCTTTCAGTCTTGAGTCGGTTGAATTGTTTCAGCAGGGGAATTATAGATATGCATTGCTAAATATCGGATTATCTCTTGTCGGATGTCTTGCATGTACAGCCCTTGCAGCCAAACTTTTTGGACATGCATCATGACGTTTATTTCATGCTACAGATGAGGCCTTAATTCTTTGGCAAAAAGATGTCGAAGGAGGCGCCTTCACCCAATTGCCCATTGGCGATGATGATGCCTCTGTGGTTTTCCACGATGCGCTTCACAATGGCCAAGCCTATCCCCGTTCCTTCATATTCCGATTGCGGATGCAAGCGCTGGAAGAGCTCAAATATTTTCTGACTGTATATCGGATCGAAACCTATTCCATTGTCTTTGTACTGAATATGGCAATAGTCCTTCTCCGGCAAATTGAGTGCTTCTCGGAGGTCTGGGTCGAGTGGTGAACTTTGAATGACTACGTGCAACCTGCGATCCGGATGGCGAAACTTGAAAGAATTTGTAAGCAAATTTTGCAACAGTTGCCAGAATTGGAACCGCATCACATTCAGCGTACACATGGGATGTATTTCAACCGTTCCGTTGCATCCTTTTATTTCTTCTTGTAAATCTTCCACTACTTGCTCAGTAAGAATGTGTAACGGAATACTTTCCAAGCTGCTGTGTTGCGAACTTGCACGCGTATAGGCGAGCAAGTCATCAATCAGTGCTTGCATGCGTTTGGCCGATAGCTGAATCTTGGAGAAATAGGCTTGATTTGTTTCTGACAACTCTTCTTGAGAATGATCCAAAATGCGTGAAACAAATAGTTGAATCTTGCGCAAGGGTTCTTGTAAATCATGGCTGGAGATATACGCCAATGATTCAAGTCCCTTGTTCATCTTCTCCAGTTCGGCATTTTTTCTCGCCAGTTGTTTGTTGGCATTTTTGGCCATCATATCTGCAAGTTTCTTCTCGGTAAGGTCTCGTGTCATTTTTACAAAACCTGTAATGTCGCCATTGGAGTCGTGCAAGGCCGTTATGACCACGTTGCCCCAAAACTTGCTGCCATCTTTTTTCACTCTCCAGTTTTCATCACATGCGCGTCCTTTGATTCGTGCCTCTGACAACAATTTGTTGGGAAGGTTCGCCTTGATGGCCGGTAAAGTGTAGAATATCGAAAAATGCTTGCCTATGACTTCTTCGGTTTTATAACCTTTGATGCTTTCAGCACCTTTGTTCCAGTTCTGAATATAGCCGTTGGCATCTAAACGGATAATGGCATAATCCTGTACCTCGGCTATCATGTTCTGATATTGTTCTTCACTCTCTCGCAAGCTTTGTTCTATTTCCTTTTGCTCGCTTATGTCGATGAGCAGATGCATATAGTATCGATGTTCGCCTAGCAATACGAGTTCAGTGGATACAAGAGCAGGGATTTTGTCACCATTTCTTTTATTGAGCCAAAGCTCAATTCCGCGCATGCTATCATGGGAGTTTACTTTTTCATAAAAAGCTTCCCGTTCTGCACCGGAAATCAATCCCAAGTCACTTGTGATATGCCCTACGGCCTCATCTCTGGTGAAACCGAAAGTTTTCAGGAAGTTGCTGTTGCAGTCTACGATTTGCCCCGTATCATAATTGGTGATGACAATCATATATGGAGAAATTTTATAGATAGCGTTGAACATTGCCCGTGGATCAAGGGCTTCGTTCATTATGGATTTCTGTTCGCCCGGAGGTGAGGAGAAGAAGGATCGATTAGCATTGGAGATAGGGCACATAATTTTTCAGAATAAGGTGTAAGACGAATAGGTAAGGAGTATGGTCACATACTCCCAACGATGTGCTATAGTTTTTCAAGTTTATAGCCAAGGTAGACCATTCTGTCTGATTATACAATTTTCTTAAATAATTATGTTTAGTTAAGGTTGTTGGGAATCATAGCATTATTGCATTTTGATTACTTAATTATGCAAGCCATATCGCATCTTGATAAAGCTTAATTTATTTCTTAATTGCTATATCTGATGGGATAATGTGTTCATTGCGCCATTGGGCATAAACGGCTGTGAACTCAGCTCCAAAAAACAATATCATGGACGAATAGGAAACCCATAGTAGGATGAGGATGACGCTTCCCGCGGCTCCATATACAGTGGCTGATGTCGGTTCCGATGCTCCGAAGTAATAGGAGAGTAGGCTTTTACCCAAAGCAAATAAAACGCTTGTGATTAGAGAACCGAGCCATACATGCCGCCATTTGATTTTGGCATCGGGCAGGATTTTAAACATCATCGCAAAGAGCAACCCGATGATACCGATGGACAATATGGCATCAAGCAAGTTGAATATTTGAATCATTACCGGTGATGCATCTACTCGCATCCATTCACTCAATGCGGTAAGTACGGTTGAAATGACAAGCGATATGAGCATCGTGAATGCAATTACCAGGATTAAGCCAAAGGAGAAGAGGCGTGAGCGCACCACGGCAAACAAACCACTCTTTTTCATTGTGGCTTCTACTTTCCAAATCTGATTGAAGGTTTTTTGAAGTTCCACAAAAACACCTGTGGCACCGAGTAATAAAACACTGATTCCGATGATGGTGCCAAGAGTTGTCGATTTGGACGCTGTGGCGCGGTTTAGAATATCTTCAACTTGTTGTGCCGTTTCCCATCCGATTGTCATCGCTACTTCGTTGCGGATGTTGCTGGTGATGGTATCCGTTTCCCAGAAATAACCTGCCACAGCGGTTATAAGCACTAACAATCCTGGAATGCTGAAGATGGCGTAATAGGCAATTACAGCGCTTTGCCTGAAGGGGTCTTTGTCCCACCACGATTTGGTAGTGACTTTGATCAATTGCCAATAATCTTTGATTCTGCTCATTATACGATAAAGAGGTTGGGGCTAAGCACAGTTGATATGCATCAGATGAGCAATACTAATGCCGGCCTTGCCTCACTATCTTACAGAATCATGCAGTCTTCTACTATGATATGCACCTATCCTAGGAGTGCTTGACGGTGAAAGAAGCTGATTACTTTTTCTTCTTAAAAATATCTTGAATGACAAAATAGAATGCTATGTAGAGCACGGTAAGCGTTGTGGCATACATAAGCGAGCGTTCTTTACCTTGATAGGCATTGACACCTACACCGCTAGCGAGGTAATCGGTATACATGCGGTGCGAGATATACCAACTGAGTGCAAACAATACCGGAGCTAAACAGAGGTAAATGATGGATGCGCGTTTTGACATGCTTCTTGCTTTTAACGGGAGCCAAAAATAGCACTACCTATTCTTACAATGGTACTTCCTTCTTCTACTGCAATCGGCCAGTCACCGCTCATGCCCATGGATATCTGGTCAAAGTCTTCTTTGGACTGAAAGCGTGTTGCCTTCAGGTCATCAAACAGCGATTTGAGCAAGCGGAACTCTTCGGTAATTTGTTTGAAATCCTCGCAGAAGGAGGCCATGCCCATCAAACCTCGGATGTTGACATATGGATATTGCTCCAGTTGTAAGCTTTCACAGAAAGGTTTGATATCGGATACCGCAATTCCGTATTTGCTTTCTTCTTGTGCAATGTGTACTTGTAATAAGCAGTTAATGACCCGTTCGTGCTTGGCTGCCTGTTTGTTGATCTCAGTGAGCAGTTTTTCTGAATCTACTGCATGAATCCAAGAAACGAACGGAGCCACATATTTCACTTTATTGGTTTGCACGTGGCCAATGAGGTGCCATTCGATGTCTTGCGGCAATTGAGGTTGTTTATCTATCAGTTCCTGAACGTAGTTCTCACCGAAGGCGCGTTGTCCTGCATCATAGGCTTCTTGTATCGCTTCGATGGGTTTTGTTTTTGAAACAGCAACCAGTTTGGCTTTACCTTGAAGGTTATGAAGGATGCGTTGAATATTTTCGGCAATTTCTGACATAGTAAATAACCTAATTATTTATCCAGTTCATACACAACTAAACCGCTGCGCAACTTCGGTTCTACCCAAGTACTCTTGGGTGGCATCGTGAGGCCTTTATCCGCAATCTTCTTGATTTCGTTCACCGGAATAGGATAGAGGCCAAATGCAACTCCATCTTTGTTGCGATCTACTTCTTTCTTCATCTCGGCAGTGCCTTTGGGACCTTCCAAAAAATAGATGCGCTTGTCTTTGCGCAGGTCATGAATATTGAGGATGGGGCCCAAAATTAGGTCACTCAATAACTGCGTATCCAATGTGTCATTGGCATGCTTGAGGTTCAGCGCAAACCATTTTTTGTTGAGGTACATGCTGAATTCCCCCTTGGCTGTGGGCTTATAATGGTCAGGCGCTTCGTTCACATAAAAATGCGTTTGAAGTTGCTTGATAAAGTCTTCTTCGCTCAAGCCGTTGAGATCTTTCACAATGCGGTTGAATTCATAGATGCGCACATTGCTTTCATCTAAGATATACGCAAGGCAATAGTTGCACGCTTCATTGGCAGTGCGGCCTTGGGACGCGCGCAATTGCTTGAGTCGGGCACTGCTGCTGCTGCGGTGATGCCCATCAGCAATGTACAATGCATCCATGCTTGCGTAAGCCGCAGTGATCGCAGCGATATCCGCATCGTCTTGTACTACCCACAACTGATGACGCACTTTATCCGTTGTGGTAAAGTCGTACTCAGGTCGTGTATCCAAATATTTCTCATAGACGTCTTCTATGGTTTTGCTGTTGGAGCTCATGAGCAACACGGGTTCGGCATTGATGTTCGTGATGTCCAGATAGCGCGTAAAGGTGTCTTCACGCTTTGATAATGTTTGCTCATGAATCTTGATGCGACCATCAAGATAGTCCTGAACAGAAACAGCTGCAATAATTCCAATAAAAGGATGACCTTGTTTTACTTGCTGATAGATATAATAACATTGTTTCTCATCGCGCACCAGGATTTCATCGGCAAGAAATTTTTCATATTGCTTGCGTACTTGCTTGAAGCGCTCATCCAGATTCCCGGTGCTGTGCATTTTGGTAGCAGTCATATCCGGATGGATGATGTGCAAAAAGCTGTAGGGATTCTCGGAGAGTTTGTTTCTCAATTGAGAAGCCGTGTACGAAACATAAGAACGGGTGGCGGCAAGATGAACTTTATCTCGTGTGGGTCTTACCGCTTTGAAAGGAACAACGTGCATACGTGATGAGTGCCTGTTATTGACAGTGAGGTATATATGAGAAGTGTCCATGGAGTACACTCCATGGACAGCTTTTATTTAGTCATGATTTCGCGAACGCGCTCTGCAATTTCCAAACCAATTCGCTCTTGCGCTTCAACGGTGGAAGCACCAATGTGTGGTGTAGCGAGGATGGCAGGATGTTGAAGCAAAGCGGTGTTAGGTGTGGGTTCGCCTACAAACACATCCAAACATGCCGCACGGATATGGCCGTTGTTGAGTTGTACCAACAATTCTTCTTCATCAATCACACCTCCACGTGCAGTATTGATAAGAACAGCGCCTTGTTTGATTTTTTCAAATTCTTTCCTCCCGATAACGGCTTCTCCATTGGCTTGCTTCGGAACATGTAGCGAGATAAAATCACTTTGCTCCAACAGTTGGTCCATGCTAACCATCGGAACATTTACATCTACTTTGTTGCCAGCGATATCGAGTTGAATTAGTTTGTGTGCATCTTGTATCATGATGTCAAAAGCCACCACTTTCATTCCGCACCCCAATGCGTAGGAAGCGAGGGATTGACCAATACGTCCAAAACCTACAATACCCAAAGTTTTTCCACGCAGCTCGATGCCTTTGCTATATTTCTTTTTGAGTGATGCGAATTCGGTGGCACCGTTTTGTGGCATGTTTCTGCCTGAATCATACATGCCGCGTGCTGCTGCAAACATGAAGGACATCACCAGTTCAGCAACCGCTTGAGAACTACTTCCCGGAGTATTGAACACGATGAGACCTTTGCTGCGCGCATATTCTGCATCGATGTTATCGATACCTACTCCACCACGACCTATGAATTTTAAATTCGGACATGCATCGATGAGGTCTTTTCTGGCGGTGGTTGCACTGCGTACCAGCAGTCCGTCATAACCTTCGTTGTTGATGGCCATAGCAAGCTCTGCTTGAGGCACATTGGTAGTTACCACTGTGCATCCCATTGCTTCCAAAGCTTTTTTGCCGGCTGCATCAATGCCGTCATTCGCTAATATTTTCATCATCTTTTTTCCTTATCGGTTATGTTTCAATTATCCATGTGTTCTTTCGAACTCTTTCATTACATCTACCAACACTTGCACACTTTCAAGCGGTAGTGCATTGTACATGCTTGCGCGATAGCCGCCAACGGAGCGGTGACCGGCAATTCCGCTGATTCCTGCTTCTTTCCACATCTTGTCAAATGCAGGTGCAAGGGATTCATCGTTGAGGCGGAAAGTAGGGTTCATCCATGAGCGTGCTTCAGGAACTGCATGTCCATGGAACAGGCCGTTGCGGTCAAGTTCTGCATAGAACAAAGCTTGTTTGGCACGGTTGCGTTCTTCCATCCCTTTGAGTCCTCCGTTGGCTTTGATCCAGCGCAACGTCAACATACTGGCATAAACAGCAAATACCGGAGGGGTATTGAGCATGCTGTCCTTGGATGCATGTGCAGCAAGGTCCAGATAAGTTGGCAGTTTGCGGCCTGTTTTGCCCAAGGCTTCTCTGTCCACGATGTACAACACAGTGCCGGCAGGTCCCATGTTCTTTTGAGCACCTGCATAAATCATAGTGAAGGCATTTGCATCAAACTCCTTGGAGAAGATGTCAGAGCTCATATCACAAACCAACGGAACATTTACTTTGGGTACAGATTGGTATTGAGTTCCGTAAATGGTATTGTTGGAGGTGTAGTGGAAGTAATCGTATTCGCCTTGGAGGTTAATAGCGGGAATGTAGGAGTGATTCTTATCGGATGAATCAGCTACTACATCTACTTGTCCTACTAGTTTGGCTTCTTTGATGGCGCCTGAAGCCCACACCCCGGTGTTTGCATAAGCGGCTTTGCCTCCTTCCTTCAACAAATTGAGCGCTGCTGTATAGAAGGCTAATGTGGCACCACCTTGCAAGAAAAGTACATCGTATTGCGGCTTGAGTCCCAATATTTCCTTGACCAGCGCACGCGCTTCCTCCATCACTGCTTCAAAATTCTTGGAGCGATGCGAGATTTCAATAAGGGACAATCCCATATTGTCAAACTCTTGAATAGCCTGGGCACTTTGAGCCAAGACTTCTTCCGGTAGGATGCAGGGACCTGCACTGAAATTGTGTACTTTTTTCATGGATGTTGAAATAACAGAAATGATGTTTGAATTCGCGCGCGAAAGTAACCAATACTAAGGGCTTAAAAAAACCGCTCTGAACTCTAAAAATGGGGAGTTGGGTATTCTTATGATTTGGTAATTAAACAGGGATGGGAATTGTACAACTATTTTAAATTTCATTCTATTGCGAAAGCGACTACCAATGTCGTAGATTTCGCCCAAGTCCTGTTGTTAGAGCCACTCCGTTATAACACTGGTTTGAAGATTTTAAATTGGTATAATTAAATAACTTAAATCATATGAAAAAGTACTCTCTACTTGCATTTTTTGCGGTGTCTCTCTTCTTCGTGGGATGTACCATTGAAAAACGTCATTACAACTCCGGATATCACATAGAGTGGTTATCGCAAAAAGGTAAAGTCAAAAAAGCAGAGCCGGTGGCTCAACCTGAAAAGGAAATGGACCAACAACTTGCTCAACAAACCGAAGTAATGATGCAAAATGAAGAAATTGCAATGGTTGCTGTTGAGGCAGTTGAAGTTGCTGAGGTGGTTGCTCCTGTAACCTCAACAGAACAAAGCGCAGCTTCTGTTAAGAAGGAATCTCCATCTAAAGCAACTGTCAAAAAGGAAGTGCGCCAAGAGTTGAAAGCTGCTCGTAAAGAAATGAAGGCCGCACAACAAGAAATGAAGTCTATTGAAAAAGGCTATACCGCTGATGCATCCATTGCAACATTGGAGTCTGCAAGCTCTTCACCGCTTTCAGATGTGCCGGTGATTGTGTTGGTCATCTTGGCTATTATTCTTCCACCATTGGCTGTGTTCTTACACAGTGGCATTGGCACTGAGTTCTGGATTTCTTTGATTCTTACAATCTTGTTTTGGATTCCGGGTGTGATTTACTCATTGTTGGTGGTGCTGGATGTGATATAATTCCTCAAGGAAAATCATTTATAAAAAGCAAAAAAGCCCGACTCTATTAGAGTCGGGCTTTTTTATGCTTGTATGTTTTATCGGTTTTTCTGAAGAATCTCTTCTTGATTGATGGGAATTAAATTCACATCAAACTTGCGCACGATGAGCGACATAATAGGGTCTGCATCAATTTTGTTGAGGATGCGTTGGGTTTGTTCTTTGTTGCCACCCATTACCATTTGATCTTTGAGGTTGAGGTGTTTCACTGCGTAATAGAATCCCGTAATGACATAAGGTCCAAACGGTATGGATGGAATATCAAACATACTGCCCGTAATGTTGAATAAGGTATTGGGTAGGTAATCGCTGGGAGGTGTCAGCTTTTTGTATTTGTAGTAATACTCCGCAGCAATAGCACGTGAGGCATAACGTGGGTCTGCCATGGAAATCAATCCTGCCAATGGCTTTTGCGAACTGTTTTGAGCACTTACAACATCCTTTTCTTTTACTGCCTTGTCTCGGATTTCTTTTTGCACTCTGTCCCAAAATGGAACCTCCGGAATACCAAAATCTAGGCGAATCAAACCGTGTATTGCATAGTCCATGATACCTGCAGTGATTTTAATTCCTAGGCGTTTTAAATCCGGGTCATTGTTTATCATCGCTTCGAGGTTGGACTTTTGCGCGCGTGGATGTGTGCGCAAAAGGTCTATGCTCTTCACCCAGTCACCGGCTAGAAATCCGTCATGCGCATATACATCGCGCAAAAGTTCTCTGATGTCGTTGTCATTCACAACTTTCTTAAGGCCGCTTGGTGTGCGGTATTCCAATTGATTGTCGATAATCAATTGCTCTATCTCAATACCTACCGAGCTGGCACCAAGCATACCACAGTTGAGAGGTGAGCCTTCTACCACCTGCATGTCATAGAGGTGGGAGATGTAGTCTTTCTTGGATGAATCTGTAAGATGACCATGACTTTGGATGTGCACATAATATCCATCCTGTTCGTTGTCTGATGGTATTTCCTTCTGATAGTTGAGAATGATGTTTTTGATGTCTTGATAGACATCTTTACTCACAAAGGAACCTGCCGCGCGTATGGTTTGCACCTGAACATGCTTTCCTTGTTTGCGATAGTCTTCAATTGTGTTATTGATGGTGTCAATCTGTAGCTGGCTTAAATCCCGGGCATCGGCACAACCAACCAGAATGTGAAGCTGATATTTATGCGGCATGTTGTATGAGAGTATTTTGGCTATATGCCTTTCGGCTGCATTTATCTATAAAAAACGAGCGCCAAATAAACTATGTTTTCAGCGCTCGTCCTTCTATCTGCTTATGATTCTCTAATTTTTATTTCAATTGGGAACTCCTCCAGCTTGCGCAATACTTCAGTTGTTACAGCTACTTTGTTGTAGGTGGAGCTTGGCAGTTTCAGGGAGCCTGCATCATTGGTTTCAATGTTGATGCGCAAGGTACTTTTTCCTTCACCATTGGGGATGGTATCCACGAGTTGCTGTATCAGCTGGTCCGACAGTGTATCGATATTGATGTATATATCGATGAAGCGTGCACGTTTGTCGCGTACCTCCGCAAGCAACTCGATGTTGGAAATGCGGAACTCCATCGCTCCGGTAGAAGCGTTACCAAAACGTCTTTGCTGCACGCGTCCCGTGATGAAGAGTTTCTCTCCGGGCTGGAACAGGTGTTTGAATTTGAGGTATTCTTCGCCAAACAAGGTGAACTCATGGCTGTCTTCGTAGTCCTCAAGTTTGATGGTACCGAAAGGCTTGCCACTTGTCTTGGAAACTCGGTGCTGGAAGTCTATCACCGTGCCGGCCAGCTTGAGTTCTCTACCATTGAGGGATTCCATGTTGCGCAATTGTTTCAACCCACCTTCGGAGCAGAACGATTGAATGTCGAATGCAAAATCATCTAGCGGGTGACCACTGATGAACATGCCTACAACTTCTTTCTCTTTGGTCAGTTGAGTCATGGTGTCCCAACCATCCACTTTAGGTGGTTGCGGTTCTGCAATTACGGATGACGAATCTTCATCGCCAAACAAGGATACTTGACTTGTGTTCTTGCTGTCACGTACCGCAGCAGCATACTTCACAAGTGTTTCAATGAAGGTTTCATTCTTGCCATCCGGTGTGAAATATGCTTCACGTGGAATACCGAAGGCATCTAAGGCCCCGGCTAGTGCAAGGTTTTCCAAGGTCTTCTTGTTGGAGGCTTTGCTGTCCACACGAGCTAGGAAATCATATATGGATGTGAAACGTCCTTTCTTTTGTTCGGCAATGATGCTTTCCACTGCACTTTCACCTACGCCTTTTACTGCAGCCAACCCAAATCGGATTTCTCCTTTATCGTTTACGCTGAACAACGCTTTCGATTCGTTCACATCCGGGCCCAATACGTTTACACCAAGCTTTTTACACTCTTGCATGAAAAAGCTCACCAGCTTGATGTCACTCATGTTGTTGCTCAATACAGCAGCCATGTATTCGGCAGGGTAGTGAGCTTTGAGGTAAGCTGTTTGATATGCCACCCAAGCATAACATGTGGAGTGAGACTTGTTGAATGCATAACTCGCAAACGCTTCCCAGTCGGTCCAAATTTTCTCTAGCTTGTCTTCTGGATGGTTGTTGGCTTTGGCGCCTTCAATGAATTTGCCTTTCATTTTGTCCAACACATCCTTTTGCTTTTTACCCATTGCCTTACGCAACACGTCAGCCTCACCTTTTGTAAAGCCCGCAAGCTTCTGCGACAAAAGCATTACCTGCTCCTGATACACGGTGATACCATAAGTGTCCTTGAGGTATTCTTCCATTTCAGGCAGGTCATAGGTGATTTCTTCTTGTCCGTTTTTTCTTCGGATGAAGGATGGAATGTATTCCAGCGGTCCCGGACGATACAATGCGTTCATCGCAATGAGGTCATCGAATACCGTTGGTCTCAACTCTTTCATGTACTTCTGCATTCCGTCACTTTCGTATTGGAATATGCCCACTGTCTGGCCTCGCTGGAAGAGTTGGTAAGTCTTTTCGTCATCTATCGGTATCGCTTCGATATCGATGTCGATACCGTGGCGTTCTTTGATGTTGCGCAATGAGTGTTTGATGAGCGTCAGTGTCTTCAATCCCAAGAAGTCCATCTTGAGCAGTCCTGCGCTTTCAACTACGGAGTTGTCAAACTGTGTGCACCACATATCACTGTCTTTTGCAGTGGCCACGGGCACATAGTTGGTGATCACATCGGGAGTGATAATCACACCACAGGCGTGGATACCGGTGTTGCGCACGGAGCCTTCCAAGATGCTGGCCATCTTCAATACCTTGGATTCATGCGTGTTCTCAGAGGCAATTTCGCGCAATTGTTTAGCTAGCTGCACGGCATCTCCGTTGAGTTTTTCACTCAATGTTTTATCGTCCCACTTCAGGATGTTGCTGAGGTCTTGCGAGTCAGGCATGAGCTTGGCTATCCGGTCGGTATCACTTAGCGGCAATTCAAACACCCGGCCGGCATCGCGGATGGCACTCTTGCCTCCCATGGTTCCATAGGTGATGATTTGTGCCACCATGTCCTTGCCGTATTTCTCACGCACGTAGTTGATGACCTTCTCACGGCCTTCATCATCGAAGTCGATATCGATATCGGGCATGCTCACACGCTCAGGGTTGAGGAAACGCTCAAAGAGCAGTGAGTACTTGATGGGGTCCACATTGGTGATACCGATGCAATAAGCAACTGCACTTCCGGCAGCACTACCACGCCCCGGCCCAACACTTACTCCCATCTCGCGTGCTTTATTGCAGAAGTCTTGCACAATGAGGAAGTAACCGGGATAACCGGTGTTGGCTATTGTGGCCAATTCAAAGTCCAAGCGCTCGCGTATTTCATCGGTGATGGTGCCATAGCGTTTTTTCGCTCCTTCATAAGTGAGGTGGCGCAGGTAGTTGTTCTCCCCGCGTTTGCCGCCATCTATTTCATCCATCGGGTCGCGGAATTGTTCCGGTATGTCAAACTTCGGAAGCAATACCTCACGCGCGAGTTTATAGCTCTCGCACTTCTCTGCAATCTCGGCAGTGTTGGAGATGGCCAGCGGCAAATCCCTGAAGAGCTCGCGCATCTCATCCGGTGTCTTGAGGTAGTATTGATCGTTGGGCAAACCAAAGCGGAAATCGCGCCCGCGCTTGCCGATGTATTTTTTCGGTTTGGAAACGTATTCGCCTTCGCGCACACAGATGAGCGCATCTTGTGCTTCGGCCTCATCTCTTGTGGTGTAATAGGATGAGTTGGCAGCTACGTATTTCACTCCGTGCTTTTCGCAGAAACGCAGTAAGACTTTGTTCACGTGATCTTCTTCTTCCAATCCGTGGCGGTTGAGCTCTGCATAAAAGTCATCACCAAAATGCTCTTTATACCACAAGAATGCTTCTTCCGCTTTCTCGTCTCCTTCGTTGAGTATCTTCCATGCTACCTCGCCATACAATCCACCGGAGAGCACAATGAGGTCTTCTTTGTACTCAAGCAGACGTTTTTTATCAATCCGTGGTACATAGTAAAAACCTTCGGTGTGTGCCAGACTGGAAAGCTTTGCCAAGTTGTGGTATCCGTTTTTGTTTTTGGCCAAAATCGGAATCTGAAAACCGTTGTCCTGCACTTTTTTGTCGTGCATGTCACGGCAGATGTTCACCTCACAACCCACAATGGGTTTTATTTCTTGTTTGAGAGCAGTATTTACAAATTGAAACGCTGCCATCATGTTGCCGTGGTCAGTCATGGCAATGGCGGGCATTTCCCATTCCTTCGCTTTCTTTATAAGGGTGCCTATTTCAGATGTACTCTGCAAAACGCTGAACTGCGTGTGAACATGGAGGTGCACGAATGGCAATGTGCTTACATCGATGTCGTGCGTAACCGTTGTAGAGTTGTCAGACGCAGCAACTGTTTCAGTTTGCTGAAAGTTCGAACTCTTAAGAAGGGGAGCTTCATAGACGATTGTTTGGGCAGAAGCTTCCTGAACTCTGATAACACCCAGCTTGAGCAACTCAAAGAATGCCTTACCCGTAGCGCTTACGTCATAAGCCGCATCGTGCGCTTCGCTGAATGTTTCATTGAAGAGTTTGAAATAAAGTTCGGTGAGGGTAGGCCATTTGAACTTGCCTCCCTTACCACCCGGAATGGCGCAAAAGTCGGTAGAGAGGTCTTTGGTGTCGAGGGATTGTTTGTCGGCAATCGCATTGTGCATGCCCATGCGCAACAATTCGCATCCCATCACATTGTTATCAAACTCAATGTTGTGGCCGGCTAGGTAAGTAGCTTGCTCCACATCGCGCAGGAAGATGTCCAATACTTCGCGCAGCTCAATTCCTTCGCGCATGGCGCGCTCGGTGGAGATGCCGTGCACTTTTTCGGCATTGAAAGGAATGGTGAAACCATCGGGTTTGACAATCAAATTCTGATTGGAAATCAATTTGCCGGTAGCATCGTGCAGCTGCCAGGCTATCTGCACCACACGCGGCCAGTTGTCGAAATCCGTCAAGGGGGCGTGGTAATCGCGGGGTAGCCCCGTAGTTTCAGTATCGAAGATGAGGAACATCCGGAATTTGCTTTTGAAAATAAAAACAGGTAATTGTAGTAGGTGATAGGACGCTGATTACCAAGTGTGTCAAGGTCATTGTCGCGGCTCCATCACACCCTTCAAAAATAGAAGTGCAGCAAGTGAATTTTTCTTTTAAAAATCAACAAATCACCAAAGTGGGTAGTAGACAGTGATTTACCGAAGCACAAGTTTTAAACACTCCAGCAAAGGCAGGAAAATGGAAGAGGTTTATCTCTTTTTGAAATAGAAGTTCTGATAAATGAAAATGCTGAGGAAGGTGGCCCCCATTATGGAAGCAAGTATCAGGCGAATGCCGGCATCGTGTCTCATTTTGTCATCACTGAAGTAGAGGGTGATGGGGACAAAGGTCATGGTGAGGAGCGAAATGCCTGCCAAAGAATAGAGTAGATACTTAACGGCCGCGAAGGAATACCATACGAAGTTGCGCTCTTCTTCTTCCTCTTGTTGGCGCCTGCGCATTTCGGCCACTTTCCGTTTGAGGGCCTCACGCTGCTGATAGCGAACCCATTCTTCATATACGCGCTGCCGGTGTGCTTGTTGATGGGCAGAGTAGCGGTTTTGCTGGTACTGTAATTGCTGACGATGATAGGCCCTTCGCGTGGGATCAGAGAGGATCTCATAGGCCTCCTGTATCAGCAGAAACTGTTCACTGTCGGCAGTGCCTTGGTGCATATCCGGGTGATGCAGCTTCACAAGTTGTCTGTAAGCCGTTCGGATTTCTGCATGCGTGGCATCCGGATGTAAGCCCAATATTTGAAAGTAATTCTTCAAACGAATACACGGTACTATGCTCGGGACCTATTTCAGGTTTTGCTAAAATACGATTTCCACTCCGATGGAAAAACGCGGTAATTCAGGTAACTTCATTCCATTATTGATATTCTCCGAGGCATTGAAAATATCCGAAAATCGGTAACGTGCCGAGGCAATAATGGTGTTCACTCCGAAGCGCGCCACGGCATAATGTTGTATGTCGCGCGTGAAGTCCAGGTGACTGCTTTGGATACGTATTTTTTCGGCTCCCTGATGTTGCGAGGGGTCAACCTTGTCTAATGTAAAATGGCGCTCGGCCATCACCCAGTGTAGCTCCGCTCCAAGGTCAACATAGGAGCCTAGGTAATCACCGCGTTTTTGAAAGTTGATGCGCACATGTCCACCCACTGCAAGGTTGTGAAAAGCGAGTCGCTGTTTTTTATGAATGTGCTCTGGAGATAGGAGATTCGTGTTCCCCTGACGAATGCTAAAACCTTGACGCATATATACGATGTCCATCCCCAATGCAAAGTATTCGTTGAGCTTGAGCTTGTAGCGATTACCAAACACTAGTTGATTGCTGTTGATGTCATTGGTCACTTCTAGGCTGTCGTTCGTGTTGATGGGCATGGTCCATGAGAAACCAAGCACACCTGATTGAAAGAATTTGCTATTGGGACCGAAGTCATCTTGTTGGTTGCGCTCCATCTGTTTTCGTACATCACGTTGCAACAAGGTGGTTTGTGAGTGAATCACGGCAGGAGCACATATCCCGGAGAGAAATAACACTGCGCAGCTGGTATATAAGAGGAGTCTGATTTTCATAAAAACATTAATGAGAGAGAGGAGAAATTGTGTCGGATGGTGTAGGTTGAGCGCTTAGTTCATTTAGGAGTTCCATCCATGGTCGTTCATAGAAGTACTGCTTGTAGTAAATCCGCAAAGTGCAATTATCACAATCTTTATTGGTAATGCGTGCAATGAGTTTTTCGCCCGGCTCAACGAGTTCGTAGTAAACAATGCGATGCGCTTCATCGATGAGTTGCCAATAGCAATACTCCAGCGGTAGGTGGTAGCAACGGTTTTCATGCCAGTTTTCTTTATCGATGGCAAAGGATTTCCATGTGGTGCTATCGCCTAAATGGTGCAACTCCACAGTTTTGTCTTGTGCATTCCAGTGCATCTTAAACATGGCCGTGTCACTGAGGCTTTTGCCATAGATGAAATAGGAAGCTTGCGGAACACCATGCCCATGTGCATAGTCAAAGTAGGGATAGAGTTCTCCGCTTTTTTCCAATTCATCAAAGAGTTGGCGCACGGTCCACTCGGGATGCATTTGTCGGATGCACGCTGCAAATCCTGCTACGAGCGGACTACTAAAAGATGTTCCTTGATTGTGCCCCAATGCAGTAACTGTTTGGCTAAATGCCACAAGGTTCGGTTTCTTTTTATAAGAAGCCGATGGACCGTAAGAGCTGAAGCGGGTGTGATAACCATGTGAAGGATTTATGCCTCCGATGGTCAGCACGGAATCAGAGTCTGCCGGTGCCCCAATGATTTCCCAGCGACCAGCTCCTTCGTTGCCCGCACTGTTCACTACCAATATTCCTTTGCTAAAGGCGGTATTGGCAGCACGGGTAATGATGGAGGTTTGTCCGTCCATGTCCTTGCGGAAATAAAATTGCACTGTATAGCCCAACGATGAATTGATGATGTCGGCACCCATCTTGTCAGCCCACTCCAGCGATTGTATCCAATGGTCTTCTTCGGTACGGATTTCTACATAGGCGTTTTCCGTTTTGGCTAAAAGAAATTCCGCATCGGTTGCACAACCCATCGGTATGGAGTCCAACATTCCGGCAATACAAGAGAGTACATGCGTGCCGTGGTTGTTGGAGCGAAATACGTTTTTGGAGTTGTTTACAAAATTGTAAGTGTCTACAATGCGGTTGTTGCGCACGATGTGCTCAAAGCTCGGATGTTTATCCACCAGCGGGAAGCCTGCATCAAAAACAGCAATACGCACGCCCTTGCCGGTATAGCCGCGCTCGCGAAGGAGGCTAAATCCCATGCGCTCGGTTTGACCATAAAGCGTAGCGTACTCCATTGCCGAAAGTTTGCGCTCGCTGTGCTGCGGTGGCCTTTTTGCCTCAGCCAATTGCAAGGTATGCTGCATCGGTTGGGTGCGCACAACAAATGGCATGGTGTTGATTTGGGCTATTTGGGCAGGTGTGGCTTTTACCGCTATGGCATTGAACCAACGCGAGGTGCTGCGGATGCTGTCGCAGTATTGTGCTACTTGCTGCACATAATCTTCACGCACTGGATAATCTGTGATGTCATGAAGCGGTAGTCCTTCGCGTATTCTGCGCTCAATGGCTTTTGCATCGAAGTAGGTGAGTGGGTCAAATGTTACTCCGTCTTTGTCCTTGAGAAAAACCCAGTAATTACTCTGACCAATGAGAGAAACTGTGGAAAATAAAAGGAGTGCAAGGCAAAACAGAATGTGCATGAATGAATACTTTGCTACAAATGTAGCTTTGTGGAATCTAATAAATAGGAACCAGTATGATAGTTGATTTGCGCAGCGATACCATTACCCAACCTACACCGGCCATGCGTGAGGCGATGTTCTCAGCGAAGGTGGGAGATGATGTATTTGCAGAAGATGAATCGGTGCAGGAGTTGCAGCAATATGCTGCCGATATGTTCGCCATGGAGGCCGCGCTGTTTTGTCCCAGCGGCACCATGACCAATCAGATTGCCATCAACTTGCATACGCGTCCGGCTGATGAAGTCATTTGCGCAGCAGATGCGCATGTTTATTTCAATGAAGGTGGTGGTATAGCTGCTAACTCCGGCTCAAGTGTGAAACTCATCAGTGGTGATCGCGGCCGGTTCACTGCCGATGAGGTGGTGAAACACATCAATGCCGATGATCCTCACTACGCACGAACTTCGCTTGTTTGCGTGGAAAATACCATGAACCGCGGTGGCGGTTGCATCTACCCATTTGCCGAGCTTCAGCGCATAGCTAAGGTGTGCAAGGAGCATGGACTTGCATTCCATTGTGATGGTGCACGATTGTTCAATGCAATGGTGGAAGATGGTACTACACCACAACAACACGGTGCATTGTTTGATTCCATTTCTATTTGCCTCAGCAAAGGTTTGGGCGCACCTGTGGGGAGCTTGTTATTGGGCAAGAAAGAATTTATCCATCGTGCTATCAGAAGACGCAAGTCTTTTGGAGGCGGTATGCGTCAAGCGGGATTCCTTGCCGCTGCCGGGTTGTATGCATTGCAACATCATGTAGATAGATTAAAGGAAGACCATGTGCGTGCACAAATCATTGGAAAGGCGCTGCAACAATGTTCATGGGTGGAGGATGTGCTACCGGTGGAAACAAATATTGTTGTATTCCAAGTCGCTTCGGGATTGAAGGCGAGTGATATAGTGCAACGCTTGGCGCAAAAGAATGTACGCTGTTTCGCAGTAGGTGCCGATCGAATTAGATTTGTCACGCATCTCGATTTTCATGATGAACATCTCGATGCATTGCAACAACGTCTCAAAGAAATAGTATGACCTCAAGGGAAGCAGGAAAAACTGAGAAGTCTCCTTTAATCAATGCCACGATTATTGTGTTGGCTATCTATAATGTGTTTTATTGGATAGCCCCCATGAACGCCTCACTTATGGCTGTGAGAGAAAACTTTGCCAAGCACTGGGGTTTACTTACTTTCCTCGAGTTTCTCGCAATGGCTTCGCTTGTGGTGGACCTCACCGTGCGCTGGGATAGATTCTCCCAGTCGGAACAACGCTGGCGTATGTTCATCACCTTCATCATTGGTGCGAGCTTTTTTGTGCGTCTGGTTTATGGCATCATCTCTTTATATATGGTAGGGGAAGTGCATTAAGATGTTTGGCTTTCACCTTTCGTCTTTCCCTTTTCTCACCACACTCGCGCGACTGGAGTAATACACCTTTATGTAAGGCCGAATAAATCCATAAGTGGCATTTTATCCGAGTAGTTCACTTATAATTTTGGCCCCGCATTTAGGCTTCGTAGGGACGGTTGTTGATGAGGACTATGTCCAAGTCCAAGGCCTGGAGTGGTTGAATGCTATTCACTAAATCTCTTATGTCGCAAAGAATTTCCAAAACTGTCATCGCTTTTCTTGCTGTCGTTATCGGTCTTTATCCCGGCATTTATTTTATTCTTCAAGACCGCACATTTGGTTTGTTGAGCACAAAAAGTCCTGAGCTGTTAGCCGATACTTTTTGGAACATCGGTTTTTATACCCACATCATTTTTGGAGGAATTGCTTTGCTCATCGGATGGTTGCAGTTTCATCAAAAGCTGCTGCGCAAAAAGGCAGCGCTACATCGCCTCATCGGAAAAGTTTATGTAGTCAGTGTGCTCTTAAGTGCTCTTGCCGGTATTGGAACTGGTTTTACTGCAACGGGCGGACTCATTGCATCAGTTGGGTTTATATGTTTAGGGATTATCTGGTTTACCACTACGTTATTGGCTTATCTTAAAATCCGTGCTTCCCAAATTGAGCAACATCGCAAACTCATGATATATAGTTATGCGGCTTGCTTTGCTGCTGTAACACTGAGAGTCTGGCTGCCGCTTTTGATGATTGTTAGCGGTGATTATTTAGTGGCCTATTTAATTGTTTCTTGGTTGTGCTGGGTACCGAATATGGAAGTTGCAAACCTAATCGTTAAAAAGCTCAAGCCTTATAACTCGTAAGCAAACTACACTTGACTCGTGTGTTGCGCATGCGCGAGTTATCGCAGCGCTTAAACTCGCTGGAGTGTGGGCATGTATGAATTATAATATTCTCTCCATCAAATTCTCCGGCTTGGCCAAGGCATCAAAACCAAATTGCTTGTAAAGACCATGCGCATCCCTTGTTGCAAGGCGCCACACTTTGATGTTTTGAAGTGGTGGATATTCCAGGATAAAGCTCATGAGTTGTTTGGAATGCCCCTTGCCTCTATGCGCTGCGTCAATGAACAAGTCCAAGATGTATGCTAAGTGTCCATAATCCGTAACGACTCGCGCAAAGCCTATTTGCTTGCCTTCTATGTAAACTCCAAAACACAATGAGTTGTCAATGCAAGTTTGCATGGTTTCAATCGTTCTTCCTTTGGCCCAATAGGAATTGGAGATGAAAGCATGAATAAATTCTATGTCGAGTTCTGACTTGTCGGTGGTGATGGTGATGTGGTTCATGCAAATTGGTTTTCTTTGGATTGGGTCAGTTCTATATAGGTTGTCACTCTTATTTTTTTCAATTACGCTTTCCACCTGATTATCGCCAATCGCAATCCTAAAATCAATTCCGATGGACGAATTCTTTCTTCTTTTATTTTATAAAAGTCAAAGTTGTAACCATACATGATACTAACGAAGGGAAACGAAAGACCAATGAGGGGCTTGAAAGAATAGTGCGGACTGTGATGGATTGCTTTGTAATTGCCCTCCAATCCAACGCCATTAGCGGAATAGGCCAATGTTTGAATGGATACTCCCCAGTCCTCATTGTCTAGTTTCTTACAATAGTTCGCAGTCCATCCGGTGAATGAATATTTATTCTTGCGAGTCCAAGTGGATAATGTCTTCTTAGGTTGATACCCAAGTCCGACAGTGAGATAATCATACTGCCGAAACTGATATTCTACATGCGCGAACAGCGAACGGGTATTGGTTGGCCGTTGACTGAAGGAGTCGGTAGACAGGAGAATGAGGAATAAGGAGAGTAGAGAAGTGTTCAATTTTGGGGCGGATTGGTAAGGGGGGACAACTTGCTTCACATTGGAATAAGTTTTATAACACGGTTGGCATTACGAAGGGAATGTTATTATGTGTTGTCAACTCATAGATACTTGTGTGACTATCCACGTCAATATTTAATCTATTATGACTTCGGTATTCAATCATCATAGAGTAGATTAAATACTCCTTGATTTGGTTGCGTAGAATTATCACATCCCCTTCCTCGTCTCAATATTCTGAGCGAGCAAGTAGATAACCGCCATGCGGATAGCCACACCGTTTTCCACTTGTTGCAGGATGATGCTTTGGTCGCTGTCGGCAACATCGCTAGTGATTTCCACTCCGCGGTTGATAGGGCCGGGGTGCATGATGACAATCTTCTTGGACAGACTGTCGAGGAGTTGTTTGTCCAGGCCGTATTGCAGGCTGTATTCGCGCAGGCTAGGGAAGTAGCGCACATCCACATCTTGGCGCTCTAGTTGGATGCGCAACATGTTGGCCACATCACACCACTCAAGGGCGTTGCGTAGGTTGTGCTCCACTTTTACTCCCAGCGATTCAATGTGCTTCGGTATAAGGGTTGTTGGTCCGCAGAGCATCACTTCCGCACCAAGCGTTTTGAGCAAGTGGATATTGGATAGGGCCACACGGGAGTGTGTGATGTCTCCTACGATGGCTACTTTCTTTCCTTTTACGGTGCCAAGCTTTTCGCGAATAGAGTAAGCATCCAGCAATGCTTGTGTAGGATGCTCGTGTGTGCCGTCACCGGCATTGACGATGGCTGCGTTGATGTGCTGACTGAGGAATTGCGCAGCACCCGGAGAGGCATGGCGCATCACCACCATGTCCACTTTCATCGCAAGAATGTTGTTCACGGTGTCCACAAGGGTTTCACCTTTCTTTACGGATGAACTCGCTGCTGCGAAGTTCACGATATCGGCACTCAGACGTTTTTGAGCAAGTTCAAAACTCAGGCGTGTACGCGTAGAGTTTTCAAAAAAGATATTGGCAATCGTGATATCGCGAAGAGATGGAACTTTCTTAATAGGGCGACTCAACACTTCTTTGAATTCATCTGCTTGGGAAAAGATGAGTTCTACGTCTTGCAACGTGAGGTCTTTTGTTCCGAGCAAATGCTTGATGCTAAGTGTTTTTTCCATTTTTTAATTTCAATCGCTAACCAGGATTACTTTGTCTTCACCACCGTCTTTTTTCCACATCACGCGCACTTCCTGATTGTCATAGCTGTCAATGCTTTTGCCGATGTATGTGGGTTCAATGGGCAACTGGCGCGAGAACCTGCGGTCGATGAGGACCATCAGTTCCACGCTTTTCGGACGGCCGTATTCCATGAGGCCTTCAAGACCAGCACGAACTGTTCTTCCGGTGTACAATACATCGTCAATGAGTACCACGCGCTGACCTTCGAGGTTGAAAGGAATTTCAGTAGGGCGGGCTATGAGTTGCTTGCCGCTTTGCCTGAAATCATCGCGATAAAATGTGGGGTCGATGATGCCGTAACGGATATTGCTTTTGGGCTGAATAGCACGCAGTTTGTCCACCACATTCTCTGCCAGAAGAATGCCACGAGGTTGCATGCCAATAATTACCGTTTCGGAAAAATCATCATGATTCTCAATTAATTGATGGCACAGCCTGGTGATTACCAAGCTCATCAGTTTGCTATCAATCAATGTAATCTGACTCATAATAAGACGGCTGCAAACCTAAGAGATTCTGCGCTATCGGAGCAAACCAATTCGCGCTTTTCGCACAAAAAAGCGACAGCCATCTGCTAGGAAGGCAAATGGCTGTCGTACTTGTTGATGTAATACACTTATCGCAGTACAAGAATGGTTCCGCTCATTTCGCGCGGTGACTGCTCATGCACCGATTTTATTTTCAAGATGTAATTGTAAACTTGTGTTGGTGTGTAGTAGTAATCACCGCTCTGCATTTCGCCTACCCATGGGGTGTCAATGTCATAGCTTTCAAATACTACATCACCCCATCGGTTGAAAATCATGAGGTGGAAACCTTCGATGTCCACGGCTGAGCCTTCGATTTTGAAGACATCGTTTTTGCCATCGTTGTTCGGTGTGAATGAATTGGGCACGAACACCACGAAGTCTTCTTTCTCGAAGTGTGCCACAATCGTATCAGGAGCCATGAATTTATAGGCCACTGTTGGCTGATTTGCACTGGGCGATGGAGAGTGCACTTTGGAGCTCCAGCCGGTGAATTTCCAGTACTCGTTTGGGCGCGCTTCAAACAAGAGCGATTTATTGCCTTCCAATATCTCGCTGCGCATGGTTTCAGTCGTATAGCTGTTGCCTGTTACAAAGTCTTCTTCAAAGATGACTGTGCCCGCTGAGTATGGAGGATCCACCATCACGGTAATGGCATGATGCGGAATCTGCGTAAACACTGCGGTGAGTGTACCGTTGGCCAACAGTTGCAGAACGATGCTTGGTGTGAGTTCATCGGGTGATATCGGGTTCGTGCCATCAATTGTCCAATGTGAGAAGACAGACCATTGATCGTATGGATAGGCCGAGAAATTGTAGTTGAGGCCCCCTTCCAGATGATAGATTGCCGGAGTGGTGGTGATGCTGTCATTGCCAAAGCGGATGTAGCCGCCACCTGTGCCATCAACTTTCACGGTCAAGATGAAGTTTGGGATATAAGTAAAATGAGCCGTGATGGTATCGCTTTGGCAAGTAGAGAAGGATATTGCAGTGGCCGTATTGCCGGGGGTGAATGAGGTACCATTGGCTGACTCCCAATAGTCGAAGGTGTACCACTCATTTGGTGTCACAGTGAGTGAGGTGCTTTCACCGGGGTTGATGGTGGTGTTGCCAGGGTAACTCGCCTGAGCAATGCCATTCACGGTGATGATTCCCGCACCCGGCAAGTTCATATCGGTGGTAATTACTATTGGGCCGGTATTGGGGTCTTGGAATACGGCACGTATTACGGCATCGGAATGAAAGATAACCGTGGTGTTGGGGCTCAGCGGGTCCGCAATTGTGGCGCTGCCACTCACAATTTCCCAGCCCGCAAACGAACCGCACATAGTGCCACCATCATCTACAAATGCGATGAGGTCAATAGGTAAATCGGCAAAGTAAGTACCGCTGAAAGGAGCGGTGGTGTGGTCAAACGTATAGGTTTCAAATTGAATTTGACCTTCTCCTTCGATTTCTACGGTGACATGTAGTGGTGTCACATCATAACAATCGGCAATTCCATCGATGATGTTTTCATTGCACCGCGCCAGAATGAAGTTGCGTATTGCTTGTACGTTGTTTTGCCAACCGGCAACAGATCCGCCCCAGCGCTCGCATTGACGAGACATCTCGGGGGCAATCACTGCGGCCATGCTGTCCAACACGGCAATCATGCGGTCGCACGAGAAAATGGTGTTGGACAAAGTAGCGTAACGCTGCACATAATCCGCAAGGAATTCCGTGTTGTTGAACAATGCATTAAGGATGGGAATATGCCCTTGCCCTCCTACGTTGCCCATGGATTCTATTTGGCAGGGAGCAGCATTCGGTCCGGTGCTAGGAACTCCGGTATAGTTGATGTAATGCCCAAAGGTGGCATCCATGTCCCATAGCACATAGCGCCATTTGCGCGCACCACCGTTTGGATGCCTTCCGCGCCACCATGCCGTGTTCCAGTTGAGCCAGTCGGTACATACCACGTATCCATTCAGAATGAAGTAATCAATCAGACTCATGTGGTCATATTGGCTAAGTACATAGTTGTAATTAGCCGCAACAGTCATGTCATTGGAGGTAATGAAGTTGCGCAAGGTGTTCCAGTCGTTCATAGAACCGTACTCTACCCAAGTACCACCCCAAGTCTTGATAAAGTCAATCATTCCCTCCGGTTGGTTGAAGTGGAAATCGGTATAGTCCACATCATCCACTTTTTCACGGAAGTCATAAACTCCCCAATAAGCCCCGTTGATATAAAGCACACAGAACTGACTGGTTCGTTCGTCCAAATTGAGATTACCCAATACAGAGAGCTCATGTATATATGCATCGCGCAGGTGCGCTCCTCCGGCTGTCGGATATTGGTCGTTTGCAGCTGCTTTGAAGATTAACCTCTCATAACTTGGGCGGTTGTGTTGATGGAAAAGCGGATATTGAATTTCGTTGTCATAACCCATCGCATCGCGCGTCACATAGTCAAATCCGCGTTGGGGATATGCGTTGGAGTCGTTGCCATGCTCGTTGGAGTCACCACCTGCCTCCACCAGGAACGTACCGCCAGGTGCGAAGAACTCAATATGACAAGGTTCATCACCGTACCACATACCATCGGATAGGGTAGGCCCGGCAATGTTGACCGTGTACAACGTGTGCACATCGTCACCAAAGAAATAAGTGTTGGTTTCGATTAGACTGGGCAATAAATCCGGATCGGACGGAATGCTAATAGCGCGAAGGGTGGTGGTACTGCTGAGTGTAATGGGGCCCGAATAAAGGGTACTGGTTGTTGTAGGATTGTTTCCGTTGGTGGTGTAGTAAATCGTGCATCCGGGTTCAGCGGTAAGTGTTACACTGATGGGGCCGGGATAATATCCCGCTTCTAAGCTGAATACCGGCTTAGCTGCATAACCGGAGTAATGCGGGCCACTGTTGGATGCTCCGGGAGTGGGATCGGTGTGGATGGCCCATGTGCTGCCGCCATTGGTAACGCGTGCGTAGCTGTGATTGGCTTGGAAGGCTCCTATGACACTCAGGTCGTATTGCTCAAGTATAGTTCCGCTTGTATTGGAAAAAATGAGCGGCTCGCCATTGGTTTGGGTCACCTTGAAATTGGTATTGCGGTAACCAAGGAAATTCGGATCGTAATCACCTGTTCCGGATAACAATACAACTAAGAATCCATTGGCCGGTACGATGGAACCCGAAGGAAATTCCCATTTCTGTGGGTTGCTCGGATTATCGCTCAGATGGTAACCGGAGATGTCCACCGGTTCACCGGTTGGATTGTAGAACTCTACCCAGTCTTCATTCTCACCACTGATAATCCAATCAGTATAATTGGCAGTACAAAATTCATTGATTACAACCTGGCTGTGAAGCATTGTAACGCAACTGAGTGAGAGGAAGAGCAGCGTAAAGTACTTAAGGTTGTGTAGAAGGTTCATTTTCATTAGTTTCTAAAGTAGTTGTTTCCTTGCCGTACTGAGCATGACGTTACAAACATTGCATCGGTTGCACATACCGGATGACTTGCCGGCAGTTAATTTGAATGCGTTTCTCGGTCAATATCAAATTTCTAAACGCGTCTTCTTACATTCGCCACCGTGTTTAACCTGAGAAAAATAACATTCTTGGTCAGCCTAGCAGGTGTATGCGTGGGTTGCGGTGACACACATTCTTCTCAAGTTGCGGATTGTTTTGATCTCAAACGCCTCCAAGGACGCTGGGAATACATGGACAATCGCACCTATCAGATTGAAGAGTGGATCATGACTTCAGACAAGCAACTTCAAGGAAAGGGGTTTGTATTGGATGGTAATGACACCACTTTCATTGAGTTTTTATCCATTGCCGAGGAAGCCGGAAAACTTGTTTATTATGCCCGTCCTTCAGAGATTGCTTCGCCTGAGGTAGTGCCTTTTCCTTTGGAAGCAGAAGGAAAGGACAAACTGGTCTTTTCCAACGAAAACAATGATTTTCCAAAGAAAATTGTTTACCAATTGCAATCCGATAGCGCCATGCAGGTCTATATTGAAGGACCTCGTGACGGCAAATACTCGCGCATTGTCTTTGATTTTGTAAAACAGAAAAACGTTTAGTGCTCTATGAAAAAACAGTCCATTCGTCTTGGTGCCTTTTTTCTATTAACTATTGGACTGTTAGCGTGCGATCAGAGCCATAAGCGCATGGACATGAACATCCTTGTGGGGCAATGGTATGATGCGGCCTCAGGAGCACATGAAGAGTGGACGCTTGTTGGTCCGGATCATCTCAAAGGAAGAGGTTTTGAAGTTAAAGACCGTGATACGGTGGTGTATGAAATCCTTGAGCTTAAGAAAATCAACGGCACGATTACCTACCTCGCTGATGTGGAAGAGGCAATGGGACAAGGCATCGTGGACTTTCCGTTGGTGAGCCACACTTCCCATACCATGACGTTCATCAATCAGAAGCACGATTATCCTCAAGTGCTCTCTTATGAGAAAATATCAGACGATACACTCAAAGTGATTGTAGGCAAATACCCGTTGCTTGAAGACAAGGAAGCAATGGTGTTTAACTATGTGAGAAAGAAGTAAGCCTTATTTCGTCTCGCCCCAGGTCTTGTATATTGCCTCCTGTATTTTTCTATCGGCCGGAATACTGCGCAGCGGTTCGCATGGCTTCAATGAAGCATAGCAATCGGCCGGAAGTTGTTGGTAGATTTTAGTGCCTTCTTTTTTCCATTCGAGCATCTGGTCGCTCACTTGCTTTACCACTTTAGCAGGATTGCCAACGGCTACGCTGCGCTTGGGAATCACTGTATCGGCCGGCACAAATGTGAGTGCTCCGATGATGCATTCATCTTCCACTACCACACGATCCATAATCACCGCATTCATTCCAACAAGGCAATCTTTGCCAATGGTGGCTCCATGAATAATTGCGCCATGTCCAATGTGCGCATTCTCTTTGAGCAATACGGTTACTCCGGGGAACATATGGATGGTGCAGTTCTCCTGTACATTGCATCCATCGGAAATGATGATTTGCCCCCAGTCGCCACGAATGGCAGCACCCGGCCCGATATAGACATGCTTGCCGATAATCACATTACCTGTGACAGTCGCATTGGGATGCACAAATGCTGTCTCGTCTATTACCGGCTTATAACCGTTGAATTCGAAAATGTTTGCCATGTCTTTACTTTATGGAAGTCTATCAACTCCAATTGCTGAATATTGGAATTCTTGAATAATCATTGATTTGCTGAGCCTACACACGTTCAATCACTGCAGCATATCCTTGTCCCACACCCACGCACATGGTACAGAGTGCATATTTCTTACCGCTGAGTTGCAGTTCGATGGCAGCTGTTTGAAGCAGTCGCGCACCGCTCATTCCAAGCGGGTGGCCCAATGCAATCGCACCACCGTTGATGTTTAATCGTGGGTCATTATCTTGCAAGCCCATGTTGCGTGTGCATGCCAATACTTGTGCTGCAAAGGCTTCATTGAGCTCAATGATGTCCATTTGGTCCAGTGTGAGTCCTGCGCGCTTAAGAGCAAGCTCTGTTGCTTTTACCGGACCAATACCCATGATGCGTGGTTCTACACCCACCACTGCTGAGGAGATTATCCGCGCTTTGGGAATTAAGTTCGCTTTCTTCAAACCATTCTCAGAGGCGATGAGCAACGCTGCTGCTCCATCATTCAATCCCGATGAGTTGCCGGCAGTCACACTACCGTCTTTCTTAAATGCAGGTTTCAGTTTCGCAAGGCCTTCAAGCGTTGTAGTAGGACGCATGAATTCATCTTTCGCAAAGACAATGGCATCACCTTTTTTTTGTGGAATAATCACCGGAGAAATTTCGTGTTGCAATCTTCCTGAAGCTTGTGCTTGGGCGGCTTTCTGCTGCGACCACAATGCAAATTGGTCTTGATCTTCTCTTGAAATGTTATATAGCTCGGCAAGGTTTTCAGCTGTTTCGCCCATGGCATCTACGCCATACATTTCTTTCATCTTGGGGTTGATAAAGCGCCAGCCAAAGCTGCTGTCGAACATTTGAGCATCGCGTCCAAATGCGGTGGATGTTTTTGAAATCACCCAAGGCCCGCGTGTCATGTGTTCCATTCCACCGGTGATGAAGATGTCACCTTCGCCCAAGTGCGCAGCGCGCGCAGCGGCAACTGTAGCCGCCATGCCAGATGCACAAAGGCAGTTGATGGTTTCACCCGGAACCGTTATCGGAAGGCCGGCAAGCAACAAGGCCATGCGTGCTACGTTGCGGTTGTCTTCACCGGCTTGGTTGGCGCAACCCATAAATACTTCATCAATCCATTCGGGGTGGAGGGATTTATTGCGCTCTACCAATTCTTTGATTACATGTGCCGCGAGATCATCTGCACGAACTGATGCAAGTGTCCCACCGAAATTTCCGATTGGCGTGCGAATGCCATCAACGATATATGCGTTCATAAATGTGCTTTCTAAAAATAGTGGCCGTAAAGATGCAAACTTATCGGCTTATATAACTTCTCAGTTGACAATGGTTTTATGCTCGTACGAGAGATGAGATATAACAATCAAACGCATCTGTAAACATGTGAAACCACAAGCCCAATGCCAGTATGCGTATGTTTTTGTTTTTGATAAAAAGAAAAGCCAAGAAATAAACAACAATAGCATAGTAGGAGTGTAACGGATGAAAACCTATGCTGCATCTACTGGGGTCAAAAATGGGCGTGGCTAGCAAATGGTCCAAATCGACAAGCATGGTGGTTAGAAATAACAACCAAGCTTTTTTCCATTCATTGCGGTAGAAGATATTAGCAATAGCACCGGGCACAAGGAGGTGCATTGAGTAATGAATGATAGGTTGCCAAAATGCAAGTGTGTTCATCGCATCGCTAGAAAGGCCGCAAACTTACGGCTGAGCGGTTGGTCTCGGCATCGTTAAATATGTTGGACTTGGAGATATGAGTTTTTGTTTGCGTTCGTATTTCACTTGGCCATAATCATCCGTTATTGTGACCTGAATGATTTTATCTGCTGCCGATTGTTTTCCAAGAAGGTCTTTTATTGCCTGTTTGTGAATCACACTGGAGCCATGTACAAGTTTCACTTTTTTGGATTCGCTCTCATATACTTTGTAGTCATCTGTTGTAGCCGTCTTTTCTGTAATGGTAAACTGCATGTGTAGTGTCGCATCCTTGATGAAGTTATCGCTGATCCAATAGATATATAGCTGTTCATCTTCTACAATGCAGGAGATGAGCTGAGGTGCATAGACTACTTTAAGGTGTTCATGCAAGCGCTTTGCATTGCCTTTGTAATCCATACCGCTCCAGGAGAACGATGGCCACACATCGTTGAGTTGCCAATAGAGTGTTCCCATGCACCGGGGCATGGCTCTGCGGTGTGCTTCGATGCCCATGCCTATACCTTCGGCTTGCACTTCTTGTGTCATCTTAGAGTAAAACAATAGGCTGTCGGTAGATACTTTCGGATACCAATATTGCATGTATTTATCCATGAGTTTGAATCCACGGTTGTGCTTTTGATGTTGTTGCACTCCCGGATTATCAAAGCTGAAGTCGTCACCGACCATCATTTCTCGTAGTACCTCGTCACTTGGAAAACTTTGCATGCCGTATTCGCTCATGAAACGAGGAACTTTTTGAAGTAGTCCTTCAAACGGTTCTTCATCGTGCCAAAGTCCCCAGTAGTGCGAGTCGCCTTCGGTGAAGCTGCGTTTATCGGCACGACCATATCGCGGTGAGCTTTCCCAATAACTACTTGAAGTGTTCTTCTTCACAATGTCAGGCAATGTTTTTTGGAACACATCGCTATACGCTTTGAGAATATCGGTCTTTTCTTTATCAGACAGACCGCGTTGCCAGCCCCATCTTTCCCAGCCTTCAGCGTTTTCATTGTTGCCGCACCAAAGCGCTATACACGGATGGTTGCGCAATCGAATGGTTTGCTCTTCGGCTTCTGCAGTTACTGATGCAATGAATTGTGCATCGCCCGGATACATCGCACAGGCAAACATGAAGTCTTGCCAAACCATGATGCCGTATTCATCACATAGGTCATAGAAGATGTCGTCTTCATAAACACCACCGCCCCAAATGCGAATCATGTTGATGTGCGCATCCTTACAACTTTGGAGCAGTGCTCTGTAATCCGCTTCTGTGGCTTCACCCGGGAAGAAGCGAAAAGGAATCATGTTAGCGCCTTTAGCAAACACGTCCAACCCATTGAGCTGAAAATAGAACGATTCACCGATGCGGTCTTTTTCTCTCACAAGTTTGACTTCACGAATGCCCGTTCTGATTGTTCGTGTGTCAATGGCGTGCCCATTTGATTGCAGCAGGGTGTTGAAAGTGTAGAGATTCGGGTTGTCCAAATCATTGCACCACCATTTCAATGGATTTTCAATCTCAAATGGAAGTTCAATGGTGTTGATACCTTTGTTCAGCTTGACTTCCGTAGTCCATGCGTCCAGTGTCTTTTCAATTTCGAAATGAAGTGTGTATGACCCGGCCTTCGCTGCATGAATACGGAAAGTCGCCAGCATCTCTGCTTTGTGTTCTTTGATGCGCTGAGAGGAGATGTAAACATCTTCAAGCCTTGCTTCATCATAAGCGATGAGCTCAATGTCTTTGGTGATACCGCATGTAATCAATTTGGGGCCCCAGTCCCAGCCGAAGTGGAATTGTGGTTTGCGCACTACAGCTCTTATTGGTTCGTAAGGAAGTGGATAGGGCAATTCTTTGAGTTTCTTTTCTGCAATTGGTAGTGGAGATTTAAACACGATGCGAATCACGTTGCCTTGTTCTGTCAAAATACCCTTTGCATCTACTTCCCACGAGCGAAAAGCATTATCAGCTTGCAATACCTGTACGTTGTTGATGAATACATCGGCATAAGTATCCAGACCGTTGAAGCGCAAGCGCAATATTTCATTATTCAGTTGCTCTTCGGACAAATCAAACGGTTCGGTTTCGTAAGTCCAATCCGTTTCTCCAACCCATTGGCACTTGCCTTCGTTTGTACCATAGAATGGGTGTTCAATGATTTGATGGCGAATGAGGTCGGTGTGAACACAACCCGGTACTTTGGCTTCCAGCCATTCTTCTCTATCGGCTTGTGTGAATTTCCAGTTCAGCTGCATCTTTTGAACGGGTAAATTGTTTTGAGCGACTACCGTGGCTCCGATGACGAACAAGAAGAAGCATATAATGGAATACTTCATCGGTTTTCTTTTATATCTGTCGGTTTTAAATGACGATGTTGTTTGAGGAGCATGAACTTCATAATTCCTACCAAGTATCCGGTTCCGTATGCAAAATGAATGACCGGAAAACACCAGAGCAAATAGGGGTAGAGGGCGATGCTGTTGTTAATCGACAAATGCACGCTTACTGCTACTACCATGCTCGCATAGAGTGTCAATGCGCATAACCACAAAGCCCAAAAGAATGGGAAGAATACGGCCAGTAGGAGTGGAAGGGTTAGTCCCAATACCATGGCGGGTGGTGCAAACTGACGCAACGTGGCCGGAGCGCCAAGCTTGATGTTTACCAATGGTTTGAATAAACCATATTGATAGAACATGCGCCACAGCTTTTTATAGTTTTCGCGAGCGAAGTATTTTATCTCGAGTGAAGGAATGAGCACAATCTTACCGCCATTCTTGATGATGCGACCGTTGAATTCATCGTCTTGATTGCGCAACAATTGCTCATCAAAATAGCCGATGCGCTCAAAGATGGAGCGATGGAAACAGCCGTAAGGAACGGTGTCCACAACTTTGTCTTCTTTGGCTCCCAACCGATAACCTGCATTTCCGATACCGAGCGGATGCGATGTTGCCAACACAATGGCTCTTGCTGTGAGCGATTGATTGCCGGGTTGTGTGTTCCACACTCCGCCCACATTATCTGCATGATGCTCATGCAACTTTTTTACCAATACCGAAAAGTAATTGCTCGGATAAATGGAATGCGCATCCAAGCGAATGATGATTTCACCGGTGCTGGCTTTAATCGCTGCATTCAGAGCATGAGGTACTACGCGGTGCGGATTTTGGATGAGTTGTATGTAAGGATATTTCTGCTGATAGTTTTGAATAATCGTTTTGGTGAGATCAGTACTCATTCCATCGGCAAAAATTACTTCCGTAAGCTCTTTCGGATAATCTTGAGATGCAATGTTCTCAATCAATTGCGCGATGTATTTCTCCTCGTTGTAACAAGGAATAATCACGGATATCTTTTTAGAAAATGTATTCACTTCAAATAAGTTTGGTAAACTTCTTTTACCATTATCTCAACACTTTTTTCCCAACTGTATTGTGCATGAACATCGCGCAATGCTTGCTGTGCCAATTTGCCGCGCAATTGCTCATCTGCTAGCAGCATCTCCATTTTTTGTGCCAGGTCTGCTGCATCATCTACCGCTACGTGCAAGCCGTTGTGCTGGTCCTGCACAATTTCTTTCAATCCTCCAACATGGGTAACGATGACGGGGTTGCCGCAGGCCATCGCTTCCAATACGGAGACCCCAAAACTTTCCATACGCGATGGATTGAGAAATACATCCATCATCTGATGATACTTTGGAACATCAGCATGATTGATGCGCCCTGCAAAATGCACGTAGTTTTCAATACCGAGTTCAATGCATTGTGCTTGGTATTTCTCCATCATCGTTCCACTGCCAACCAACAACAACCGGATGCACTCATTACCTTTTTGAAGGAGTTGATGGAATGCAGAAATCACATTGCTCACACCATAGATGTCTTCCATGGATTTTACCATCCCAAAGACAAATGCATCTTGGGGAAAGAAAGGTGCATGGTTTTTTGCGGGATGAAAGGCGTGTGTGTCCACACCAAATGGTGTCACAATTATCGGCTTGGAGGTGAACGATGCCACGCGGTCTTTCATTACATAACTTGTGGAAAGGATTGCGTCTGCTTTTTTGAAATTGTATTGCAGAATGAGTTTCCCGAGTTGGTTATCGGCAAACGAAAACACATCGCTGCCCCAAGCTGATATGATATAAGGGTGGAAGTTCAAGCGAGCTCCCATGAGTCCGTAACTCGATGCATAATGGGCGTGAATCACATCCGGCTTGAACTCGCTCACAAACTTGCGCAAAGCCGGAACAGCAAACATGTAAACAAATTTGCTGAGAAACGAAGCAGAGAATTTGGCTTGGTCGGTTTGATGAACGTGTATTGTAAGTCCTTCCAAATCTCGAATCTCTGCAGCAGGTTCGCGCAGGCTGAATATTCCCACTTTATAATACTTTCCATGCAGTGCCTGTACCCACTTGGTAAGGTGAGAAGAGCCTGCATCGCCTAAGAAAAGTATTCGCTTCATGGTGGGCAATTTATATGAAATGATATCAGTGCGCGAAACGACTTGTGTACCATCATACCAAGCGGTTGTTAAGAAGTTGGATGGATGCAATGGGTGTTGACATGGCTTGGATTAAAGGTGCTAACCTTCGCATCTTTGGCGGTGATGAAACGGTTATCCATTGCATACATCACCGTTGAGGACCCCCGCACCAAGCGTAGTTGGTCCGGAACGAATTATTACCTCATGCGCGCCATTGAGCGTCATGTGGGTGATGTAGATGTGCTCGGGCCTTTGTCTGCTGAGCCACAATGGACGCTTTGTCGCATCCTTAATTTCATATCACTTAAGCTTCTTGGCAAGCGATACAATTTTCGCGATTCGTATATCATTTCGCGTGCTTATGCAAGAAGGATTAAAAAACTTCTGAGTCAGCGCCAGTATGACCTCATTATTGCTCCTGCCGGAACGGCCACTATGGCGGCTTTGAAGACGGATGTTCCTATTGTGTATATCAACGACCGCAGTGTTCATACCGCACTTGATTACCACAAAATCTTGACGAATCTCTACGGTTGGTCGAGACGTGAGAGCGTGAAGGTAGAGCAGAAGGTGATAGAAAAATCATTGCTTTCAGTCTATTCATCGGCTTGGGCGGCTGATGGGGCGCGATCAGTGTTTGCGGATCGCGCTCACAAAATTCATGTGTTGCCGTTCGGTGCCAATTTGGATGAAGATCCCATCTATTTAAGTGATAAACCTTTTCCTCCACCCAAGTTGCGCTTGCTTTTTGCCGGTGTGAATTGGAAGGAAAAAGGCGGAGATATAGCTTTTGATGCGTTAAAGCATTTGCTTGATAAAGGCATCCTTACGCAACTGATTATCTGTGGTTGTGTGCCGCCTGAGGAGGTAAGCAATCATCCGGCTGTATTAGTAGAAGGTTTTTTAAGCAAGGATGATGTAAGGCAATTTGCCAAACTACAATCGCATTTCCGAAAAGCGGATTTCTTGATTTTACCTACGCGTTTCGAGGCATATGGTCTTGTGTTCTGCGAAGCGGCTGCCAATGGATTGCCTGTATTGGCAAGCCGCACCGGTGGTATTCCTACCATCGTGGATGAAGGAATAACAGGTTACTTGTTCGATATGCAAGCAACGGGTTGGGATTATGCCAACAAGATTGAAGCGTTGCTGAATCAACCGGAGCTCTACCGTAGCATGCGCACCGCAGGTAGAAAGAAATACTTCGAACAACTCAATTGGGATGCATTCGGAATGCAGCTCAATGCGTTAGTGCGTGATGCGCTCGCTAAGAAGTGAGCGGTATTGCGTTTCAAATTCACTCCATGAATATGATTTGAGGGCTTCATTGTAAGCAGCTTGTTTCATGGCCAGCAATCTGTTTTCGTCTTGATACAGTTTTACAATGAAAGCGCTGAGCTCTTCAACGACTGTGTATTGGTCAATGGATGAAGTAATGTGAGCGAAAGATACATTTAAGCGATTGGGCACATCACCAACCGGAGTAGCACCTATTGCCAGTCCATGTGCCATGGCTTCCATGATGACAAGCGGAAATCCTTCTCTATCACTTGTGAGCAGGAGAATGTCGTGTTGCTCATAAAGTGTGTTCATCTGCTGGGCATCGGTAATGCTGCCGAAGAAAGTGACATTGGGTGCGGCTTTGCGCGCATTCATACCCACTACGGAGAACTCGATATGGAGTCGTTGCTGATATATGCGTTGGGCAATTTCGAGGAAAAGTCCAACCCGTTTTTCAGCACTGTCACGGCCTACAAAGAGTACACGCAACGGGGTGTGTTGTTTAGGTGCTTCAAAATGATGCACTGCATTGGATATAAAACGCAGCTTTTTCCTTCCTGATTTGGGTATGTTGTTGTAAAAGCAGAGTTGCTCAAAATCGTTTTTGGCTTGATGCGAGATGAATACATAGCTCGTCATAGCCGCGTTATAGCGCAACCAATTTTTGTGCAATACATTGCCATTGGGTTGATATTTGAATGCATGAATGAGGTAATGCTTTGCAACGTGTGGTCCTAACAATGGAACTACCTCAAAGAAGATTCCTGTGTTGGCTCCAAATAGTACCGCATCGGTTTTCGCATTCATTGCATCGGCTATCTGTTGTACGGTATACTTTGCCGTGAACGGGTGATTGGTCGCATGAGGAATCTCTATGACGTTGGCATAAGCTTCAAAACGTGGTTGAAATGATTTGTTCCTTGAGAACTCGCAGATGAGTACGAGCGCATCCTTGTCATTCACCGCTTTCAAGATGTCTGAATGCACTTGTTCAGCTCCACCCTCATGCAAGTATGGAAAGATGAATATCTTGTTGCTTTTCCAATTGGCTAATGCTTTTTTCAATCGCTCTTGCTCAGTCATAGTTATTCCAGGAGGGTAGGTGAAGACCCGCTTGGTGCCTCTTGCAAATGGAATGAGCTTTTCTTCTAAAAGATGCTTTGCATAATTCTTTGTTTGTGCAATGAGCGTAGAAAAGAAGAAGCCGTTTAGATTAAATTTTTTTATTTGATGTTTTAAAAAACTTTTACGTGCCTGCATGAGACGCACGCGCAAAGGCATAGACACCTTGTGAATGGAAGTGACGCTTGCAGGATGCACCCGATAATGCAAGAGCACCTCGTCCAATTTCGCGATGCGATGACCATCAGCCAAGAGTCGCAACCAAAGGTCCCAATCTTCGGCATTTTTCTGTTCTGAACGGTAACCATATTGGCGAGCAATGTCCGTACGCATCATTACCGATGGATGTGCAATGCAATTGGTGCGCGGCATGTATTGGCAAATCGCTTTTTCTGACACAGCGAGTTCGTCCATCTTCCAAGAGGATGTAACCTCGCCATCGGTATTGATGAATGCAACACACGAACACAACACGGCTATTCCTTTGTCCTGTTGCATTGCCGCGTATTGTTTCTCCAGACGCAATGGCATCATGATATCGTCACCGTCCATGCGCGCAATGAGTGGCGCAGAGCACAATTGCAAGCCTTTGTTCAGTGTGGCAATGAGCCCAAGGTTGCGTTCATTGCGATAAAACCTTATGCGTTCGTCTTGATAGGACTGGATGATTTCTATCGTTTCATCCGTGCTTCCGTCATCGATGATGACGAGCTCGAAATCACCGAAAGTTTGGGCAAGAATGCTATCGATGGTCATGCGCAAATAGCCCGCTACATTGTAAACAGGCATCAGAACACTTATTTGCGGTTGTTGCATCATAGCTTTTTCCAACTAGTAGGAATCACGTCTTTGGTGTTAATGGTTGTATCGGCAAACCATTGCTTCGGTGCTATCACACGCTTTTCCTTATTCGGGTTCAACCATGCTGCCCACCAGCTAAAGCTGCTGTTGGCAATGATGTTATGCTTACAATGTGACATGAGGCGCATGTCTTCCCATGAGTTTTTTCCTGTATTGTGATCGATGAAAGTCATCGGAAGTTCATACTTCAGATTTTCTTTTGCCCAAGCAATATCATCGGAGAAAACAAAGAGCTCCATATTTTGTTCGTGTTGCATGAGCCATTGCACTGCCGCATTGTAATAGTCCAATCCACACAATCCATGGAAACTGTTGGCCGATGTGTTCGTTACGTAATCTCCTCTACGGATATGCAGGCTTACGGCATTGCAGGCGTTTATTTTCTGCAAGAGTTCAGCATTGAGTCCCGTAGCAGGATGTTTAAATGTGAAATCTTCACGGATGATGTTTTCGACTTGCTTGAAATAATGTTCGGTTTGCCAATAACCAATCAAGTGCATGTCACCGCGCAAGTCGAATACTTCGGGATGAAATTGATGCCCGCGTTCGTGATAGCTTTTTGAAACAGGTGTGGTTCCGCGCAAGCGATGCATTATACGTCCCAACAAAGTTGGTTGCTCCGGAATAAACGCTTTGAGATGTTCATCACTGGCTATGCTCGCTTTGATATCGAATATGTCCAATTCAAATTCTCGTGGTGTATGACTTCCTTTCTCACTGAAAAAAGAACAATCGAGAAAGAGCTCGTCCTGATGTTGCACAGCAAGCGCTCTTCCTAGCGCATACTGAAACATCTGATTGCCAAGTCCCCCGAGTAATTTTATGATGATCATAATTGTTCTGTCAATTTTAAGTAAAGCATTTCGTATTGTTTGGAAATCACTTCCCAGCTGTACTTGGCTTTCCATGCTTCATAAGCCTTTTGGCCAAGTTGCTTGCGCACTTGTGGTTGATGGTATAACTCGTTCAGCTGTCTCACACCATCTGCGATATCCGCATGACTGTATTTGTTTGCGTCTTTTGTCGTTGCGATGATTCTTCCTCCTCCGGTCCATGTGGCAATTTCTTTCGCATTGCCAACATCTGTACTCAAAAAAGGAAGTCCGGCTGCAGCACATTCAAATAACACAATCGGTGAGCATTCTATATTGCTGGGAAAGAGAAATACATCCGCCTGCTTATATGCTTGGACAGTAAACGCTCTCGGAAAACTTTGAAAGATAATGCGTTTGTTATCCATCCATAGTCCTTTCAATTTGAGCATGAGCATTTGTAGGTACTTGTGATACGGTGGTCTGTAACGCTCTGCATTGTTGCCAATTAGCAAGAGTGTACCATTCTTAATATCCGATCGAAGAAAAATTTCTATTGCTTCTTGTTGTCCTTTTACCCCGGTATAGGTACCCACATGAAGTACCACAAAATGATGGGGTGGAATACCAAGCTGTTCTCTGATGTTGATATCAGAAGGGGCGCTGAATTCGTCTTCGCCTGCACCGTTTGGTATAACGATGATTTTACTCACTCCGTTATCACGTGCAAATTGAATGTCGCGGTAATCATGGCTGAGATATACGTTCATGTCATAGCCATGAATCCATTGTTTCATTTGCTCATAATAACCTTGATAAACTTCCTGATAAAATGCGGAGTATCCGGTAGGAACGGAAATTTTCTTGCCTTTAACTTTATCCAAGATGGGAAGGGCAATGTCCGTGGCCCATTGTTGAGCAGCAAAGAATCCGACAACATCGAAATTGCTTTGCAATAAGAATTGCTCATAGGCTTCGCGTTCACCTTCTATTCCGATAACTGCATTGCCTTTTATTCGGAATGGAACAATTTCCACTCCGTTGATTAGGTTCGATTTTCTGTCTTCATTGTGACGTGTTGCAACCGTAACGCGGTGTCCCATTTGAACGAGTCGCTCTGAGAGCTGACGCACTACTTCCGGCATCCCTCCCATATCAGGGTAGTATGCTTCTACGCAGTGCAATATGTTCAAAGTTCTACTCAAGATTATTTGTATCGAAGTCGTTCAAAAATGCTTTTGCCGTTATGTCGCATCGCATGGCGAACCATTTTGCGAGCACGCTTAGTCAACTCTTCGCTCATTTGGGTTGATTGACACCAGCGATAGAAGTTATCAAAGATGCGTTCGCGTTGGATATACTTTCCATCATCATTGGCACGGATACTTTGTTGTGGCAAATCTTTATAGTTGACAAGGGCTTCATCTACATAAGCAAATGAGGTGATGCTGGCCACGCGTAACCACAAGGCATAGTCTTCCAATGCCCGCAGGGTAGGAGATTCAGGAAACCCGATGACCTTGTCCAACAACGAACAATGAATGATGGCTGAGCTGCATATCACCCAATTGATATGAATGAGTTCATCCATCGTGAGCACAGCCGGTAGGGCATGGCTATGCAGTACTCCAAGATTTTTCCCTTCATGGTTGATTCGATAAGCATTGGTAGAGGAAGCGAGCAATCTGGTTTTTTCCAACGCATCCATTTGTTTGGCGAGTTTTTCGGGATGCCACGCATCATCATTGTCAAGGAAAGCCAACCATTCACCCTTGGATTGTGCAATGCCCTTGTTGCGTGGAATTGATGGCATTCCATTCTTACCGCAATCAAGCCATTGAACGCGGGAATCGTTAAGTGCGGTGATTAACTCTTTGCCATTATCGGTGGATCCATCATCACAAACTATCACTTCCAAAACAGGATAGGTCTGTGCCAGCACACTCATTACTGCGGCCAGCAAATCCTGCGCGCGGTTGTAGTTCGGGATGATGACACTGACGGTTTTCATTTAATGAAAGTCTTGTATGATTGGTTCTTCCGTTAAGTCAGGTTGCTCACATGGGAACAATCTCTACAGGGAATTGGTTAATGAGCAATCCACTCTTGGTGTTGATGATTTGAGGGTTGTCTGCAAATGCACTTACTTCTGATATCACTAGTTCACCCGCTTCATCAATGTATTGGAAGTTTCTTCCTTGGGAAGAAAGCCCAACAGTCAATTTGTATTGTCCGCCTGTGAGTACTATGTCATCGCTATTAAATCGGGCGATGTATTTGCCCGGACGAATATCATTGGGATAAGACCATGTGGTGCGTATAGGTTGTCCGAGTAATGTTGATATGCCGATGGCTGCAACAAATTTTTCAATTGGTTGCATTATTTCAAGTTCTATCTCGATGATGTAAGGTTCCCCAATGATTAGCTCGGTGACATCTTGATGTTTCCCATTGAGCACACGCAACTGATGAGCCTTTGCATAGCCCTGCATCTCACACTTGTGCCTGCTGAGGTCGAATCGCATTACATCATTGGTGCGATTCTCGAGGTATTCTTTGATGGTTTCTTCCATCGAGCCGGAATGCACCAAGCGTCCACGTTCAAGCAGAAGACCATGGTTGCAAAGTCGTTGTACAGCTTCCATGTTGTGACTCACAAAGAGAATCGTGCGTCCACTCTTGGAAACGTCTTCCATCTTGCCAAGACATTTCTTTTGAAATTGCGCATCGCCAACGGCAAGCACTTCATCCACAATCAGTACTTCCGGATCCAAATGCGCAGCTACGGCAAACGCAAGCCTTACATACATCCCGGATGAATAACGCTTTACAGGAGTATCCAGAAAGCGCTCCACTTCTGAGAAAGCAACAATTTCATCAAACTTCGCTTTGATCTCTTGCTTACTCATGCCAAGGATGGCACCGTTGAGAAAGATGTTTTCTCTTCCTGATAACTCAGGATGGAAACCGGTACCCACTTCCAGCAGGCTGGCCACACGTCCATCAATGGTGATGCGTCCTTTGGTGGGCGTAACAATGCGCGATAGCACTTTGAGCAAAGTGGATTTTCCTGCACCATTGCGACCAACAATGCCTACTCGGTCACCGGTTTTTATTTCAAAACTGATATCGTTGAGTGCCAAGAATTTTTCTTTGGTCTCCTTGGGGCCGGATCTTAAAAGATTCTTTGCACGTTCGGTAATCACATCGCGCAATGCCGTGTAGTTACTGGCCGTCTGATGACGAAGTACATACTCTTTCGATAGACTTTCTACTTTAATCACGTGGCGATGGAATTAAATAATGTCTGCAAACGTTTTTTCTGTTTTGCGGAAGTATTGTACTCCGGCTACCAACATCACAAGCGATATGATAATCGAACTGATGAAAGCCGGTTGATTGATGACAATATTCCCACCGGTGATGCACCATCGGAAGCCGTCTATCACCCCCACCATGGGGTTGAGTGAATAGATAAATTTTATCCAAGTTGGAATTTTTTCACTCTCGAAAATGGCAGAACTACTGAAAGCAACGGGAGAGATATACAAACCGAATTGTACGATAAACGGAATGATGTATCGGAAATCGCGGTATTTTACATTCAATGCTGCAATGAGCAATCCCGCTCCCATGGCCGTTACTGTAGCAAACAGCAAGAACAGCGGTAGCAGCAAAATTTGCCAACCCGGATTGAATTGCAATACAAGCATGATAACCACAAGTATTGCGAAGGAGATGAGAAAATCAATCAAACAAACGATGACTGTGCTCACCGGCACAATGATGCGCGGAAAGTAAACCTTTGTCATAAGGTTGGAGTTGGCAACGAGCGAGCCGGCACTTTCACTGAAAGCAGTGGAGAAAAACTGCCATGGCAAGGTGGCTGCGGTAACCATCAGGATGCGCGGAACCCCATCGTCAGGAAGATTGAACAACCAACCGATAAACCAAAAGATGCCGATGGTGAGCAACGGGCGTAGGACACTCCATGCCACTCCTACCGCGGTTTGTTTATACCGAACCTTCACATCTCGCCAAGCCAGAAAATAAAACAGACCACGGTAAGACCAGAGGTCTTTCCAGTAGTTCTTGTTGGCGTTATCGGGTGTAATTACAATGCGTTGCGACATATGATAGAATCCGCGAATTTATTGAAAACTGCGCATTCTATAAGGTAGCAAAGAAGCACTTAAGAATTCCAGATTTGCCAGCCTCTCTCGGCTTGCAACTCAAGCATTTTGAGCCCGTTCATGGTGTGTGCTCCTTGTGCTTTTCCTTTCTTTAAAAAGAGTGTCTCAGCAGGATTGTAAACAAGATCATATAAGAAGTGCTTTTCCGTGAGTGCTTCATAAGGCAGTTCAGGACATTCGTTTATATTGGGAAAAGTGCCAAGTGGAGTGGTGTTGATGATGAGCGGGAAGTACTGAATGTTCCCCGCATTCAGATCGTTATAAGACAAATGATTCGCTGCTGAAGGTGTGCGCGTGGCGTAATGAAAAGCGATGTTCCATTTCTTCAATACATAGGCTACGGCTTTGGATGCTCCTCCGGTTCCGAGAATCAACGCACGTTCGTACTTGTTTTCAAGAAAAGGTTTGATACTCATCTCAAAGCCATAGGTATCGGTGTTGTAGCCAATTCGTTTTGCATCCTGAATCTTTATGCAATTAACGGCCCCGGTATCAGAAGCAGTGGTGTCTAACTCATCCAGATAGCTAATGACTTTCTCCTTGTATGGAATGGTCACATTGAGTCCGCACAATTCGGGATGCTCCTGGAGCAAGGAAGGAAATTGCTCAATGGATTCCAATGGGAAATTGAGGTAATCACAATCCGCAATGTGTTCGCGCTCAAATTTTTCCCTGAAGTATTTCTGAGAAAAAGAATGGGTGAGCGGGTAACCGATGAGTCCGTACTTTTTCACTTCTCCGATTGAACAGTTGTTTCTTTTTGGAAGAATTTGCCTTTGATGAATTGCCAAATCACCGGCAGTAGCGATACGAAGATGATTCCGAAAACTACTTTCTCAAAGTTGTCGCGCACAATCGGGGTATTGCCTAAGTAGTAACCGGCCAAGGTGATGCCGATAACCCATAACAATGCCCCAATAACATTGTAGGTGATAAAGGTTTTGTAATGCATACGTCCGATACCTGCAACGAATGGAGCCAAGGTTCTCACAATGGGTACAAAGCGCGCTATTACGATTGTTTTGCTGCCGTATTTCTCATAGAAAGAATTCGTCTTATCAATGTGCTCGTCTTTCACCATTTGTTTGCCAAAGAGCCTCACTTTGGTGACTCGCATACCGAATTGTTTACCTATCAGATAATTCAATGAATCACCAACAATAGCGGCTACGAGTAGGATAACAATGAGCAACCATAGATTGAGTCCGTTGGGTTGGGCAGCTAACATGCCAGCGGCAAAAAGCAATGAGTCACCGGGCAAAAAAGGCATGACTACCACTCCGGTTTCAACAAATATGATAAGGAACAAAATGGCATACACCCATACTCCGTAGTCGTTCACCATGGTGATGAGGTGCTCATCAATGTGCATGATGAAATCAATAAGACTCTTTACTATTTCCATGGGGGCGAAGATGGGTGAGGATAGGGTGTTTTTCAAAATAATCCTGTCATGACCTTGTCATGATTGGTTACTGTATGTTGATGTACTTCAGATGGCTTCTATGCCTGAGCGTTTTTAGGGGTCATATTCCTTCCTAGATTTGTGACATGTCCAATTTGAATGTTACTATAATACAAGCCTCGGCCATTTGGGAAGATGCCGCGGCATCGCGTACTCATCTGGATACATTTTTAAGGCTCATCAATGTTCCTACGGATTTAGTGGTGCTGCCTGAAATGTTTACTACCGGTTTTTCCATGCAGACTGAAAGAATTGCAGAACATTTCGATGCAGAAAAGATGGAAACATTGAATTGGATGCGCCAATGGGCTGCAAAACTCAATGCAGTGGTGGCAGGAAGCGTTTCGGTTGAAGATCGGGGATGTTATTACAATCGCCTGTTGTGGGTGCGTCCTAATGGTGGGTATTCAAAATACGACAAGCGTCATACGTTCACCTTTGCCGGTGAACATGAACATTACCAGAGTGGGAGTTCATTGCTGATTGAAGAATGGAGAGGCTGGAAAATTTGTCCGCTCATTTGTTATGATTTGCGCTTTCCTGTTTGGAGTCGAAATCACATCGTAAACGATGAACCTCTATATGATGTGCTCATCTATGTGGCAAGCTGGCCGGAAGTAAGACGCGAGCCGTGGAAGAAGCTCTTACTTGCGCGTGCTATCGAAAACCAAGCTTATGTCGTGGCAGTCAACCGTGTGGGAACAGATGGGAATAACCTTCCTTACTCAGGAGATTCAGCTTTCATCCACCCCAAAGGCGAATACATCCACCAGCTGACCCCTTCCAAAGAAGAAGTTGTAACAATGGAACTTTCACGCCTAGATCTCGAAGATTTCAGAAAGAAGTTCCCGGTATTGAAGGATGCTGATGCGTTTACATTTAAATAATATCAACGCACCATTTGTCCGGTCAAGCGCAATAAGTCGGTCTCAGCGAGTTTGAGCAAATATTGATTGGTGATGAGACGATAATTGGTTTCTTCAAAGCTGCGCTGTGCTTCCCGAAACTCAACAACGGTGCTTTGTCCCAGGTTGTAGCGTTGCTCCATGAGGTTTACATATTCCTGTGCTGTGGCTACACTCTTTTCATCGTTTGCAACTTGCTCAAGGGCAATGGAATAGGTCATCCATGCCTGCTCAAAATGGGAGCGCAATGTGAGAATGGTTTGTTCCTGTTCAATTTTTGCACTCTCGTATTCAAGCTTTGCATTCTTGTAATTGCGGGCATTCACATTGCCGGAGAACAATGGCACTGACAAAGTAATCACACCGGCAGGGCCGTAGTTCTGGTTGAACAATGAAAATCCTGCCTGACTTTGTGAAAGGGTATAACCGTATTGTGCTGTCAAACCGATTTGAGGCAAGCGTGCAGCGGACATTTCTTTCTGCATCTGCAAGGCTATCTTGGTTTGACTTTCAGCATACACATATTCAGGGTTGTTGGTGAATTGACTTTCCAAAGTGGCTTTGTCCAATGCTTTGTTGACTTCAATTTCAGACTGCAATTGGTAAGTTGTATCAACCGGAAAATTCAACAATACATTCAGTGCAACTATGGCATTTTTGATGGCTACATGCTGTGAAGCAATCGCTTGTTTGCGTGCGTCCACATCCAATTGAGCGAGATATATATCGGTGTTGTTGGCCAATCCTGATGCTTGTTGTGCTTCGACCAATTTCTTGCGCGACTCGCTTACGCTGAGCAATTCCTCCAATACACGCAAATATTTCTGTTGTGTTACAGCATAGGTATAAGCTTGTATCACATTGCTCAATGTGTTTTGAATGGTGGCTTTCAGATTGGTTTCACCCATGCGCTCCAACTCGCGATAGCGCTCACGTGTAGCAAACATTTTGCCGCCATCAAACAATGTGAAACCTATCTGCAGGTTGGCACTGAATGCATTTGAACCAACATTGTTGCTTTTGATAACCGTACCGTTCACGAGTTCTTGATGGATATTGCTCACAGAAGGGTTGTCACTCACATTCAAACGGACGGTGGGCAACATGCCGGCATTTCCTGCGTGGTTATTGTTCTGTGCAATCTCCAAATCGTTGCGAGCAATCTCTATTTGAAAGCCTTCTTTGAGGGCTCTGTCTATGGCATCATTCAGTGTCAATACTCCACCTTGTGCCAGTGCACCATGAGTGTGCAACAAAACAATGGCCAGCAACAAAATGGTTTTATTCATCTTCATGTTTCTGAAATCTTTTGGAGGATGAGAGATAAGAGTAGATAGCTGGAATAACGTAAAGCGTTAGTATCAATGAGAACATGATACCTCCCACGATAACAACCCCAAGCGGAATGCGGCTCGTAGCAGCAGCGCCAAATGATATCGCGATAGGTACAGCTCCCAGTGCTGTGGCAAGGCTGGTCATCAAGATAGGACGCATCCTTTGTGTTGCTGCATCTATCACTGCGGTGAGTTTCTCTTCACCTGCTTCTTGTTTTTGATTCGCAAATTCCACAATAAGGATACCGTTCTTGGTTACCAATCCCACGAGCATGATGATACCAATCTCTGAGAAGATGTTGATGGTATTGCCCGTTAACCAAAGTGATAACAACGCTCCTGCAATCGCAAGTGGCACGGTCATCAAGATGGTGAATGGATCGATGAAACTTTCGAACTGGGCAGACAATACAAGGTAAATCAATACAATGGCAAGCAAGAATGCGAAAGCCGTATTGGAAGAACTTTCGGCAAAGTCGCGTGATGGACCTGTGAGGTCGGTGGAGAAGGTATCGTCCAAAAGTTTGTCGGCAATACGTTCCATGGAAGCAATTCCGTCACCTATTGTTTTGCCTTCAGCCAATGCTGCCGAAATAGTGGCGGATTTGTAACGGTTGTGGTGATAGAGCTGTGGTGGACTGCTGCTTTCTTCCATTTTCACAACACTGCTCAAAGGAATCATCTCACCGCGGTTGTTGCGCACGTAAATGTTGTTGAGGTCGGTCGGGTTATCACGGTCTGAACGCTCCATCTGGCCAATGATTTGGTATTGCTTACCATTCATCGTGAAGTATCCCATACGACCACCACTGAGTGCGCTTTGCAATGCCTGTGCAATATCCAGTGCGCTTACACCAAGGTCTTTGGCCTTCATCCGGTCAATGAAAATCTGAAGCTCGGGTTTGTTGAATTTGAGGTTCGCATCCACATTTTGGAAGGTTGGATCCTGACGGGCTTCAGCGAGAAATTTCGGCAATACCTCTTCGAGTTTTTTCAAATCGAGGTTTTGTAGAACGAACTGAACCGGCAATGCACCGCGCGAGCCCATACCCACGCTGATGGTTTGTTCTTGGATCAGGAATGCGCGGCTGTCGTTGAAACGCGCAATCTCCTTGTTCGTGCGGTTCACAATTTGTTGCTGTGTCAATTCTCGTTCATCTTTATCTACAAGTATCACACGGCCAAAACCCGTATTTACTGCCCCCGAACCCCAGCTCGGACTCGTGGCCGCGAACACCATTTTTCTCTCAGGGATACTGTCATAGAAGTAATCCGCGAGGCTCTTTATGTAGTTGTCCATGTAGTCGAATGATGTTCCCTCAGCAGCAGTAACGTTGAAGCGGAACTGGTTGCGGTCTTCAATCGGTGCTAGTTCTGATTGGAGATTCTTATAGCTCACAACCATTAAACCTAAACAGAGCACGATGATTCCCCAAGCAACTCCACGTTTGCGCATGAACTTGGTCAACGAATTTTTATAACCGTTTTCGAGTTTTTGGAAGAAGGGCTCGGTCTTCACATAGAACCAACTTGGCTTGTGGTTCTTTTTAGTCATCATCACGTTGAGCACGGGCGTCAGAGTGAGCGATACAAATGCTGAAATCAATACCGCTCCGGCTACTACAATACCGAACTCCTTGAACAAACTACCCACGAAACCTTGAATGAAGATGATGGGCAAGAACACCACCGCAATGGAAATGGAAGTGGAGATAATCGCAAAGAATATTTCCACGGAACCTTCTCGCGCAGCCTTTCGAATGGGCATTCCGCTTTCGAGTTTGCGGTAAATGTTTTCCGTTACCACAATACCGTCATCCACCACAAGACCAGTGGCAAGTACGATACCAAGCAATGTCAATACATTGATGGAGAAGCCACAGATGTACATGATGAAGAATGCTCCCACCAGCGATACAGGAATATCGATGAGTGGGCGCAAAGCGATGGACCAGTTGCGGAAGAAGAAATACACCACCAACACCACCAGCATGATGGCAATCAGTAACGTTTCTTCCACTTCTTTCAACGCGTTGCGCACGTTGGTGGTACTGTCAAATACAACAGTGAAGATGATGTCTTCAAATCCTTTTTGCTGCTTGATTTCTTCAAGACGTTTATAGAACTCATCAGCAATATTGATGTAGTTCGCACCGGGTTGAGGAGCAATACCGCATGATACCGAGTTAAATCCGTTAAGACGGAAGCCTACTTCTTCGTTTTCTTGTCCCAATACGACTTCTGCAACATCTCCGAGGCGCACAATTCCGTGCTCGTCTTGTCGGAGAATAAGGTTGCGGAAATCGTCTTCTGTTGTAAGCCGACCAACCGTTCTAACAACCAGCTCGGTGTGGTCGCCATATACTTTACCACCCGGAAGCTCAACGTTTTCGCGTTGGATGGCTTGGCTGACATCGCTTAAGGTAATGCCATATGCATTCATGCGGTCAGGTTTATAGTAGATACGCATGGCGTATTTGCGCTGACCGAAAATATTTACACCACTCACTTCAGGAATGGTTTGCAAGCGCTCAAGCAATACGTTTTCTGCGAAGTCGCTGAGCTCAAGAACAGAGCGCTCGGTACTTTGCACCGCGAGGATGAGAATGACATCGGAGCTTGCATCGGCTTTGGAAACTACCGGTGGAGCATCGATATCGGCCGGTAGGTTGCGCAATGCTTGGCTCACCTTGTCGCGAACGTCACTTGCTGCAGCATCTAAATCTACATCGAGGTTGAACTCAACGGTAATCATGCTGTTACCAAGGTTACTCGATGACGAAATGGTGCGGATACCTTGGATACCGTTGATGGCTTTTTCGAGCGGCTCAGTAATCTGAGTCTCGATAATATCCGAGTTGGCACCGGTATAGTTGGTTCGAACGGTGATAATCGGTGGGTCTATCGCGGGGTATTCACGAAGACTCAAAAGCTTATACGATACGCCTCCAAAGATCAAAATCACAATGCTGCAAACCATTGCGAATACAGGCCTTTTGAGACTCAATTCTGATATATTCATCTGTTCTTCTTCAAATTGATTTTATTCATGCGTAGCTATAATTGTTTGCTACTGCGTCACACCACAACAAGTTAAGCCGATTGGCTTTAGTTGTTTACTACGTTTTTGATCTTAATAGGTGAGCCGGGTTTCAGGAAGAGGATGGCACTCACGGCTACGGTATCGCCTTCGTTGAGGCCTTTCGTCACTACTACACGGTCCGATGTTCGATAACCGGTTTCAATCTCTTGCATGTGAATTTTACCATCTTTCACCACGGCTACTTTCTTAGAACGTGATTCGGGTATGATGGCATTGGTTGGTATGAGGATGGAGCCGTTACTACTGCTGGCATCAATTTGTACCACTACAAATGAGCCGGGTATAACATCTTCGGCATTGCCTTGAATGATGGCTCGCACTTTCACGTTGCGTGTGCCTGCATTGATTTGTGGCTCTATCGCTATCACTTTGGCTTGGTGTTGTTTTCCTTGAGCCGTTTTCAGGTTGACCATCATTCCGTTTTTCACGTAGTGCATCTGGTTTTCAGGAAGTACAAAATCAACTTTGAGGTTGTTCACTTGTTGCAGGGTGGCGAGCACTTGTGATTGTGTCACATAGGCTCCGGGACTTACATTGCGCAAACCAACCAATCCACTGAAAGGGGCGCGAATTTCGGTCTTGCGGATTTGGGCCTTCGTGTAATCGATGTCTGCTTTGAGGCCATCGGCAACACTTACAGCTTGGTCATACTCCTGTTGGCTGAGGCCATTTACCTCCAATAGCTTACCGAAGCGCTCAACTGTTTTATTCGCTATTTCGAGCTGCGCTTGGTATTTGCGCAATTGAGCTTGCAGGTCTTCGTCATAAATCTTTGCAAGTAGAGTGCCTTCGGTCACATGAGTGCCTTCTACAATTTTGAGCTGCACCAATCGACCGCTGATTTCTGGTTTTAATTCCACAAACTCATTGGCCAATACACTGCCGTTGGCTTCGATACCATATGAAAACTTTTCATTTTTGATGACCACAACATCGGCTTCAACCGGGCCGCCTCCTTTGGAAGGAGCGTTGGATTTGCTTTCAGATTTACAGGCTACCAAAAAGCCCATGAGTAATAGCAGTATTGCGCTCTGGATAGAATGTTGCGCGAACCGTTGGTATATAAGCATCATAAATTATCTTGAATAAGATGTAAGAAAACGAAGCGCCAAAGAAAGTATGACACGCGGCAAGATGTGCTCCTGAAAGTCATTTAATTGACCTGAATTAGGATTGTTTATGAATAGATATTAAAAGGGTGTGGACATACTTGCACTTTCATAAATTCTTAGTTATGACATCCTTTAAAAATATAAAGGCTTTTGGGGCTACAAGTGCCACTGAGCCACTGGTTGAACTGACCATTCCTAGACGCGAGTTGCAACCGCAAGATGTTCAGTTTGAAGTGCTTTATTGCGGTATCTGCCACTCGGATTTGCACAGCGTGCGCAATGACTGGGGACGTACCAATTATCCGCTGGTTCCCGGCCATGAGATTTTAGGTAGAGTGAGTGCCTTAGGTTCAGGAGTTACAAAATTCAAAGTTGGAGATCTTGTGGGTGTAGGTTGTATCGTGGACTCTTGTCGCCAATGTGATTATTGTGCCGAGAGCCTTGAGCAATATTGTGATCAAGGTGCTACAATGTCATATAACAGCCCTGAGAAATTCATCGGAGGCATGACATATGGCGGTTTCTCCAAGACCTATGTGTGCGATGAAAACTACGTGTTGCGGATGCCGGCATTTGAGAATCTTGCTGCTGCGGCTCCACTGTTGTGTGCCGGTATCACAGTGTATTCTCCTTTGAAATACTGGAAGGTGGGCCCCGGACAAAAAGTGGGAGTATTGGGAATCGGAGGTCTTGGGCACATGGCCATCAAGATTGCCAAGGCTATGGGGGCAGAAGTGGTTGTTTTGACTTCTTCTCCTTCCAAAGTAGAAGATGCCAAACGACTCGGTGCCGACCATGCCATTCTCACCTCTGACGCTGAAGAGATGAAATGTTATAAGCGTCAATTTAATTTAATTGTCGACACCGTTTCCGCTAAGCACAATGTGAATACCTTCTTGGGATTATTGAAACCTGAAGGAACTGTTGTGTTGGTAGGTTTGCCATCGGAACCGTTGGATGTGAGTGCATTCAGCATTGTTTCAGGAAGAAGAAGCTTGTCAGGTTCTAACATTGGCGGTATTGCCGAAACGCAGGAAATGCTGGACTTCTGTTATAAGCACAATATCACTGCCGACTCTGAAATCATTTCTATTCAACAAGTAAATGAGGCGTTTGAAAGAATGGAGAAGGGCGATGTGAAATACCGCTTTGTCATCGATATGTCCACGCTCTGATAAAGAAGAAACAGAATAAAAAAGGCTCGGAACTTCCGAGCCTTTTTTATTAATTATAATGGACTTTTAATGTTCATTTTTTCCGCGTAATAATCGCAGAAGTCACGCATCGTATCGGCCATGCGTTTTTCATTGGTGGCTTTCTCAAAACTGTCAGCCAAGGTTAGGATGGTTTGATGCACAAATTGTTTCATTTCATCCACTTGCATCTCTTTGTTCCACAGGTCGATGCGGAAGGCGTTCTGTTCCTTTTCATCCCACACGGAGAGGATCATGGCTTTGATATTCGCACCGGCATCATTCTGTGAGGCTTTCCAGCTCAGCTTTTCCGGAATGTTGTTGTCATCCAGTTCAATGGTAATTTTTATTTCTTCCGTTCTCATTTCAATTTCATTTCCTATTTGTGCCTGTTTCTCTGTTAGCGCTTGGGTTTGTAGGCACTAAGTATCTTGCGGTTGTCTGTTTCCTGCAATAATTGTTGCGGTGTAAAGGTAGGGTTAGCATCCATAAACTGGCGCACCATTTTCCAGCCGAACCAAACTCCCAGCTGTGGAGGAGACTCTTGAGGAACGCCTTTAGCACCGGTAAATGGCCCGTCAATAAACCATTTGTTGATGTCAAATGTTTTGGTATTGAACATCACTTTTTCATTGGCCAATGTTTTCCAGATGTTCCATTCATTGTTTTCAGCCCAAGCAAGTTGCTTGCTACTCCAGCTCATCAGCAGGCTGTCTTCAAGGTGCGGAGCCATGGCCTCGGCAATGTACATGAGCTTCCCATAGAACACCAGTTCATTGAGCATGTCTTTGGGTTGGTAATAGTGGCGCGATTTATAAGCTATCCAACCTTTGATCGCATCCGCTACAAGGTAGCGCTCCTCCATATTGGCCTTTTTATAATTCGGGAAAATTTCCGGTGATAATTGTTTCGTAATGCGGTTGTTTTTTCCCAGATAGCAATCCAGTGAAATGCCGAGTGCCGAATCCGAACATGCAATGTTGTTGTTCCATGCGGATTGATAATAAATAATTTGAGGAATGACACTGTCCGGGAAAAAGTGATTCCAGCGCTGAAAAGCAGCTGTCAGTTCCTCGTTGTATCGGTTGATTTTTTCCGGTGTGAATACGGTCTCAATTTCCTTGCGTGTTTCTACTATGTCATGATTGGTGACAAACGGTTTCAACAATGCCGGGAGTTTGGGATCATTACACGGAGCCAGCATCAAGTCACGCTCAACGAAGTCACAGAAAAAGGAGCCGTATTTGGCTTTGAGCAGTTGAATGGTAGAGTCCGGCTGATTAAAATTATCGGCAAAAAGGTCGTTGTCGAAGCGCGAAAATTCTACAGTAATTTTCTTTGCTTCGGGTTTAATTTCAATCTTTTGCAGCGGTTTATCAGGCTTGTTGTCTGAACATGCTGCTATGCAAAACATGAAGAAAATTACGTAATATCTCATATATAAATTCGTATAGATTTGCCGCCACATTATGGGGCACAAGTTTAATCCTGTAAAACTGTAACAAATGAAAAAAAGTATCCTAATTGCTTTTACACTGTTAGTAGCGCTCGCTACGCATGCTCAAGACTTTAAGCCATGGAAGATTGCCATTCATGTGGATCCCAATATTTCATGGTTGAAACCCAATAACAACCAGATTGATCAGGGTGGTGCGCGCCTCAAGTTCGGATTTGGTATTGCAGTTGATAAAATGTTCACGGAGCGCTATGCATTTGGTACAGGGTTGAACATTCTTAATACCGGTGGTGAGTTGACTTATCTCTACCGTGGACACCATAAGAAAGATGGAGCTTCTGAGAATACGGAAATCATTGGTTCTGTGAATCGTATTTATAACCTCAAATACCTTGAAATTCCTCTTACACTTAAGTTGCGTACCAATGAAATTGGTTACATCACTTATTGGGGGCAATTTGGTTTAGGACTTGGTTTTAACATCGGTGCCAAAGCGGACGATCAAGTTACCTTTATCAGAGAATATCAACCTGACAATCAAGAAACAGGTGATGTGAATGAGGCTGCTTGGATAGAGACCAAAATCGCTTCTCGAACTTATCAAGATATTGATGCCAAAGATGATATGGGAATTTTCCGCACAAGTCTTATCATCGGTGCTGGTATCGAGTACAACTTGAGTGGTGATGCCAGCGTGATGGTGGGTGTTACTTTCAATAATGGATTTAATAATGTGTTGAAAGGAAGTGGTGTTGCTACCGATGAAAACAGCCGCCCCACTTTCACCAGCTTGAAACCGGACAGCTATAAATTGAAAGCCATCAACAATATGATGATGTTGAACATCGGAATATTGTTCTAAGAATAGTATTGGATTCATCCTTAAAATCCCATCCTAAAAGATGGGATTTTTTTATAAGACCCCGTGAATAATGAAGAAGCAGCAAGTAATAGAGCATATTGTAAACTGGCTTAAGGACTATGCACAGCAAAGCCGTGTGAACGGTTTTGTAGTGGGAGTGAGCGGGGGCATTGACTCAGCCCTCACCTCTACACTGTGTGCCATGACCGGCATGAAAACCTATGTTCTTGAAATGCCCATCCATCAACACGTTGCGCAAGTGGATAGAGCGCAGGAGCATATCGCCTGGCTCAAGTCAAAATTTGATAATGTATCCGATGCACGGGTAGATCTTACATCCGTGTTTGATGCGATGGTGGAAGCATTGCCCGCTGAAGGAACTGAAGCGGCCATTCAATTGTCACTGGCCAATACGCGTTCGCGTTTGCGCATGACCACGCTATACTACTTTGCCGGTATCCATGGTTTGCTCGTGGCTGGTACCGGAAATAAAGTCGAAGATTTTGGTGTGGGCTTCTTCACCAAGTACGGTGATGGCGGAGTAGATTTATCTCCGATTGCAGACTTGTATAAGACTGAAGTCTATGCGTTGTGTGCCGAACTCGGTATCGTGCAAAGCATTCAAGATGCTGCTCCAACCGATGGCTTATTTGGTGATGATAGAACCGATGAAGACCAAATTGGTGCTACCTATCCTGAACTGGAATGGGCAATGGAATATGTGGCGAAAGGCGGGGATGCAAATAGTTCTGAGCTTACCACTCGACAACAAGAGGTATTAAAGATATACCTTCATCGCAACCGCGTGAATCAGCACAAGATGGTGCCAATTCCGGTGTGTGTGATACCAGCCGAATTGAAATAATAATGCTCCTACCAAATCTAAAAAAGACGCACTTCAAAGTGCGTCTTTTTAATTTATATCATGTTTGTATTTGGATTATTGTTTTGTTCGAGTCAAATCCTTGAACACATCTTCAAGGCGTTGTTCCTTGCGTGTCATGGTCAGGATGGAGTGGCCATATTGTTGGGCAAGGTCAGAAATGTTTTTGCGAATGTCTTTCTCTCCACCGGTGGTGATGAGCCATGTATTCTTGCCTTCTGATTGCACACGTACAACTCCTTCAACGCGTTCGATGGCAGACTTTGCAATCTCACCACTTAACTCTACGAGCAATTGGTATCCTGTACCCTGTGCCTGATTGCGTATTTCGTTCGTTGCACCATCCGCAACGATATTACCGCGGTTGATGATGATGGTACGGCTGCAGATGGCTTCCACTTCTTGCATGATGTGCGTAGAAAGCATCACGGTTTTTTCACGACCAATTGTTTTAATCAGTTCGCGAATTTCCGAAAGTTGGTTCGGGTCGAGACCACTGGTGGGTTCATCCAAAATAAGCACCTGAGGGTCGTGTATCATTGCTTGCGCAAGACCTACACGTTGTCTGTATCCTTTGGATAGTTCTTCAATTTTCTTGTGTGCTTCAATTCCGAGGCCTACCATTTCAATCATGGTTTCCACTCGTTTGTTGATGTTGGGAACTTTATAAATACCCGCAACAAATGCGAGGTATTCACGCACGTACATATCCAGATAAAGCGGGTTGTGCTCCGGTAGGTAACCTATTTGTTTGCGTACATCGATGCTTTGTGTCTTGATATCATAACCGCATACACTCACTTCACCTTCTGTAGGCGGAATGTAACATGTAATGATTTTCATCATGGTGCTTTTGCCGGCTCCGTTGGGGCCGAGGAAGCCCACTACCTCACCTTTGTCTATGGAGAATGAAACACCATTCAATGCGCGTTGCTCACCATATTGCTTGATTACTTTCTGTACGCTTATAGACATATTCGTCCTTTGAGTTTTGAGAATTGAAGTGCTCAAAAGTAGCCGTTGGCGCCAATAGTCTCTACAGCTATATTTTCTTTCTTGCAAAAAAATACTATCAAATGCACAAAATAGCCATACTCGCCTCAGGTGCAGGTTCCAATGCCCGCAATATCATCCAGTATTTTTCAGGGAGCAAGGAAGTACAGGTCGCATTGATTGCCAGCAACAAAGCACAGGCAGGAGTAATGGATATCGCTCGTGAACATGGCATTCCAACTTTTATCCTGAACAAGGAGAATTTCTTACAATCCGATGTCTTTCTCAATGAATTGAAAAACCTAGGCGTGGACTATGTGATTCTGGCGGGTTTTTTATGGAAAGTTCCTGCTAATCTGGTAAAGGCCTATGAAGGAAAAATCTTGAATATCCATCCGGCTTTGTTGCCTAAATATGGCGGTAAAGGCATGTATGGCCATCATGTTCATGAAGCGGTTCATGCTGCGCGTGAAAAGGAAAGCGGAATCACCATTCATCTGGTAAATGAGCATTATGATGAAGGTGATATATATTTTCAAGTCAGCACCGCGATTGAGGAATATGATACACCTGCTGATATTGAGCGCAAAGTGCGTGAACTTGAGATTGCCTATTATCCCGATGTAATTTCCAAGTTCATCAGTGAAACTTCAGCGAAATAATTCGAGTACAAGATGCCTGTTGCCATAAAATGTTTTAATTAGCACAGTGCTAAATGATGGCGCAAACAGAATTGAATAATTAAATTATAATCGCTGTGAGTACAAAAAATGTAATCGTATTTGGTGCTACAGGTAGAACCGGATTTCAGGTAGTTAAAAGAGCATTGGAGCGCGGCATGAAGGTGACGGCCTTTGTGCGCGACCCGAAGAAAATCAATTTGCTGCATCCCAATCTCACAGTAGTGCAAGGTGATGCACTGGTGCAACAAGATGTGTCAAAACACTTGAAGGGAGTGGATGCCGTGGTGAGTGCACTGAGTTCAAGTGAGGTTTCATTCAGACTGGTCTTCATCAACAACATCATCAACGCCATGCGTGAACACAAGGTGAAGCGCATCATTGCCATTGGCGGTATCGGTGCATTGCAGGCGAGCGAGCACCTCAAAGTCTATGAGACAATTACCTTCCCGAAGGAATACATTGAGCTGACACAAGCACATGTGCGCGTGTTGGATGCGTTGCTCACCAGCCGTAATGATTTCACGTTCGTTTGTCCTCCAATGATTAAGGATGGTGAGCGCACTGGTGTTTATAAAACGCAAGACAGCTATCCAACCCAAGGCTGGAGCATCCTCTCCGCTGACCTTGCCGATTTTATCGTGAATGAATTGATTGAAAACAAATACATCGGCAAGAAGGTCGGTATATCGAACGATTAAGCACAATTGATTGCTATATAAACAAAAGAGCGAAGAGTTTAAAACCCCTCGCTCTTTTCGTTTTCAGTCGAATTTATTTATTATGAACCTTGAAGTAAATTCTTTACCATGTCGGAGATGGCTTTACCATCGGCTTTTCCGGCAAGAGCTTTGGAAGCAACTCCCATCACCTTACCAAGATCGGCCATTGTGCTGGCACCTACGGATGCAATGATTGCTTTCACTTCCGCTTCAAGCTTTTCTCCGGAGAGTTGTTCCGGTAAGTATTTGGCAATTACTTCAGCTTGTTTCATTTCTTCATCTATCAAATCCTGACGGCCTTGGGCTTTATAAATCTCGATGGACTCCATACGTTGTTTATAAAGCTTATTGAGAATTGCAATGCCTTTGGATTCGTCCACTTCGCCTGAAGCACCTTCTTTGGTCATCTCCAGTAGGAGTTTACTTTTGATGTCGCGCAATGCCATGAGACGGTCTTTCTCACCGGATTTCATGGCTTCTTTTATGTCGTTATTGATTTGCTCCGTAAGTGACATTTTATGCTGTGTTTTTGTTATGTGTCTAAATTAATTCGTGTACCAGTAGTCGTGTTCATTCAACCACTCAAAAATCTCGAATTTGTATGGAATGTACTCCATGATTCTCTGAGTTATTTGAATTTTACTGGAACATCTCCCTTACGCGGTGGAAGAATCCTTTGTCTTTGTGAGTCGGATTCGGTTTGAAGTTGGGAGAGTTCCTCAACTTCGTCAGCATTTCTTTTTCTTCACTGGTGAGTTTTTGTGGGGTCCACACATTGGTATTTACTAATAAGTCACCGTGTCCGTATCCATTCACTTCAGGCAGTCCTTTGCCTTTTAGGCGCAGGATTTTACCGCTTTGTGTACCCGGTTCTATTTTTACCTGTGCTTTTCCTTTTACCAAAGGAATTTCTACCGTTGTTCCAAGGGCTGCATCCGCGAAGTTGATGTATAGGTCGTAGTAGAGGTTGAGGCCATCGCGTTTCAAATCTGGATGTTCTTCTTCCTCAATTTGCACGAGCAAGTCTCCGGGGATACCACCAAACGGACCGGCATTACCTTTTCCGGCTACATTGAGGGTCATACCTTCTGCAACACCTGCAGGGATTTTGATTTCAACGATTTCTTCTGCTCTGCGTTGACCGTTTTCATCGGTGTCCTTCGGTTTGCTTTTTACGCTCTTACCGGCACCATGACACCTCGGACAGGTGGAGGTAGTAGCCATTTGCCCGAGAATGGTATTGGTAACGCGTCTTACTTGGCCGGTACCACCACAGGTGGAGCAGGTGTCATAAGTGACATCGTTGGCGTTCACCAACTTGAACACTTTGATTTTCTTAGTGACACCAAATGCGATTTCTTCCAAGGTGAGCTTCACTTTGATGCGAAGGTTGGAACCTTTCATTCTGCGCTGGCCACCGCCACCTCCGAAGCCGCCAAATCCACCGCCAAAGGCACTTCCGAATATGTCTCCGAACTGAGAGAAAATGTCGTCCATGTTCATGTGTTGACCGCCACCATATCCTCCGCCTTGAGGAGCATGGCCATAACGGTCGTAGTGAGCGCGTTTTTGCGGGTCACTGAGGACGGCATAAGCATCGGCTGCTTCTTTGAACTTCTCTTCAGCCTCTTTATCGCCCGGGTTTTTATCCGGGTGATATTTCAACGCCATTTGACGGTACGCTTTTTTGATTTCAGCGTCTGTCGCGTTTCTGCTTAATCCTAATATGTCGTAATAATCTCTCTTTGCCATCGTCTTGTTAGAACCTTTGAAGATTCTGTTTGCAGTTGTCTAATTCTTATTGGCCAATCACAACTTTAGAAAACCGCACAACTTTGTCGTTGAGAAGGTATCCTTTTTCCAATTCATCTACCACCTTGCCTTTCATGTCTTCACTTGGCGCAGGAATTTGTGTGATGGCCTCGTGATAATCGGTGTCAAATACTTGGCCGATTGCGTTGATAGGCTTAAGTCCTTTTGCTGTCAGTGCACTATTGAATTTCTGCTGGATAAGTACAAATCCTTCTTTTACAGCTTGTATGTCTTCGGTCGTTTCGTTGGCTTTCACGGCACGGTCAAAATCATCCATAACTGGCAGTAAATCTTTCACAATTCCGGCTGCTGCAGTGGCAAGAATGTCAGATTTTTCTTTGATACTGCGCTTGCGGAAATTGTCAAATTCTGCATAAAGGCGCATGTATTTATCCTTCCATTCTGCAGCTTCCTTTTGCCATTTTTCAGCTTCGTTTTCTTGAGCAGGAGCTTCTGTAGCCTCAGCGTTCTCAGTGTTTTCTGTCGCCTCTGAAACTTCCGGTTGAGTGGTGTTCTCCTGTTCGTCTAAAGTATCTTTTGTAGGTTCGTTGTTCATGTTTCTAAATAGTTTGCGTACGCGTGACGTCAAGTTCTTTGCCATTGTCTGTTGTATGGTCAATGTGGCAGATTATATAAAAAAGCCCCTGCCAAATGGCAGGGGCGCGAAAGTAATATCATAAATGCCTGTTCAGCCCGGAAAGGATAGGCTTAGAAACTCTTAACGTACTTATCCAACTCGCGGTGCAAATCCAGACCTCTCAAGTTTTTGGCAACGATGATTCCTTTTTCATCTATGAGGAAACTCATCGGGATGCTCCTCACACCATAAAGTGCAGCAGCTTCATTGCTCCATCCTTTGAAGTCGCAAACGTGGTTTTTCCAAACCAAACCGTCTTTCTCAATGGCTGCTTTCCATTTTTCTGGTTCAGCATCAAGCGATACGGAGAAGATTTCAAAACCTTTTGCCGTTTTGAATTTGGCTTTCTTGTATTTGTCGTAGGCGCCAACTACGTTAGGGTTTTCTCTGCGGCATGGCCCACACCAAGATGCCCAGAAGTCAATCAAAACCATTTTGCCTCGCAGGGAGGAAAGCTTGATTTTTTTACCATCCACTCCGGCCATTTCGATTTCCGGAGCTTCGTCACCGATGTTGGTGCCGATAGCGGTGGTTTTAACTGCCATTTTCATCGCTTTGGCGGGTTGTTCCACTCTGGTGAAACTATATAGGCCGCAGGCAATGACTGCGATAGCCAACAAGGAAAGAATCTTCTTCATGTGCGTTTTTTTCTTAATAAGTGTGCTAAAAATACCTCTTTTTCATCCCATGGCATTCCAAACATTTTGCCAAAGGTGAATTTGTAACGCAAAATCAGTGTTTTTGGTTCACTGTTAGTTGATGCGATTGATATCAGCCCCCAGTGAGCGCAGGCGGTGCTCTATGTTCTGATATCCGCGGTCAATCTGGTCAATGTTTTGAATGGTACTCTTGCCATTGGCTGCCAGCGCGGCAATGAGCATGGACATACCTGCACGAATATCGGGAGAGGACATGGTGATACCGCGCAACTTGGTTTCACGGTTGCTGCCAATTACCACGGCACGGTGCGGGTCACACAAGATGATCTGGGCTCCCATCTCAATGAGCTTATCCACGAAGAACAAACGGCTCTCAAACATCCATTGGTGAATGAGCACGCTGCCTTTGGCTTGGGTGGCCGCAACTATGGCCACAGAGATGAGGTCAGGTGTGAATGCGGGCCAGATTCCATCACGAATGGTGAGAATGGAACCGTCAATCAATGTCTGGATTTTATAGGACTCTTGCTGCGGTATATAGATGTCATCGCCTCGGAACTCCATCTGGATGCCCATCTTTTTGAATACGGATGGAATTATTCCCAAGTCAGGAATGGAACAGTCTTTAATGGTAATCTCTGAGTTGGTGGTAGCGGCAAGTGCGATGAAACTGCCAATCTCAATCATATCAGGCAGCATGCGGTGTTCACAGCCGCCTAGTTTTTCTACACCTTGAATGATGAGTTTGTTGGAGCCAATTCCGGAGATGTTACCGCCCATGCGGTTAATCATCTTACACAATTGCTGGATGTAGGGCTCACTGGCTGCATTGTAAATGGTAGTTTCACCCGGAGTAAGTGCCGCAGCCATAAGGATGTTCGCAGTACCTGTAACGGAGGCCTCATCCAATGTCATGTATGTGCCCTTGAGGTTTTTGGCGTTGATTTTATAAAAACGCTCTTCGCGCAATAGCTCGAATGTTGCACCTAAGTTTTCGAAACCACGCAAGTGGGTGTCCACCGGTCTGCGACCTATTTTATCTCCACCCGGCTCTGGAATATAGGCTTCGCCAAAACGCGCAAGGAGTGGGCCGATAATCATGATAGAACCACGCAGTGCACCACCTTTTTTCTTGAATTCATCGGTTTTGAGGTATTCAAGATTCACATTTTTGGCCTGAAACGAATAGGTGTGCTCGTCCACCTTGATTACCGTAACACCCATCGCTGCAAGTAAGTCAATCAACTTCATTACATCCAAAATGTTCGGGATGTTGGAAATGGTCACTTTTTCCTCGGTGAGCAATACGGCCGAGATGACTTGCAGCGCCTCGTTTTTGGCGCCTTGCGGAATGATTTCCCCTTTGAGTGGCTTTCCACCTATGATTTCAAATGATGCCATTGTGTTCTTTTCTCTGAGATAAAATTGTTCTCGTGCTAAAAAAACACATCCATCACAGACGGATTTTTTAGCCTTCAATTAATTATTGACACGCAATAGGGGATAGGATGCGTGCGCACTGTCATCTTTTCACCCTTTCCGCACTTGGCACGTGCATTGTCCTTTGCCCACCATTCATTACCCAAAAGACAGTTTTTATTCATATGAATACAGAAGGACAATTGAAGGTTAGTACCGAAAATATTTTTCCGGTAATCAAGAAATTCCTTTATAGTGACCATGAAATATTTCTCCGTGAATTGGTGAGTAATGCGGTAGATGCTTGTCAGAAAGTGAAAACATTGAGCATCTCCGGTGAGATAAAGCACGATGGTCAAAACCTCAAAGTGGAGGTAATCGCTGACAAAAATGCCAAGACTCTGACAATTCGTGACAATGGTATCGGAATGACTGCCGATGAGGTAGAAAAATACATCAATCAGATTGCATTCAGCGGTGCGGAAGAGTTTGTAGATAAATACAAAGACGCACAAATCATTGGTCACTTCGGGCTCGGTTTCTATTCGGCTTTCATGGTGGCCAAACAAGTGGAAATTCAAACATTGTCACAGCGCGAGGGGGCACAACCTGTTCACTGGAGCTGTGACGGCTCACCAAATTTCCAAATGGATGCCGGCACCCGCACTACTCCCGGAACCGATATCATCTTACATATTGCCGATGATTCCACCGAGTTCTTGGAAGACAGCCGCATTGAAGGCATTCTCAACAAGTATTGCAAATTCATGCCTGTTCCTATTCAGTTCGGAATGCGCAAAGAATGGAGAAAGGCTGATGATGCAAAAGAAGATGATAAGATGCAGGAAGTGGAGGTGGAGAATATCATCAATAATACTTCTCCTGCGTGGCTCAAGAAACCGGTTGATCTAACAGAACAGGACTACGAAAACTTCTATCGCGAGCTTTATCCGATGACGTTTGAGGAACCCTTGTTCTACATTCACATCAACGTGGATTATCCGTTCAACCTTACAGGTATTCTGTACTTCCCTCGTTTGAAAAACAATTTTGAAGTACAGAAGAACAAAATTGCTTTGTACAGCAATCAAGTATTTATCACCGATGAGGTGAAAAACATCCTTCCTGATTTCTTGACCATGCTGCATGGCGTGGTTGACTCTCCGGATATTCCGCTCAACGTATCGCGCAGTTATTTACAAGAAGATGCCAACGTGAAGAAAATCTCTTCACACATCACTAAGAAAGTGGCCGATAAACTGCAAAGCATGTTCAACACAGACCGTGCTGACTTTGAGAAAAAGTGGGACGATATCGGCATCTTCATTCAATACGGAATGCTCACCGATGAGAAGTTCTACGAAAAGGCAGTGAAGTTCGCACTGATGAAATCCGTAGATGACAAGTACTACACACTTGATGAACTCATCGAAAAAGTAAAAGAAACGCAGAAGGATAAGCACGAGAATACGATACTGCTCTATGCCTCCAACCAGGATGAACAATATGCGGCTATTAAGGCTGCTAAGGAGCGCGGTTACGAAGTGCTCATCTTAGATAGCCCACTTACGGCTCATGCCATTCAACAATTGGAGAACAAGAACAGCAAGATTCGCTTCAAACGTGTGGATGCTGATGTAATGGACAAACTCATCGAGAAAGCCGAGGAGATGCCATCCGCATTGAATGAAGAGCAAAAGAAAAAGGTGAAAGAGAACCTTGAGAACTTGATTGACAAGAAGAAGTTCAATGTTCAGTTTGCTAGTCTTTCACCTACAGAGGCGCCTTTTGTGGTTACTCAAAATGAGTTCATGCGTAGGATGAAAGAGCAAAGCGTCATGGGTGGCGGTGGCTTCTATGGCACATTGCCGGAGACGTTTAACCTTGTTGCCAATGCCAACCACCCGCTGTTTGAGAAGGTGTTGAATGGCGCGGAAGGTTCATCCGAGAAAGTAAAACAAGCCATTGATCTTGCCTTGCTGGCAAAAGGTTTGCTCAAAGGAGAGGCGCTCACTGCGTTTGTAAAGCGCAGTTATGAGCTAATCAATTGAGATGAGTGAATTAGTTGTAAAATCATTGGATGTTCAATTAAACAAGAAGGGAGAGCATTTGCTCTCCTTTTTTTGTTTCATTAAGTAGGGTTGTACACCTTTACTAATCGCTTGAGTATACTGTTGAATTTATTCTCAAAGGATTATTCGCTATAAAGACTAAATGAAACATTGATGATTGCCTATGATGGCTCTCGGATGTATTCAGCTCACATTGTGGTACATGAATAACCTGAATCAAGAGAGCATAAAAAAAGGCATAGGTAGTTTTTGCTACTGACACCCCCTTGTCACCGACTGCTTCAACCTTTGTTATATCAATCAAACAACAATCAAAAAATTAATTGTCATGGAAAATAACACAACAACATTTATGTCATCCGAAGAGTTTTTGAAGCATTGGCAAGGTCATCGCAGACTAACTAGAAGAGTCATTGAAGCATTTCCTGAAAAGGAATTGTTTGAGTTCTCGATAGGAGGTATGCGCACGTTTGCACAATTGGTGGATGAGCTTATTTCAATTGCCACTCCGGGGCTTAAAGAAATTATCACAGTTACATCCAACCCGCTGCAAGAAGGAAAACAGACTTATTCCACCAAGGCGGAAATTTTGAAACGCTGGGATGAGGATACGGAAACCATTGATCAACTGTGGAAGGAAATACCGGCTCAGCGTTTTCATGAAACACATAAACTCTTTGGTCAATACGAAGACCGTATAAGTTCAAGTTTGCAATACTTCGTGGATAACGAGATTCATCACCGCGGACAAGGGTATGTCTATTTGCGTGCCCTTGGAATTGAGCCTCCATTTTTCTGGGAGCGATAGACATGAAGGGATGATGCTCTGTATTTCTCATTTGGAGAAGTACAGAGCGCTTTTTTATGAATGCTGTTCTCGGATTCTGTTCAGCAGAGCAATAATTCGGTCTTTCAAAACTGCCGGTTCCAGTATTTCGCACTCATCTGCATACATCATTAACCACCTTTCAAATCCATATTCCAAGTAACGGGTCCTGAAATGCATGATGACTTTATCACCGGATGCTTCCTCCTTTACAAAGCCAAAATTGTATTTGGATACGCCCATGTATCTGGCCATTCGTTTGCTGGCTATGATTCGCACATCGGTAATCGGTAAGCTGTTGTCAGATGAACGAATTTCACTCAATGAAGGGTGTACCTTGGTGAAGGGCTTGTCGGTAGCAGACAGTTTGATAATTCTGTCCAGGCGGAATTGACGGTAGGCTTGTCGTAAGGTGCAATATCCGGCAAAATACCAAAAGCCTGATTCGTGGAATATTCCTACCGGCTCAATGCTGCGTACGGAGGGCTCCTGAAATTGGGCTTGATAGGTCATCAAGATTTGTTTGCGATCGGCTATGGCTTCCAATATGGTGGCAAGGGCATGCGGAACTTCATCATTGAACATCTCCGCACGTGGGCGCACTTCAATGCTTTGCTCCAATGATTCGAGACGTTCTTTTTCCGTAGCACGCATCACGGCTTTTATTTTATACATCGCGCTTTCATAATGTTTGCCAAGTGTTTCATCGGTCAGTTGCTGCATGAGTTTTTCTGCGGCAATGAAACTTTCGGCTTCTTCGCGTGTGAACATCACCGGTGCAAGGCGATAACCCTCCATGAGCGAATAACCTTGGCCTGCTTCACCAATAATGGGAACGCCTGCTTCTTCGATGGTGCGCATATCGCGGTAGATGGTGCGCAGGCTCACATTGAACCGTTCGGCCAACGCTTGTGCCGTTACGTTTTTTCCTGCTTGCAGATGCGTCAGGATGGCCACAATGCGATTGATCTTTTTCAGGCTGTCATCCATCTCGGTTTGGGGATAGGGGTGTGGTGATTACGACTTGTTGTTTTGTTTGGGAGGATAGAAGAAGTGTGAAGGCTGGATGAGAAAATAGCGCCATATTGTACTTGCTACAAGTCGCAATTCTGACAATGGAATATTGCGAGAGCGAAATGCAAGTATCGTTGACAAGGAAAAACTCACGAGGAAGTTTACCAACCCGATGATACCTATTCCGATTATCCCCCATATAATCATCGATTGGTCAACATGGAATTGCGCACCATATAGGCCTAATGCGAGGTTGCCACTCGCAAATGTGATGTGCCGGATATCTAAGTCAAGACCAAGGAATACTCCGATGGACGCTGTACTTCCCATAAATACACCAAACCAAAAGTTGGAGGTAATGCCTGCGTAATACTTGTCATATATATATGCAATCTTCAGAGTCGTTTCCTTACCGAATGTTTTTTTCAGAATCGGATGCTCCTGTATGCGGTAATAAACGGAGAAGTGCTTGTTGCGGTTGGCTATGCTTCCTGCTATGATACCGGAGATAAACAAGAAGAAACCGGCTATAGCAGCATGGAGTATGGCTTTGGATGCAATAGGGTCAAGGTCGGTGAGAAGTTTGTCCCATTTAGTGGCAGCAATGTTGTAATGGAATAAGACGTCTATTCCCCAGATGAGCAACATGGCTATAGGGAATGCACACAATACGTTGCCCATGAAGGCGATGAACTGTGAGCGGAATACACGAGCAAAGAATATTGCAAAGCTGAAGTATTTGTCATCAATTCCTGTTTTCTCGTTGGTGCCTTTTTCCAATGCACTTACCAAAGCACTTGCAGTCATCGCTGGCTGCTTGGTAGCGAGTGTTCCTCCTGTGAGATAGATTGCGATGAATCCCAAAGAATAATTCATGCTGTATAAAAATGCTCTTCCGAATTCACTGGCATCTACCTTGGAAAGCAACACTTTGAAAATGCACAGGAACGCAACAATGAAACCTCCACCGCAGGCCGTGCGAAACATCCTCCAATATTCTTTGCTGGTGGAGGTGATGTAGTGCTCGCCCGTGTTGGCAGAGTGTTGCGTAATCTCATAGGATATCGATTGCGTGCTATCGCTTACCAATTGTTTGATATTGCTCTTATAGCAATTGAGCCTGATGAGCTGCAACGCTACCTCAATTGTCTTTTGTTTGGACAATGATTCATCTTCAAGAATGACAAATGGCAATAACTCCTTGATGCGATCCAGTTGCTGACGAATGCGCAGCAAGGTTTGGTTTACCTTCATGGAGATTCCGTACTTCTGCGTGTTCTGGAAGGCCGTGCGCACGTAGTCATCGCATTGCTTGAGCAAAATTTGTAGTTGCTTGTAATGCAAATCATCAGCGCTTACATATTTCTTTTCCGCCTTTAAAAGGCGGTCGTTGAAATCTGCAAATTCGCGTTGAAGCGCAATGAACGGACTCTCAAAATTCTGAAACTCCGGTACCATGTTGTTCACTTCCGTTTCCATGGCTCTACCGGAGATGCGCTGCACCAGAACTTCTAGACCATAGAGCATTTCGGCAAAGGCAAAATTGTGTACAGCAGGTCTGTAAATACTTTGAAAACCGCATAGGTCAAACAATTCCAGCAATTGCTCATTTGGAATTTTCTCCAGCCACAATGGATCTGTGCTGACATAAAACGCTTGATTGAGCACATACTGCAACGTGTTCTTGGCTGGCTGATAAGGAATAATTTTTTCGATCAACCGCTTGCGTACTTCATAGAGAAAATCCGAGTCTTTGATAATGCCCGCATCGTATATGATTTGGTCAAAATCCTTTCCACGTATAAGTTGAAAAAGATAGGTACGGAAAAAGTTGATGTACTCTGTATGACCTCGCAGCAACGCAAGCAGCGGAGATATATCTGCTTCTTTTACCTTCTTCGGGTCAGAGGGTCGCAAGACGCCCACTATATCGCGCAGAAAATCGACCTCGTCTTCGCTGTTCCCTGCCGATATCTTATCCACAAAAAGCTGATTCAATAAGGCTGTCTTATTTATCTGTTTGGCCATAAACCCTCTAAAAAATTCGTTTGCTAGCAAATGTAACGATTTGAATAGGGTTGTGTAGCTTGGGTGGAGATGAAGGGTTAAGGAATGAGCTGACTTATCTGATGTTCAGTATTGTTGCCATGAAGTGGGGCTTCTAAAAGCATTGCCTGCTTCACCCGAAATGGTGCTTCCGGTTGGCTGAATTCAACTTTTCTGCAGCGCTTCTTTTCACGTAACTTGGCCGCCAGTTATGGCAGAAAGAATTGACTTTTCAAATATTACTCCTCTCCGGGCCACAGGAGAAACGAAGAGCGATTATCATGCAGGAATAGCTCCGTTTTTAAGAGGGCCTTATGCGAGCATGTATGCGATTCGTCCATGGACGATTCGCCAATATGCCGGATTCAGTACTGCTGAAGAATCCAATGCTTTTTACAGAAGAAACCTTGCTGCAGGACAAAAGGGGTTGAGTGTGGCATTTGACTTGGCCACGCACCGCGGTTATGACAGCGACCACCCACGTGTACACGGTGATGTCGGCAAGGCCGGTGTGGCTATCGACTCCATTCTCGATATGAAGATCCTCTTCGATCAGATTCCGCTTGGTGAAATGAGTGTGAGTATGACGATGAACGGTGCGGTAATTCCGATTCTTGCATTTTACATCGTGGCGGCTGAAGAGCAAGGAGTGAAGCAAGAACAATTGCAAGGTACCATTCAGAACGATATCCTCAAGGAATTTATGGTGCGCAATACCTATATCTATCCGCCAACTCCGAGCATGCGCATCATTAGTGATATCTTCAAATACACCTCCAAGCACATGCCGAAGTTCAATCCTATTTCCATAAGTGGTTATCACATGCAGGAAGCTGGTGCCACTTCGGAGATTGAATTGGCTTATACACTCGCTGACGGATTGGAATATGTGCGTGCAGGAATAAATGCCGGTATGAGCATCGATGATTTTGCACCGCGTTTGTCGTTCTTCTGGGCAATTGGTATGAATCACTTTGAAGAAATTGCTAAGATGCGCGCAGCCCGTATGCTTTGGGCAAAACTCATCAAGCAGTTCAACCCGCAAAACCCTAAGAGCATGGCTTTGCGTACGCACTGCCAAACCAGTGGATGGAGTCTTACCAAGCAGGACCCATTCAATAACGTGGCACGTACTTGTATAGAAGCATTGGCTGCGGCATTTGGTGGAACACAATCACTACACACCAATGCGTTGGATGAAGCCATTGCTCTACCTACTGATTTCAGTGCACGCATCGCTCGCAACACACAGCTTTATCTCCAAGATGAAACCGATATCTGCAAAGCCGTTGACCCTTGGGGTGGTTCGCACTTGATAGAAAAGATGACCCAAGACATGGCAAACAAAGCTTGGGCGCTTATCCAGGAAGTAGAAGAGATGGGGGGCATGACCAAAGCGATTGAAGCAGGTTTGCCTAAGCTTCGCATCGAAGAAGCGGCTGCCAGAAAGCAAGCACGCATCGATAGCGGCCGTGAGAAAATCATCGGAGTGAACATCTATGAATTGGAAGAAGAGGCACCAGTAGATATTCTTGAAGTAGATAACAATGCGGTACGCCAAGCACAGATTGAGCGCTTAGCCAAATTACGCAGCGAGCGCAATGAAGAAGCCTGCCAAGCTGCTTTGAAAGCAATAACCCGTTGTGCAGAAACCGGTGAAGGCAATATTCTCGAACTTGCCATTGAAGCTGCACGTCAGCGCGCAAGTTTGGGGGAAATATCTGCGGCATTGGAGAAGGTATTCGGAAGATACAAGGCCACCATTCGCAGTGTGAGTGGTGTTTATTCCAGCGAATCAAGTATGGATAAAGATTTTGAAAAAGCGAAACAGATGAGCGATGAATTCGCGAAGCTGGCCGGTCGCAGACCTCGCATCCTGGTAGCGAAGATGGGACAAGACGGTCATGACCGCGGTGCAAAAGTGATTTCTACTTCATTCGCTGACATCGGATTTGATGTGGATATCGGTCCGTTGTTCCAAACTCCTAGTGAAGTTGCTCGTCAGGCTATTGAGAACGATGTTCACATCGTTGGAGCTTCATCACTCGCTGCAGGTCACAAAACACTTGTTCCTCAACTCATCGAAGAATTGAAGCAGCAGGGTAGAGAAGACATACTGGTTGTAGCCGGTGGTGTGATTCCGGAACAGGATTATGACTTCTTATATGAAACCGGTTGCGTGGGCATCTTTGGCCCGGGTACTAAGATTTCCAAAGCAGCACAACAAATTTTGGAAGTGTTGATTGAAGGATATAAATAACCTCATCTGAATTAAAATAGAATGAAAAAGCCATGCAATTCGCATGGCTTTTTTTATGTTCAATTCTTAGAGATTGTCCTTTTTTACTTCATCGGGATTGTCCAACTGCCTGTGATATGGACGAATAATCAACCTTAAATCTCTTGCATGTCTGAAATAATTCTGTGCCCATGAGATAAGTACCGATATGCGGTTGCGGAAACCAATCAGTTGATACACGTGCACGAACAACCAAGCCACCCAAGCGAGCCAGCCGTAAATCTTTGTATAGGTCAATTCGGCTACAGCTTTGTTGCGACCAATGGTGGCCATGGAGCCGAGGTCTTTGTACTTGAATGGCTTACGCTCTTTGCCATTGCGCATGCGGACGATGTTTTTTGCAAGCAGCTTGCCTTGTTGCAAGGCCGGTTGTGCCAGCATCGGGTGTCCTTTTGGATACTCTTCAGAAACCATCACTGCCACATCTCCCACAGCATAAACGTTGTCGAGTCCCTTTACTGCATTGTATTCATCCACGGCAATGCGCCCAAATTGGATACACTCTTCGGGTAGTCCTTTGGGGATGGCGGCTTTTACTCCGGCTGACCAGATGACAAGTGAAGCATGAAGTTGGAGGCCGTCATGACAGGTGATAACTTGACCATCATAGTCTGTCACGCGCTTGTTGAGATACACATGAACGCCCATGGCTCGGAGGTCTTTGAGGGCACGTTCACTGCTTTTAGGACTCATGCCAGAAAGGAGACGGTCACCGGCATCGATGATATGAATGCCCATTTGCCGAATATCCAAATCAGGATAATCCTTTGGAAGGATATCTTTCTTCAACTCGGCAAGTGCTCCGGCAAGCTCTACGCCTGTAGGTCCACCACCCACAAGCACGGCACTCATCAGTGCTGCACGTTCGCGTTGGTTATCAGTGAGCAGTGCGCGTTCAAAGTTTTGGAGCATGAGGCTGCGGATGTTTAATGCTTCTGAAACAGTCTTCATGGGCATGCACAACTGCGCCATCTTTTGATTGCCAAAGTAATTGGTCGTTGCTCCTGTGGCTATCACTAATATGTCATAGTGTAAGTCACCAATATTGGTTTTAATGATATTGGCAGAAGGAATTACCTCCTGCAATTCGGCCATGCGGAAATAATAATCCGTATAGGAATTAAATATTTTCCTCAATGGGTAGGCAATGTTGCCCGGTTCTAATCCGGCCGTTGCAACCTGATAAAACAAGGGTTGAAATGCGTGGTAATTGTGCTTGTCAATTAAGACTACTTGGAAGTTTTTATCCTTGAGTTCCTTGGCCAGCTGTAAACCACCGAATCCTCCACCAACGATAACAATTCGCTGTTTATCTGTATTTGGAATATTCATTTTCGGTTTAATTAATGTGTGTCGAAATTACCGACAGACACATGATTAAACTTCGTACCAATTCAGCTTATTGTTATGAAATGCACACGATGATTCACAATAATTAAATAAACTCGTGATCAACGCGAAACGAGGATATTTCCTTGCACTTCTTTCACCACTCCGGGTTCACAATAGGTCTCGCAGCTGAATAAATAATAATATGTGCCTTCACCCAATTCATTCGCGTCCCAGCGGTTGTTGTAGCTCGATGTTTCGAAAACTTTTTTACCCCAACGGTCAAATACCAAGAAGTTGTAAGTTTTGAAAATAACGCTGAGGTCTTGTTCGGGATCGTAAATTGAGAAAGGCCTCCAGTACTCATTGTATGAGTCTCCGTTTGGGGTGATTACATTCGGAAATACCAATGATTCTAGGTTGAACCGGAAATCTTCACTTTCTTCTATGGTGACATAAGAGGTGGATGTGCAACCGGTATGCTCATCACGCACCTCAATGTAATACGTGCCATTTTGATTGACAACCGGACTAAGGGTATTGGCTCCACTTACAATATTTCCGTCAAGACTGCTCCAGGTTACAGAATAAGGATGCGGTGAATTAACGGTGATACCTTGTATAGCCAGTTGCGGTACAATGCAGGTAAGTACGCCTTGTTCTGCGGTGGCAATAATCGGGGTGGATAGGTCTTGTGTTACGTTGATTTCATCTTGTGATATACAACCCGATTGAGGGTGAATGGCAACAATGGTATAAATGCCAGGAGTGTCTATGAGCAGCTCTGGAGTGGTATGGTTTGTTAGCAATGAGTTGTTGTGATACCAGGTTACGTTGTTGGCATCGGTTTCTGCAGTGAGGATGGCTTCTTCCACCTCGCAATTCAACTCGATGTCTTCTCCCACAGTTAGCGTATACTCCTCGTAGTTGCCCATTACGGTGATGGTGTCTTGCGCAAAACAGATGTCGTTCACGTGTGCCTGAATGATATACTGTCCGGGTGTATCAGCTGTCCAGGATGATGCGTTCATGCCTTGTTGCAAGGTGTTACCATTCAATGTCCAAGTATAGAGTGCAGGCAAATTGGGGTTGGATTGCACGGTGAGGTCTACTTGCGTTTGAGCACAACTCAATGGCTGAGGAATAGAAGAGATGATTTCAAAATAATAATTGCCTATAACTGTAATAGTGTCCTGAGCAATGCATATATCGTTCACATCTGCATGGATGATGTATTCGCCCGGTGATTGTGCCGACCATGAAGTGGCATTGATTCCTTCTTGCAAGGTGGTGCCGTTCAATGTCCACCTGAAATTGGTGGGGACATCCAAGTTAGACTGCACATTTAAAATGACTTCAGTGGTTACACAGTTTAATTCTTGTGGAAGAGATGCGATGATCTCTAGCGTATCTACACTTACGGTAACCGGTTGTTCACGTAGGATACCGCAATCATCCATATAGCTCACGATATAAGAGATCGTGCCGGGAGGTGTAGCAATGGGATTTGCAATGGTGCTGTCGCTCAAGTAGGTTGATGGCGACCAAGAATAGGTTCCGTCAGCCGAGCCTGATACCTGTAGTTGCGCAGAAGCCCCGGAACAGATGGATACTTCAGTAGTTGCAATTATGTCTTCACGCAAACAAACTGTTTGGTTGTTATAGGAGCCGCCAGTTGCTGCCGTAAATCCCCAGTAAACCATGTTTTGCCCACCGAAAATGTTGTTGATTAAATCAAAGGTGCCACTGAGACGATGCACGCAATCAAAGTAAACAGAAATGAGATGGGTCTCAGGATTCCAGGTTATGCGTACTCGGTGGTCTTGTCCATCTTCAATGTTGGCGCTTGTTGCAGAAGCTTGTACAGGCCCGGCAATATGACCGGTAGATGCACCGTGATGAATATTGCCATTGTACTCAATAGCTATGTGATCATAACTAGGATCACCGAAGTTGGTGTTTTGATATGTATCAAATTCAATACCGAGTGATGTTCCGAATGATTGATACCCTATTCCTCCACCTGAAGCACCTATCGCATTGGTCCCAACTGTTTGCAACACAAAGCAAATTCCATCTGCACCACTGCCGTCCAGTGTGCCGAAGTTCATAGTGAACTCAAGATCGAAGGGTTGGTTGAGATCTATCTGATCTGCATACCAAACCGTACCATTCATATAAGTCGCTGCAGGTGTCAAGAGGTAACAATCTCCACCAATGTAAACCGCATTGCCGTTGAGGAAATATGACTGTGCTGAACACAAGGAGGTGCAGATGGCCAACAGATGGAATAAGAAGTATCTTGTCATCTCAGTTAGTTTGAGTTTAATAGGTTGACGCAAGTTAATACTTAAAAGCTGCCTAATTAGCATTATTATAATTTGGTAGCTTTCATGTTTACACACAAATTGCCATAACCAACAAGCCCTGCTCGAGGCAGGGCTTTGCTGGCTTAAACTGAAAAACTAAAAACTATCTTAAATTGAAAACGACCATGAGCACGTTTTCAACGAATGCGAATTTAAATAATTTTTTTTAGAATTTCATCAATTTAAATGTCGGTATCCCCCTATTTACATCCGGTCAATAATCTATTTTATGATTATTTGAACCCGCGCAATTTTTTGATGCGGTCGTAGGCTTTTTGAACTTCTTGGAACTTCTCATTCGCGGCTTTCTCATGCTCAGGGCCAAGATTGCGCAGTTTATCCGGGTGGTACTTCATGGCCATTTTGCGATAGGCTTTCTTCACTTCTTCATCCGTAGCATCAGGAGATATTTCCAGTATCTTGTACATACTGGTATCATCCTGTTTGAAGTACATGGCTTTGAGTGAATCGAAGTCCTTTTCATTGATTCCCATATAAGCCGCCATGCGCTCCAATACATCAATCTCTTGAGTATCTACGTTTCCATCTGCATTGGCAATGCCAAAGAGGTAATACATGAGCTGCAGTCGCATGGAGTGCTCCATGTAATACCGTATTTGCTCGCATACCTGGCGAAGCGGAATGTCTTGCTTGAGTACATTCTTGAGCACACCGATATGATGGATGGCTGCTTCATCACCGAATTGCTTTTTGAAGAACGAACGGATGTATTCCAATTCAACTTTGAGCAATCGGTTGTCTGCTTTCATCACAGCAGCTGACAAAATCAGCAAAGCCGATGCGAAGTCACCACCGCTGGTGTGGTGGCGGTATTGTTCGTAGCCTCGGCTGCGTGTGCTTTGGTATCCTCGCTGTGTTCCTTTGGCCGGAGCATCCTGAAAACTCTTGTCGTCAGCAATAGAGCCGAGTGCAAAGCCTATGATGCCACCAATGGGACCTCCCATAGCCCAGCCCAAAACCCCCCCTATCCACTTTCCAAAACTCATATATCTATCTTAACTAATGCAGCGGGATGGAGGCATGCTCCACTGCCGTCTTCATTGTTTTTAAATTAATTGTTATGTCGTTGAATTACCACGAGCCACCGGCTCCGCCTCCGCCAAAGCTGCCGCCTCCACCGAAGCCGCCAAAACCTCCGCCACCTCCACCTCCGAAACCACCAAAGCCACCACTTCCTCGATGGAAGTCGCGCCAAGTACCCGTATGTGGAGTGTTCATGCTGTTGAGCAACATCCATGCTGCCCAGAACTCAAGGTTGTTCAGGCGAGCATAGTTTCTTACTTGAAGAATCTTGATGAAGAAGATGAATACAATCACAAATAATATGAGTGAAACAATGATGCCTGCGGGAAGTTCTTGCTGTTGCTTTTTGTAACGTTCGGCATATGCATCACTGTCATATTCACCTTGGGCAAGCTCCATCAAAGTGGTGACGGCTTGATTGATGCCTGCGGCCATATCGTTATTGCGGAAGGCCGGAATCATTTCATTCTCCACAATCATGAAGGCAGTGGCATCGGGTATGGTGCCTTCAAGTCCACGACCTACAGCAATGAATACCTCACCTTTTGCGGTCGCGGTTTTGGGTTTAACCAAAATGATGATGCCGTTGTCTTCCTTGGCTTGTCCAACCTGCCACAACTCTCCAAGTTCAATCGCAAATTGTGCTTTGTCCATACCGCATAGGTCAGGAACGGTCACAACTGCTATTTCATTGGAGGTTGTAATAACGAATGAACGCAAGCGCTGCTCCAATGATTCTTGCTCGTCAGCCGTGAGCACATTGGCATAGTCATATACCATGCGATCGGTCTGCTTGGCAGGGAAGCATTCCTGTCCGGCTTTCTGCGCCAATGCCCATGAAGGTTGGAGCAAAATGCTCAAACTAAGCAGGAGATAAGCAACAAATGAGTTCTTCAATGAATTAAATGTCTTTATGTGTAGTTACTTGGTTGGATAGCTCATTGCGATCCGATTCTGAAATGGGGAAATGGGTGTGAAGCAATACACCGATGTCTTGCAACCCATGAATCAAGCCTCCTTCGATATCATTGTTCTTAAAATGCTCAAGGATATGCTCTTTAATCGTATCCCAATCATCTTGTTTCATGAGTTGGTTGATGCCCGCATCACCAAGGATGGCCATCTTACGATTTCCAAGGGCTACATAAATGAGTACACCGTTGCGCAATTCAGTCTTATGCATTTCCAGTTGACGAAATACATAAGCTGCTCGGTCCATGGTATCTTCCTTGCACTCATCTTCAATATGAACACGTACTTCGGCTGAGGTGCCGCTCTCCGCGAGTGCAATGGCTTCTTCAATGTTGCGCTTTACTTGTTCGGTGATGATGCTTTCCAGGTTCATGAGCAGCTTGTTCTATGTGGTTGCGATAGCGTGTTACGAGTGAGGTTAGAACTTCACTACTGGAGCTTCTTCAGCACCCGGTTTGGCTTCAAACATTTCGCGTACGGTGAGGTTGTCGCCTTCTGTACCGATGAGTTTCAAGCCCATTTTGCGCCATGTTCCTCGGATGTATGTGTTGTAGTCTTTTACGGCTTCGTTATAGCGGTTGCGTTCGGTGTTGATGCGGTTTTCTGTTCCTTCCAATTGAGCCTGTAAGGTCGCAAAGTTTTGAGTGGATTGAACAGTTGGGTATTGTTCGGTAATGAACCCTCTGAAACCGCGGTATGCCGTCATAATCAACGCATCGCTTTGTTGTAGTTCTGCAGGTGACTGAGCATTGCGTACATTGTTTTGTTCACGTGCAATGATATTGCCCACGCTGTCCGCATAATGTGCTATGCCGGCACGTGCTTCTGTCACTCCAATTAAAATTTCTTTTTCATTATCAGCAGCAGCTTTTACTGTCGCTACAAGATTGCCAATCAGGTCGGCTCTTCTTTGGTAGGCATTCTGAACGTTACCCCAAGCTTCGTTTACAGCTTCTTGTTTCGCAATAGAATTATCACGCACTTTGGCACCATACATATACATAATACCAAAGCCTCCTGCAATTACGAGGACAAGAACAAGGATGGATACGGTTAATTTGTTCATAGAAATAAGGATAATAATTGTTTGTGTGGCTAATTTATAGCAAGCCAAATACCAGATACAAAATTGCTGTCATTGTGACGCGCGCTTTGTGCAGCTAGTCGGTGAAATGTTGGTGTACAGGGATGAGCGCGATGATTCACCTATTCGTTATCGTCCAAATTGTCAGAAGAAATATGCGTTTTGGACGAATTGGCAACCATTTGGTTGATTTCATCGATCTCTTTTGTGGTGAGATAGCGCCATTTTCCAACAGCCAATCCTTCCAGTGTGACATTCATGATACGCACACGTTGCAAGGTTTGCACTTCATAACCGAGTGTTTGACACATGCGTCTGATTTGTCTGTTGAGACCTTGAGTGAGGATGATGCGAAATCGCTTCTTGCCTTCTTTGCGCACTTTGCAACGTTTGGTCATTACTCCCAAAATTTTAACACTGGATTGCATGCGTTGCACAAAGGAATCATCAATGGCTTTGTCCACGGTGACGATATATTCTTTTTCGTGGTTGTTGCCGGCTCGCAAGATTTTATTGACGATATCACCATCGTTGGTCAGAAAGATGAGACCATCGCTAGGCTTGTCCAAACGGCCAATTGGGAAAATGCGCTCAGGATGATTGATATAGGAGATAATGTTCCCTTTAACATGGGTTTCAGTTGTGCAAGTGATGCCTACCGGTTTATTGAATGCGATATAAATGGGGGCTTTTTTTGCTCCAATCTTTTGGCCATCGATAGCAACGAGATCACCCTCCTGCACACGTGTCCCTAACTCAGGAACTTTGCCATTTATCGTTACCCGACCTTCTTCAATGAGTTTGTCAGCTTCTCTTCTGCTGCAATGACCGGTGTCGCTGATGTATTTATTCAGACGCAAACCGGGAGGAAGATTTTCGATGCTCATGCTTTAATTCAAAGAAGCGAAGGTAAAGGTGCGGGAAGGAATAATGGGTGTTTGTCATAGAAAACCATATCCATCCGTTTGCTGTGACTTGATTAGGGAGTCATATTTTAATTCGTCCAACTGAAGCTCAGGATGAAAGTACTGAATGGTTCTGTATGTTCGTGGATTTGCTACATAATTGACCCATGATGGTGTGAATTATAATCACCAGAATTTCAAGAGGTGAATTGAACCGTGGTCAGCCGATAAGTATCAAAAACAAAAACAACCAACTCTTCTTGCGAGGAATTGACTGTTTCTTTTTAATCACACTATTTAAACCCAAGAAAAAATCTACTTGCCATTTACTAACATTTCCAACTCTGCTTTTGCTACTTTATAACTCATCTGAGCACCGTAGAGGTCGGCTTCACTTTTGGCTAATGCCGCTTCGGTTTCGAGCAGGTTGATTGGTCGGTTAAGTCCTGCTGCTGCTTTATCTTGTTCTATTTTGAGTTCTTGTTTGCGGTAGTCCACAGCCTTTTGCGCTACAGCAATGAGCTCTTCAGCTTGTCGCAATTTGCGATACGCTTTTTCAACTGATACTGCTACTTGTTGTCGCATATACGTCTCGTTTTCTTGTGCTTGTTGCACCAACAATTTGCGTTGATTGGCCAATTGCTTGTTGCTGAAGAGGTCTTGAATATTCCATTTTAAATTGATGCCTGCATACGGATTGTTTTCCGGGAAAATTAAATTGCCTTGTTGGTAGGTATATCCCGCGATGATGCCGAGCTCAGGAAGGTTGCTGTGTTGTGCCGCTTTTATGGCAAGCTCTCCTTTTTGTATCTGCAATTGTGACAATTGAATGTCCGGGTTATTGGCTTTAGCTTGTGCTTGCAAGGCATCTAAATCACCGATAACTTCAATGGTTACAACCTCTTCGGCAAGTATTAGTTCCGCATCATTGATACCGGTGAGCTGTCTGAAGGATGCGATATAGTCTTCTTCCTGAAAACGCAGTTTGAGTAGTTCTTGTTCTTGACTTGCAATGTTGGCGTTTAATCCTGCTGTATTGGCATCAATGGTTTTACCGGAATTCAACGCACTTTCTAGGTCATATAATTTTAATTGTGCCACCTCGATGTTTTTCTCTGCTTCCACGATGCGCTTGCGCGTTGCAAGAATGCCATAATACAATTGCTCAATTCCATTTTTGATTTGCAATTGTGCTTTATTTAACTCAAGAGTGGCCATGTTTTTTTCGGTCTTCGCAACTTCAATACCCGTTCCGATTTTGGCTTGTTGCGTGAGCGGTTGATATGCAAGCACGCCAGCATTAAATGTGTTGTGCGTGCCCAGTTCGGCAGTTACATCCGTGTTGGGCATGGGAATGGGAACCGGTCCGAGTGGCAACACGCCAATTGAACCCGCAGGAATGGTCAGTGAACCAACATTTACGTTGTATTGATATGTTGAGTTGACGGTCAATGCAGGATAACGTTTGATCTGCGCTTCTTTGATTTTGCTTTCTTGCTCTTCAATTTGCAACTGACGAATGCGAATTAAATTATTGCTCTCTATGGCATGAGCAATGGATTTTTCCAATGTCCATACTTGTTGCTCTTGAGCAGTTGCAGTACTGCAGGTTCCGATGAGAAGAAGCACTGCAACGGTATATAAATGGAGTTTCATTTTCACGGATTTAATTGGTTGATTTAATTCTGTTCAAACTTTTCCAATGCTGCAGCTTGCAATTCTTTTTCAGCACCCGGAACTATCCATAGCAAGTACATGGCCGGTACGGCAAGCAATGCCACCATCATACTCCATACCACTCCGAATGCAATCACACTTGCAAGCGGGCTCCACATGGGGGAACCTCCCACAATCATTGGCAACACACCGATGGCAGCTGCCATTGCTGTGAGGAAGATGGGGCGCAATCTCCGCTTACCACTTTCGATGGTGGCTTCACGCCAGTGCATGCCTTGGTGTTTTACAAGTTCATGTATATGATCGATGAGGATAATGGCGTTGCGCACTACTACACCGGCCAAACTGATAAGTCCGACAAATGCTGTGAAGCCAAAGTTGTTGCCGGTGATATATAACCCGAAGATGGCGCCAAACAAGCTCAGCGGAATGGTGAGCATGATGAGTCCGGCTTCTTTCACTTTGTGGAATTGGAACATCAGGATAAGGAAGATGAGTACAATGCTCACACCCAGTGCAATAATCATCTCGGAGAATGTCTCCTTCTTATTGAGGTCTTCACCGGCATAAGTAATTTGATAACCCGCGGGCAATTCAATGTTGTCTATTTGTGGTTGAATAGCGGCAAGCAATTGAGATGGCAATATGTTTTCTGTTGTTTCACTCATCACCGTGAGACTGCGCAATCCATTGCGATGCTTGATGCTTCCAGGTTGCCATACCGGAACAAGGTCTGCCACTTGTCCAAGCGGAACTTTTGCTTGGGTCACCGGAGATGTGAGATAAAGGTTGGGCAAATCATTTGTAGATGCACGGTTCTCTTCATTCAATCGGTAAACGACTTTCACGTCATTATCTCTTTCACGCAGGGTGGTGATAGGGGCTCCGCTGAAGCCTGCGTAAACGGATTTTGCAATCACTTCTGTTGTAAAGCCCAATCGTTCTGCTTCGGCTTTGAGCACGATATCCATACCGTAGCGGTCTTCCTTGAAGTCGTTTTGGATGAGTGCACTGCCCGGAGTATGGCGGATTACGGAGTCAACTTGTTGTGCGATGGATTGCAAGATGTGAAGATCATCCCCCCAAATCACCACTTCAATCGGTGCTTTGAGTGGTTTGCCTTGTTGCATGAGTTTCACTTGTGGTCTTCCTTCAGGTACTGCAGCTTCCACCTTGCGAGATAACTCAGCCGACAAGGTTTCGGTTGATTGAATGTCCACTGTGTTGATCACCATCTGTGCATAGTTTGTATTCGGAAACTCCGGTGAGAAATTGTAATAGAAGCGCGGTGCTGAAGTACCGATGAAGCTGGTGTAATTGAGAACGCGCTCATCGCCTGTTAGGAGCTCTTCTAACTTGGCCATCGCTTTCTTTGTGTTCTCAAAATTGGTACCCGTTGGCATCCAGAGTTCTATCACAAATTGGTTACGCTCTGCAGCAGGAAAGAATTTTTGTTTCACACCAAACTTAAAGAGCATGCCTGCCAACATAATTGGAACAAGGCTTAACACTATTGTCATACGTGGATGAGCAATGCTTTTGTCCAATAGCTTGTTATAGCCTTGCTGCATGCGATCGAGTATGGTCTTCTTCTCTTTCCTATTCGTTTCGCTCGGATCATGCAGGCCTTTCTTGATAAAGGTGAAGCAGAGTAGAGGAGTGAAGACCATTGCCACGATAAAGGATGATGAAAGGGCTATGGCAACGGTCAATGGAAGCGCACGAATGAATTCGCCAACAGGACCGCTGAGCATCACCATGGGAAGGAACGCAAATACAATGGTGAAGGTCGCAACGAAAATGGGAACGATGAGTTCGCTTGCGCTTTTCCATGCGGCTTCCCAGCGTTTGTGTCCTTTGTCCAATAACTCCACATAGTTATCGGCCACAACAATCGCGTCATCCACTACCAAACCAAGCACCACAATCAAGGATGCGAGTGATACTTGATGCAATTCGATACCGAAGAAATTCATGAGTGCCAGTGTAATGGCCACCGTCATCGGTATGGCCATGGAGGCAACTAACGCGATTCGGAAAGGAAGCATCAAGATGATGACAATCACCACTGCGATAATCGCAATGAAAAATTCCTTGATGAAGTGTGAGATGTTGTTATCAACCAATTGGGGTTGGTCGGCAATTTTGGTTACCTGAATACCTGATGGCAATTGCTGTTGGAATTGTTGCAGGATTTGATTCACATTGTCACCGAACTTCACAATGTTGTTACCTGCCAACATTTGTATGCTGATAATAATCGCATCATCATCACCCACTTTTACCAGCTGTGAAGGTTCTACATAACCTCTTGAAAGTGTCGCTACATCTTTCAGCTTCAGCACGGAACCGGTGTTGGATGCCCCGATGATTTGATTTGCGAGTTCTTCTTGTGAAGTATAATAGCCTTTGGTATAAAGTGAAACGGAAAGCTGATTCGCATCCAAATTACCGGTAGGATACACGGCATTTTGCGATTGCAGGACTTTCATGATGTCTTGCAGGTTCACGCCATACATCGCAAGCTTGGCCGATTCAACCGTCACTAACACTTGCTCTTCCAGTTCACCGGAACGTTTGATTTTTGACACTGCCGGCAGTGTGCGCAATTGATCTTCGAGTTGTTTTGCATACTCCTTGAGTTGATTGTAAGGCACATTTTTTCCCGATAAGCCAATGATCATCGCTTCAGTGTCGCCAAACTCGGAGTTGACGATTGGACCAATTACTCCTTCTGGCAATTGTGTTTGTTTGAGAATCAATAATTGCTGCGCACATTTATTCCAGAAGGCATCAATGTTGTCAATGCCGTTATTGAGCTCTACGGTGATAACAACTTTACCGTCTTCTGATGCAGAAACGGTCTTTGCCTTTTTTACTTCTTCAAACTTGAAGAGGGTTTCCTCTATTTTCTTGGTTACTTGTTCTTCAACCACTACCGAGCTCGCACCCGGATAATAGGCTACCACCAAGCCCACAGGCATCGTGATTTTCGGATCTTCCCTGCGCGACATGTTGAACAATGAATACACGCCAACCGCAAAGAAGAGCAGCAGCACCGATAAGGTGACCTGCTTGTATTTAAGAGATTTTTCTATGAAGTTCATTGTGTCAAGTTTTAGTGTTGTACAGCTACCGCACTTCCATTGGTGAGCTTTTGAGCACCACCGGTAACAATGGTTTCTCCTTCCGCCAAACCGGATATCACTTCAATATGGTTGCCCATCAATGCACCTATGCTGATGTGGCGTTTAAATGCTTTGCCATTGTCAATTACATATACATAAGGTTGTCCGTCCGGTGTGCGTAAAATGGCAGTGACAGGAATGGCCAATACCTCAGAAGCTTGTGGGCCGGTAAAATGTGCTTCGGCAATCATGCCCGGACGAATGAGATTGCCGGGATTATCTACTTCCACTTTTACCGTGAAAGTTCGTGTGGTTGGGTCAGCTGCTCCGGCTACTTCAGTGACAATACCTTCAAAATGCTTGTTCAAAGCCCCAATGTAGATATCCGCATTTTGTCCGATGCGGATAGCGTTCAATTGCTGTTCGGGTATATAGGCATTGACCTTCACCTTGCTGATGTCTGAAATTACTACGATAGGCATTCCCGATGCCACAATCTCTCCGGCTTCATTCAAGCGTTTGAGCAGGATGCCGTTGATAGGCGATTTCAAACGCGTATCGTTGTAGTTCTTGGTATGCAGTCTTTGCTGTGCTTTGGCACCTTGCAGCGCAAACTCCATCTTTTTGAAATCGCTTTCACTGATACTGTTGCGCTCATACATGAGCTTGAGTCTTTCATATTCATCGCTCGCTTGATTGACCTGAATGTCTGCCAGCTCTTTTGCAACAGCATAGCTTTCGTCATCAAGTGTTGCAAGCAATTGGCCCTGTGATACGTCCTGGCCTTCTTGTACATGAATGGAATTGATTTTTCCGGCCACCATGAAACCAAGCTTCACTGTTTTGTTGCCTTCCACATTGCCACTGAGTGATATGTTCTTAATCAATGAGTCCTTTTGGATGACTTGTGCAACAACAGGAATGGCATTAGATGCTGATGGGGGTGTACCGCTTGTACTCTTGTTGCATGAAGTGGTGAAGAATGCAGTAGCAAGCAGCAGCAGTGAATAGATGAATAGATGCTTTTTCATTTTTGTAGTTTATCAGATGGTGAGTAGGAAGTGACTGTGAATGTCTTCACTTTTTATTCCGAGATATTGCAAATCGCTTACGATGGTATCGGTATTTTCCTCATCGAGAAATAACTCAAAATCGAATTTTGGTTTTGTGTTGGTGTTGAGGATTAACTCTAGGTCTTCGCGAGCGGGTTGTGCTCTGTAGTGGCATATCAATTTGCCCGGATGGCGCTTGGACAATAACTCCAATTGTTCCAGAAAGAGGAAGTTACCGTTGTCACAGTAATAGAGTACCGTGAGGTGTTGATTCTCGTCCGTATTTTTTTTCAATGCCTCCAACAAGCTGGGATAAAGGAGATCAATACCTTCTTTGTCACATATAAATACCTGATGTGTGTGCTCGGTTTTCATAGTTTTATTTGTTTCGATTTGCGAGCAAAGTTGAAGTCGGTTTTGGATCGGTTTTTTAAGATAGATTAAAAACAGAGCAACCAGACAAAATTTTTGGCAGTGGCTAAAGCATAATCTAAATGGTTGGGTTTAAGTCGGGATTAAAAAAGGATAAAGGTCGGAGTTATTTACCTTTCCCCGCGCGTATCACGCTCAAGGTTTGTTGTGTTATCCCCAGGTAAGAGGCAATATGTCCAAGTGGAACACGCAAGAGTATGTCCGAGTGTTTTTCCATCAGAATGTTGTACCGCTCTTGTGCCGACTGAAATTGAATAGAGTAGAGGTGGTCAGCTAACATTTTAATGGTTGAAACCGCAATAAGGCGTGCAAAGCGTTGCAAGTAAATGTCTTCATCAAGGTGTTTTTCAAGTGTGCTAAAATCCACCGAGCGCAATACGCAATCTTCAATCAGCTCCACATTATATCGATATGGCTCATTGAGAAATACATTTTCAATAGGTGTGTAAATGCTGTTCTCTGTGATGAAATGATGCGTAATGTCTTTGTCGTTCTTGTAATAGTAAAGTCGGAGAATACCCTTTTCTACGAAAATCAGTTTTTTGGATTTACTGCCTTCTTGAAACAATTGATGTCCTTTGGGCAGCTCTTCATATTTCATGAGGTTGTCCAAGCGGTTGATGGTTTCTTCTGGAAGCTCAATTTCCTTTTTAAGATAGTCTCTTAATGTCATACAGTTTATCGCCTTATCAAGAAGGATGGACAATAATAGCCCGAAACTCAATCAATTATTTATAACTTATTTCATAAGTGTTGGAGGCCATGTGTGAAGGTGGAGAGTGATTAATTTCGCCTCATGTATTTAATCGATACACATTCCCATATTTATCAGCCGCCATTTGATGAAGACCTCGATGCAATGGTGCAGCGTGCATTGGAGGCCAATGTCAAGAAGATACTGTTGCCAAACATTGATTTAGAAAGTGTGGAGCGCATGCATGCACTGTGTGATGCCTATCCTGAGGTGTGTTACCCAATGATGGGCTTGCACCCGTGCGATGTTAAGGAGAATAACCAAGAAGTACTCGATGCACTTTACAAACATTTCAGTACGCGCAAGTACATAGCGGTTGGTGAAATCGGGATCGATCTTTATTGGGACAAGACCACGTTGCCTTATCAGGTAGAAGCTTTTAAAATTCAAATCAACTGGGCCAAGGAACTCGGTTTGCCGATTGTGATTCACGCGCGAGAATCGTTTGATGAAATTTTTGCCGTTTTGGACGAAATGAATGATGAGCGATTGAAAGGTGTGTTTCATTGCTTCACCGGAACCCTTGAGCAAGCTCAAAAAGTAATGAGTTATGGTGGGTTTATCATGGGGATTGGCGGTGTATTGACCTATGAGAAATCAGGCCTTGATAAAGTTGTGGCGGATATTCCCATGGACTACCTCGTGTTGGAAACGGATTCGCCCTATCTGACACCAAAGCCATACAGAGGCAAGCGCAACGAAAGCGCCTACACGCGCATCGTGGCTGAGAAGCTCGCCTTGGTGAAAGGCATTTCCTTGGAGGAGGTAATGGTTATCACCACGCGCAATGCCGAACAACTATTTAAGGTGTAAATTGTAAATGATTGGATATTTAAATATCCACATCTTATAACTGGATGAAGCTCTCAGGTGCGAAGGATAGTAAATTGCCCTGCTTTTTTCTATGTCAGCTATACTTCTCATATACACTGGCGGAACCATCGGTATGATGGAAGATGCAGCTACGGGTGCTCTTCGACCTTTTGAATTTGAGCACTTGCAGGACGCTGTACCGGAATTGAGACGTTTCAATTTTCAAATTGACTCGGTGTCATTCGACCACCCGATTGATTCTTCCGATATCGATATCAAAGATTGGCAACGTATAGCCGAAATCATTGAAGTAAACTATGAAAAGTATGACGGTTTCGTGGTGTTACACGGAACTGACACCATGGCTTATAGTGCTTCCGCCTTGAGTTTTATGCTCGAGAACCTCGCAAAACCGGTGATTTTTACAGGCTCTCAATTGCCGATTGGTCGTTTGAGAACAGATGGAAAAGACAATCTGATTACCGCAATAGAAATTGCGGCTGCCAAGCGTGATGGGGTTTCCATCGTGCAAGAAGTGTGCATTTATTTTGAATCACAACTCTTCCGTGGCAATCGTACCCACAAATACAGTACGGAAAACTTCGATGCGTTCAAAAGCACCAATTTTCCATCACTTGCAAATGCCGGAATTCATATTTTCTACAGCCACGAGCTATTTCTGAAGCCGCAAGGGCCTTTCCGCGTGAACAAGAACCTTGACAACAATGTGGGGGTGTTGAAAATATTCCCAGGTATTTCCGAAGGTTTTATGCGCGGTATCCTTGGAACTCCGGGGTTGAAAGCCGTGGTCATGGAAACCTATGGTTCAGGCAATGCGCCACGTGCCGAGTGGTTCATCAACACGCTCAAAGAAGCCATCGACCGCGGCATGATTATCCTCAACATCTCCCAATGCAACAAAGGTTTCGTGGAGCAAGGTCGCTATGAGACGAGCTCTGAGCTATCCAAAATTGGTGTAATTGGCGGTGCGGATATGACCGTGGAGTCGGCCGTGGTAAAACTCATGTTCTTGCTGGGGCAAAATCTGCAAGGAGCCGAGTTGTTGAATTCAGTGGCCATGCCGTTGCGCGGTGAGCTCACGGACTATTCAGTTCTCTATTAATTCGTTTGTAAGAATTTTTTTTCTCCTTCGAAGTTGGAATCCCTGCCACCGATCAGGGATTTTTTGTGCTTCACATTGTACTGTTTAAAACGCGCCTCACATTCTCCGACCATGGTCTTTGGTTTTTAGCAGTTTTGTTAGTTAAGGCATGGTAAAGAAATTCTTAGACAAATTGCAGGGAGACAGAACCATTTGGATGGTGACTTTCTTCCTCTCCATTATTTCCATATTGGCTGTCTATAGCGCCATTAGTACACTGGCATATAAAGCACATGGCAATAGTCTGAGGTTTTTGCTCAAACATGGCGGTTTGATAGCGCTTGGTTTCGTACTCATGTATTATGTACACCGCATCAAGTTCAAATACTTCTCGCGGCTGTCCATTGTCATGATTTGGGTATCAGCCGGCTTGCTGCTTTACGCGTTGCTCTTCGGTGCGCGAATCAATGATGCGAACCGCTGGATCAATATTCCTTTTGTGGGATTGTCCTTCCAGCCGAGTGACTTGGCGAAGATTGTGCTGGTAATTTATACCTCCCGCATGCTGGCCATCAAGCGCGATATGCTCGATGATTTTCGCAACGGTGTCGTGCCCATCTTGATTCCGATAGTGGTGATTTGCGGATTGATATTGCCCACGAACTTCTCCACTGCGGCCATGCTCGCATCGGTTTGTCTTTTGCTCATGTATCTCGGTGGAGTGCCGTTTAGGCATTTGAGCAAAATTTTTATTGCCGGCATCGGAGTGGTAGTGTGCATTGTGATTGTGGGTGAAACCACTGGTTTTCCCAAGCGCTATGTGACATGGAAAAACCGTATCATCAATGCCGCATCAGCTGACTCAGAAGGGAATTACCAAATCAACTTGGCCAAGTTTGCCATTTATGAAGGTGGTGTGATACCAAAAGGCCCCGGTACCGGAAGCTCCCGTAACTTCTTGCCACACCCATATTCGGATATGATTTACCCGTTCATCATTGAGGAGTATGGCAGCGTTCTGGGAGGTATGTCGGTCATTTTGCTCTATCTGATTTTGCTTTATCGCACCATTAAGTTGTCACGCAACAATGAGAAGATGAGCGCACAGCTCTCTGCACTTGGCTTAGCATTTCTGATAGTGATACAGGCCATGATTAACATGGCCGTTGCCGTGAGCTTGCTCCCCACAACGGGACAACCTCTGCCACTTGTGAGTATGGGGGGAACCAGCACACTTTTCACATGTTTATCCATTGGTATCATTCTCAGTATTTGCCAATCACGCGATGAGAAAGAGGATGATGCATCTTCAGTACCTTCAGATTCGGAACTCAAGAATGTGTCCATGTCCTCATAGCTCAATAAAAACAAAACAGGAACATTGTACAGATGAGAATAATCATTAGTGGCGGTGGAACTGGTGGACACATTTTTCCGGCAGTGGCCATAGCCAAGGCTATCAAGGCGCGTTATCCGCATGCGGAAATCCTCTTTGTAGGAGCCGAGGGCAAGATGGAAATGGAGAAAGTGCCTGCTGCAGGTTTTGAAATCATTGGATTGCCGATAGTTGGTATCCAACGCAGGCTCACTTGGAAGAATTTATTGGTTCCTTTTAAGCTTTGGGCCAGTATGCGCAAAGCGCGCAAAGTAATTCGTGACTTCAAACCACAAGTTGCAATAGGCGTGGGTGGGTATGCCAGTGGTCCGTTGCTCAAAGCCGCAACGGCAGCGGGTGTCAAGACCTTGATACAGGAGCAAAATTCTTATCCCGGCATTACCAATAAACTGTTGGCCAAAGGAGCCAATACGATTTGCGTGGCCTATGAAGGATTGGAAAAATTCTTTCCGAAAGAAAAAATTGTACTCACCGGTAACCCGGTACGCTCAGAAGTGACCAAACTCGAAGGCAAGCGCGAGCGTGCAATGGAGCATTTCGGTTTGCAGTCCGACAAGAGGACATTGTTGGTAATAGGCGGTAGCCTTGGCGCACGCACCATCAATGAGGCCATGAAGATGTGTGCTCACAAGCTGGAGAAGGAAGACATCCAGGTCATTTGGCAAACCGGTAAAGCGTACTACGAAACCGCTTTGAACTATGCATCACAACACCCTTCGTTGAAGGTCCATGCCTTTATTCCGGAGATGGACTTGGCTTATGCCGCAGCGGATGTGATTGTTTCACGTGCTGGTGCTATGAGCATTTCGGAACTCTGCCTGGTGAAGAAACCCGCGATTTTTGTCCCATCGCCCAATGTGTCAGAAGACCATCAGACGAAGAATGCCATGGCATTGGTACAACGCAATGCGGCCCTCTTGGTGAAAGATGCTGAGGCACGCGAGAAACTCGGTGATGAAATCATCAAGCTGTTCCGTGATGAGTTCAAAATGACCCAACTCTCCGTCAATATCGCGGCAATGGGATATCCGAATGCAACTGAAAATATTGTCGCAGAGGTGGTTAAGTTGATTTGAAAAAAATATTTTGAAAAAAATGAAACCTTCTTTTGACGGCTCCCGTTAAAGTCCCTTGTAGAATGTTTCATTTTGGTTAATTAAGCAATCCGTTAAAGTAAAAAGCATAAAAGCCTCCAAACGTGGAGGCTTTTTTGTTGCCCCATGTAGCGTAAAAATTTTTTTCCCGAAAAAATGAAACCTTTGTTTTCCTACTCCCGTTAAAGACAGTGTAGAATGTTTCATTTTGGTAGTTAGAAAATATTAAGTGGTAGAAAGAGATAGGAGAGCCTCCCGCAAATTGGAGGCTTTTTTATTTTCTATGGGTTTGAATGTCAGTGTTTAGTCTTTTCGTTTCACTGCACAACATTTCCAGCGATTGGTGGTCGCAAGCATGTTATCCTGAGCAATCCTTTTTCGTGTAACTGCCGGTTCCTTTTCCTAGTATTTGAATTCTCCATCGACTGGAACTGAAACAAAACAAAAATTTTTTTTTCTCGTGCTGTATCCTTTTTCATTCTTTGAGCGTCACAGCGATTTGAAAAATGAGTTGGGGGAAATCCTCCGAATTGAGGGAATTGCAAAACCTTGCAGCCTATATCTTGCGAAACTTACTTAGAAGCTTTATGCCATACTTCCTGATAGCATTGCAGTGGTTCGTGCGGCTTGTGTCCCGACTGGGATTCAGGTTGATTCATGTTTTGGGAAAAAATCTGCTTTGCCTTTTTGTAGTGGTGTTACCCCTTGGGGCATGGGCTCAGCCGCCTAACAATAACTGGGAAAATGCAATTGAAATTCCGATACCGGATGACAATTTTGGTGTCGGTGTTATACAGAGTACGGTCGTTAACCTCACTGGTGCCAACAGTCAGCCGGGGGAATACCTTCAGAATCCAACCTACAATAAGACTGTTTGGTATAAGTTTTCGATTCCTACCCATCGTTTGGTGCGGGTGCTGGTGCGCCAACCAACTGAAATTCTTCAGAGTACCGATGCCGGATTTTTTGTGTACAACAGTACCACCTCAATTCCCGGAGCCGCAGATATGGCCATCTATACACCGATGTTCTCGCTTGCGAGTTATTCGGAAAACGTGTGCCTGGAGCAAGGAGAATATTATGTGCAGGTCATTGCGAAGAATTCAGCCAACAGCGAAATCTTCGTTGAGCTGGAGGTGGCCTATACTTATCCGGTGTCCACATCGCATGCGCATGATCAACTTCAATCGGCTTATAATATTGGTACAATCGGCTCAAGCCATACGTTGAACTTCTCATGGAATTGCCTGAGTATCCAATCGCCCATGGAATATGACTCACACTATGGTGTGGACTCCATCCATTACACTAAGAGCATTTGGTACCGATTTACTACGGATTCGCACATTGACCTCTATTCGTTTTATGTGAGTTATCCTTCAGGTGCGTTCAATGGAGCGCCTTATACCATTCGCATTTTTGAAGGCCCCGTGAATCTGGCATCCCTAGATACATCGCAAGTAGTGTATAAAGGAGTGCGAACCTTGACCAATTCCTACCATCATTTGCCGTGCATGTTAGAGCCCAATAAGGAATACTATGTGCAAATATTGGGACGTATTAATTATTCGGGAAATTCCAATTTCTATATCCGGCACCTCGGTGAAGGTGTGACCACCGGTGCTTATCCGCAGGAGGCGGGTTTCAATCCGCTCAATGATTTTGGAACTGTTGTCCCTACTCCGAGTCCGGGTACCACCGTGGTCCGTCAAGATTATTTCTCCTGCGATGCATTGCTCACCAATGATTCCATTCAATGTGGGAATGTGAATTCTCCTAACGGGGTTACGATAGGAACGACCACTTATGACCTCACTACGTGGTTTACCTTGGATGTTCCTGCTCCGGCTAATGTATTGCTGCGCGCTTATGTTCAGAACCAGACATGTAACTATCAAGTCTATAATCATGAAATGTATGTGCGCATCTTCCATCAGACACCGGATAATGATTGTGATAACTTGGACGTAATCAATAGCTTGTACTATGAAGGTCCGTTTGATTCAAATGGCGCCATTGTAATGAACTGTCTGCCGGTAGGGCAATACAGCATACAGCTACTCGCTCGTAGCAATCTCAATGGTGACCCATACCATTGTAGCAATTCTCAATTTGGTCGCAGGGTCAATCTTGCTATTACCCTCATGGGAGTTCCAAGTACCGAATACGCATTGTTATCCTTTGGAGATGTGGATTGGATTAACGGAGGAAACCCGTTGGCCGATAATGTGGTTTATACCGCTGATTCATCTTCCTTTTCATGTCAGAAAACCATCATTCCTGATACTGCAGTTTGTTCCAATATTGTTGACCGTGCGATGTATCGACAAATCTTGATAGGTGATGCGGACAATGATATGGTGCCTGATAGCGGAATGGTGACCATTGAGAATTTCAACTATTACAATGCGCTTCAGAACCATTTGGTGAAATCGGTCTTTTACAAAGGCGATGCTGCCGAACTGGCCCAAATGCAAGGAATCACTGAATGGCCAAATCAGCTGGAAGGTCTAGACCCGCAAGAAGGGTGTAATATGTACAACACCTATTTCTATAACTCCACCACACCTTATAACCGAAAGAAGTTTTGTGTTACCCCGGGAGTTTATACGTTGGTGCATGTAGGTGATAGCACAGAGAACGGAGCCATCATGGCACCGCGTTTCAAGTTTACCAAGAGCATCACCAACCATTGGGATCCTAACAATGCATACAATATGGGGGATATCATTGCTCAGGGATTAACGGTAGTGAGCCCGGCTGATACATTTTCTTGTCGTGATAATCCGGCCACTATTGCAGGACTGGCCCCTTGCAACGGTTTTACGAAATTGATTTATCGCGAATTTTATATCAGTGAACCGTGTCGTATTACAGTAACGGAATTGAGCCAAACCAACTCCCCATCTTCTCAATTGCGTGTTTTCAAAGGACGCGTTTCTACTGATGGAATTGATGGCCTCACATTGGCTCCGTATGCCGGTAATGGTTGTTATTCCAATTTTTCATTACCACCGTGTGCTACTGTTCCTGAAGGTTGGTACACCGTGGTGAGCTACGGTTATGGACCTACATATGATAACAACTATGCCTTCCATGAAAACACTACCTATAACTACTCCAACGGAACGCAAGGATTGCTTTATAACATAGACTACACATCGGCTATCAGAGTGGTGGCCGATACCACAGTTCCTCCCGGTCCGTTTTTCAATCGCCCATATAAAGCGTGTGTAGCCAATGATGATAATCCCCTTACATGGGTAAACACCGGTACAGCTTCTGTTCCGTCAGCAGCAACGAGTTATCCGTTGTGCATGGAGCGCTTCAAGCCCATGGCAGATACTCCTTATGCTGCTATTCCAATATTGGGCTGTGCAGGAACGGTGCGATTGGCATTCTATGTTTTCACTACGGATGATGAGTACTATGTGCGCATCACTGGCATAGACAATTATTACAAGGAACTCTATCCGCTGGATGTTCGTGTGGACTCTTTGCTATTGCCAACCACCACTCCAATTGCGGGATGTACCAATAACGGTAACATGGTGGAGATATGCAGGTTGCAGCCGGGAACCTATACACTTGTTGTTTATGGAACGCCATCGCAGGATTGCGTCACGTTTACTCCTGTTGTGCATGTGCAACCTGTGAATGTGTCGCGTTTTGATTTCGCGCGAAATGCCTACGACTTCGGACTTGTGCCCGGTGATGGAGTTTATCATGGCGGAAAAGTGGGGGATGTGCATCCTACTGACCTGAGCCTGCTTCCGTCCAATGACTTCTTCTATTGTACAACCGGAGCTTTCTCATCGGACCCCTCCGGTGGATGTATGAATAATGTTTATGCACCGATTTATCCCGACCATCCAAACAATGCATATTATCAGGAAAATGGTACTCAAACATGGTATAAACGCAGAAACCTTTGGTACACGTTTGTAGTGCAAGGCATGGGGCAAGCGTCTATTAAGATTCGCAACCTTACTGCTCCGGGAAATAACATTATGTTCCGTATGTACAGATCCGATGTGGATGGGGAAATTCCGTTTGAGAATTTGCTCGCACTTGGAGAACTCGACAGCACGCTGGCATCGGGATTGGTTCAGGTGCATACGAATATCAACACCAACTGCTCTCGATCAGAAGAGACCACTTACACCTTCATTAGCGATATCTGTCAGGTGGATACCACCAAGCGCAGGTATTATATCGTTGCCGAACTGGATGAGTATTATATCAGTTTTCCGAATGTGCAGATGGATTTGCAGATTCGCTGGACACCGATTAATTCCAATCCGCAAGATCCCAAATATGATTTCTACTCGCATGCTAACGTAATAGGCAACAATGAAGATGCTCCACCATATTCGGATGTGCCTTTGGAGTATGATGTATTTTATGCCGGTGGGTGGGGCAATATGTCTTGTGCTACAGGAGATGCCGCAGATGCCACCTGGTCATGTACTGCAGCACAAGGCACGCAAAGAAGTCTTTGGTGGAAATTCAGAGTGGACGAACCGGGGTTCATCCATGTGGCGATAGAAAGCGATGCTACCGCACCGAACAATTTTTCGAGACGCTTGTTGCAAGAAATCATTCCTGGTGACTCTATCATTTCCAATACCGGAAATACCGGCTTGTATAACTTGGGTTCAGGGTCAAGTGTGAGTGTGGCAGGAAGTTCATTGCAGTGGTATCGTTTCTGCGTGGAGCCGGGTGTGTACTATTATCATGTACAGCGCTGCGCAAACGTGGACACTTCCAATGTGCGTGCACATGTGTTGTTCAAACCCATACCGGGGGACAATTGTGTGAATGCTCCATCAGCTACGGCAACTACGTTTGGAACATATCCGTTGTCCATCCCATTGCTTTGCCAATCAATGGGAGATGACTTCGGTGAGGATGGGAGCAATCTCGGGTGCTTGCATGGCCCACAGGGTTATAATTCGAGTTGGTTCAAGTTCTCTTATACGGGAACCGAATTAGCAGACATCTTGTTTCAATTGAACCTCGGTTCGATGAATAACTATGGTTCTGCTGATCAGGTGCGCTACCGTTTGTTCTATGGCAGCGATTGCTCTACCATGTTGGCCGGACAGGAATGTTCTATTAATGCCTACATCAATAACAGTATCGCTTGTGTATCGGGAACGGAAGGAGATTTCTATGTGCAGGTGGTTTATCCATCCAGTACAACCGGAACGCTGGGCTTTACATTTACGGTGAGTCCGAACTCGAATCCTGATTGTAGCCCCTTCAATCCCACATTGATGATTTCGGACTTCTTTCACCAGCCCAATTGTACAGGGGATAGCATCATCTTCTTCAACTATGCTACATCCGGTATGGGAGTGGAATACCTCTGGGAATTCGGTGATGGACAAACTTCCACAGAAGACAATCCTGTTCACGCTTATGCTCCGGGTGAGTATGATGTAACGCTTTATGTTATCAATCAGATATTGAACGATACGGTGAGCATGACGCAAACAATCACGGTATCGCCTACGGGGTCTCCTCTTGAGTTGGGACCGGATGTTACCATATGTGCAGGTGAGTCGGTTCAAATTGGTCAATCACTCGTTCAGGCTACATATCAATGGTCTACGGGTGAAACAAGCGATTTTATCACTGTGAGTTCTCCGGGGTGGTATTACCTTGATATTGTCTATGGCGATTGTCCTTACTCTGACTCCATCGAGGTGCATGTGATGGACTTGAGCTTCGATCTCGGCCCTGATATTTTCTTCTGTGCGGGAGAGAGCGCCACACTACATCCTGTTGTGCCTGCAGGAGTGGATTATCTATGGAGCGATGGAAGCACCTTGGATTCATTGGTCGTTACTCAACCCGGATTATATGGCTTGAGTATTTCGATTGATAATTGCGTGAAGGAAGATTCTGTCATGGTAGATGTGCTTGATTTGAGCTTCACACTCGGCAACGATACAACGATTTGCGCAGGCAGTACTTATGTACTCAATCCCGCGGTGAATAGCGGAGTCAGCTATACCTGGAGCGATAACTCAACAGGCTCCACAATTGCGGTTCAGAATGCCGGAACTTATGCATTGACGGTTGAGCAACTGGGGTGTTCGGCATCAGATACCATTCAAATTGAGGTATTGGATTTGAGTTTCAACCTTGGTAATGATACGCTGTTCTGTGTCAATCAAAGCGTAATGCTCCATCCGCAAGTGGAGGATGGCGTGCAATACAATTGGAGCACCGGAGCTACAACTTCATCCGTTCAAATTCAAGAAGAAGGTTGGGTGAGTCTTACAATTGACAAACTGGGTTGTAGCGCTACGGACAGCATTTATGTAAGCGAATTGGATTTGTCCTTTACTCTTGGAAACGATACTACGATTTGTTTGGGGGCATCGTTGGTGTTGCAACCTACCGTGATGCCAGGAGTGAGCTATTCCTGGTCGAACGGTTCAACCAATCCTAGCATCACGGTGACAACAGCAGGTACTTATTCGCTCACTGTTACGCACAACGGATGTAGTGCTGAAGATTTCATCAACGTGGTTGTGCTTGATTTGACTTTTAGTCTTGGCAATGATACTACGATATGCAATGGCTCTTCTTTGGTATTGCAACCTGTTGTGTTGCCGGGTGTAAGCTTTAATTGGTCGGATGGCAGTACCGGTAATTCCATCACCGTTTCTGAGGCCGGTAACTACCATCTCGAAATTGATTCACTCGGTTGTTCTGCTCAAGACGAAATTCAAGTCAGCTTGTTCTATGTAAATGCTGTTGTTCCGACTCCGTTGGAAATATGCTTGAACGACACAGCAATGGTGGTGGCAACGGGCATGGACTCCTTGTCGTGGAGCAATGGCTTGACGACCATTCAGACGTTCGGTCCAACTACCTATGGATTGTTCCCGACAACCACCACTGTTTATAATTGGGTGGCTTATGAAAACGGCTGTACAGAAACAGGTTCAACAGAGGTGTTCGTTACACAGCCGTTTATTCCAACAGTAACGTTTGATGATGCGTATTGCAAGAATGAATCGGAAGTTGTATTGCCTGTAATTGATGGTACTACCGGTACTTATTATTTCAATAGCAGTGCTATCACAAGTTTGCCCATCGAACCGCTTGCTGCGGGAAATCATTTGTTGGTGTATTCCTACGTGGATGATGTGAACAATTGTCCATGGCAGATTTCCTTGCCGTTTGAGATTCTGGATACAACGGCTGTGTCATTTGCATCCGTTCCGGAGATTTGTATCGATGCAACTCCGTTCAATTTATCGACCATCGTGAATGTCTCGGGAGGTCAGTTCTATACATCTTATTCAAGTGGAGGTGTCGCAGATCTCAGTGTCACACAATTTGACCCGTCTGAAATCGCAGTGGCTTTGTTGAGCCCGCAGGACTTTCCGTTGCGTTACGAATACACGAATGCTGCCGGATGTTCAAGTAGGGCTACTGGTACAATCCGGGTGCATCCAATTCCCGTGGCCAACTTCAGTGTGGAGGATGCGTGTATGAATGATACAGTGCAGTTCGCGAATACTTCTTCTGTCAATGGCTCTGTACTTACGGCTTACGAATGGACCATTCCGGGACATGTGATTCAGACAAGTGTGGTTCCTGTGGATATTGTGTATGGTACGTCAGGGAATTACACGATTATGCTCAGAGTTACAAGTGCCATCGGTTGTCAAGGTGTGCACCTAGAAAATGTAACGGTGCATGATTTACCAATCATCAACTTACCGGATTATGGCCCGTTCTGTAAAAATGATGGTGTGATTGAATTGCCTGAGGCAATCCCTTCAGGTGGCACTTGGTATAATGCTGATGGTGTGATTAACGCTTTGAATACCTACACGCTGCCAGCAGTGTCTGCGTTGACTTATCACTTTACGGATGATAACGGGTGCTCCAATCAGGAAGCGTTGCAGGTGATGGTCAAGGACACGACCGCACTCATGATTACCGGCAATGCAGCGCCCATTTGTGTCAATAGCGCTCCTGTTGATTTGAGCTATTTGGTAAATGTAGCCGGTGGCACATGGACTGCTCAATATGTTGCCGGTATTTGGGATAGTGCTATGCCATTCGATGCTGAATTAATCCAAAACTGGGATGCTCAACAACCTATTACAATTCCATTGAATTATGAATTCACCAATGCGGATGGATGTGAAAGTTCTTTGAATCATCAGATAGTCGTGCACCCGTTGCCTGTGGTGGATGTCATTGTTCTGCCAGTGTGTGCCGGTGTTGCCACGGTGATTATCAATAACTCGTCAGCGAACGGTAGCACAACAACTGCTTCATGGACATTTGACCAATTACCCATGAGCAACGCGTGGATACCGACAAGTATCAGCTATTCCGAAGCAGGCGATTATCCATATTCTGTCACTATTACGAGTGCAATAGGTTGTGAGGCAACGGAAGATGGTGTGCTGACAGTTCATCCTTTACCGGTGCCATCCATGTCATGGACAAGTGCTTGCCTAAATGATACTGTTTTATTTAATGACGCATCTTCTGTAGCAAGCGGCAGCATTGTTTCTCACGCTTGGACCGTTAACAACGGTTCAATTGGAAATGGAGCATCTGCAACGCATGTCTTCAGTGCACTCGGTACATACGCCATCGGACTTTCGGTTACCACGGATCAAGGTTGTACAGCTGCCATCACGGAAACATTGGATATTCTTCCCAGTCCGAATGCGGTTTTGCAAGCTGATGACCATTGCTTTGAAACACCGGCAACGTTATTGGTTCACTATGACACCAGCACTGGAGAATTTGCTCAATCGGAGTGGTTCATCAATGGTCAGTCAAGTGGAACGGGAACAACGCTTCAGCACCTCTTTGCTGCACCGGGAACTTATGATGTCGCTGTTCGCTTGGTGAATACATTTGGTTGTGAGAATGTGGTTAGCGACACTTTGCGCGTGCATCCATTGCCTGCTCCATCATTCTTGACGCAGCGCTATGACTTGTGTCTTGGTGATGAGGAGCAGTTTATCGGTACATCCACAGTGGATGCTCCATATGTTGTCACACAACATTCTTGGCAATGGAGCAATGGTCAGCAACACACAGGTCATACAGGTTGGTTCCATGCAACTCCACAAGGATTGGTACACCTCACGCTGACAGCCACCACTGATGCAGGCTGTAGCGCAACCATCTCGGAGAACAACGTGTTCCATGTGCGCCCGTTGCCGTTGGCTGATTTCGATTTCGTTCCTGATACTCTTAGTTACGACAGACCGGACTTGATGGTGACTGATTTGTCATCCGCTGCCGAAAATTGGTTCTATACAATAAGTGATGGTTTTCAATTCAATCAACCGAGCTTCAGTCACCGCTTTATGGAAAACGGAAATTATTCGATTGAGCAGTTGGTCATCAATCAATATGGTTGCCGTGACAGCATTACCAAATACGTTTACTTCAAGCCGGGTTTGCTAGTTTACATTCCAAATGCTTTCTCACCTAACAATGACGGCATCAATGATGTCTTCTTCCCAGTGATAACAGGTGATGAGGTTACGGAATATGAACTGGTGATTTGGGATCGTTGGGGGATGGAGATTTTCCGCTCCAGCAATCGTCATGAAGTGTGGACAGGAAATGTGAATGGAGGAGATTACTACGCTAAGGATGAAGTATATAACTACCGTCTCATTGTGCGTGGACAATCGACTGATAAATTGACTTTTGAGGGATTTGTAACCTTGTTGCGCTAATGCGAATGGGGAGCCTGAAGACTTGACTATAGGCAAAAATTCGCCCGGAATTTTATACTAGATTTCACATTCCATCGTTCGCAAGTTTCGAAATCATATAAGAGCTGGGAATGGCGAATCTCTACTTTCATACGCGGTAAAATCCGTTCATGAAAGGCATGAAAAAACTATCCATAGGTGTGCTACTGGTCATATTGAGCCAGGTAATTTGGGCTCAGGAGCCTATAGCACTATACGACAATACACGTCTCTACAGAGAAGCGTTGGAGCTCTTCGACCATGAAAAATATGTAGGTGCTAAAGAGAAATTTGAGCAATACATTTCAGAGGAGAAGAACCCTCATCACGCTTTGCGCATAAATGCTGAATACTACAGTGGCATTTGTGCGCTCTATCTCTTGCACAAGGATGCAGAGTATCAATTGGAAAAATTTGTGTTGGAGCATCCTGATTCTCCTTGGAAACAACACGTGTATTTTGAACTCGCCAACTTCAGTTACAGGAACAGACAATACAAGAAAGCTCTGGAGTGGTTTGAGTTTGTGGAAGAGCGCAACCTGAGCAAGGACAAGCGCATCGAGTTCTACTATAAGCGAGGGCACGCCCGTTTTGAAACCGGAGATTTGATAAAAGCCCGCACAGACTTGTTCGAAGCCAAACAAGCGGAAAGCGATTTCAAGCAACCGGCTACTTACTATTACAGCCACATTGCTTATGAGCAAGGTGATTATCAAACAGCCTTGGAAGGATTTCTAATGTTGGACAACGATCCGATTTTCAAACCTCTGACTCCTTACTATATCACACAGATTTATTACAAGCAACAGAAGTATGATGAAGTAATCGCTTATGGCCCTCAAGCATTGCAACAAGCCGAGGCAAACTCCACCAAACGTGTCCCTGAGATTGCGCGTTTGATTGGTGACTCCTATTGCATCAAAGGAATGTATGCAGAAGCAATTCCTTACTTGGAACAATATCATAGCGCTACTCCAAAAGGCGATATCACCCGTGAAGATTTTTATCAATTGGGTTATGCATATCACCGCACAGGTCAATGGCAACGAGCGATTGATGCTTATGCAAATTGTAATAAAGCCAATGATGAATTGCATCAACTCGCTTCTTATAACATGGGAGAATGTTATCTGAAGCTTGGGCAAAAGGAATATGCACGCAATGCATTTGATCAAGCATCACGCATGGAATTCAATCATGATATCCAAGAAGATGCATTGTTCAATTATGCGAAGCTCGCTTTTGAGTTGTCTTACAATCCTTTCCACGAGGCGATCTCAGCTTTTGAAGATTATCTCAATAAATATCCGAATAGTCCACGAAGAGATGAGGCGTATGAGTTCTTGCTCAACGTGTACATGAAAACACGCAACTATGAGAAAGCGTTGAACTCATTGGATAAAATCCAAAACAAGGATGCGCGAGTGAAAGAAGCTTATCAGGTGGTAGCTTATAACCGCGGAGTTGAATTGTTCCAGTCAGAGAATTATACCCATGCCGATTCATTCTTTGATAAGGTATTTACCTATGATGTGAACCCTACTCTCTCTGCTGACGCACGTTTCTGGAAAGCGGAATTGAAATTTCGCCAAAAGGAATACAGCACGGCCGTTCAGCGCTACAACGACTTTATGGCTTCTGCAGGTGCTTATGCCAGTGAGTTCTATGGATTGGCCAACTATGGTCAAGGATATGCCTATTTCAAAATGGGTAACAACGAGCAGAACACCGAGACTGCTTTGAGTTTTTATAACAAGGCGAACACATCTTTCAGAAAATATGTGGATGGCTCACACAGCAAGGAGACATCCAAAGTGAACGACTCTTACTTGCGTATTGGTGACTGTTTCTTGGTGGCTAAAAACTATGCACAGGCGATTGCCTATTATGACAAAGTCACTTCCAATACTCAGGGTGACAGAGAATATGCCTTGTTCCAAAAGGGTATGAGCTATGGCTACAATACTCAGAACGATCAGAAGATTTCTGTACTCAAGAGCTTGCTCACGGAGTTCCCAAATTCGAAGTTTATTGTGGAGGCCAAATACGAAATTGCGAAGACCTATCTTTCAGAGAACCGCATCGGAGAGGCCAAAACCTATTACAACGATATCATGGCGCAGCATCCGAACTCCCAGTATGCCAAGTTTTCGATGCGCGATATGTGCTTGGTTTACTTGAAAGAAGGCAATGAAGACAAAGTGAAGGAAACTTGGGTACAACTCAAGACCAAGTATCCGAATGACCAAGTGTTGAAGGAAGCTTACCTGATAATTCGCAGCGTGCTTATTGCCGACCCTGCATTCCAGTACGATGCCATGACCATCGGTGGGGCAACAAAAAACGAAGTGGAAGAGGAGGTATTCTCCAAAGCTGTTATCTATGCTCAGGATGGCGATTGCAATCAAGCGATTCCAAAGTTGACCGACTACCTCAACCGATTTGAACCTGCTTATTATGGTTTGGATGCGCACTATTATTTGGCTAATTGTTATTACGACTTGGGTAATATGAACAAAGCTTTGGAGAGCTACAACTTCGTTATCTCCAAAGGCTCCAGCAACTACCTTGAGGAATGCCTTGTGGTGGCGGCAACCATTAACTACAACAACAAGAACTACGAACAAGCACTTTCACATTATAGGCAACTTGAGCAAGTGGCTTTGTTGAAGAACAACTTACTTGAGGCGCAAATCGGTTTGATGCGGTGTAATTACTTGCTCAACAATTTCACAGAGGCGAAGTCTTATGCAGATGTTGTTTTGAGCAATGCAAGCACTCCGGATGAAATCAGAACGACTGCTTACTTGTGGCGCGGACGAATCATGATGCAAAACGGTAGCTATGATGCCGCCATGTCCGATTTCGCTCAAGTAATCAAGAAGGGAGGCTCAATGGCTGCTGAATCCAAATACAGCATTGCATACTGCCAATACAAAAAAGCCGAATACAGTAAAGCGGAGAGTGAAGTGTTCTCCTTGATTGAGAAATTCTCCGCCTATGATGAGTGGAAATTCAAAGGCTTCATCCTACTTGTTGACATCTATATCGGAATGCAGGATTATTATCAAGCCCGAGAAACCATTGATGCCATTAAAGAGAATGTTACCGAGCATTGGGTGTTGGAAGAGAATGCTAAACGTGAAGCTCAACTCAACGCATTGGAAAATCCAGACAACGGTGGTTCAAACAATGATATTGAAATTGACCTCATACCGAATAATAACTAATACAACACAGTACAAATGAAGACGAACATGAAAAACATATTTGCAATCATGGCTACTGTGTTGTGTGCTTTGACTGCATCTGCACAAGTTGAAAAGGAAATCAATTATGATGCAGAATTGGAAGGTAACCGCAGATTGTACTTGCGCGATGCAAACAAGATTTCTGTAGTGCCTCAAACCAAGGATAGTGTGATGAAAATGACCACTATCCAATACACTACCATCCCCACGCCAAAAACGGTGACAATAGAGCCCAAGCCCATCCCGGCCGCTAAGATTAATGTCGATGAAAAGCTCGGCTATCTCTACCGTGGCTATATCAAAGCCGGTTATGGTACCTACAACACTTTACCGATTGATTTCTACTACACCGATGGACGTAGCAAGAAAGGTTCTTATGGTGTACATTATCAATTGCTTCGCGGTGATGGTGTGGTGTTGGATGACAAAGACAGTATTCCCGATAGGTACAGTGATAACCGTGCAGAGGTTTGGGGCAAATGGTTCATGAAACGTACGCAACTGCTTGGGGCGGTGAACTGGGAGCGCAATGTGAATCACTGGTATGGACTTGATTTGAAAAACAATTACGAAGGCCCTCGACTCGATAGCATGGACTTCAAACAACGCATGAACACCTTCGGAGGTAGTATTTCTTATCTCACTTACCAACGGGATACCGGGGAGTTCAATTTTGAAGGTAAGATGGGCATCCGTGGTTCAACCGATATCTATGACAACAAAGAAACCAACTTCGATTTGCTCTTGCATGGTCGCACGTTGAAGGAAAATACGCTTTATAGTGTGGATTTAGGTTTCAACTACAATAGCTTCAATTTTTTTGGACCTGATATGCTTGGCAACGGTCGTATGGATGATGCTACATTCAAAGACCGTAACTGGGACAATATGATTCTGAAAGTTGTTCCGACAGCTTCTACTACTTGGAAAGGCTTGAGAGCAAAGGTAGGTGCGGGTATCTATATCGAAGGACGTGGGGCAAATCCCGGACACTTCTACCCATTGGCCGAAGCAAGCTATAACTTGTTTGATGGGGTGGTGGTTCCTTATGTGGGCGTTAGAGGTAGTACCGAGCCCACAACCTATTTGAGCTTGTATCGCGAGAATCCGTTTATTCAGACTTTCCCTGATTTGAAAAACTTAAATAACAAGCTGGATTTCTATGGTGGTATCGGTGGATCTATTTCCCACACAGTTTCATATAGTGTAGGTGTGAACTACTATGAGTGGGGCAATTTCCATTACTTCATCAATGACTCTATCAAATCACCTCAGAACAATTACTACACGCATGGCAATGTGTTCACGGTTATGTATGATGATTTGAGTGCGCTCAACATCCACGGTGAATTGGCCTTGTTCAACGGTCAAAAATGGAAGGCGAACATCCGCGGAGACTACTTCAACTACACCACCGGCAGAGAAGACCACGCTTGGCATCAGCCTGCTTTGAAATTCTTGGCAAATGGTCAATACAATATCCGCAACAAGTTCATCCTTGGTACCGATTTGTTCTACATCGGATCACGTTGGGCTAAGAGTACCATTCCAGTGAAAGACGTCAAGATTGCTGACGATGGTACTTACCATTACAAGCTCAAAGGGTTCCTTGATGCAAACTTCAAAGTGGAATACCGTTACAACAAACGCTTGTCTGCTTGGGTACAATTCAACAATACCTTGGCTTTGAAATATCAGCGCTATTCTGCATATCCTACACAGCAATTCGTTGCTTTGTTAGGAGCTGCATATTCTTTCTGATAATTGTTTAGGAAAATCGAAAAAGCCCATGACTCATCGTTATGGGCTTTTTTATTTTGGTATAAATGGATTGTCTATGAACTAAGCAGCAAGCAACAGATGGCCGCAATGGCAAGTAAGAGACCTGCTACATTCAATTTGCTGAGATGTTCTTTAAATGCCACAACTGCAACAATGCTTCCCAAGATCACCACACCAAGATTGATGATGGGCAACATGACTGCTTCCGTCATCCATTGGCTTTTAAATGCAAGTACCATGGTATAGATGGAGGAGTAATTTACCACTCCCAAAATCAATCCTCCTGCTACATCTCTGGGGCGTATTTTGATTTTTCCTGCTATCGATAAAACGGTGAGTGTGAGTACTCCGCATGTGGCAGCTGTAGCGAAGCTGGTACAGGAGTACAAAGCTGTTTCGCTTGGATTGGAAGGACCCCCTGAGAAATATGCAACGCCAAAATCAACAATAGTGCTGCCTACCAAAACCAGTAGCGGCCAACCCAATTGGGTCCAATGAAATTTCACATGGTTTTCTTTCAGGGAGGAGCATACAACTCCTGCCACGGCAAGCAGCATCGCCAAACTTTTGCCCAGCGTGAGATGTTCATTCGGGCTCAATTCGATGAACAATGCCATCGCAATCACAAGTGACATCTTGGAGGCGATGGTCGTGACTGACATGCCGATGCGCTGTGCTGCCGTGCCTGTGAGATAAAACACACTGATGAAAAACACCCCCAGGCACAATGCGCCTATAAACCACAGGGGCATTTCACGGGCTCCTTGCCATGCCAATGTGCGGTTGGGGATGAAGAGGATACCAAGGGATATTGCCGTGATATAATTCACCACAATCGCAGGGAAGAGTTGTACACCCTTTTGCTCAAACATTTTGAACACAACATAGATGGCTGTGGTGAAGACAATGGTGAGCAGGAGAAAGAGCATAAACGTTTGGAGTTATATAATTGATTAACCGCGATGGTGATGATAGATATGCAAGGTGTCATCTCCAAGGAAGAATTGCGCATCGGGAGCTAGATGGAGTAGTGGTGCGGCTAATCCGTTTTCGAATTTTACTTTTCCGGTAAGTACTCTTGCTTCATCCCAAAGTCCTTGCGCAATGAGTTGTTGCAAGGTATATGCTCCACCCTCTATGATGATGGATTGCACTTCATGTTCATAGAGGTATTGCAAGAGCTGTCGTAATTCCGTTCCATCAAAGTTGAGTTGGACAAGGTCTAAATGCTCATTCACTTGGTGTGTTTTGAGAGCATTGAATACAGTGGTGCGAGCATGGCTATTGAATACATTGAGCTCGTGGCCAAGCGCTAGTTGCTTATCAATCACCAATCGCCAAGGTTGTTTGCCTTTTACTTCGCGAACCGTGAGCGATGGATTGTCATTTCTTACGGTATTGGCACCTACGAGTATGGCATCTTCTTGCGAGCGCCAAAGATGTACCAGGCGCTGAGTGTCTGGACCGGTTATCCAATTAATGCCCACATTTTCTTCGTTCCTCACTTTATCAATGAAACCATCTTGGGTTTGCGCCCATTTCAAAATGATGTAAGGGCGTTGCTTCTCATGATACGTGAAGAAACGTTTGTTGAGTTCGTAGCATTCTTTTTCCAAGACTCCTACGGTGACTTCAATTCCTGCACGTATGAGTTTGTCAATGCCTTTGCCGGCAACAAGGGAGTGCGGGTCGCGACTTCCAATTACGACACGTGGAATGCCTTGTGAAATGATGAAATCACTGCATGGAGGGGTTTTGCCATGATGCGCACATGGCTCGAGGTTCACATAGAGGGTGGCATCTTTAAGCAAGGACTTGTCCTTTACATGATGAATGGCATTCACCTCTGCGTGTGCTTCGCCATAATGCTGGTGATATCCTTCGCCAATGATTTTGCCATCAGCAACTAGCACACAACCTACCAACGGATTGGGAGCAGTGAGCCCTAGGCCGCCCCGGGCAAGCTGTATGCATCGCTGCATATAATCATCATGTTCCGCAGGAGAGGATGTACGCATAATCTTCGCGGTAAAAATAACGTCAGTGCCGCTGTAGTCAACGCCTGTGAGTGGTTCAGAAAAAGAAAAACCCGATGCATGTGTAGCATCGGGCTTCCATTCATCCGGCTCTCTCTACCAGCCGGGCGAACCTGTATTTGGATTTATTGAATGGGTTGTATGAGCCAAGTTTCAATCTCCGATGGAGAACTCACCGTGGTGGGGTCATTGGCATATACCTCATAACCTGACCAACGAGATGTAAGACCATCTTTTTCGATAGCAGAAATGAATTTGCCCCAAGCCGTTCCGATATTTTCATACGCACCGTAATATACATACTTGGCAGCACGACCGGCAGGAACTTGGCTGCAGTTGATGCCAGCGGGAACTTTCATTTCAGAAGCCACGGGCAAGGCCAGCTCAAGATCCATTACCGAATCTTCACCATTGTAATTATGTGCTATGGCAAATGGCATTCCGCTCATCTTGTCTATTCCACCTATCGCTTTGCTGAGTGCGCCATAGGTGTCCTCATAAAGTTGAGCTGTGATATCGGCTACTGCCAGTTTGTCGAATCTTTTACCTACATACCATTGTGCCGGAAGGTCAATGATTTCATACACGGCATTTTCTTCTGTCCTTGGTTTGCTTTCTACCAAGGTCTTGAGTTGACTGATGCCTTGCTCAAAGGTTTCCTGCATGGGCATCATAAAACTCATGCCGCGCATAAGGAATGGAAAGTCACCACCATCGATGGACCAGGTTACTTCTGTGCCGTTCTCAACCGGTTTCAGATGGAAGTACACCCAGCTGGGTTCGTTGTCAAAATCTTGGAAGCGTAGTGCTGTCTTGGCATATTCATTGGTGCGGATTTCTACAAACTCCTGACTGCCGTTGCCCATTTTCGTGCTGGTCCATGTTTCCATGTGCCCCACGCTCCCCGGTGTACCTGTATAGGCACTGGTCAAATTGGGATCCATTTGGTGCCATGGACTCCACTTGCGGTGATGCTCAAAATTGGTGATTTCTTCAAAGACGGACGATGCAGGTGCGTTGATGATGGTAGTGGCTGAAGCTTCGAATTTTTTTGGACCTGCAAAACAGAGGATGAGGTATATGAGCAATAGAATGCCCAACACCCATAGGATGATTTTAAGCGCTTTCATGTGTTGAGTGTGTTAAGGTCAGACGAAGGTAACGGCCGTCCTTTCCCCAACCACTCAACATATGACAAGTTTCTTCTTAGAGTCGCTTGATGAGTTCGCGGTACAAACCTGAAAGTACAACCTCGGCTTTCTGGGCGGTTGCTACGATTTCTTCTACGGTTACTGGTTGCAAGTTATCAGGGTCGCAGGTGTCGGTTACTGCGGAGATGCAGCAGCAAGGCAGTTGCATGTGGTTGCAGGCAATCACTTCCGGCACGGTACTCATTCCCACCAAGTCGGCTCCGAGCATTTTGAGCATGCGGTATTCAGCACGGGTTTCGAGGTTAGGGCCCTGCACGGCTACATAAATACCTTCGTGAAGCGTAATGCCTTTTTCAGAAGCAATCTCCTTGAGCAGGCCGTTAAGTTTCGGAGAATAAGGGCGCGACATATCCGGAAAACGCGGTCCGAAATCATCGTAGTTCTCACCCCGCAGTGGGTTCTCCGGCATCAGGTTGATATGATCATCAATTACAACCAGGTCTCCTTTTTTGTAGTTGAGGTTAAGGGCGCCAGCAGCATTGCTGAGCAGGGCATATTTCACTCCCAACATTTTCATCACGCGCAGGGGCATCACCACGTTTTCCATGGAGTGGCCTTCGTAGTAGTGAAAACGCCCTTGGAAGGCCAATACTTTTTTGCCTTCCAACATGCCATAGATCAATTTCCCGAAATGGAATTGTACGGTAGCTCGCGGGAAGTGGGGTATCACATTATAACTGTATGACTTTTCTACTTCAATGTTGTCCACAAGTCCACCTAGCCCGGAGCCTAGCACGATGCCTACTTCCGGTTCTGTGACGCCCTTGGCGCGCAACCATTCAACGGTTTCTTCTAATTGATCTAACATATGCGTTCAGTTGTTGAGTGATAAAAGTATGGGTTTTTAAAAATTAAAAGTCCCGATTGTTTATTGCCACAGCAAGTGCTGTAGTCCATAAACAATGGGACTTTGCAGATGGGATTACTGCCCCTTTCGTCTGTTGATTTCATCGCGCAACTTGGAGGCCGTTTCATAATCCTCTTGGTTGATGGCTTGCTCCAGTTGGCGTTGTAGCTCTTCGATACTCAATGATGAGGTGTCGTCATCGTTCATTTGGTGCATGAGGCGTTGCAATTCAATGTCGTTATCATCATCATCCATTGAAGTGCCGGTTTCGGTATCCTCGGTGTTGACACCGGCTGTTTCCAAGATGAATTCATAACAATAAATCGGACAGTTGAAACGCACTGCTATTGCCACTGCATCACTGGTACGTGCATCAATCTCCGCTCTACGGCCATCCATGGTGGCAATGAGTTTGGAGAAGAAGATGCCTTCTACCAAGTTGTAGATGAGTATTTCTTCTATATCAATCGCAAAGGCATGAGCCATGCTGCGAAATAGGTCGTGTGTCAATGGGCGGCTTGGAGTCATTTTCTCCAATTCGATTGCGATGGCTTGTGCCTCCGGAGATCCTATGACGATGGGCAGTTTGCGAATACCCTCTGTCTCGGCAAGAATCATGGCATAAGCTCCGCTGGTACTGCCGCTGGGGGCAATTCCGGATATCTGTAATTCTATTTTTCTATTGCTCATAGTGTAGCGAAGCTCTTGACTTGACTTCCTAAACGATAAACGATGCGTTTTTTATACGCTTCTAAAGAAATAAGGTGACACGAATATAACTCATACGTGTACACTAAAAAAGAGAGGGAAAAGGTCTTTCATTCGGTTGAAGAAGACCTTTTTCCCTCTGAAAATATGCTCTATTAGTTGCCAGCCTTGAATTGCTTGGCAGCTTCAATGATTTTCGGCAAAACCTCAAAGGCATCTCCTACGATACCATAGTCAGCGGCTTTGAAGAATGGTGCTTCCGGGTCTTTGTTGATCACAACAATCACTTTTGAACCGTTAACACCGGCAAGGTGCTGGATTGCACCGCTGATACCCACTGCGATATACAAGTTAGGACGGATGGTGATACCGGTTTGGCCTACGTGCTCGTGGTGAGGACGCCATCCGATATCGGATACCGGACGAGAGCACGCTGTGGCAGCACCAAGAATTTTTGCGAGCTCTTCAATTGGGCCCCAGTTCTCAGGTCCTTTCATACCGCGGCCGGCACTCACTACCAATTCTGCCTCAGGCAATGGAATTGCACCATCTTTTGCTTCTTGAATGGTCTCTTTCACTTTGATGCCTGCTGCACCAAGGTCTGCAGAGAAGCTTTCTACCGCAGCTGCAGCTCCGCCATTCTTCACGCTATAGGAGTTAGGAAGAAGGGTAAGTACTTTTTTCTCCGTGGTGATAGCTATGTCGGCAATGGCTTTTCCGCTGAAAACGTTTTTCTTCACTACCCAGTCAGCAGTAGGTAATGATGTAGCCCCTGGCACCAAGCCGGCATCAAGGCGTGCAGCCACGCGTGGCGCTACCAATTTACCTGCGATGTCGTGTGAGAACACCACTACTGTAGCGCCTACCTGATTGGCAGCGGCCACGATGAGGCGGGTCATTTGTTGAGAGTCGGAGGTGTTGGCATCGGCCAAGAGCACTTTAGATGCCCCGGCAGCACCAAGACCACCATCACCGTCCACTTTACCACAGGTAATAGCAACGGCATCTGTACCTAGTTGTGCAGCGATATCGGCACCATAGCTAACGGCTTCCAGTGCGCTCTTCGGAAATTTCCCTCCGTGATTGTCTGCGTATATAAGAACTGACATTGTGTTTTCTTTTTAAATGATTTGTGATGAAGTTGGATTAGATAACCTTCGCCTCTTCGTGAAGCAAACGGATGAGGTCGCCTGCGTTTTCAGGGTCGATATATTTGCAACCGCTCTTAGCAGGTGGTAGGCTATAGCCTTTTACCTCTGTAGATGCTGATGCGCTGGCAGCGGCTTCTACAGCCAATGGCTTGGTGCGTGCCGCCATGATTCCGCGCATGTTTGGAATGCGTTGCTCAGCCATGCCTTTTGCAGCACTCAAAACAAACGGTGTATTTACTTCCAATATCTCTTCACCACCGGGAATCTCACGTGTTACGGTAGCGGTATTGCCGGAGAGCTCCAACTTGGTAGCTAGTGCTACATAAGGAAGATCCAACAATTCTGCAACCATACCCGGAACAACAGAACCGTTGAAGTTGATGGTTTCTTTACCGCAGAAGATAAGGTCAAATCCTTTGTCTTTCGCGTAGTTCGCTATTTGCTTTGCTACGTAGAGCGAATCGCTTTCCGCAGCATCGATGCGCACCGCATCGTCTGCACCAATGGCCAAAGCCTTGCGGATAACCGGTTCGTAATCTGCTCCACCTACTGAAAGAATCGTAACGCTGCCGCCTTGCGCTTCTTTCAACTCAAGGGCACGCACCAGTGCGTACCATTCATCATAAGGATTGACGATGAACTGAACACCGTTCTCGTCAAACTTGGTATTGTTATCAGTAAAAGCTATCTTGGATGTTGTATCCGGTGCTTTGCTGATGCAAACGAGTATTTTCATCAAAATTGAGTTTTTGTAATTATCGGGTCGCGAAAATAATACGAATTCGAGGTATTGGGTGCCGCGTTTTGGGATTTATAAGCCTTTGGCTTTTGGTCTTTAATCATTGGCTCTTAACCTTTAGCCGTTGGCTGACGGCCTTTGGCTATTGCTCAAGAGAACGAGCGAAAAAGCTGATTTTCGTCAGGGTTGTACATTCTACAATGCATTAGGTGCTAAGGGCTAAGGGCTCAATGCACATGCTCCGAAAAAAGTTCGTAGGCACAATATCGTTGACAAACCACACAGCCGCCCAATATTTGCGCCATGGATAGAAAGACCCTCATTTCTCATATCAACGAGCGCAAATCTTTTCTCTGCGTGGGACTTGACAGCGACCCTACTAAGATTCCGGCAGGAGTGAGCTTGCTGGACTTCAACAAGGCCATCATCGATGCTACGCGCGATGTGTGTGTGGCCTACAAGCCCAATATCGCTTTCTATGAATGCCTTGGTAAGGAGGGGTGGGATATCCTAGAGAAGACCGTGGACTATATCGGCCACAATCACTTCACCATTGCCGATGCCAAGCGTGGCGACATTGGCAATACATCGGGCTATTATGCCAAAACTTTCTTTGAAACTTACAACTTTGACAGCGTCACTGTGGCGCCTTATATGGGCAGTGACTCCGTAAAGCCTTTCCTACAAACAGCAGGCAAATGGGCCATAGTGTTGGCCCTCACGAGCAATCCCGGTGCCGATGACTTTGAACTGCAACCATCGGGCAATGAGCGCATGTTTGAACGGGTGTTGCGCACATCATCGCAGTGGGGTACCGATGAGAACACGATGTACGTTGTAGGGGCTACACGCCCGGAAATGCTTGCCGATGTGCGCAAAATTGTTCCTAACCACTTCTTGCTAGTGCCCGGTGTGGGCGCTCAAGGTGGCAGTCTAGCTGAGGTGGCCAAATACGGCATGACAAAAGACTGCGGGCTGCTGGTGAACGCATCGCGCAGCATCCTCTATGCATCCAACGGTAAAGACTTTGCCGAGGCAGCTTACAAAGAAGCAAAGAAGATGCAGGTGGAAATGGCGGGGTTGTTGGTTGGCTAATGTTATTGGGTTGGTGTTAGTGGTTGACGGGAGATTCTGTAGAGTCTCGGGTTAATGCATCCCTTCAAATCATTTGTTTGTTTTTTTACTGGTGGTGACGTTTCCAAAACCTCACGCCATTGTGTGATTTTGTCCCGGAAGGCAACCATGCCTTTGATAATCATGTCATTGCTTTAATTGCAGTAATCCATGCTTATATTCCTTAATCCAATCTAAACGATGAAATCATCACTTTCTCTTTTCATATTCCTCCTTGCATTTGCAACTTCTTTTTCTCAGACTCCTTGTGAAGAAGGCAGCGGAACAATTGTAGCAACAGGCTTTTCCTCCACCCATGATGGTTACTATCAGCAATGCGTAGGCAGTGCCATTGTATTCAATTGTGAGGATGTTGTCATTCCCGGAACTGTTCAGAATGTCGAGTGGTACGTCAATGGTCTGTTGGAGCAGACGATGGTTAGCGGTTCATTCACGTTGTCGTATAGCTGGTCGTGTCTGGTACAAGTATCTGCTCGCGTTTTATCATCAGAAGGTTGCCATGTGGACATTGACCTTGATATGCCCGTTGCATTTCTAAGTTATCCCAACCCATGGCTAGAAGATGTGTATGTCGCCTGTGTGGATGATGATGGACTCGTTGATATGAATGTTAGCGGACTTGTTACCACGGTTGATCCATCCACGGCTTATCCCGGTCCGGGAGCTTTCTTGCCTGATGGAGCAGGATTTTCTTACGAGATTGACATAGAGATTGCAGGAATTACCCAAGAGTATATTACCGATTGTAATGACCTAGAATATGTATTGCTCAATATAGAGCACTCCTATGGTGGTGATTTGGGGATACGCATTACTTGTCCCAATGGTACATCAGTTAGTCTTTTACAGTATCCCAATGGACTTGCGTCAACTTATTTGGGAGAGCCAATAGATGATATCCCGCCTTTCATGCTAGAACCGGGCGTGGGCTACGATTATTACTGGACAATGGATGCGCCATACCAAATGAACCAGCTGGCGAATACTGTAATGACCATTCCTGCCGGTGATTATTTGCCTGCACAAAGCTTTTGTAACTTCATTGGTTGCCCCATAAATGGAACATGGACCATTACAATAACAGATTATTTAGGCATGGACAATGGGTACGTCTTCTATAGTGGTCTTTCTTTCAATGCCGGTACAAGCGAAATGAATTCTTATGATTATACCAACTCGGAATTCAATCAGTTCTCTTGGTCATCGGATGATTTTGAAATTTCTAATGAGTCCATGATGCATGCCATGATGCATGTGGGTGATGCAAGTGAAGGAACTATTCAATATACCTATACCAATCCGGCCGGTTGCTCAGTTACGACAAGCGCTGATTTGATACTAATTGCTAATCCACTCACAATTACACTTAGCGATGGTTTTGTATATGAGCCTGAAGGATCAAATCTCATTTCTGCCTACATACAAAGTGTAAGCCCTTATCCTATTAATATCCACTATCATTGGAGTCCTGATACTCTTGTAGCAAATCCCAATTTACTCAATACACACGTATTGCCTATCACTGAGGATACATGGTTTTCATTTAATGCCGATATAACCGGATCTCTTGGATGTGCACTCAGCGATTCGCTCTTGGTGCAGCTACCTACCAATGCAGTTTATGTTACCGTGTTTCATGATGCGAATGATAACGGACTGTTTGATGAAGGTGAGAACACCGTACCGATGTTCCCGGTGGATACCGATGCCGGTACCTTTTATACGTCTATGAATGGTAGCTTTCTTACTACAACTGAGGTGTCGGATTTCTCAGTCAATATAGAATCTACTAACTGGCAATTGACCACTCCGGCAACCATTAGTTTGGATGAAAGCAGTTGGTCAGGCTATGCGCAATATTTGTATTTCGGTATAAAGCCGACAAACAATCAAGCGGTTGACGTAGATGTGTCGATATCGGGTATCACCATGTTGTGTAACAGTATTTCCAATGTGCAGGTGTCGGTTTTCAATCATAGTTTCTATTATCCCGGTGGAACACTGGTAGTGGCAATTGATTCATTGTATGTTGTGAATTATTCATCTACTCCTCTCGCAACAGACGGCAATGTTTACACCTTCGAAGTTCCAACTTTGGGGTATAATGAACTATACAACGTTCATCTCCATTTAATCAATCCAGGAGAACAAGAGTTCGGTGAGGAGACACATCACCTCGCAGCGGTGTATTATAACATTTCTCCGGGAGTAATGAGTGATGTGGTGGATACGGATTCAATTACTAGTGTCATTATTTGTGCCTACGATCCCAATGATAAACTCACTCACACTGGTTTTGGTGATGAAGGATTCATTGATCCCAACTCCGATTTGGAATACACCATCAACTTTCAGAACATCGGTAATGCACCGGCTACAACCGTTGTAATCACCGATGAGATCACTAATTTGTTAGATATCCAATCCTTGCAACCCATCGCCTGGTCACATGACTTTGTGTTGCAAGTGGTGGACAACATAGCCACTTTCCGGTTTGAGGATATACAGCTGCTCGGTGCAGAACAAGATGAAGAACTGTCAAAAGGTTTTGTGCGTTTCAAAATCAAGCAGCAACCCGACCTTGCTCCAGGCACTGTGATTGAAAACATAGCTGAGATTGTGTTTGATAACAACGAAGCGATTATCACCAACACTGCTTTAAACACCATTGTCATTCCAACCAATGTTGTGGAGCTATCAATTGTAAATCTTGGTATCTATCCCAATCCTGCAAATGATGTGGTGTATTGGTCCAACACTGATTATCGGCTGTCCAAAGTAGTCAACGCATTGGGAATGCTAATAGCTGTGCCGACCGGCAATGGCGATAACCAATACAACATGGTACATCTTGCATCGGGTACCTATGTGTTAGAGTTCGAAGGAGTAGATGGCGCGGTGATAAGAAAACGGATCATCAAATTGTAATCTCGATAGAATGTTAGTGATATAAGAGGCGCACTGTTGGTGCGTCTCTTTTTTTATACCGCCACATACATTGAAATGATATAAAACTCAATCCTTTGATGGCCTATACATTCGTTCGCATGAATAAACTTTTCCGTGGACTGTTGGCCGGCTATGGCGCGAAAAAATTGGGTGGGGGCTGTCTTGGCACCGTGGTGGTATTTATCATCCTTTGGATTGTCTTAGGCAAATGTTGACGTACAATTATAGGGACGTTACTAAAGGCATTGATGCGTATGGAGTGCAAATTGATGATATCGATTGCGATGTCACCGCTATAGCTATTTGTCCTTTTGTGTGACATCCCTGCCGTTTATAAAACCTTCTCTTCTCCTCTTAATACACGCTTATAGTTTTGTGCGCACATTTATTCAACTACTTAGAGCGCACCATGAGATTCTTCATTTCCCTCATCCTAGTTTGGGTCACCGGCATGTCGTGGGCACAGACCCCCACCACCATCAAGGGCAAAGTCGTGGACCGTGCACAGGTTCCGCAGGAGTTTGTCAATGTGGTGCTGCTTGCCGCAGCCGATAGCAGCATTGTCAAAACGGAAATCACCGATAAAGAGGGAATGTTCGAAATGGTTGGTGTTGCTGCGGGTTCATATTTCGTCCGGGCCAATCTCATCGGTTTCACCGATCAGGTCACAACTGCTTTCAGCATAAAAGAAGGAGAGGAGTTCGTGGTGGCCACCATTGAAATGAAACCCTTGAGTAATGAGCTGGCAGAAGTGGAAGTGGTTTATAAAAAACCGCTTGTGGAAGTGCAGGCGGAGAAGACCATCTTCAACGTGGAGGGCACCGTGAATGCAATGGGCTTGAATGCAATGGAGGTCTTGCGCAAGGCTCCGGGCATCATGCTCGATAACAACGAGAACATCAGTGTAAAAGGTCGAAGCGGTGTGGTCGTTTATATCGATGGCAAGCTCTCTCCTTTGAGTGGTGATGCCCTAAAGGCTTACCTCAAGAGCGTGCCAAGCAGCGATATCGAAAGCATCGAGATCATTACAAACCCCAGCGCCAAATACGATGCAGCCGGTTCAGCCGGTATCATCAACATCAAATTGAAAAAGAACAAAAACTTCGGTACCAACGGCAGCGTGCAGTTAGGTTATGGTGTGATGCGCTATTCGAAATACAATGGCAGCTTCAACATCAACCACCGCACCATGAAATGGAACCTGTTCGGTTCATACAGCATGAACCAAGAAAAATTCTGGAGCTTTCAAAACCTTGACAGATACCAAGACTCTACCCGCTATAACCAGGAGTCAAAGCACATTGGTAACAATGGTTTCCACAACTACAAAGTGGGGGCAGACCATTATATCAATGACAGGAACACAATTGGTATTGTAGTAAGCGGCAACTACTCCGACCTCAACTGGGAAGGTGACAGCAACACCGAGATTTTCGGCCGCAACTCCAATGAGATTGTGTCATGGCTCAACTCCAAGACCGCAACCTCCACACAACGCAACAACGTGAGAGGTAATCTCAATTATCAATACAGTGATACATCCGGCAAAACCTTCCTCTTTGATGCCGACTATGGAGTGTATCGCATTCGTACCAATACTTATCAGCCCAACGCTTATACCTACCGAAGCGATGCCAACAAGCTCAATAGAGATTATCGTTTCATCACTCCTAATGATATCGACTTTGTGAGCGTGAAAGGTGATTATGAACAAAAGGCTTGGGGTGGTAAGTTGGGCATTGGATTCAAGTCCAGTTATGTAGAAACATCCAATACGCTTGACCGTTACAACATCATTTCCGGTGTGGATGTGTTGGATACTTTACTCAGCAATAGTTTTACCTATAAAGAAAATATCAACGCCTTATATGCAAACTATAGCAGACGCTTCAACAAATTGGGCGTGCAGGTGGGGTTGCGTGCAGAGCAAACCGTGAGTGCAGGAAGTTTGGAGAGTTATACCAAGCTAAGCAACGAGCAAGACCGTAACGTGAAGCGCGATTACATTAACCTTTTCCCTAGCGGTGCCATCACCTATATGCAAAACGAGTTGAACCAATGGGCGCTCACTTTTAGCCGCAGAATCGACCGTCCATCTTATCAGGATTTGAACCCGTTTGAGTTCCGCCTCGATGAGTTGAGCTATATGAAAGGTAACCCATTCCTTCAACCGCAGTTTGGTCATGTAGTGGAGTTGACACATACTTACAAATACAGGTTCAATACTTCCCTTAACTACAGCCTTACAAAAGATGTATTTGCAAGCGTGATGGATGTTGCTAACGACTCTGCTTCCTACCTCATGCAGCGCAACCTCGGTTTTGAAGAAGTTATGGGTATCAACTTCAGCGCTCCTATCCCCATCAAACAATGGTGGAGCCTGTTTGTGAACATCAATACGGGAACGAAACGCGTGAAGGCCGATTACAACGATATCGATGTGCGCGTGATGAGTTATAGTTTCTACGGACAAAGCTCATTCACCTTGCCCAAAAAATTCAGTGTGGAAGTTTCAGGATGGTATTCAGGACCATCGGTGTGGGGAGGGACATTTGTTACCAAGCCTATGGGAAGCCTAGACATTGGTGCCAAGAAAATGTTCTGGAACGACAGAGCATCTTTGCGCATAGCTCTCAGTGATGTGCTCTATACCAACCGATGGACCAGTGAATCTGAGATGTCTCAACTCTATGCTGTAAACCGTGGTGGTTGGGAAAGCCGTCAGCTGCGTGTCAACTTCTCTTACAACTTCGGAAATCAAAACATCAAGGCAAGAGAGCGCAAAACAGGAGCGGAAGACCTCAATAACCGTGTAAAATAAATTAATGCTCGCAGCTTTACTTGTGTATGCTAAGACTTCATCGCACCGATACTACCAATGAACATTTTCGTCTGCTTGTAACAGAGTTGGATGAGGAGCTCAGTGTGCGCAATGGTGAGTCCAATGCATTCTACATGCAATTCAATAAACTCGATGGGATCAAGCATGCAGTGGTAATTGATTACAACAATATTCCTGTAGGTTGTGGAGCCATCAAGCATTATGACTCAGAAGCAATGGAGGTAAAGCGCATGTATGTGTTGCCCGCCTACCGAGGTAAAGGACTTGCTCAGATGGTGTTGCAAGAACTTGAGCGCTGGACCTTGGAGCTGAATTATAGTGCCTGCATTCTTGAAACCGGATTGATGCAGCCTGAGGCAATTGCGCTTTACAAAAATTGCAATTACACCATCATCCCCAATTACGGTCCATACAAAGGAGATGAAAAGAGTGTCTGCTTCCGCAAGGAATTAAATTCCGATAAACCGGAATAATTCAATGTTGAAATTTAATTCCGTTTAATCAATACCACACCGGCTACGATAAGCAACATGCCTATTACGCGAGCAATGTTCACGGGGTGATGGTGCGCTCCGAGCAGTTGGTAGTGCTCCATGATTATGGAGAGCAACAATTGTCCTGCTATTACAAGGCCAAAAGTCAATCCCGGACCTATTCTCGGAAAGGCTAGGATAATAATTGTTACATAAAATGCTCCGATAAGCCCCCCTGTCCATGTATAGGCAGGTGCTTCTTTCAATCCCTTGAGTGAATAGTTCTGCTGTGTCACCAGTACATATACAATCAGTGCCATGAGGCCGACAAAGAATGACAGCAATGAGGCAACTGCCGGACTGCTTGCGGCTTTGCCAAGTTTGGCATTAATACCTGCTTGAATGGGGAGGAAAGCTCCTGCTAAAAAAGATACAATTACCCAGATATATTTCTCCATCTGAATCTTCTACTAAACTATTAATACAGCTGAATGAGCTGCACACTTTTGGGTGCAAGTGTAAGGTATTCTTCCATCAACATGCGCTG